>CALBMX010000033.1 GCA_937896235.1 uncultured bacterium
GATGCCCCCCGTACCGACAAGGCCACCGGACGGCTCAAGCAAAGCTCCCCACCCGCGCCACGCGCGCCCAACTCCCCCCCCCCTCGCGCCCCGCGCGCTAACGCACTAACGAGAAACGGCTATTGCGAGCGTCTGGAGTTGTATGAGGTCAAGTGTTTCTGCGCGGGCATTGGGGTCGATGCCGATGGTTTCCAGCGCCTGGACTGCGTCATCTTTGGAGTCGAGTACACGACCGAGCACGGCGCGTAGGGTTTTTCGGCGGGCTTGGAATAGCGCTTCGATAAGGCGGTCCGTTTTCTCCAGCTGCTCGATCGTTGGACGACTTTCTTTGAGCTCGAGGCGTACTACGGCGCTCTCCACCTTGGGCGGAGGCCAAAAGAGACCGGCTCCCACACGACGAGTGAGGCGCGCGTCATAGAGTAAGCCCAACTTGGCCGTGAGGCCTCCCCACGCCGAGGTTCCGGGACTCGCGACGATCCGTTCGGCCACCTCCGTTTGAATCAGGGCCGTCATCACGCGTGGTGGATTGGGCAATCGAGACAGGGAGACCAAAACCGGAGACGCAACCGAATAGGGAAGGTTGCTGACAAGGTGCCAGTCGCTATTCGCGGGAATGCGCTCCAGAATCTCCGGCGCAATGGCGCGCTTCTTCGCAAGCGCATCGGCTCGCACCAACTCCAAAGAACCACCGGGAGAGTCCGGCGCAAGAGGCTCAAGAAACTCCGAAGCAATCCCAAAGAGGCGACGATCGATTTCAATACCAAGCAAACGCGCGCCGGCACCAAGTAGCTGAACACTCAAGAATCCGCATCCAACTCCGACCTCTAGGACGAAGTCTCCCGGCTTCACGCCCGCGTCCGCAACAATCGCCGCAGCTGTGTTTTCATCCAACAAAAAATTCTGGCCAAACCGCTTGGAGGGGTGGAAGCCCTCTGCGGCAAGTGCCTCCTTGAAGCTCTTCCAGGGTGGTCTTCTAAAAGTCATTGTCGCGCTCCCTCTAGCAGGAATTGGAATCCCATGGTCTTACGGTCAAGATGGGCAAGGCTCTCCAAGAGGGCCATCGCATCCCCTTCCCCCGTCGAGTACCAACGCGCCCCGATTGCGCGCAAGCGCCTTGCAGAAGAGGGGCTATCTCCGAGATCGCCTCCCACCTGAAGTAGGTACTCCCGCGCCTCAGCGACACAGCGTGCCCCAACCTCCTGGGACTGATGCGTGCGTGTAAGGGTCAGGGCGTTGAAACTCAAAGGTGCCTCCGCATCCCAAAAGAGTGGCCGCTGTCTCGACGAAAACGAGCCGCCCAAAGCGGAAACATAAGGGGACTCCTCTCCAGCGGCCGGCAACCCTGCGCCCGCACCAAATGGGTCGCCTAGCCCTGGAACCCAATCTCGCGTCCACTCCCACAGATTCCCGATTTGATCATAGGTACCAAACGGCCCGCGACCACCCTCAAAGGTGCCGACGGGAAGTGGCCGGTCGAGTCCGAGTCCCATGGTATTCGCCACGGACTTCTGCCAAGTATGACCCCACGGATACCTATGCCCGAGCCGGCCCGCCGCAATGTAAATCCACTCACTTGTTGTCGGTAACCGCATCCCGCTCGCCGCGGCATAAGCCTGAGCCTCCACGAAATCCATGCAAGCCGGCCACGCGCCTGTCTCGTTCAAGCTACCGCCGTCCCAGCCCTCTATGCCCGCCCAGCCACGCTCCGCTGGAGATTGGAATCCCGCTCTTGCTAGATCGGAGCGCGTTGCCTCGAAGCGGTCCACAAGTAGCGAGACCGTCGTTCCCGCGAAATAGCCAGCTTGAAGCAAGGTGCGGCTATTGACCTCACCCGTCGGAACAAACTCGAGCTGTTCGAGTTTGTCCAACAGTCCCGATTTCGCCTCGATTGGATTCCCACAAGAATGCAAGCCCATCGAGAGCAGCGAAGCTATGGCGAAGGCCTTGAGCCCGTGCCTTTGTCCTTGCGATAAGTTTCCCATAGACGCTATAGCCATGTGCCCGCCGGCCCCATCCGCGCCGGACGTAACCGACGAGCGACTATTCGCCCGCGGTCTGATCTTCGATCACAAAAATTTCAACGCGACGGTTGGCACTCTTGCCTTCATTCGTCTCGTTCGAGGCTACGGGGAGGCTAGATCCAAGTCCCGCTATAGCCATTTTGGCCATGTCGAGGCCGCCTCTTTCGGAGAGGATCGCGGCGACCTCTAAAGCGCGGTCAGCCGACAACTGCAAGTTGCCTTTGGGATAGAGCTTGAGGGTGGCTGGCTTCGTGACCTTGTCGCTATCGCTGTGGCCGCGAATCCAGAGGCGCTCGTAAGCCCCCGCTCCGATCGTCTTCGCCATCTCCGTGAGCAAAGCCTGCCCATCACTCGAGATTTGAGCGGAACCCGAGGAGAACAGCACCGAATCGCTCATGCTGAAACCGTAGCCGCCCTCCACCTCGAGCAAAGTGACCTCATCGGAGCTGTGCCCAGTCCCCGCAAGTAGGTTCCGAAGAGATGCGAGGCGAGCATCGATATCCGCAGTATAGGCGGCGTCAACCACACCCTCAATAATGATTGGATTGTTCTCCATCGCGCCCTTCAGGGAGGCGTTCTCCGCCTGGAGTTGAGCGATGTACTCCGCGTTGTCATGGGCCGAACGCTGGTACATTTGGGCTGTGTTGACGGCGTCGTCGTACTTAGCCTGGGAGATGCAGGAAGTAGCGGTGAGGCAGGCGAGAGCGACTCCAATGAGGCGGATTGAACGCATGGGGATTGAGAGGCTTTGAGCTGGAGGAGAAGGGGCGGGAGCTCTTTATTCTACGCCTGTCTCGCTCCAGACGGAATGCGGATCCGCGGGAAGTAAGGGTCCCCTCCAGAATTACCTCGCCACGATTCCCTATTAGCCGCTTATTGAACGGTGATGTCACCGTTGAGCTCCTCGGTCAGGACTTTTGCCGGACTCAAGATATTCACCCAAAGGTTTGGATGCACGCCGATGCCCGCTCCGAAGTCGATGCTGGCCCCATTGCCATCCACCATGGTGAAGTCCGCACAAACCACCCGATCCACGCGGCCTCCGGTGAGGGGGTCTAAAATAGAGCTATTCACGAATCCGGTGCTCGGATTAGCGGCGCTCCAACCGTTGTGAGGAATCTGCTGCCCCCCCTCATTCACTGTAACCGAGGAGTGATTCACGACGACAACAAGCCCCGAAGGGAAGGTCATACGGATCACGGGAGTGGTGAGATCAAGGCCCGTCTTAAGGGCACCAGAAAGGCTCATCCAGCCACCCGGGGCGCTTGCCTTCCGGTACTCGATATGTCCGTATCCGGCGGCGTTCCATTCGTCTGCGAACGCGCGCATGGTGTAGTACTCCTTAATCTGGCTGGCGAACTCCAGGTAGTCGCCGCCGTTGAGCGCAATCGAATTCGACATCATGAACCCGTTATGCCCGTAGCTGATCTCCGTGACTCGATACTCGTAGCAGGTGTCATCCGAAAAGGGCAGGGGGTGCGTTTGTGGCTTGAAGAATCGTGTGTACTGCCCCATGCCAAACAGGCCCTTCATGACGGGCCGGACGACGTTGACCTCATAGTCGGGCATGATGGGCTGCTCTTCCCCTGAGGCACCTGGAGCTTGGGGCGACCCACCGGTACTTAGGCTTCGCCACGCGCCATCGATATACCCCATGTAGAATGTGTCCCAGCGCCTCTCTTTGAGCCAGAACGATCCCTCACCCAGGCTTGGCCCATCCACAAACTTACTGGCCTCTTGGAAGAGATGGCGATAGGAGTTGAGGGCTCCCCCGATCGTCCCATCACTTGGCGTGCGATGGTCACCGGAGATCACGCCCTGGTTGGCACCGCTGCCCGTCACGATGAGGTCGGGACTAGAGATCGTCATCACGTCGAAGTAGTTCGCGTTGACCCCGTAGTTAGCGAGCATCGTTGTAGCCTCGCGCTTGAAGTGATTGAGTGCTCTTCGCGGGGCCAGTAGTCGAGTGTTGTAAAGCGCACCGTGTGGAATCGATGGGTCGATTGCGATCCCGAACCCGACTCGGAAGTTGCCTTGAAAATCTCTTACGGCGTCATCCCAGTTGATATAGACGGGCGCTTGTTCGGAATAGGAGGAGTTGTCGTCCACTCCTTCGGCCTGATCCAAGCTGTAGAAGTCTGTGTACAGAGCCACGCGCCACCCACCGGCCACAGCGGTCTGGACGATCTGCGCTAACTCCGCATCCGTCCCGCCCGCCGGGTTCGCGGGACTGTGGCTCGTCGCGCGCCTGTTTTGACCGGCGTTCATCCAGTGCGTCTTCCACAAAAGCACGTCATCCATCCCCCACGACTGCATCCGAGTCACGTTTAGATAGTCCGTGGTATAGACGCCGGTTTGGTTCGTTTCCTTGGAATAGGCCACACCAACCATATGGCTAAAATCGTCTCCGTGCTTGCTCTCGGGGGCATTCGTTCTCACGAAACAATCCGAGACATCTTCGGAAACGGTAATCCACCCGGTCTCGTCAAGAAGCTCGACAGCTCCCGCCGTGTTGGGAAGGTAGAACATCTCTTCCGTAAATAAAGCCAAGTTAATCGTCGTCCAGAACAACGCCTCGTTGTGGACCTGTGCTTTGGATTGGAACAGATCGATGAATGTCGAGACGAACGCCTTATCGTCCAGCAGCGAGATCCCGATCTGATCCATGTAGTTGATCCGGACCTCTTCAAATGTGGAAGACTTTGACGCCGACACATGATTCCCAAGCGAAAACGAGCTAAACCCCTGGCTAGAAGACGGGCTACCGCCACTCACAAAGGCATGGACTTTCAGCGACTTCCCCGCAAGCGAGTACTCAAAAGTACGTTCAAGAGTGACGGTTCCGGAGCCATTATAAGCGGGCATGATGTCCTGGAAAACTAGAGTCACCTGATTGCCCGCAACGTTGTGCGAAAGCAACGTATGTGTCCCGAATGTCTCCAGCGAGAGGGGGGAGAAGACGTGCCCGCCGACTCGGTATGAGAAACCTCCAAAAAAGGAAGGGTAGACCTGGGAGGTCTCTTCGAAGATCTGAACCGTACCCGCCTGAACAGAGGGATCATTAAGGTCCAAGATGTAGCGAGTCACTTGCGAAGCTGGACTGACGTGTTCAAAGAGGTACCGACTTGTGCCGCTATCAAAAGTGACCACCGAAGTTCCCCGCGCCGTCACACCGAGAGGCTCCATCTCACCAGCATATTCGGGGATAGGTGCCAAGAGGCGGGTCACGATCAATTCCGAGCTCTCTAGAGTCAACTGAGGGTCCAGGAGATCGACATCAAAGATCTGCCCGTACACCTCTGCACCATCCAAGAGGGACGAGGAGAACGGCAAGTAAAATGGGATTTCGAGGTTATTCGGGACGACTACGATCAGCATGCCAACTGGATCGATCAGTAGCTCTGCACTTCCCGTGAGTGGAAGAGGCCCAGCGAGCTTACCACCGGAAAATGCCAGGAGCGTAAGGTGAGTCCCCGCGATCGGCAGACTCGCCTGATGGTCGAGTCCCGGCAAGCTGACTTCGAATAAGAGGTCTTGCTCCATGAAGACCTCGAAGACCCCGGCCTTGGGCCCCTCCACGCGGTACGAGGGGATCACATCCAAGTCTTGGGCGTGGGCAGCTCCACTCCCAGCAATCAGGAGCAAGACTAGACAAATACGTAGGAGGTTAGGCATGGGGCGCGAACTGGCGAGTAGGGCGGAACCCATAGAATCGGCCAAATGGCTCCAAAGTATGAATCGAAGCCTAAGAAAAGAGACCTTTGGGACGACTGAAGGGCGAAATAAGATCCGCACGAATCGAAATAGTGACAAAAAGAAACACGCTATCTGTAGTTGGCGGTACCAAGACAGACAGCGTGAACTCTGAACCGCAGGGGGATGCCCTGAGGTGATCTTTAAAGCGACTTACTTGAGGTTATCGAAGAACATGCCACCAATACCGCGAGCGATGCCACCCGTCTTCCCTGTCGCGATTGCGATAACGAGAGGCAGTCCAAGGATCATCAGAACACTTGTTGCCATCATCAGAGTACGCATCCCCATGCCTTCGAATTCTTCTTCGAACACGGCCATAGGTGTTGTCTCGATAACGTCATCCTCTTCGTCAATGTCCTCGAGGTCATCGACATCGTCGAGATCCTCAATTTCGTCAATGAGAGTGTCTGCTTCGGTGATCTCTTCCGTCGCCATGCCGGCGTCTTCAAAGTCGTCGTCTGCAAAAGCAATGTCGTCACCTAGCTCTGCGCGTAGGTCCTCGATATCCGAACGGCGAAGGCGCATATCGTCCCCGTCGCGGAAGGCTCGAATTTCGCCCTCCGAGACAAGGCGCTTAAGCTCTTCCTCCTCAAGGTGGAGTTCGTTAAGGGCTTCCTGGAAGCTAAAAGTATCTTCGTTGGCCACGGTGATTCGTCGGTGGTCGGAGGGTTGGGGGGGAGAGGGACGCAGACAGTCTACTCGTCAGCGCCTGATTTGTTGAACTGCTTTTCCAAGTCACGATAGGAGTATTCCGACTTGTCATTAAAGCCGTAAAGCTGCAAATCGAGGTCTAAGCGTCGCGCGCCAATCAATTTCAGGCCCGTGCTAGACGCTGTGCCGCCGGAGGCCTGATAGACAGCGAGCTGTTTCGCTTGGGTGTCCACGAGGTAAAGGACAGAAGCTCCTGTCCTGTCCACACCCGTGACAGCGATCATCTGACTATTGGAGTCCGATGTGGCGCCATACGGTACCTGCAAGGCGGCCTGCTGATCCATCGAGGTCTCCTGGAGACCTTTAGACGGCGCGGTAATCATGCCAACGCCAATCATGGCGAGTGCCCCTAGGAACAGCGGCGCTGCGCCTGTGGGAATGGTGATTTGAATGCTCATAGTTACAACAGGGGAAAAGTGAAGCGGACCCGAGGGCCCGTAACTCACCCTATATACTAGCGACCTTTGGCAGTTGCTCCAAGGACCGACAGAAATGCGTTCGTACTTTCTATTTTAACAGTCCCTCTGGAAGTTGGGGCCGTTCGGCCAGCCTCCTTGCCCCAGCAAGGCTCTTCGGTTGCTTCGACAATCCCGACTGCTCTGGGTACGGAGACCGATTCTCCGGGATCTACCAGCCGGCGAGGTCGCCGGAGATGCGTTCGGCGAGGTCTTTTAGGCTTACCAGGCCTAGCGGAGCCTCTGCTGTCCCCACCAGGGCAGCCCTCTGTCCCCCCTTGCTGAGCCGGCGAAGGGCAAATTGAACGGTGACGGACGGAGCCAGGCAATCGAGCCTGTGCAAGATGGAGTCGAAATCGGTGCGCTGCTCGGCCGACCTCCCAAGCACCTCAAGCTGATGAACATAACCCAAAATGACCCCATCGCGGATCACCGGAAGACGGGAGTGCTCTGCCTTGGCCACCATCGAAACGGCGCCTTCAGCCCCGCTTTGGCCGTCGAGAATTAGGAATTCAACTTTATCCCAAGGAGTCATCACGGTTTCAAGCGGAATGCTTGCCAACGAGAGAGCGTTCCGCGCCAGGGTTTCTGACCGCAGCTCCATGGCTCCAGAGCGCGAGCTCTCCTCAAGCATCTCAAAGACCTCTTCGCGGCCGCGGCTACGTAGAAGGGCCGACTCCTGCACGCCCAGTACCTTCTGCACAGCGCGCGTGAGGGCTCTCAACACCATCATAAGAGGCCAAAAGAGGAAGTAGAAAAAAGCTATGGGCCAAACGGTCCAAGAGAGCAGGGCATAAGGCCGCCGGCGAAAGACGTCTTTGGGGAGCAGCTCCGCGAAGAAAAACAACACGGGAGTTAGCAGGAGCGTCACCGTCAAATCGAGCCAGGCCTCCCCAACAAGTTCGGATCTCTTGAGATAGTGCTCGCTGAGAAGCGTCACCAGCTCGATGGCCAAGTTATTGCCAATCAAGATGGAGATCAGAAGCCCCGTCTCGTCCTTGAGCAGCCGACGAATCCAGACTGAGGGGTTGTGGCCATTTTCGGCGTCCGCCTCGATGCGCCTCTGCGAGACGCAGTAGAAGCCCGTTTCGCTACCGGAGTAGATACTTGAAAGTAGGACGAGTAGCCCAATCGAAACAAGCGCCATTGCAATGGTTAGGATCATCGCCTTGACCTCCGCTGAAGGTTCTCACCGGCAGAGACACTCATGTCAACGGACTGCACGCGACGGCCACGCACGTCATGCACTTCAAGAATGAGATCGCCCCACTGCACCTTGTCTCCCGAGCGCGGGATTCGACCGAGCAAAGCAGTCACAAAACCACCGACGGTCTCAAACTCTTTAGGGACCACCTGGAAGCCAAAGACCTCATTCCAATCGTGCATCGAGAGTGAGCCGGCGACGCGGTAGTTACCCTCTCCGAGCGGGACAACCGTGATCTCTCTAGCCTCGCCCTCGACACGCAAATCCCCTACAAGCTCTTCAAAAATGTCCTCGACATTAACGAGCCCAGCCGTCCCGCCCCACTCGTCAACGACGACGGCTTCGGCGGCGTGCAGATCGCGCAGGGTGTGCAACAAGTCCAAGCTGCTCGCAACTTCGGGGACAAAGGCCGTCGGAGTCAACATCGAGGCGGGCTCGCGATCCGGATACACAAGAAGGTCGCGTACGCGCACTTGCCCCACGACGTTATCTGGCTGGTCGTCGATCACCGGTAGCCGTGCAAGGCGCTTTTGGATGGCCTGGCGAACAACCTCATCGCGATTGGATCCATCCAGTGCGAGGAAGAGTGCATCCACCCGTGGCGTCATGATTTGACGAACATTGATCAGCTGCAGCTCAGCGATCTCGAGAAGCAGATCGGCTTCAGAGGTGAGCATGTGCCCATCTTCGGCACTGCGCTCGAAGAGCTTGCTCAGGTCGCCCTGACGCAGATGGGGTTCAGCGACTCCATGCTCGCCGAGTAGGCGGCCGGAAAATTCGAGCAGGCGCCGCATCACATGGCGAATTGGACTCGTAGCTGCGATCACCGCCATCAGGGGGACCGCTGTAATGCGCGCGATTCCCACAGGCGCGGAGAGCCCAATTGTCTTTGGAAGGATCTCTCCGAAAATCAACAGGGCTAACAGGGCGCCAACCGCGGCGACGATCGCGCCACGGTCATCTTTGCCAAGGCTTGCGGCGGTGAGGAAGTAAAGAAGGTTCACCACCAAGTTGGAGAACAGCACGGCGATCAAGATGTCGCGCGGATTCTCCATGAGCTTGCGAGCGCGTTCGCCTGCACGTTTTTGTTTCGCCGCCGTGAGGCTAAACAGTGCTGTCTCCGCAGAGCTGAAGAATGCTGAGCAGCCCAATAAGAAGAGAAGGCTAAGCCAGGTAATTGCAGAACCTTCGATCACGACTCCTCTCCTGTTTGGGGACCATGACTAGGCCTAAGATTCTTGCCTGCGCGAAGTGCGACACTAGCGGCAGCTTGCCGCTCGGGATTGGGGAATTCGAGGCGCACCCGAAATCCACTTCCTAGCTCGCTCTCAATCAACACACGCCCATCGTGAGCATCGACAATCCCGTGCACGATGGAGAGACCAAGCCCTGTCCCTTTCCCCACTTCCTTTGTGGTAAAAAAGAGGTCAGCGACGCGCTCTAGGAGCTCGGCGTCCACACCGGGCCCGTTATCTGTAACGGTAACGGTTGGACCACCCTCCGTGGAGATAGCCAGACTCAACTTGATGAGATCATTAGGTGTTTTTGAATCTTCAGAGTCCTTCCCTTGCGCCTCTTCCAAGGCATCCAATGCGTTAGCCAATAAGTTGAGAAGAGCTTGACCAAGTTCATTGCGCGCACCAAACACAATCGTCTGCTTTGATCGACTTGTCTCCTCTTTGGGCGTAAGAGGTATCTCGAGTCCATCTGACTCTAAGACCAATCGCACACCCAAGCTTTTCGCGCGGTGCCCGACGAGTGCAAGAGAGTCGCGCGCCACATCTAGGAGGTCGACTTGCACGGCCACCGTCTCTCTAGGCGTGAAGCGCAGGAGCTGCCCAACGGTGTCGCGGATTCGCTCAAGGCCACCTTGCAATAGTGCGATGTAGCGCGACTGCTTCTCTGGCGGAGTCCCCTCGCGGCCTATCACCTCTACCGCGTTGAGCAGCCCTCCCAGGGGGTTATTGATTTCATGGGCGATACCCGCCGCGAACTCGCCCATAGCGGCCAATCTGCGTTGGGTCATGGCAGCCTGCTCGGCAGTTCGCGCCTGGCTTGTAGCGGCCCGGACCTCCTCTTCGAGGCGCCCACTAAAGCTCTGCACTTCCGCCGCCATCGAGTTAAATCCGCGACTTAAAGCGAGGAGCTCGCCCCCCCCCTCCGCAATCTCCACACGCGCGGCAAGATCTCCGCCCTCCATTCTCCGAACTGCAGAAATCAAGCGAACTACGGGATCGAGAACAAGGCTCGACAGTGCGACGAATGTCCCTCCGGTGAGTAGGACTGTAGAGAGGATCAACCACACCAACAAAATCATCACCATATCGGATGTGTTGTCGAAGGTTTCGGGCAGGCGGTACCAGAAGGCACCCCAAGGCCCCCGATTGGTTTCGATGAGAACAGCCCAGCCACCGGCCGCAGCAACTTTCTCACCGGTGCTTGTAACGCGCAACATGGCCCGCAGAATCTCCTGGTCCACGTCACTTCCGCCTCGACCAGCGCGCCCCAAAGGGTTGATGGCAACACCGTGGTGGATCACTTTTCCACCGACCTCCTCTAAGTTGTTGCTAACGATCATCGCATCCCCGAGGCGCTTCCATTGCGGATCCTCCAAAATGCGCCGAACGTTGAGGTCGTCGCCCGCTTCGATATTGCCGTCAAGGCTAAACAGAAGCTGCTCAAAAAGACGCCTAGAAGACGTCTCCTGAAGCTCCACGAATCCCTTCCCAAGCCAGAAGCCCCCCACAACGAAGACGATCACATTGATCGTAGCCGTTAAAAGTACCACCCGCATTCGCAGGCTAAGCCCGCGCCGACGACTGGTGGTGGGAATAGGGCCAGGCTCAGGGTCGGGGTCCACCTACAAGTCTCCCATGCTGTTCATGATCTCGAGGAGTGGCATAAAGAGCGCAACCACAACAAATCCAACAAACACCGCCATGACGACAAGTAGCGCAGGCTCGAGAATCTTGAAGAGCGCGTCCAGCTTGCGGTCCACTTGAACCTCGTACGCTTCAGCCACTTTGAGCAGCATGCTCTCCAGCTCGCCGGTCTCTTCGCCGACCTCGACCATGTTGCAGACAAGGGCGTCAAAAACCCCCGAATCCGTCATCGGTGTCGAGATGCCCTCACCCTCTCGAACGGTAAGGCGGATGTCCTCGATCGCCTCGTGGAAAACCACGTTCGGTGTTGTATCGCGCGTGATGCCAAGGGCGTCGAGGTGAGGGACGCCGGCCTGAACAAGGGTGCCGAAAGTTCGCGAGAAGCCGGCGATATATCCCTGCCGAAGTACCATCCCCATGAGTGGTACCTTCAGCAAAAGAGCGTGGATAAAGCGCCTGTACTTACCTCCTGCGGCCATCAACATCGAATGGATGATGAGCAAGAGAATAGGGAAACCGAAGAAGACGTAGAAGTATTCCGTCGCAAGGTTCGCCGTGTTGAGTAGCAGCAGCGTGATGTCGGGAAGCGTCACGTCAAACGTGTCAAAGATCTCTTGGAAGCGTGGGATCACAAAGAGGATCACGATACTGACAACAATAGACGCAATGACCACGATGACAGCCGGATAGATCATGGCGCCTTTGATCTTGGCACCAATGTCCGCCGCGCGTTCGCGCATGATGGCGAGTCGGTCGAGTACGGTGTCCAAGAGACCGCCGCTCTCGCCCGCCTTCACCATGGAAGCGTAGAGCGGGTCGAAGCAGCGCTCGTGCTTGCCAAGGGCTTCCGAGAGGGGCGTACCCGAAGCGACATCTTCGACCACTTCTGCCAACACGTCTCGAAACGGACCTTTGGGTGTCTGCCCATGCAAAACCGAAAGCGCGCGCACGATCGGGATACCCGCTGACGTGAGTGTCGCGAGCTGCAGGGTGAAGTCCGTAACGATCTGCCCGGGTACACGCTTACCGCGACTCTTTTTCCGAGGTGAACCGCCCGCGCTAGAGCCCGTAGCTCGTGACGTTTCCTTGGTAGCGGTTTGCCCGCCACTCATTGTGCGTTGAATCTTCTTTGCCATATCGTCGGGGGGGAGAGACTCGTAAGTCTCGGGATGGGAACCGTGGGCGAGGAGCGGGGCTAGTGCCCCATCGTCTCTCGAATGACCTCTTCAATGGTTGTTTTCCCTTCGAGGACACGGTGGATTCCCGCCTCGCGAAGGGTTCGCATTCCGGAAGAGATCGCAAGTCGTCGGAGTTCTGCCGTCGAGGCCTTGGCCCCGATCGCGTCGCGCAGTCCACGATCCATTTTCATGATCTCATAGATTGCAGTTCGCCCGCGATACCCTGTATGGAAACACTCGGCGCAGCCTCGGCCAAAGGAGAGTCTGGCGCCTTTCAACTCACTGGCGTCGGCTCCGAGCTCCCGCAAGAGATCCTCGTCGGGTTCGTAGGTATCTTTACAAGATTGGCAAACCGACCGCACAAGGCGCTGGGCAATCACAGCTTCCAAAGTCGCGGTGATCAAGAAAGGCTCGACGCCCATGTCAACCAAGCGCGTCACGGCTGATGGCGCGTCGTTTGTGTGGACGGTTGCAAAAACCGTGTGGCCGGTGAGGCTGGCCTCGACCGCCGTCGCCGCCGTATCCTCATCGCGAATCTCGCCGATCAGGATTTTGTCGGGGTCTTGACGCAAGACGGTCCGGAGAACTTTACTGTAGCCCACGCCGATGTCTTCATTGATTGGCACCTGGACCAAGCCATCGATGTCGTACTCGACCGGGTCTTCTACCGTGATAATCTTCGTGCCAGGATCGTTGATCTCAGACAGGATCGCGTACAGCGTGGTGGTCTTTCCACTTCCCGTCGGCCCCGTCACAAGAACAATACCGTGGGGTAGTTTGCACAGCCCACGGATATCGGCGGCATCCCGTTTCTCGAGACCAAGGGCCGACAACTCCAAGGAGACGGCCGACCGGTCCAGGATTCGAAGGACAGCGCCCTCTCCCGAGATACCCGGCAACGTCGCAACACGCAGGTCGACGGGTCGACCGTCGATTGCGAGAGAGATACGACCATCCTGAGGCACCTTCGTCTCGGCGATGTCCAGGTCGCTCATGATTTTGATACGTGCCAGAAGTGCGCTCGCAAGGTGCGCGGGAGGCCCTTCAATTTCGTACAGCGAACCGTCTACTCGGTAGCGAATGCGCAGCTCGTTCGGGAACACTTCAAAGTGAACATCACTTGCGCGGTCGCGAATCGCGCGATGCAGAATCGAGTTCAAGAGGCGCACAACCGGGGCACTTGCCGCCGCGTCTTCTGGGTTGACCTCTCCACCCGCCTTTGCAGCGTCGGCAATCGCATCCTTGAGCGAGGTCTCTGCCCCGTAGCACTTCGTCACCAGCTTTCGCAAGAGCTCCCCGTCACCCAAGACGCCGCGAACTTTGCCGCCCGTCGTAAAGCGCAGGTCTTCCAGAACGGCGACATTCATGGGATCTGCGATGGCGACAACCAGTGTGTCCCCGTCCATGCGGAGCGGCAAGACGCCGAAGGCGTGGGCGGTACCCGAGTCCAAACGCTCGATTGCGTCGTCAGTGGGCTCTTCACGGGTCAGGTCGACGGCCTCAAGACCCGCTTGCATGGCAAGCGCTAAGTTGAGTTGATCGGGCTTCAACGAACCTAGGGCGAGCAAGTGCTGCCCGATGAGGCCACCGTGCTTGCGCTGAGCGCCAAGTGCCTCTTGGATTTGACCCTCGCCAAGCAGACCTTGCCCTTTGAGGATTTGGCCTACGAGCTCGCGTACTATGCTTTTCGGGCTCATCTAGAGTCTGCTCGCCAGGTCTTCGCGGTTTTGCGCCGCTTCGAGGGCGCACTCACTTGTTACGACGCCTTGGCGCACAAGGTCCAAGAGATAGTCGTCCAACGTAACCATGCCAAATCGTTTCGAAGTTTGAATCGTACTTTGAATCTTGTGAGTCTCGCCCTTGCGAATCAAGTTGCCGATGGCTGAGTTCATCAGCATGACCTCAAATGCGGCTACGCGACCCTTCCCGTCAGCTCGTGAAAGCAAGACTTGGCTGATCACTGCAAGGATGGAGGTCGAGAGCTGGGCACGAATCTGTGACTGCTGGTTCGCGGGAAAGGCATCGATGATGCGGTCCATCGTGCGGGCACTTCCCGTCGTGTGCAAGGTGCCAAAAACCAGGTGCCCTGTTTCCGCAGCGGTGATTGCAGCAGAGATGGTCTCCAGGTCGCGCATCTCGCCAACCAGAATCACATCGGGGTCTTGGCGCAAGGCGCGCCGAAGGGCCTCCGCAAAGTCGGGGACATCCACGCCCACTTCGCGCTGCGTGACGAGGCTCTTCTTATGGTCGTGGTAGTACTCGATCGGATCTTCGATCGTGATGATGTGCTGGTCGCGGTTAATGTTGATCCAATCCAACATCGCCGCAAGGGTTGTTGTCTTACCCGAACCCGTCGGCCCGGTCACCAAGACCAAACCACGTGGCCGCGTCAAGAGGTCCAAGCTGACCTCGGGCAAGCCGAGCTGGTGCACGTCGTACAATTTTTGTGGGATCACACGCATCACCGCGCCATAGAAACCCTTTTGTCGAAGCACGCTGACACGGAAGCGATTACCCGAGTCATGGGCGAGGCCGAAATCGGCACTACCGACCTCCTGTAGCTCTTTCCACTGTGTCTCATTGCACAGCTGGCGACAGAGCGCCTCAGCCATGGGACCGTCGATGACAGGGGCATTCTCAAGGTGCTTCAAGCCACCGTCTTTACGCACCGCGGGGGGAGCGCCAACTGCTAAGTGGATGTCCGAGGCGCCCATGGAGAGAGCGGCCTGCATCAGTTCTTTTATGTTGTGCATAGTCTTGGGGAAGAAGGCCGTTAGTAGGTCTCCAGCTGAACTGCCTCGGCCCCGCTTCGACAAACGCGCAGAACTTCGGAAAAAGTAGTGGTCCCATCGAGGACCTTGGTCGCACCATCCTCCATCATCGGCAAAAGCTTACCGCTAGAGTGCGCTGCACTTCGCAGCTCGTCTTGGCTGCAGCCCTCGAAGAATCGCTCGCGAAGATCGGCGTCGAGCTCCAGGAACTCGAATAGCCCTACACGGCCGCGGAAACCCGAGCCCTCGCAGACATAGCAACCTCGCGGCAGCCGAAACTTCATGCCGTCCCGCTTCGTAAGGCCAAGCTGCGCGAACTCCGAGGCTGGTGGCTCGTACTCCTCGGAGCACTCGGAGCACAGCTTGCGGACAAGTCGCTGGGCGAGAATGGCTTGGACCGCAGTACTGGTAAGAAAAGGAGGCACCCCCATGTCAACAAGCCGCGTCAACGCACTTGGCGCGTCGTTTGTGTGCAGCGTGGAAAACACGAGGTGTCCTGTGAGCGCCGCTTGAATCGCGGTTTCCGCGGTCTCTTGATCTCGAATCTCACCGACCAGAATCACATTGGGCGCACAGCGAAGCATCGCGCGTAGGATGCGCGAAAAGGTAAGCCCAACGCGCTCGTTCACCTGGACTTGGTTGATCCCGGAGATGAGGTACTCCACAGGATCCTCGGCGGTGATGATCTTAACATCGGGGCGGTTCAGCTCTTTCAAGACGGCGTACAGCGTTGTCGTCTTACCGGACCCCGTAGGCCCCGTCACGAGCACGATGCCGCCCGAGCGCTCGAGCATCCGATCCATTCGGCGCCGTGCCTCACCCACCAATCCGAGCTCTCCAAGGGAGATCAGGTTCGCACTGCGATCGAGCAAACGCATCACGATGGTCTCGCCGTGATTTGTCGGCAAGATCGAGATGCGAACGTCGATGTCGCGCGCTCCCAACTTCACGCCGATACGCCCATCTTGCGGCTTGCGCTTCTCGGCGATGTCCATCTTCCCCATGATCTTGAGCCGACTCACGAGCGGGCCCGCCAAGTGCGCAGGGTGCCTTGCAACTTCCTGCAGGACTCCGTCAACTCGGCAGCGAACCACCAGGCCGTTGCCCGCGGGTTCGATGTGAATGTCGCTCGAACGCTTGTTCAGCGCGTCTTGGAACATGCGAGTCACCAGACGAATAATCGGCGCATCCCCGTCTTCCTCTCCGCCAGCTTCGGCGAGTCCGGCTGCAATACCGGCCTCTGCACCAGAGCTACCGTAATACTTCTCAAGCACGAGACTTAAGGCACTCGGTGCGGCGATCGCACATAGGACCTCACAGCTCAGCATGAAGCGCAGCTGATCCGCGACCATACTGCGCGATGGGTCGTCGACGGCGACGATCAGCTTGCCATCTTTCTCCGCAACAGGCACAAGCCGTTGCTCCACGGCGAATTCCCCTGGAATGCGCTCGACTAAGCGGTCGGGCAGTCGCCCCTTTGACAAATCTACAAATGGCATCCGCGAGGCCTTCGCGACATGTCGGTAGATCGTAGCCTCATCGGCGAGACCCATCTCGAGTACAGCCTCGGCCAAAGACCGCCCACGGTTACGCTGAAAAGCCTGCGCCTCGCGCAACTTTGCATCGTCCAGAATCCCCGCCTCTATCAGCATTCGCTCTATTTCGCCGCTCAAGTCTCGCCTATCCGCCCGGGGTGTATTCGCTTCGATTAAGGTCCCCCCGACTGGGGCGCCCCAACTGGAAATTGCCAGCAGAGGCCCGCCACGCGAAACGCGACAGGATCACAATGAGCATGCTACGGCCTTGCCCCCCCGCGGTCACTGTTTCCGAGGCGAAGAAGTGGGTTTTGGCCTCCGGTTAATAGGATTTGGCCATCTTGGGCCCCCACGGAACCACTCGCAAGCACTTGGCGCTGTCCCGAATCACGCCGGTAGTAAGCGGTTCGGCCACCGCAATCGCCCCTCGTTGAGTCCAGCCGCCATGGCAGCGTTCGTCGCGGTCCAAACTAAGATCTAGGGTCTCTCTTCAAGGCCCTCAGGTCGTCGAGCTCGGATCGCAACTGCTCGTTCTCCCTTTGCAGGTCCTCTACCTCTCGCCGAGACATCCCCGGTCGACTCTCTTCGTGCAGGGCCTGGCCGCGCTTTGTGCTGGCGGCTCGCTCCTCGGTCAAGTACACACCCGACAACATGCTCGTCTTGGCGGTCGCCGAGCTGGTATTGCCCTCCGAATCTTCAAAGTGGACCTTGTAAATCCGCGAGTCCTTCTCACCTAACCAGCCGGTTCCAAACGGTGCCCACACGATCGAGCGGACGGTCTGTCCGCGCTCTCGAAAATGCGCAGCAATACGCTTTCGATCCAAGCTCCCCGCGAATAATCGACAGGCAAGGACTAGCACCAAGACAAGGAGCACCAGAAAAATGCCCTCGACAGGAAATGAACTCCTAAGCAATACCATGAGATGCCCTGATTGGGGGAACGCGACGCAACTGGGGTGCGGATGCAGATGCTAGCCGAACTCTAAGCATCTACCTACCCTGCAAAGGTCAACGTATTCAATAGGGAAATCCCTCTAGGCAAAACGAGAGAGAGGCCAGCAGTACCTATGTACGGACTGGCCTCTCCCCCGTGTTTCCAAGCTCGTGCGGCTCGGTATACGCCGCTTGCCTACTGCCCGGCTGGAGTCGTAACTCCACCACGGATGACTCCCGAGAAGGGCAGCTCGATGGTCTCCTTCGCGGGATGCCCGATTTGGACCTCAACGAAGCCCCGGAACGAGCCGTTGCCCTCTTGTTCGATACCCAAAAGCGTCAAAGACATCGTCCAATCGCCCGTTGCCTCCTCACGCATCCAGCTGACTTCGAAGTCGTCCGCGTACTGGAACTCAGTGCCATAGGCCTTGAGCTCAGTCTTCGGGGCCGTATCCAGGGAGAAGTCATCGGCGGTCACCTTGAGCACCGAGGTGCGCGTGGCCACTTGACCGGGTCGCAGCAGACCAAAGCTCACACTCGGCGGATTCAGAGCCACAGGGCCGAGCACCTGACCAGTGATGAAGAGGATCGCATCAAAGAAAATCGGTGAGCCGTCTGCCATGGTCTTGTCCGGCTGCTGGATGTTGCTGACCAGCTTGATAGCGCGGTTCAAGTTTCCCTCGGGTAGATTCGGGCCGCCCTCGACATTGACAACCCAACGGGTGCTCATGCCATTCTCGTCGGGTGCATCGGGCTTGAGGTCAACGCGCATTTCGCGAAGGGGAACGTTCTCATCGATGGACAATTTAAACTTGCCGTAGGCCTCGCTCGTAATGATGACCTGTCCTTTGCGAACATCGGCCGACTTCATCTGGGTGAAGTTGATCGAGCGAGGAGTCATCGTCAAGGCGGGCATCACATTGGCGTGTAGGCTGAAGACCATGCCGCCGCGAGGGTCGTTGGTCATTAGGGTGATGTTGCTCTGGACTTGGTTCGACTTACTTGTCGTGTCAAAAGTCGACTCAATCCCGAACTTGACTCCAGCGGGAATCGCCTCACCCATTTGGTAGGGACGAGAGACGCCCTCCTCGTCAAAGACGACAAGCTCTGCTCGTGTACAGCCGCAGCTCTTGTTCAAGCTGTTGATGACAAGGGGCTCCTCGCCGTTGCTCTCCGCGTGGAAAGTGTAGCGCTCGACCGCCCCTTGAATCAACGAGCCAAAGTCCTTCGAGTTGGCACCGGCGGGAAAGGTCACGCCGCCCTTGCCGATGGGCGCTTTGCTGGCCTGAACTGGAGAGGGGCCGACCTGCGGCACCCCTGTAACCTGTGGCCCAACGATCCCAGATGAAGAGCCCGCACTAGGGCGAGGCTTGACCTTGATGCCACCACCAAGTTTAGAACCCAGTCGACGGGGACCTCCCAGCGCCGGCTTCTCAATCTTTTGAGGTTTGGCCTTGGGCGCTTCGACGACCTCTTCTTTGGCCTTTTCGACGACCTCCTTGGTGGTCTCCTTGGCGGGCTTGCTGTCTTGGAATGAAAAGGCAAGAGTTGCCGAGCCGATTAGGACCAGACCGAAGGTTGTGAACGCTTTGAAGTTGCGATGCATAAGAAGTGGAGTGCGGGGCGAAATGGAGTCTTGGGAGCTTTTCGCTCCGAGCAAGGAGGTGAAGTCTAGCCCCACAATCGGATCGGGGCTACATCCGGGTGCAAGGTACATGTTAAGGCGGTACGCCTTAGCGTACGCGGGATCCCCTAAATTGTTAGTGGAAGCTCCCCACCCCTTGCGCAAAAACTTTGCGGACGTAGGAGTGGACGCGCCTAGGGCTGCAGGATTACTTGAAAAATCAAAACAATCGGCTCGAGTGCACCCTTGGCGCCCGGGAAGCTAACTTCGACCCTCCCTCCTAGGCGGTTTTCCCCCTCGCCACGAAAACCCAAAGCCGAGACCTCGAGATCCCAGGCCCCGAAGGAGCCGGGCAATAGGGCCCTCTTCGGGCTCACCTGCGCCTGGCTCTCCGGCGTAATGCGTCGCATCGTCGGCGTAAATTTAGAGGCGTGTTTCAGTTCACCCCCCTCTGGATCGGTGATCCTCACCACGGGCTCGCCACTGAAAAAGTCCGCAGCGGCTTCGGGATCATAGCACTCGATACGAACCGAGGTGGAGGTCACCTCATCCGGCCGCAAGAACCCGAAGGACATATAGCTAACATCAGGCGCGATCGGAGCCAGAACCGTCGCCGTAACCCACTCGTCGAAGAAGTGCGTAAGGGGCCTCTCGTTATCCATCTTTTGGCCAGCGGCCGGTGCACCGTCCAAGCTTGGAGCGTCTTCCCTAGCGCTAGACCTCTTAGGTGCAGCGGCCGTGGTGTCCGACTCGACAGGTCCAATATCCGGGAGGGGGACATCGGACTCGAGCATCAACGGAATCATCATGACCCCCATCGGAACTCCCGGCTCCAGAGTTGTCGTTAGCGTCCAACTCGTGGCGCTCGAAGCCCCGGGGAGGTCTGGGCTCAGCGCGATCGAGACGCCGGGTGGGAGCTCGCGCTTCGGCTTCCACTTTAGGGCGAACGATGCGCCCGTTCCACTCGTGATCCGAGCTGTTTTCGAGACGGGCTCAGAGAGAAACACGCGCCCAAATGCCAGCGGGTCCTCCGAAACTAGAAGCCATGGCTTGATCGTGACGCCGACCTCGAGCGTGTGACCTCCCAAGGGATCGTCGCTATAGACTTCGACGGTTTTTTTCTCGTACCCATCCCGGTCGCGGCTATCGAATCGAGCCACGATCTCGACTCGCGTCCCGGGGGGAAGGTCCTCTTCGTAGACAAGGGGCCGAAAGCTGCCGTCGTTGGAGACGATTCGCGATTCGACCACTGTGCAGCCACAGCTCGCATGGACGCGCTTGATGTGCAGCGGCGTAGTGCCCGAGCTAATCAACGGAAAGACGACCTCACGCACGGCGCCTTGCCAAATCTCACCGAAATCGACTGTGCGCCGGGCTAGGTGCAGACGAGGTCCCTCTTCCGCACCGATTTGAGCGGGAATCTCGGGAGTAAGGGCAAACAGCGACGGGGCTGCAACCTTGGCCTCCGAACAGGCCCCCAAGAAGACGAGCAGGGAGGTGGCGATCAATAACTTCCTCATAGTTAGGGGATCATATCCCAACACCTCCCGGAGTGAGGTTCAAAACAGGTCCACCCCAACCATCGGATTCTGGACCCTCAGGAATCAATGCAGAAGTTTGACTCCATCAGCGCCTATGTAAAAACCGATAGAGAGTTCGAGGCGCAAGGGCTGCCGAGACCCCTTTGGAGCAGCCCTAATCGCACCTCAACCCCTGTAAACCTCCGAGTTCGGAGTACGTGGATACCGAGTCGCAAAGCCATCTTCCAAACCACCGTTTGGGATTCGCTCCTTTCGACTTATTCTGCGGGCCTATGAACACCAAGAAATCACCTATCTGCACCTCCCTCGCTAGCGCTGCCGCTTTCGGTCTATGTATGTCTTGCATCTCTGCACCCACGCCAGAAGAGCTGCTTGCCACAGGTTTCCGCTCGCCCTCTCAGGCCTTCGGGACACTCCAGACCGCAATCGCTGGAGACCATATTGACATGGGGTACCGCTGCTTCACGGATAGCTTTAAGGCTAGCAATGGCATGGACAACATGGTCTGGCAAGCTGCCTGGACTCAAATGCTCCAAAAGACTCCTAGCATGCGCCACCTCTCGGAAGCCGAGATTGTCGACAAGCGCGAGCTTGCACCAAACCGCGTCGAGTTGATCGTCGAGCTCGACTCCATGTTTGTGAATGTCAGAGCGCGCGTGATCCTCGTTCGCGAGGACTTCTTCGAAGCCTACCGCGGCGAAGAGGTCTACTTCGACGGCTTTCGCTCCTTCGATGACTTCCTCTTTGTGCAAGAGGAGACGCCCTCCGACCTAGTCACCTTCATCACAGTGCCCGAGGGAAAAGCGAAAGACGAGATCACCGAGATTCGCATCGGACAGGATTGGCACATCGACTCCTTTGAAGTCCTAGACGAAACAACTGCTTCTCACTCAACTCCCTGACCCCCCCACCAAAAGCAATCGGCGCGTTTGTGCCACCTGGAGATCGCTATGGCAAAACCAACCGGACCGTCACGTATCGTACCCAACCACGTCTACTACTTTGACGACAAGGGCGCCGACGGCAATAAAGACATGAAGGACATCCTCGGCGGCAAGGGTGCGAACCTCGCCGAGATGTGCGCCTTGGGTTTGCCGGTTCCTCCGGGCTTCACGATCTCCTCGGAAGTTTGTAGCTACTACAGCCAGCACAATGGCCGTTTCCCCGACATGCTGCGCGACGAGCTTGTCCTGGCGATGGGCAGGATGGAAGTGGCGCTCGGAAAGGAATTTGGGTCTTCTGAGAATCCGCTTCTCTTGTCGGTTCGCTCCGGAGCCCGCGTCTCCATGCCCGGCATGATGGACACCGTTCTTAACCTGGGGCTAAACGACGCTTCCGTCGAGGGCCTTGCGAAGCGTTCGGGCAACGAGCGATTCGCTTGGGATAGCTATCGCCGCTTTGTGCAGATGTTTTCGGATGTAGTGCTCGAGATTGGGCCGGACCCAGGGGAGCACACCAACCCGTTCTCGCTCGCGCTTCGGAAGCTCAAGAAGGCGAGGGGAGTTGAGAACGCGATTGACCTCAAGGTCGTCGACCTCAAGAAAATCGTTGCCACCTTCAAGGAGATCGTACTCCGTCGCACGGGCGAAGCGTTCCCCGATAAACCATCGGATCAACTCTGGGCTGCGATTGGAGCCGTCTTTGGATCGTGGAACAACGATCGCGCGATCGCCTACCGCACAATGCACCATATCCCGGGGGACTGGGGAACCGCCGTCACTGTCATGGCGATGGTCTTCGGGAACATGGGAAAAGATTCCGGCACGGGTGTCGCCTTTACGCGTGACCCCGCCAATGGCGAGAAGCGCTTTTATGGGGAGTTCCTCATGAATGCCCAAGGGGAAGACGTCGTGGCCGGGATCCGGACACCGGAAAAAATCGAGAAGCTCGAGAAGCTGGCGCCCACGGCATATAAACAGCTCCTACGCATTCAAAAGAAGCTCGAGCGGCACTACCGAGATATGCAGGATCTCGAATTCACGATCGAAAGCGGGCGCCTATTTATGCTGCAGTGCCGCACAGGTAAGCGCACGGGATTTGCCTCCGTCCGGATTGCCGTAGATATGGTTCGCGAGCGCCTCATCTCAAAGCAGGAGGCACTCATGCGGGTGGACCCCGAGGGACTCAACCAGCTTCTGCAACCCGTCTTTGATCCAAAGCAGCTCACTGCGGCCAAGAGGGCCGGGCTACTCCTTACCAAGGGGCTAAATGCTGGTCCCGGCGCGGCCTCTGGCATTGTCTGCTTCCACTCCGCAGATGCCGTCAAATTGAATTCAAAGGGGCATGACGTGCTTCTCGTTCGCGAGGAGACCTCGCCCGAAGACATTCGCGGCATGGAGGCGTCCAAAGGAATCCTGACTGCGCGCGGTGGAATGACAAGTCACGCGGCGCTAGTCGCAAGGCAAATGGGCAAGGTGTGTATTGCCGGTGCGGGCGAATGCCTGATCGACTACAAGAAGGCACGCATGATCGTCAACGGCGTGGTCATCAAGGAGGGCGAAAAACTGTCGCTTGATGGGACCACCGGCGAGGTCTACTCCGGTGCAATCTCAACCTCACCATCCGAGGTCCTTCGCCACCTGTTCGGCAAGGGGCGTAAGAAGAAGGCAACCCCTTCGGTTGAGGCTTACACGAAGCTCATGTCTTGGGCGGATGAGTTCCGCACGCTAGGCGTTCGCACGAATGCCGACCAACCCGATCAATGCCATACGGCAATCGCCTTCGGGGCGGAAGGTGTAGGCCTTACCCGCACCGAGCACATGTTCTTCGGAGGGCGCAAGATCGACTCTGTTCGGGAGATGATCTTGGCTTCGGATGAGGTTGGTCGAAACAAAGCGTTGCGCAAGTTACTCCCTCTGCAACGAAAGGATTTCGAAGGGATTTTTAAGGCGATGGAAGATCGGCCTGTGACGATCCGGACGCTGGATCCCCCGCTGCACGAGTTCCTCCCCCACGAACCCCAAAAGATGCGTGCTCTGGCCAAGGACCTCGGGATCACTGCGAAAGCCCTCGGCGCAAAGATCGCCAGCTTGCAGGAGTTCAACCCGATGCTGGGACACCGCGGATGCCGCCTTGGGATTACCTATCCAGAGATCACGCGCATGCAGGCAACCGCACTTTTTGAGGCGGCCTGCAACGTTGCGAAAGAGACGGGGATTATGCCTCGACCCGAGATCATGATCCCACTTATCAGCACTGCAAAAGAGCTTGAGCTGCAAGCCGCAATCGTGCACGAGGTCGCCTCGGAGGTCTTCACGAAAATGCGCTTCAGTGTCCCGTATATGATCGGCACAATGATCGAACTTCCACGTGCCGCGCTAACCGCCGGAGAGATCGCGAAGACGGCTGAGTTCTTTAGCTTCGGCACCAACGATCTAACTCAGACGACCTATGGCATTAGCCGAGATGACGGGGGCAGCTTTGTACCTGAGTACATCGAAAAGGAGATCATGCCCGAGGATCCATTTGCGACCCTTGACGGCGCGGGAGTCGGACGCTTGATGGAGATTGCATGCGCCGACGGTCGGCGAACCCGCCGCGGTATGAAGCTGGGCATCTGTGGTGAGCATGGTGGCGATCCGAAGTCGATTCAAATCTGCCAGGACCTAGGCCTGGACTACGTCTCGTGTTCTCCCTATCGGGTGCCCATTGCGCGCCTCGCCGCTGCGCAAGCGGCGATTGCAAGGTCGCTCTAGCCGCCAATCTTTGGGACAGCTAGACAAGCGCGTGACCTTCTTGGTCGCGCGCTTGTCTCTTTACAGCCTCGGAATCCGAGATTGCACGCTTGCAAGATCAGAGCGGTTCCCCCACTTTGGACTCCCCCGTCTTCACGACGAATCTCCAGATCCCCTAGTCCACCCCCCTTGCGCATGTTCCAAACTCCCTCCCTTCGCACAGCCTTTCTAAGCGCGGCGGCGCTCGTCGTCGCGTCGCTCGCCATGACCGCCGGTGCATCCGCTCAATCGTGCCCAGGCGTTGGCCAAACCTTCTGGAAAAACGACACCCTGCCCGACGTCCCAACAGGACCGATCTCCGTCAGTGTCATCCCTGGCCTCTGTGAAGGTGAAGGTGCAGCGACCGTCTTCAACTTGATCCCGGGCTCCCCTCTGCAAAAGATGACGCAGGTCGTCGTTCCCTTTGGGTCTGCGGGAGGTGCGTCGGGAGCTACGGCTGCCGTCAACCTTCAGATCTTCGACGGCGTGACGTTTTCAGGTCCACAAAACACACCGACGTTAGGACCGCTCGTTTTTGACCTTAGCACAGCCACGGGCAGCAACCTCCAGGTCACCTCAACAGCCTTGAATGCATTCGACCTGTCGAGTTTTAACGTGACGGTCGGGGCGAGCGGACTTGGAAACTTCGTCGTTGCTTTCATTATGGAGATCAACCCAAACGGCAGCTGTGCCACCGGCTTCACCTCTAACTTTTTCACTGACAACAGCCAAGTCGGCTTCTTCTGTAATCCCGTCATTACGCCGGAGAAGACGAGCTTGATGCTAATCCAGGGCCAAGGCTGGACCGACGGTGCAAAAGCTACCGTTAGCGGCGTCTCGCTCTGCCCATTTTTCTTCGCTGGCATTTGGGCGATCCGGGCATGTACGGAGGACGCGGGGCCCGTGAACCCGCTCCAAGTTTCTGCGGCCACCTCTTCAACTCCTCCGGGTGGCTTCTTTAGCCTTACGTTCCACGCTCCAGGGTTTCAGGGCGTTCCCTACATCGCCGCAGCTTCCTTTGGCAACTCACCAGGCACACCAACAGCCTACGGGACCGTCCCATTGAACTTCGACGGGCTCATGTCACTCAGCATGTCACTCCCCAGCATCTTCGTCAATTTCGCTGGCATGATCGGTCCAACCGGAGACTCTCCCGGCCTGATCTTTATCCCAGCGGATCCGGGCCTTATCGGACTCTCATTCTACGTTGGCTTCGTGACACTTCCCCCGCCCGGAATCCCCTGGGGGATCTCCGACTCTCTATTGCTCTCGATTCTCTAGGGGAGGATTTTGAAGCGGAGGGGCGGTCAGGTGCGAAGTTCACACCTGACCGCCCCTCCGCAATTCTAACCGCGAGATTACAGGCCCTTACTTCGGTGAGTCATCCCGACCCTTCCCGATGCTTGGCCACTCCAACGTGGACTCGATTTTCTCTTGCCCGCGCAGGAGCGTGATGACCTTCTTCGGCTCACCCTTTTGGAGCTCAGCCAGGATCTCGGGTTGCGTCTCAACCGTCACGCCATCAATCGAAATGATCACATCGCCAGTAAGCCAGCCCGCTTTGGCGGCCAGGCTGCCCTCGATGACGTCGTTGATGTTGTTCTCCTCGAGGTAGACCCCCATGGTGCGGCGATTCGACCTGCGCTGGGGACGCTCCGCAATCAGGTCCGTGCGGTCAAGCATGGTGTCGAGGTTGGCAATACCCAGCGCACCCACCGCGACCACAAGAGCTGAGTGGCGTTGAAACTCGGGGTTCACCTGGTCCACGGTGTCGTGCAAGGTGTGGTGCACATAGTTGTAGTCCAACACGTTTGCTTGATCCCAAAAGAAACCCGGTGCGCCATTTTGGGTGAACGAGGCGTGATCGCTCATCCCAAAAGTAGAGAGGCCTTTGTTCTCGCGGACGACAAATGGCATCTCGCTCTCGAGCTCTTTCAAAGGCCCGAACACCTCGTGCAGGTCGTCGATCAATGCTGCCGGACCTTGAATGCCCGAGAGATAGTTTCCGCCACCATCGTGAACGAGCACCGCACTGGTGTTCGCACAGACCTCGGGATGCGAACTGGCATAGGCCACTGAGCCGAGCAACCCCTGCTCCTCACCACTCCAGAGCATAAATCGAATGGTTCGGCGCGGCTTCAAGCCGGACTTCATCAGCAGGCGCGCGGCCTCTAAAGTTGTCGCGCACCCAGTCCCATTATCCTGAGCGCCGACAGCGGCCCCCCACGAATCCAAATGGCCGCCAACAATGACGTACTCCTCTGGGAACTCGGTACCGGTGATATCGGCAAAGACGTTGTACAGATCGATCGGTCCCTCGACAAAAGTGTGCTCGAGATTGAACTCGACCTCGACAACCTCCTGGGCTTCCAATCTCGCGGTCAGGTCGTCATAGCAGGTCGTCACCAAACGAATGCTGACGAGAGTGGGAAGGTTGTCCCACGAGATGCGGTGCCCGCCTCCAACGACGGGATTTCCGCCTCCATTCCGCAGCTCCCCAAGCATGCCAGCTTCGACCAGAAGAGCATCCAGCTCTTTACCCACGACTGTCTTGGGGCGCTCTTTGCGAGGGCGTCGAAGCACCCAAGCGCCCTCGTAGAGTGATGCGTCAAAGTTCTCGACTTCAACCGGCTCTAAAACAACACGGCCTCGGCTTGCCCCTGCGGTGCCCGCGCTCCAAGCGTTGGTGACAAAATCCAGCTCCACGCGTTCGGGCGCGACCAAAAAGCCGGTGTCCGTACCGCGGTCAAAACCTACGGGAAACGTGCCCCACTTTTCGAGGCTGGCCACGAGCCCGTAGGATTCGAAACGCTCTTTCGCCCAGACTCCTGCTTTGGTCAAACTCGTGGAGCCCGTCAGTCGTGGCCCAAAGGTTTCGGTCAGCTCGATCAGATGAGAGTCCACTTGGTTGTCCGACTTGGCCAGCTCGATCAGAACCTGCGCATCACTTGGACTTGCACCGATGGGGTCCGCAATTTCCTGGGCGAGTGCCCCCGACGAGAAAATGCAGAGAGTGGAGAAGAGTAGAGGAGCAAGGGCCTTGGGATTCGGCATCATAAAAGCGTTTGTCATCGTGTTTCCGAGAGTGGCATTCCGTGAGTCTCCCCACCTGTAGGCGCAAATATTGGGGAGATGCTCGCCCGTGGGTGCCTATCGGACGGGAAATCGCGGTGGACGCAAAGATAATTCTTGCCGCCGAACATCCCGAATGCACTGTCTGTACATAAGGCCTTCACAAAGGCGGGCCCCAATCAGCTACTGTTTCCCAGCTTTTACGCCTTCCCCGACTCTCCCCGATTGACGATTGTGATCACTCCCAAGCCCCACACCCTGCTGTTAGTCCCCACGAATCTTGAGCTCGCACGCCTCGCCGACCATGGCGGCTTCCCCCCCGAGCTCGCCCGCGTAGAGATTTGCGGTTTCGGCCCCATTGCCGCGGCTGCGCGCACCGCTGCCCTGGTGACAGCCCTACGTCCGCGTCATGTTGTGCTGATCGGCATCGCTGGCGCCTATGACACGAGTGCCTATGAAATCGGGAGCGCGCTCTCCTTTGGCTCCGTGGCGGTCGACGGGATTGGAGCAGGCGAAGGCGACGCCTTCCTGGGGCCCCGCAAGCTCGGATTCCCCCAATGGCCCGGCAGCCCCGAGACAACAGGTGCCGTCCACGAGGAGCTAGAGCTCGCCGCAGCAGGGCCTCTCCTGCTCACCACCCCCTCAGCTTCGGGGTCGGCAAAGGAGGCCGCTCGTCGCACCTCGCGCTTTCCCAGCGCCGCCGCAGAGGACATGGAGGGCTTTGCCGTGGCGATGGCTTGCTCCTTGGCCAACACACCCCTTCGAATCGTCCGCGGAATCTCGAATGAAGTTGGCGTGCGCAATCCCGCGGAGTGGCGTATCCCCGCGGCCCTTGGAGAGGCCCGTCGCGTCGTAATGTCCCTCCTGCTAGAGCTTGCCAAATGAGCCAACCGATTCGTCTAGGCATCTCGACCTGCCCTAACGACACCTTCGCATTTCATGCGCTGCTAACGGAATCTATCGACTTGGATGGGTTTGCGTTTACCACCGAGCTACTCGACGTGGAGGAGCTCAACGAGGGCATGGCGAGTGGTGCCTTCGACGTAGCGAAAATGAGCTATCACGCGATGTTGCACCAAGCCGCCAACCTGCGTCTGCTCTCAGCGGGCTCCGCTCTTGGTTTTGGAGTCGGTCCCGTGGTCCTATCCCGAGCTGGGTACGAGCGCGACAGGCCTGAGGTCCCCGTGGTCTTGACCCCGGGCCGTTGGACGACGGCCTCGCTACTGTGGCAGCTCTTTCACGGCGGCGAGCCCTGCGCTAGGGATATGCGGCCGGTTCACTTTGCCCGGATCATGCCGGCCCTCCAAAATGCGGAGGCCGACCTTGGGATCTGTATCCACGAAGGGCGCTTTACGTGGCAGGACTCGGGACTAGAGCTGGCCGAGGACCTCGGTGCCCGTTGGGAAATGGAAACACAAACGCCGCTCCCCTTGGGAGGTATTGCCGCCGGCCGCCACCTCGACATGGAGACGACCCAACGTTTGGCAACGGTGGTTCGCCGCTCCGTCGAGTGGGGTTGGTCCCACCGCGAGTCGTGCCTTCCGTCGATGTCCAAGTACGCCCAAGAGCAGAGTGAAGACGTGCTTTGGGCCCACGTCGACCTCTACGTCAATGAATGGACTCTCGATCTCGGCCCTCAAGGCCTGATCGCTATCGATGCCCTCAACCGGCTCGCCAAGGCCAAAGGCCTGATCCAAACGGGCGGATTAGAAATCGTGCAGGGTTAGCACGACTCTCGCCTCCCAGCGTGGAAGGCGCAAAAGCGAAGCGCCCACCTGCCAACGTAAACGAAGGCGGGCGGGCGCTTGAACTTTGGTGGGCGTCTAGCGTTTAGTTTTCGCTGGCGTCACGAGCCTCAAGCATCTCCTTGCGGATCTCCTGGGCGTGGTTTTTCATCGTCTGCATGGCCTTGCGGACACGCGTGCATGCGGCTTTGTTGCCGCCTTCGGCTTTCTCTACGTCGCCACGGGTGGCTTCCACAAGGGTGGCAAGGTCGTCAAAGTTCTGGCTCATGATTCTTCTTGAGGGTTAGCCCGGGAGGCTGATGCCTACCGCAGGGGCAGTTAGGATGGGTCTCCCGGACGCCCGGGACACCCCCAATAAAAGCCACAAAACGGGGGGGCTTACAAGCGCGTTCTCAAAGAGAATCCGGGTTTTGAGCCCCTTAGCCGGGGTCGAAGCGGTCCGGAGGCCAACGCCGTTACGACGCAAGCCCATGCTGATAAACAACTTACGAGTCAATCGAGCGCTAAAGAGAGGTCTTCCCTTTGTACCCAGCCATTTTTAAGACTTCCCCCCATTCCCTCTCAGAAACGGGTTGAACGGAGAGCCTCGAGCCCTTGCGAATGACCTCCATGCCGTCCAATCGGGGGTTGTCTTTCAAAGCTTGTAGCGAGATCAGCTCGTTAAAAGGCGCAATCGCACTGATGTCCACGTGGACCCAGCGCGGCTTCTCCGGATCGCTTTTCGGGTCGAAGTGTGCATCGTCTGGATCGAATGCAGATTGATCGGTGTAGCCCTCGGTAACGATCTCTGCCAAGCCTCGAATACCTGGTGGCTTTGCGTTTGAGTGGTAGAACAGAACGCCGTCCCCCACCTTCATCTCGTCGCGCATCATATTGCGCGCTTGATAGTTGCGAACTCCATCCCACATCGTCTTGCCCGAGGGCTCGGACTCAAGTGCGGAGAAGGGGTACTTGTCCGGCTCGGACTTCATCAGCCAATAGTGGCGCGCTCGTTTTTTGGGGGACATGAGCGACAGGGTATCGAATCCCCACGAAGTCGCACATCGCCGCCTGCGATGGAATTACTTCCAGCGTAAAGTTCCGGTCACCGGAAAGTGATCGGAGGGCCAACGGCCGGCGCGGCGCCGGTTGTCGATTTCCGCTTCCAATACAGCGGCGTCGCCTCGGAAATAGACGTAGTCGATCTTCCCCCGGGTTGGGGCATCTTGAAAGCCCGTGAAAGTCCCTGGCTCTACGGCGTCGGGGTGGACGACCCGAAATGTATCTTCTAAGCCCGCTTCGCGAAGGACTTGCATCGGAGCACTTGGCTCCTCGGCGTTGAAGTCACCGGTAAGGATCATCCGTTGGTCCCCAAAGTACTTCGTCAGCAACTTGGCACTTTGCGCGCGCGCCTCCTCCCCCATGTGATCAAAATGGGTGTTCGCAAAAACAAAGATTTGGTCTGTGTTGAGATCTAGCAGTTGCACCCAAGTGCAAATGCGGGGTAGCGCTGCATCCCAACCTTGGCTCGCGACCTCCTCCGGCGTTGGCGACAACCAGAATGTGCCTCTCTCAATTAGCTCAAAGCGCTCAGCGCGCCAATACACCGAGCAGGCCTCGCCGTCGGTGTCCGGGCCGAGCCGGCTTGGTCCGTAAAAGGTGTGGCCACTCAGGGCGCCCCCCACCAGAGACGATTGAAAAGAGAGCGCCTCCTGTAGACCGAGCAAGTCAGGATCGTATGCAGCGATCGCCTCAAGGACCTGCTCTTTGCGATAAGGCCAGCTGTTCTCTCTGTCATTTGCACTCCCGTAGCGCACGTTGAAACTCATCACGCGCATGTCCTCGCGCTTGTCAGAGCGTTCGGCGGGTCGGTCGGCCCTTGGACTCTCCATAGGAAGACAGCCCGTAGCAAGAACGAGGGAGGCAAGCGCCACGAGAGAGGTGATTTTCATAGGGAAGCCAAGTTTCAAGACGACCTAGACGAGGTCCGTATCAATCAGCTGATACCACCAGTTCTTTCGCAGCCAAAGCATGTCATAGCGCTTGTGATAGTGAACTCCGATCATGAAGTAGTCGCTTGGATACACGCGCCAACCTTGTTCTTGGAAGTTCTCAAACCACGTCGACCAATCCGGAAAGATCCCCGTAATGGTGGAAGCACCATCCCGTGCTCCAAGCGCGAGAAGCCCATCGCTCAGGAGTTCCACGACGCCGGGCTCGTCAGGTGGCACGAGCCAATCGACAAGGAGTCCCATGTCAGCTTCGATCCAATCTCCGAAGCGATAGACCGCGTAACCACGCAGGATCCCATCGCTGTCACGGACTCCCAAAACCTCGTACTTGTATTTGGGGTGGTCAAAGATGCGCCAATTTAGAAAGGCGTCATCCCGAATTGCACTCGCACCCCAAACACCAGCACAGCGATCCCACAGCCAGCGCGCCTGCTCATCGAAGCGGTCGAGGACCTCCAACCGAAGTCCATCCCGTTCGCAGCCTTGCAAGACCCCCTGGGGGACGCCCTCGGGCACAGCCCTGACGAGTAGGTTCTGAGTCCGAACAACCTCGTAGCTCAATAGGGCCTTTCCAATGCGCCAAGCATTCCAAACCGGCCAACCATAGTGCAGGAGGTCCTTATCGCGACCTCCATAGGTGTCCTGAAACTCCCACACCAACTTGGCGTACAGGCCAGGTCGCCGGAGCCCTTGGCGGTGATCGGGATGAACGAACGAGTCCACGGATTGGCCGAAGAGGCGCTCCTCACCGCCAATCCAAACGCGCACCGGCAAGGAGGAGAAGTGCGCCGCCACCTCGCCGTCTTTTACGGCCACCAGGACGCGTGTGCCGGCGGGGTTGTCCCGATAGGCCCAACGCCACTCCTCCATCGTGCGAGGCTCGAAGGCGGGGTTGTTCTCCGCGAACACGAAGTTGAATGCTTTGAGCAGGGACTCGACATCACCCTCTTGCAGCGGGCGGAGGTCATAACCTGGCGTATAGGAGCGCTTATCCTCGGGTTTGGTCTCGTCAGTCATCACTTAGCAGAGGTCCGTATCCCCAAGAGTGTAATACCAATTCTGGCGCAACCAGCGCATGTCGTAAGGTTTGGAGTAGTTGCGCCCAACAAGGAAGTAGGACGTGTCGCGAGCTCGGAATCCAGCCTCTTGGAATGCGAGCCATTCGGGCGCAGTGTCGGGGAAGAGCGCGACCATGTGTTCTTGGCCGAGCTCATTTGCTGTGGCCCGCTGCCAGGCCAAGAGCTCTACGGTCGCACCAAAATCAAAAGGCGCAGCGGCGGTTTCGGGCTCTCCAACCATCCAATCACATACGAGTGATCCGGAGTCACCGTCAAAGCTACCGTTTGTCTGCACCGTCAAGCCCACCAGCACTCCCGCGCGTCGGGCTGCGGCGATCCGATAGGTTCGCCCCGGTTTTTTCACGTAGCGCCAATCGAGTTGCTCTTTGTCGCGGACCGCCATCGCACCCGTGCGCACGGCGTGCTTCTGAAACAACTCCTCCGCATCTTCGGGGAATTCGGTGAGCTCCTCGACATCCACGCCACTTCCACTTGGACCAAGCGGAGGTAGGAAAACGTTTTCAACCGGTACGCTGAGCTTGAGCTGCGTGCGAACAAGCTCGTATTTCAGGTAGGTCTTTCCGATCCGCCATGCGGCTGGAACGGGGAGGCCCCACATCACGGTGTCCTGGCCTTCGGCGGTTCCGCCGTAGAGCTCGGCGTAGGGGTAACCCGTTAGGACAAAATATCCGGGCTTCTTCAGGCCGCGCCGATAGTTGGGGTCCGTCATCGAGTCGATCGCCTGGCTAAACGAGGCGGGCTCGCCGTCGAGAAGCATACGCTGCGCTACGCCTGCGTATTGACTAATGACCTTGCCGTCGGGGGTTACGGCAATCGAGATTCGCCATCCAGACGGATTCTCAAGGTAACACCAACGCCACTCTTCCATCGTGCGATGCACGAAGTTGGGATCGACGCCAGAAAACACGCGATTGAAAGTCTCGAGGATGGCGACCTCGTCACCAGGCTCGTACTCGCGAATCGTAAAGGGGGGAAGTTCACTCACAACTAGGAGGTTACCCCACTCTGGCGAAGAAAAGAATGGCGGGAGTGCATGGGAATCGAACCCACCAGTCCCGCTGTTCACGAAACTCACCGGCTTTGAAGGCCGGACGGCACACCAGCACCGATCCACTCCCACATGGGGACGCGAGAAGCGTAGCGTCAACGGCCACCATTGTCATGGGTTGCCGCAAGGAAACTCGCACGGTCAAACCTGTGTGAGTTGCGTAGGCACCCTGCGCGAATAGCGGTCCTATGATAGGATCCGGACGGCTCCCGGGCCACAATCGACTAGTTCACAACTCTCCTTCACGAAGACCCACTTCTATTCTACGGATCCCTACCTTGAGTAAGAAAACATTCCTTGCCACTGCCGCCGCCCTAACCATGGCGAGCAGCGTCTCGTCCGCTCAGTACGACGTCAGTATTTCGGGCACCATCGTCTTGCAGACCGTGCAGTCAGGCTCCACCGCACTGATTGCGGGCAAGTCCACCATCGTTCGCGCAGGTTTGGCCTCAACAGGAACTTTGCCCGCGGGGCAAAGTGTCGACGCCATCATGCGAGTCTTCATCGGTGGGGTCGAGATCCCAGAGTCGCCCATTTACTCGGCCAACGGCCCCCTTGTTCCGCCGGCACTCGGTAGCCCCCTCAATCTAGATGATGGATTGAACTTCTATTACCTGCCCCCGTTAGCCTCAAACGTCCAGTTCAAGATTGAGGTGAACCCCGCCGGCCCCAACCAAGTCGCCGAGACGGACTTCACAAACAACACGGCAAGCACCGGCATCTTGACTTTCGATTGCCGCAGAACTCCCGAAGTGATCTTTGTGCCGATCGACTATCGGCCGAGTGGAGGCCCAACTCCGAGCTTGCCCGACCCGCTGCTTATCGAACCTGGAAATGGAGATAACTTCATTCAGGGAATCTACCCGGGTCCCGACTGGGAGTACCGCCCCTACGATCTCCCCAGCAAGCTTTGGACAAGCTCTCTCTCCGGTTCGGGATCGGGACTACTAAGCTCGCTCTCTGCGGAGATGCAGCTGATGAGTCCAAAGCCCGACTTCATGTACGGTTGGGTTCCAGGAAGCCTCCCTTATAACGGTCAGGCGAATGGGATTCCCGGCATCGTAGGCATAGGCAACACGCAAACGATCCGTCACCAGCGCACGTTTGCGCACGAGCTTGGGCACCTGTTCGGATTGAGCCACAACACCCAATCCATCAACACGATTGGCGTAGATGTCGAGCACCACCTCGCCATCACCGAGAGCTTGCCCCAGGTCAAACCACCCTCCAAAAAGGACATCATGTCCGCGGGGTTGTTGACCTTTGAAGCTTGGGTTTGGCCGGCGAATTACACCTTCTTCGCAAACCACTTCATTTTCAAGTGCGCGCCGATTGCTGATAAGGCATCCGAGTCCTCATTAGGCATGTACATCGGCGGGATTTTTGATCCGACCACGGGCAGCTTCACGTTAGAGGACTCGTTCACGGTAAACGATGTGCGCCCTGTGCCTTCGACTCCGATTTCCGAGGCCGACCTGATCATGACCGTTCTCGGTAAAGGTGGAAGTGCCGACCAGTTGGCACGATTTGGCATTTCGGCCCATACGGAGTCGTGCAGCGGCAACGCTGCGGATCTAGCGAGCAAGTCCGCGCCTTTCTCGGCAACCTTGCCGACCGGGATCAACCCGCGCGACGTAATGACCGTTGTCATCACCGACCGGAATGGCAAAGAGCTCTCGCGTATGGGGCGCTCCGCCTCGGCGCCTACCGTGAACTTCACTTCCCCTCGTCCTTCGGAGCTGATCCCCTCGAACTTTACGCTCGAGTGGCGCACGGCTGATGTGGACGGAGATTCGGTAAAGCAGCACCTACGCTACAGCCCCGATGGCACGCGCATGATGCCTCTGGCAATGGATGTTCAGGGCAGCAGCTACACGGTCGACATGACCGAACTTCCGCGCCTGATCACCGGCAAGGGCTTCTTTGAGTTGGTCGCAACGGATGGTCTGAACACAAGTGTTGTGCGCACGCCTCTGCTTCGCCCGACGCTTCAGCTAGCGGCAACCGCAGGGGCAACCCCGACGACCTACGTCTTGACTCCCGACAACGGGAAGACCTTCCCCAAAGCCGCCACGGTGCTGTTGCACTGCTCGGGTTGGGACCTTGAAGATCGTGGCCTTACCGGCTCTAGCGTCGTGTGGACATCTAATGTCGACGGACTCATCGGAATGGGCCGCGTCACGAGCACGACCGGTCTCTCCGTTGGTCTCCACACGATTACGGTTGCAGTAACGGATAGCGATGGCAACGTCGCTACAGACACCACCACCGTTACGGTTACCGATCGTCCACTTCCGGGCGTGGTGACCACATGCCAGACTGACCTCGGCTCTGGCGGACCAGGTGCTTCCGCGCTCATGGTTTGTGGTGGCGACCTGTCCACGGGAACGACAGCCGACCTAACTCTTTCGGGCGCCGCTCCATCCCAACCGATGTGGATTGCAGTAAGCACTTCGAATAACCCGACACCACTGTTTGGTGGAGTGATCCTCCCGGTACCTGTCTCATTCCTCTTGTTTGGATCCACCGACGGGGCGGGCTCGTACGCCTTGCCTGGCTTTGCTGGCGGCGGTGGCCCGGTGTCCCTATTCGTACAGGCCCTCTACTTGGATGCGGCCCAACCCCTTGGTTTCGGTATCTCCAACGCTATTCAGGTTGATGTTCTCCCCTAACCAGAAGCGCTAAATCGGTGTGCTTTTTTGGGCGCGCCAAGAAGAGGACCCCTCTTCTTGGCGCGCCCAATCCTTTGGATTCAAATCAGGATTAGGGTCCCCGGCTCCCCGGCAAAAATACTCGCGAGGCTGCTGCTTGGCACCCCCCCCGCCCAGCGGCGAAAGACTCGGGGGCTACCGATCTCGAGGCGTACCCGGCCCTCCAAGCCGACCGAGAAAGGGAGCTCCCCTTGATACACCTCAGGGATCCGCAAGCGCAAACCCTGGGATCCAAAAGCGCACTCTGCGCCTAGGCGAACGACGAGGTGAGCATCCACGAGCCCTCCCGAATCCTCGATACGGACGAGCAGCTCCGAGCCCTTGCGCCGCACCACAACACTGGCGTATGGAGCGCCGGGCTCCTCGCGTAACATTCCTAAGCGATGCGCCTCTTCGCCAAGGCGCAAGACACGGCGGCGGCGCAAAGGCGTGTCGAGCAACAGCGAGCAGATGTTTTTCGAATCGTCCTGCCAAACGAAGCGCGCGAGTAGCTTGGGGTCCGCGCCGGGCGACCTGGATCCACCGACCATCTCAAACTCAAACGAGTGTAGCTCCCCCACTGCAAGCGCTTGATTTTGCGGTAGAGAGCTCACCTCGAATGCGCCCCCTGCGAGCTCGACATCAAAACTAACGGACACTGCAAAGGGAAACGGATTGCGAACTTCGGCACGTGGCTTCCATACGCCACACCAGGCGGAGGTCCAAGGTTCAAGGACGGGCTTGCCATACGTGCGAGCTCGAGGGGCCTTAGCATCGGGATGATCGATGGGTTCATCCGCGAGCCCGTGGCCGCTCACCTCCAACTCGGACACTTGTAGAGGGTATTCGCCGCGATCGTCAGGCGTCAATGTGCAGAGCGCGCGAATGCTCAGCGCCCGCCGCGGCTCGTTGGTGTTGATGCCAAACAGCGGGGTACGGAAGGCGGCGAATAAGTCCGCGGGCTCGTCAACCGACCAGCTCCAGCGTTGGCACGGCCAGTCGAGATGCACCACTTCGCCTGCGGCTTTCGGGCTCCAACCCCCGGGCCCGACACCGTAGGCAGTGATGCGCTCGTCGCGAACAAAGCAACGATCGGCCTCGTTTGCAATCTCACCCAAGAGCATCACCGGCAACCCCATGTCACGCGCCTCGGTACAAACTGCCCGGTAGAACGATGCGATTATAAACGGCGCCCCTAGGCCCGCCTCTCCGCGCATCCTCTCTCGTCCTAGGATGCCCGCTACGGCCGGAATCAGGGCGGGATCTTTGATCTCAATCATGTGAAAAGGCGCGTCCGATGGCGTCTCGCCACCCGGCAAAAGACGGTAGGCCTCGGCAAAAGTCGGAATATGCTCGGCCTCAAAGGCGGGGCTGTGCCAAGAGCCGGCGTCCAAAGGATAAAGCTCGGCAAGGCTTCGCTCGGCAACAAGTCCACTGCCGTCCGTCGTGCGGCCAAGGGTGTCGTCGTGCATGAGGACAGCCTCACCATCGAGGGTCCGCTGCAGGTCATACTCGAACCCATCTAACCCATGCGCCAAGGCGCCCCGCAAGGCGCCCAGAGTGTTTTCGGGTGCATCCCATGGTGCTCCGCGGTGACCGAGGATCCACGGTGGGCCCACCTTCAGTCCAGGAACATCCGCATGGTTTAGAGGGAGCTGCAGCCAGGTCATTTTGCTTTCTTTGTCACTTGCCATAGGCCCAGTCTTTCCAAACGGGTGTCACTTGGGAAGAATCCATTCATGTCTAGGTACGAAACTCCTCTGCAGCGCGCACTTTATCCGCCCATCGCGACGGCTGCAGTGCTCGCGTCATGCTTTCTCGCCTGGCACACCTCTCAAGATGCAGTCCTTTGGAAAGAGACGCTGGAGTCCGCCGGCGCATCGATCGCAGTCCTTGGTAAGTTCATCGTGCTCAAGGGCCTGCAATCTGGGTCAAGCTTAGGCCCCTATGGGCTTGCGCTTCTCGTGTTTGTGATTGATGTAAATATCTGTATCGCCCTAACAAGCGGTGTGCGGCACCTAGAGCGCGCGCCTGGCCTTGGCCGTTGGATTCGGATTGCAAGGCGCCGGGCCAAGCTGATGTTGTCGGCTAACCCCGGACTCAAGAAGATGGCCTTTTTTGGGGTCACTCTCTTCGTCTTTTTACCCTTGCCGGCGACGGGCGCAGTCATGGGCACCTTCGCAGCTCGACTGATCGGGCTCTCAAGAATCGCGGGCCTCGGAGCCGTCGCTCTTGGAGCCGGAGGCATTGGCCTTGCTTTCGCCGCACTCGGCGAATTGGGGAAATCTCAGTTCGGCAGGCTGGGTTTCACAGGACTGATAAGCACGACAGCTATAGCTGGCTTTTTGGGCTGGCTGCTTATCCGTCGTGTTCGCCGCATCTTGCAAGCTGAAGAGAGCTCCAGTTCGCAACCATAGCCCCTAGAGATGGTCCCAGCCTAGGCGCTGTGCGAGAGGACCACTTGCCCTCTACGGTCAGAGCTCGGAGTCCCTACCCATCCGAGGCCTGGAGTCTCCTCCACTGGGTTTGGCACTTCGGAAGATTCGACTTTCGGCAAATAGCACCCTGTGGAGAGGATGAATTGGAGAGCGCGCGATGTGCCCATGATGCACAACGCGCGCGCTAGAAGTCACCGGACCGTTAGTTGAACTTCACAAAGCAGTCCGTCTTCTCGCGGAACTGGCCGATCCTGTGCACCGGAACATCACGAGCCGCAAGCTCGTCTTCGAGCTTCGCCGCGTGTGCAGGGTCGACCACAATCAGAAGTCCGCCAGACGTCTCCGCGTCAAAGAACAAGAGCTCTAACGTCGCGTCGATTCCTGCGGCAGAGCGAATGTGCTCGCCAATATTGACCTTGCCTTTCTTCGCACCACCGGACAGGTTCCCCGCTTTGGCAAGAGCGTGCGCCCCGGGGAAGATCGGCACCAAAGCCGAGTCGATCTCTAGGCACAAGTTGGAAGAGCGCGCGATGTTGAGCCCGTGACCGGCCAAGCCAAAACCTGTGATATCCGTCGCCGCATGGGCACCAGCGACATTCATCGCCTCGGCTGCTTTGGCATTGAGGGTGGCCATTTGGATCGCTGCGGGTTTGAGTTGGTCCCACGTGATCTTCTGGAACTTCGCCGCCGTGGTCATGGTTCCCATTCCAAGGGGCTTCGTTAGGTAAACCACATCGCCCGCCTTTGCACCTGCGTTCGTAGCGAGGCGCGAGCGCTCCACAACTCCTGTTACGGAAAAACCAAACTGCACTTCGGACTCTACGGTGTGTCCACCTGCGAGGATTGCACCCGACTCCTTAACCTTCTCATAGCCACCCTTCATAATCGCTGCAATCCACTCGCGATCGAAGCCGCGAGGGAAGCCGGCTAAGCACAAAGCCGTCACTGGACGGCCACCCATGGCGTACACATCCGAGATCGAGTTCGCCGCGGCAATCGCACCGTAGAAGTAGGGGTCGTCAACCACCGGCGGGAAGAAGTCGACCGTCTGAACGATCGGAAGTTCGACACCTTTGGGCAGTCCTTCCGACTCACCAAAGACGACAACTCCCGCGTCATCAAGTGTGAGTGGTCCCACTAGAAGGCGCTGATTGGCCACATCTGTTACGCCGCGCAAAACTTGCGCGAGCTCCCCTTGGGGCATCTTGGCCGCTCAGCCGGCGGCGGCTGAATATTCGGTAAGCCGTTTTTTCCTATTGAAGATCTTCATAATTGGTGAGCAGATTAGCGTTAGCGCGCGACTTTGTCAGCACTTCGGGGCGTGAACTGACGCCGAAATAGTAATCGAATCAACCTAGTGTTGCCCAGGTTTACACAAGCGATGAAAACGCAGCAAGTAAGCGCTCGTCATCGCCAGGTAGCAAGGTACGCAGGTCAATCCAGACGGCTCCATCTGAGATTCGCACAAACACCGGTGGCGTTGCTGCGCGCAGCTTGTCGGCGAGCTTGTCTGCGCCTCCGGAGGTGCTCAATCGGATGCGCAAGCAGGTCGTCGCCAGCTCGACCCCAGGAGCGCTGCCGCTGCCGGGCTGCGAAGTACTCGCCACGACTTCAAGGACGACCTCGCCGGCCCTGAAAAACGCGAGCTCCTTGAGCTTTGCAAAGAGCGCATTCGCGGCTTCGAGCAAGACTTCTGGTCGTCTACCAAGAAGTTCACGCGAGGGAATCTCATCTCCGCGGCCTTCTAAATAGAGCTCGAACGTGCGCTCGAGACCGGCCAGGGAAACTTTGTCCAAGCGCAGCGCACGGTACAAGGGATGCCTGCGCATGTCCTCGATCGCACCTAAATTACCCGCTAGGATCCCGGCCTGGGGGCCACCGAAAAGTTTGTCGCCGGAGAAGGTGACGACGTCTGCCCCGCTGGCAATCGCGTCGTCCAAGAGCGTCTCCCCTGTCAGACCATCGATTGGGGTGAGCCCGGGAACGCCGCGGTTGAGGAAGCCCGCTCCAAGGTCATATACACTCGGAAGCCCGCGGGCGGCAGCCAAGGTCGCGATCTCCTCCATGGACGCCTCTTCGGTAAACCCAATAAGAGCGAAGTTTGAGCGATGCACCTTGAGCAAGAGCCCCGTCTGATCCGTAATCGCGTTTTGATAGTCCCCAATGCGAGTTCGATTCGTAGAGCCCACAGCGACCAGCCTGGTACCAGCTTGCTCCATCACGGCGGGCATTCGAAATGAACCGCCGATCTCAACGAGCTCACCGTGGCTTGTGATCGTCTCTTTGCCGTTGGCAAAGGTGGTAAGGGCCAGTACACATGCGGCCGCATTGTTGTTGACTGCAATCGCGGCCTCGCAGCCGATCAAGCGTCGCGCCAACTCGCTCAATCGATCGTCGCGGCGGTTGCGCTGGCCGGAAAATCGATCGACCTCGACCACGCAGAATCCGCCAGCGGCCGCAGCCATCGCCGCTGCCGCTTCCGGGTGAACCGGGGCCCTCCCCAAGCCGGTGTGCAACACGATTCCTGTGCCGTTCACGGCGGGAACGATCCCGCGTCCCCGCTCTTCAGCTACCGCCTTGTTCAGACGGCCGACCAATCCATCCGCCCTATCCAAATCCACAAGGCGCGCCTCCAGCAGTGCGGAGTCCAAAACACCATCGGCGATCTCGCTGCGCCAGTCCGAGAGGATCTCTTGAACTAGCGACCGCATCAGCTCGCGACCAATCGTGGCTTCCAGTGCGGATACGGCCTCGCGAGCCAAGACTTCGTCGACCTTCGGCAACAGGCGAAACGGATTCGTGATTTCCATATCCATAGAGTACCGCCTAGGCGTTTCGGGCTCCCTCAAAAACGTGTCCCTCCGACATAGATTGTGCGGATCGCTGTGCACAGTACGGCCACACCTCCGAAACGGGTGTTGCCGGCCTCGCCCTGCTCCAAACGCTCCCCAGTCCAAGCCCCTGGCCAAATGGCGAAACTCCAAGCTACCGCGAACTTGGGCTGGCTCCAGAAGGGCGTACATCGCAAACTACGTCCAGTATGCTTCCGCTCCTCCGACTCACACTCTTCATCGACCGGCTCAACCGCGCTGTCTATCGAGGGGTCTGCTGGCTCTCCCTTGCAATGGTCTTGATCGGCGCCTTCAACGCCCTTGCGCGTTATGGGGACAAGTACCTACCGGTGCGGCTGTCCTCGAATGGTTGGATCGAGCTGCAGTGGTATTTCTTTAGTTTGGTGTTCCTGCTCGCGGCTCCCTTTGCGGTTCGACTCGACAGCCACGTCCGCGTCGATGTGCTCTACGGTCGGCTAGGGACGCGCGGAAAGGCGTGGATCGACCTGATTGGGACCTTGGTCTTCCTACTTCCCTTTTGCGTTTTCGGAGTCTGGTATGCCCTACCAAGCGCCTTATCCTCGTTGGATATCCGTGAAGTCTCTCCCGATCCCGGGGGGCTGACGCGTTGGCCAATCAAGCTCGTCGTCCCGGTTGCCTTTGTACTGCTGACCCTCCAGGGCTTCGCTGAGGTCACTCGCCGCGGCCTCTTCCTCAGTCGCAAAATCACGGCCACACAAGCTGGATTGGAGAATAGGGAAAGCGGTGAAACCTCGTGAGCGAGCTCCTTGGACCGATCATGTTTGTGGTGGTGTTCCTGGTGATTTTCATCGGGTACCCGGTTGCCTTTTCGCTCGCCGGTGTGGCCTTGATCTTCTCCGCAATCGGAGTCTTTTTCGGCTATTTTGATTTCGTGCTGCTGACGGCTTTCCCCGAGCGGGTATTTGGCGTCATGTCGAATCAGATTTTACTCGCGGTTCCGTTCTTCATTTTTATGGGGACGATGCTGGAGCGCTCCAAGCTCGCTGAAGATCTACTTCGCACCATTGGATTGCTCTTTGGCCCCCTTCGCGGAGGCCTGGCCCTCGCTGTTGTTTTTGTCGGCACACTGCTCGCGGCTGCAACGGGAGTCGTAGGCGCATCTGTGGTTGCGATGGGCATGATCAGCCTACCCGTCATGATGCGTTATGGTTACTCAAAGGAGCTGTCGAGCGGAGTCATCTGCGCGTCGGGCACACTTGGCCAAATCGTGCCGCCCAGCGTCGTACTTGTCGTCCTCGCCGACCAACTCCAAGTCAGCGTAGGGGACCTGTTTGTGGGGTCGCTACTCCCCGGGCTCATGCTTGCTGGCCTCTATGCCCTCTATGTAATCGCGATCGCATTCTTCAAGCCAGGCGCGGCGCCAGCGATGCCCAAGGAAGAGCGCGACGCCGCCTCGGGTCAACTCGCCGGTCAAGTCGTTCGGGCACTGCTGCCCCCACTCCTTCTGATCCTGATCGTCCTGGGCTCTATCTTCCTGGGGATCGCCACGCCGACGGAAGCGGGCGCACTTGGTGCCGTCGGCGCGATGGTGCTTGCGAAAGTCAACGGCAGGCTAAGCCGGAAGGCGCTTCAAGGCACGATGCGCGAGACCACCAAGCTCACCTCGATGGTCGTCTTCCTCTTGATTGGTTCGACACTCTTCAGCTTGGTCTTCCGCGGACTTAATGGCGACATTTGGATAGAGGACCTACTGACAGGCTTGCCCGGAGGTCGCATTGGCCTGCTAGTCACATGCAACGCAGCCGTCTTCCTGCTCGGCTTCTTCATCGACTTTTTCGAGATCGCCTTCATCATCCTCCCGCTCATCGTTCCGGCTGCACGCGCCCTTGGTATCGAAGGTGATGAGATGGTTTGGTTCGGCGTGATGCTGGGCATGAACCTACAGACAAGTTTCCTCACGCCGCCCTTTGGATTTAGCCTGTTCTACCTACGCGGAGTCGCACCCAAAGAGATCCCAACTAGTGCTATTTACCGGGGTGTATTGCCCTTTATCGGGATACAACTCGTCGGCCTCGCCGTCATTGTTTTCTTTCCCGAGATCGTGACCGGAATGCTTTAGGAGTGGGCGCTACTCGCCCATCGCAAAGTTGGCATAAGCTAACTCGGCAGCGCCAAACCAGTCGAAAGAGTCATCCCGGAACACGCGCCACTCCGCCAGAATCTTGGCGTACCTCGCATCTGCTGCGGCTTCGGTTTCAAGTAGCTCTTCCGCAGCGGCTCTCGCAGCGCTGAGCAAGTCCTCGGGGAACTTCCGCACGGTGATGTCCTGTTTTAGGAGGCGCTTCCAGGCGGCGGGATTCTTGGCGTCATAGCGAGTCATCATCGCCGTTGCAGCCTCGCGTGTTGCCGCCTCGAGCATGGCCTTGTAATCCGCGGGAAGTTCGTCCCAAGCCTTCTGGTTGACAAGAAAGGACAGGTTAGGCCCCGGCTCCCACCAACCGGGGTAGTAGTAATTTTTGGCGACCTTGTAGAAGCCGAGTTTTTCATCGTCATAAGGGCCGACCCACTCCGTCGCGTCAATCGCACCGCGCTCAAGGGCAGGGTAAATATCGCCACCAGCAAGGACCTGCACGTTGACGCCGAGAGCATCCATCACCTTGCCCCCTTGGCCGGGAATCCTCATTTTGAGGCCCTTCAAGTCGGCCAGACTCTCCACCTTGTTCTTAAACCACCCTCCCATCTGAGCGCCCGTATTGCCGCCTGGAAAGTTGATCATCCCAAAATCGGCGTAGACATCCCGCATGAGCTTCAGGCCCCCCCCTTCCAAGAGCCAAGCGGTCTGTTGGCGTGCGTTTAGCCCAAAGGGAACACATGTGTCAAAGGCCAAGGCCGCATCTTTTCCCGTGTAGTAGTAACCACCGGTTTGACCAATTTGAGCAGCTCCCGTCTGGACCGTATCCATGACTTGCAGTGCCGGGACGAGCTCGCCAGCTTCAAAGACTCGGATGTCAAAGTTACCTCCACTCATCTCGCGAACACGATCTGCAAGAACCTCAGCGGCCCCATAAATCGTATCGAGCGAGGAGGGGAAGCTCGAGGCGAGCCTCCATCGAACCACCTTCCCCGTAGCCACCATAGAGCCGCCCGTAGCGCGACTCTTAGATCCGCATCCAGTTGCCATCGCCGCGGCACCGAGGAGTCCACCCGAGATCAATTTCCTTCGCTTCATGAAGGATGTCTTACGCAACCGGGCCGCATTGCGCAAGCGGCGGTCCCGCGGCAGTCTCCCCTGCACGACCGCCGCTGCATTGGCGTGCTAGCCTTTGCGTCCGAGTTTTGGAGCGACAGCAAACGCGACGAGATAGACGCACGCTCCGAACCAAACCACCATGTTGAAACCAACGGCAATCGACAGCACCACACAGAGAACACTGCCCAGTACCGAGGTATATCCGTTGATTCCCCAAGCCCATGCCACCATGGAGCTCGACGCATTGGATAGCGCCCTGACACCCAACGGGAACGGCATGCCAAGTACCAGTCCGAGTGGTGCGAGCAAGGCCACGGCAACCCCGATACGCCCCGCCGTCTCTAACCCAAGGGTGGCATTAAAGATCGGGTCGAGCAGGAAGGGATACACAATCGCAATCCCGATCACCACCGTAAGAGCGCGCCGTGCGTCACCGACCTTATTGGAAAGCGCACTCCCAATACCAGAGAAGATCAGCACACTAAACAGCACCACCGCCAGTGAATACAGCGGGTTGCCTAGATAGAGGATGAACTTCTGAGAGAGGACAACCTCCACCAAGATGAATCCCAGGCCCAGGGAGCCGAAGTAGAAGAGGACGGCGCCAAGAGGTTCCGGTGCCTTTCCTTCCTCGCGCTCCCGGGCGCGCAAACTGAGGAGAGGAACAATCACGAAGAACAAGGCGACGACACTCAACAGAGCCATCAGAATCATCAAGATTCCGTGTGCAGTGATGCCACCGAGAGCGTTAAAGAATGCCTCACGCTTGAAGAGATCGCGAAAACGGGAAGTCTCAAAAAAGAACGGGCGGTTGTCTTCGGGAGAAGTTACGTCGTAGGGATAAGCGCTGAAAAAGTCGTCCTTAGTATTGGCCTGAGCCGACTTTGCAAAAGAGACAAACTGGTTTTCAACAACCGTGGCGGTGTAGGGGTTGTAGTACTCATAGGGAAGCTGACGATCCACACCGTCTACGGTGAGCATTGCGCCCGGCTCCAGCGTAGGGTGATACAGAGGCTTGAAGTTTTTCTCAAGCGTCGTGCGATCCAGCATCGCAATCTGCTCTCCGGTGAAGGCCGTCTTCCCAAACAGAACCACACTAAAAGCCTGGCTCTCCACGAGGTACAAGTGAGCGCCCGGGTCGGAGACTCCCGCTCGCTCCAGGGCCTCCCAAGCCAAAACGAAAAGACGTAGTGTGTTGCGGGGGAACCCATTCGTATCGGGCAGGAACCATCGGGTCAGCGTGACGATCCCATCGGGTTTTGTGCGCGCGAGATAGGTGTCGAAAGCCTCAGCTGTATACAGGTTGTTTTCGGACAGACTGAAGGCGCCCGCCTGCGTCGTGCTCGCTGTATCAACACCGGAGAGCTGAACGATGTCGTAGAGGTGTTCGTCTCTTTCGAGGTAGTGACGTCCCTCTGCGACGTGCAAGGTCACTTCCGGATTTTTCTCCGGGTCGTAAAGGTGGCCTTGAAATTCGGGGTAGATGTCGCGCGCGGCTTTGGCTACACCCGGGTTCAATTCGACGCCGGTAATCTTCGATGCGCCAAACCGTTTGGCTGTGAGCAGGTCCATGCCCCCACCAGCACCGATGCAAAGGATGTCGGCAGCGGGCTTGACCCGGTGAACTAGGCCAGCAGGCAGGTACTCCAGCACGGCCGGTGGTTCGCCGGGCTCGCCCCTCTCGCCACCCTTCCACTCGAGGATGTTTGTCATTGCCCACGAGTCGATGGTGATCCCGACCTGCCTAGGCTGAGGACCTCGGTACTGATCCGACAAGCCCCAGAGGCCCCAGGCCTCACCAGCAACCCATGGGAATGCGTCGACACGAGAGAGGGAGGTCCACTCGGTGAAGTTCACGAGCGGGTAGGGGGAGATCTCAAATCCGCCGTCTGTGGTTCGCTCCACCTCGCCCACTCGCACGACTCGCTTCTCTCCATAGATACCAGTCAGCTCGCCTTCGTCTGCGCTGAGCATGGTGGGCTCGCCTTGGAAGACGATGTCCTCGCCGCTCTTCATATGCAGCAGGCGAGCGTTATGAGTGCGCTCCCAGTTTTCTACGTGCCAAAGCGGCTTACTTTTTGGGGCGCGCAGATGAAGGCTCCCCTCGAGACCGTCCCACTGGAACAAGGCCACTAAGATTAGGACGACGGCTCCCGGCATCACCGCGGCTCTCGGGCCGCCCTTGCCAGGACGCTTGTCCGCCATAGCGAACAGTACGCCTCCCAGCGCTGCGAGGAGCGCGGAGAAGAGGACCGCCGCTGGAGCACTCCAGTGCAGGGAGTCAAAAAGGAACACCGCAAGAGCGCAGCCGATTCCCGACCCGACTAGATTGGCCGAGTACACAATCGAAGCGTGCTCGCGGTGCTGAATGAGGGTCGCACTAATCACCGCGCCGAGAAAGAAAAACGGCAAGAGCAAAATCAAGATTTGCCCAAGTAGGCCCGCCTCGTTCTGATCGGCGATCACGCTGAAGGCATCGACGTTACTGTGGATCACAAACCACAAGGCGAGGACGCAACCGACCGCAGCCCAGACAGAGGCCTTCGCGAGAAAGGCTCCCCCTCGATCTAAAGACTTCGGATTCATCGCCAGCCAAACGCCACTGGTGGCAAAGCCGAGCAGCGCAATGGAGATCACCAGGAATCCAAAGTGATACCAAAGGACAATGGAGAAGATCTTGGTCAGGGAGATCTCAAGCAAGAGAAGTCCACAGGAGATCAAAAAGAGGGCGATCAGAGTCGGAACTAGGGAAGCCCGATCGGAGTTGTTACTCGCGTTCTGAGTCATAGTGTTGGAGGAGGGACGGACACGGAAGAGAATCGTGCCTCGCAAGTGTAAGAAGCGGCAGGCGGCGCGGACTATCTATATCGGGTCTGCATGTGGTTAGAAGTACTCCTGAGTGCGGTTTCGCGAGAAAAACGGGCCTATTCCGCCAACTCTTTTTGCAGCTTCTTGGTCATCTTGGCAACCACGAGTTTGTACGACGAGCCGATCCACGCAAACAGCTCCTCCTTGGGCACCTCCCCATCACAGACGACGGTATTCCACTGCTGCTTATTCAGGTGATAGCCAGCCGTCACCGAGGCGTATCGCTCGCGTAGGTCGATTGCGAGGTCGGGATCGCACTTCAAGGACAACCTGTAGGGGTGTTCTTTCCAGGCCAGTAATGCGTACATCTTTCCCGCAACTTTATAGACAAGAACGTCGGGACCAAAGGGCTGCTCCTCGGTGACGGCCCTCCTCCGCAAGAGCTCGCCTCGCAATAGCCCCAGCTTCACAGCGAGACCAGCACGGCAACTCGCCGGCATATCCACAGCGCAGAGCCCAACCTAAGGTCACGCGGAACATTCACTCGGTATCTACTGGCACCCGCTATACTTCCAATGTTCATAGGCGAATCCTAACACTGGAACCGCTAGGGTACCGCCCATGAATACGGCACTCGTTTACAGCCCCGAGCTCGACTTCTCGCTTCCCGACTTCGCAACCCTAGGGGCAGGCTCCGAAGGAGCGGGAACAAGTAACGTGCACGCCTTTGATGGTTCCCGGGCGAGCCGCGCCTTTAGCGTGTTCCAAGAGACCTGCAAAGGCGCGCGATTCCAAAGGCTCTACCCGCTAATGGCTACGCGCGACGAACTTCGACTTGCCCTCTCCGAGGACTACATTGCCTCCCTAGAGGACCCTACCCGCAGCGGTTCGATCCTCGCGCAGATCATCGACGTCCCCGCTGCGGCAACCGCCCCGCCGGGATTTATGGATAGGATACTCCTCGCACCCATGCGATTGGCGACGGGTGGAACTCTTGTTGCCACCCGCTGGGTCTTGGCCGAGGCGCGCACGAGCCCCGCCCCCATTGCCATCAATCTAGGCGGCGGATATCACCACGGGCACCGTGACCACGGGGAAGGCTTCTGCGTGTACAACGACATCGCGATTGGGGCAAAGACTGCAGAGGTCGAGTTCGGGAGAGAGCGCATCCTCTGTGTGGACCTCGATGCCCACCAAGGCAATGGAACCGCGACTCACTTTGCAAACAATCCCAAGCGCGGCCTGCTCGATCTTTTCAATAGGGACATTTGGCCACGTGATAGCGCTGCTCTTGCGGGCACCCGTTGGCCGGTCCCACTTCCCGACGGGATGCATGGACCGGACTATCTGCGAATCCTCGCCGACAAACTCGACACCGTTTTTGCCGAATATCAGCCCGACTTCGTGATCTACAACGCGGGAACGGACACCCTAGATGGAGATCCTCTCGGGAGGTTTCACCTTTCGCTTCCGGACATCTTGCGCCGAGATGACTTGGTTCTAAACGCCGCCGCGAAATCGAAGGCACCCCTAATCGCAGTTCCCAGCGGCGGCTACACCGACCACAGCCACCTTGCCCTCGCCGGGCTCTTGGATGTCGCGACAACCCCGCGTACCCTATAGCCATGCCCCCCTCCACATCCTCCCCCAATACGGCCGATTCGGACAGTCTCCTGCAGACTTGGACCCTTCGCCATCCCGATGCAGCCCTTGTGGGACAGTTCGCTAAGAGGCTCGACCTAGCCTCGCCGGTCGCCTCCCTGCTCGCCAATCGCGGCCACAAAGAGACCGAAGCTACACGGATCCACATCGATGCCAGCCCGATGCGGCTACACGATCCGATGTTGATGCCGGATATGCTCCTCGCATGCGAGCGCCTGCTCACCGCGGTCAACGGGGGCGAGACGATCCTAGTCCACGGCGACTACGACGTTGACGGAGTCACCGGCACGACCATCCTCATGCGCCTGTTCGATTTACTCGGCGCAAAAGCAGAGTGGCATATTCCCAATCGCATGACGGATGGCTACTCCTTTGGCGATCACTCGATTGTGAAGGCTCAAAGCTGCGGCGCGACACTTGTGATCAGCGTGGACAACGGCACAGCGGCCTTTGAGACGATTCACAAGCTCAAGCAGCTGGGGATCGACACGATTGTCACCGACCACCACGAGCCCCCGAAACCGGATCCGGTTTACGGCGCGCTGCCATGCGCCGTCGCAATCGTCAACGCCAAGCTGCCCACCTCGACGTACCCTTTTCCCGAGCTCTGCGGCGGCGCCGTAGCCTTCAAATTGGCATGGGCATTTGCGAAACACATCGAGGGTTCCGATCGAGTGAGCTCTCGTTTTAAGGCTTTCCTGGAGGACTGCCTCTCGTACGTCGCCATCGCGACCCTTTGTGATGTTGTCCCCCTTCGCGACGAAAACCGAATCTTTGCTCGCTCTGGTATAAGTGCGCTGGGACGTTCACAAAACCCAGGTCTAAAGGCGCTGTGTAAAGTTGCGGGTTTGGACGACAAACCCAAGCTGTGCGCCCAAGATGTCACGTTTGGCATCGGGCCTCGAATCAACGCCTCTGGCCGTCTGGGTACAGCTAAGAGTGCTGTCGAGCTACTCCTCGCCAAAGATGAAGCCGAAGCTACGCGCCTCGCACAAGTTCTCGACGAGATGAATATCGAGCGGCGCGCAATTGAGAAGGTGGTTCTGGAAGAGGCCCGCATCGAGGCGCAGAAATTCACCGACAAGGAGCGCTACCCCATTCTCTTGTTAGCCGGCCAAAGTTGGCATCAAGGTGTCGTTGGCATCATCGCCGCGCGTCTAACAGAGGAGTTCGGACGACCGGCAATCGTGATCGGCCTCGACGGCGAAGAGGGCCGCGGAAGTGCGCGTTCGATCGCTGGATTCAGTGTCCTTGAGGCAATGCACGGTGCCGCCAAGAACTTCATTCGCTATGGAGGGCACGCCGCAGCGGCTGGCTGTGAGATCCGTGAAGACGAAGTGGATGCGGCGCGCGAGGCGGTGTGTGACCACACAAAAAGATGGCTAAAAGAGAATGGCCTAGATGAGATCACGGCCCCGCCCCTGGTCCTAGATTGCGAGCTGCCTCTCAATGTCCTGTCGGACGGCATCATGCACCAGATCGACAAATTAGAGCCCTATGGAGAAGCCAACGTTGAGCCCTTGTTCCTCGCTAGCGATGTGCGACTTGATGGTCCTCCCCGTCGCGTTGGCGCGGATCAAAGCCACTTGATGGTCAATCTGCGCCAGGGCGCGAAAGTGTATAAAGCTATCGCCTTCAAAATGGGCGCACGAGCGGACGAGCTACTTCCAGGGACCCCCATCCACATCGCGTACAAACCCATGTGGAATACTTTCCGCGGCCGTACCAAACTGGAGATCCAGCTGTTGGACTTCCAAGTGGGGAAGCTCTCCATCAACGAACAAGAGCACCAACAGTCGACCGAGGCTCCCTAGCCGTCGGGAGACAAAGCCCCCTTTGAGCATGCGAGAAGGTTAGGGCCGAGACCGCGGAAGCGGCCCTCCTGGCCGCTGAGCACGGCTCGATCCTGACCGACGCTGCAGGGTCGAAGAGGGCGAAGTCGATTAGGCCCTTTAGCAACGGGCTGCTAGACCTTCCCAAAAGGATGGGCTTCCCCTCCGGAGGCCCGTCCCATCCCCTCCCTTGAAAGACAGCGGCGGAAAGGCTCGCGGGAGCCCCCAGCCTACAGACCTCGGGACCAGTAAACTCGCTACCTCTAGGAAGCCCAGCGTCCTACTAGTCGAAGCCTAGCCGGCCTTAGTATCGCCGAAAGGCCAAGCGAAGTCTCCGCGTGCACGCCTCTTCCACGTATCCACGCACGCCCGAAATCCAGCGCTAGGATTCTTTAGGTGCGAGCTTTCGCACGAGGGCGAACCCAAACGCAAGGAGTGCCACAACCTTAAGCACACCAATCGAGTTCGGCGTGTAGCGCAAGGTAACGCTGCCAAGACTTTTGAGGCCACCCCGCACCGTATCGTTGGCAAGCGCGGCGGTCATCTTCGCTCCATCGACCTCGTCCAGCGAGATGGACCGACGCGCAAAGGCTGGCTCCCACACTTGCTCTTCAACAATCTCGGCTGCAATCTCCTTAGAGAGCGGCTTGTCGAGCAGTTTGGGGTAACGCGCCTCTTGGAATGGCCATAAGCCAAGGACTGATCCGAGGAGCAAACCGAGAAGTGCGCCGTGGGCGGGTTTGGAATAGCGCGTGAGGACAACCTTGAGGACGTTCGAGAGAAGGCCTATACCCAGAGCCGCTCCAATCCCGACAGGGACGATAATCATCAAGCTCCCTTGGAGGTCTTCCTTTAATGCAGAGCTCGACAGGCTGCCGATCACAACGTCATAGACTCCAAAGATAAGGAGCAAGTACGAGCCGGAGACGCCCGGCAGAATCATGCTTGAGGCGGCGATGATTCCCATCACCAAAAAGGCGAGAAACGAGTGTGGGAGGGCTACGCCTTGGAGGGACCACGCGATCCATGCCATCATGGCAAAGCCAAGGACAAGCGCGAAGGTTGGCGACGTTTTTGAGCCGCTGTCCCCCTTGGGGAAAGCCAGCTTGAGGAGCTCGGGTGCGCCTCCCAAAGTCATGCCGACAAACAAGCTGTACATCGCCCAGCGATAGTGGGTCACCATATGCACGGCGGGACCGGCAAGCCCCACCAGCGCGACGACCAATCCCGCCGCAAGCAGCCCGAGAAATACGAACATCTCCCGGGACCAGCGCAAACTGGACAGCTCGGCTACGGCTGAGATAAATCGATCGTAGAGCCCAACGGCTAGGATCATCGTACCTCCGCTGACACCTGGAACAAGGTTCGCCAAGCCCATAAGGAAGCCCCCAAGGACGACTCTATGGGGAGGTGGCGATAAAGGGGGCCTGGAGTTGGAGGGGTCAATCACGGAGAGATGGGGCTAGGGCAGAACTGGTGAAGACGGCAAATCTACCCCGTTTGGCTCGCAACTGCGAGGTCGCTCGTGAATGCCTTCCATAAAAGCTATCTCCTGCGACTTGCCCCGGGCCCCTGTGTGCTTCATCCTTGTGGCCATGAGCGCCCCCAGCCAAGCCGAACCAACCGAGATCCCGTCCCCATCGTCCCCGTCCGCATCTGAATCAGGACCCCCAGTAAAACGAGAGAGGCTCTTCCTACTTGATGGGACCGCCCTTGCTTTCCGGTCGCACTTCGCCTTTGCGCGCTCCGGTCTGACCTCGACCGATGGAACCCCCACAGGGGCCACACTCGGCTTCACGATGGTTCTGCGCAAGCTCCTGGCCGAAGAGAAACCGGACCACATCGCATGCGCTTTCGACACGGGCCACCCAACGTTTCGCCACAAGCAGTACAAAGAATACAAGGCAACTCGACAGAAGGCCCCCGAAGAGCTTGTCGCTCAGTTTGACCTCATTCGCGAAGTTGTGAGGAGCTACGGAATCTCAATCTTCGAGGTGCCCGGCTTTGAGGCCGACGATGTTTTAGGCACGCTCTCCACGCAGGCTGAAGCCGCTGGCCTCGAGGTCCAAATCGTCACGGGCGATAAGGACTTGATGCAGCTTGTCTCCCCCACTTGCGTGCTCTATAACGTCTTCAAAACGGGTGTGAACCTCGTCATCGAAGATGAATCCGCCGTGCTGGAGAAGTTCGGGACAACGCCAGACCATGTCATCGATGTGCTGGCGATTATGGGCGACAACTCCGACAACATCCCCGGGGTGAAGGGCATTGGGATCGTTGGCGCAAAGAAGCTGATCCAGCAGTTTGGAAGCGTCCCCGCGATGTTGGAGCGGCTCGATGAAGTCACTGGAAAAAACAGAGAGAAGATCGAGGCCGATCGCGAGATGTTACTGCTGTCCTTGGATCTGGTAACCATCGACAAGAAGGTCCCTCTCGACCCAGGCTTTGAGGTCATCGGTCCCGCCCAGCCCGACGCAGTCCAACTCTTCGAGCTATTCCAAAAGCTTGATTTCAAGTCACTTGCCGCAGAGTATTCAAATAAGGAGACCCTCGAACTCGTTCACAAAGCTGAGCAGATTGAGCGCAACTACACGATCATTGAAGACGAGAGAGGCCTGGAAGAGCTGATAGAGATCCTCGAAAAGGCCGGGCGCTTCTCAATCGACACGGAGACAACCTCGCTCTTCCCTCTGGAGGCAGAGCTGGTCGGGATTAGCTTCGCAACGGAGCCCGGCAGGGCTTGGTACGTCCCCGCCAATAATTTCCCGCCCCTGTGCGGTGGAACCGCGGGGCTCCTCAAGCGATTAGAGAACGTGTTGACCTCTCCCGACTATTTTCGAGTTGCCCAAAACGCGAAGTACGACTGGCTTATCTTTTCCAGCCAACCCAATAGTGAAGGAGGCCGCGGGGTTACGCTGCCGGATGTCAATTTCGACACGATGCTCGCTAGTTTTTGTATCGCAGGTGCCACTCGTCGCCATGGGTTGGACGCCCTAGCTTTGCACTACTTCCACATGACAAAGATTCCCACTAGCCAGATCATTGGTAAGGGGAAAAGTCAGGTCACGATGGACCGCGTCCCGATTGCAGAGGTCGGCGAGTATGCGTGTGAAGACGCGGATGTGACGTGGCGTCTATTTGAAAAGCTCAACGAAGAGCTCGACGACCCGGCAATTAACCCCGCAGGTGAACCTACAACTCGCGAGCTGTTTGAGGAGCTAGAGCTGCCACTAGTCTCGGTACTTGCGGCGATGGAGAAGCGCGGTATCAAGCTCGATGTAAGTATCCTCGACGCAATGCGTGGAGATCTCGAGATCGGCATTCGAGAGGCGGAATACAGGGTCCATGAGCTAGCCGGCGAAAACTTCAAAGTAAACAGCCCTAAAGCTCTTGGCGATGTCCTGTTCAACAAACTTCGGATCCAAGACGAGGCCGGGGTCAAGCGCCCGAAAAAGACAAAGACTGGCTATTCGACGGACCATGCGACCCTCTCCGAGAAATACCCCGATGTAGAGATCGCGCTAAAGGTACTCGAGTTCCGGGAGCTCACTAAACTCAAGAACACCTATGTGGACGCGCTGCCGAAATTCGTCAATCCGCGAACAGGGCGTGTTCACTGTAGTTTCAGCCAAGTTGCCGCGGCCACAGGAAGGTTGGCGTCGAGTGATCCCAACCTCCAAAACATCCCAATTCGAACAGAGCGCGGACGCCAGCTCCGCAAGGCCTTTGTCCCCCGCGACCCGGACGAACACGGCGAGTGGATCCTGTTCGCGGCGGACTATAGCCAAGTGGAGCTACGTGTCATGGCGCACCTCTCTGGCGACGAGGCGATGAGCCAAGCCTTCCGTGAAGACTTTGACATTCACACGGCGACAGCCTCACTTGTATTTGGTGTAGGTACTGACGAGATCGACCGCGCAATGCGCAGCAAGGCCAAGGTCATCAACTTTGGGCTTCTCTATGGAATGGGTCCGCAGAGACTTGCTCGCGAGACCGACATGTCCGTTCCGGAAGCTATCGAGTTCACAGAGCGGTACTTCAACTCGTTCCCCCGTGTTCGCGAGTGGATTGACGCAACCCTAGAAGGGGCACGAAAGAACGGCTACGTATCTACGCTGCTCGGTCGTCGTCGCCCGATCGCCGACATCAACGCGGACAATGGTCGCGAGAGAGGTTTCGCCGAAAACGCCGCCGTCAACACGCCCGTGCAAGGCTCGGCTGCCGACATCATCAAGCGCGCCATGATCGATGTTGAGAGCGCCCTGCAATCTTCGGACTTACACGGTGAGATGCTCCTTCAAGTGCATGACGAGTTGGTCTTCGGGATTCCGGCATCGGAACTAGAAGCCACGCGGGAGCTTGTCACTAGGTGCATGGAGAATGCGGTCCAATTGGATGTCCCCCTCAAAGTTGACTGCGGGCACGGCAAGAACTGGCTCGAGGCACACTAGGGACCGGAAGAGGGTCCGCCTAGAGGTAGCCTAACGCTACGAGGCGGGCCCGCTCGGCTTCATCTACAGGCACAGCGCCATGCAGAGCCCAAGCGCTCGCAACGCGCCTCAGCTCCGCTTGCCACGCTTTGCGAAGAGCGCCATCCCTCTCGTAGATGTTGTTGCGCTCATTGCCATCGCTAGCCTCATACATCTCAAAGCTATCGGTGTCTGGCCTAAAGATCAGCTTGTACTCATCATCACGCATCGCGTAGAGATCGTGGGCGGCCTCCGGAGCATGCGTCTCTGCAAAAAGAGGTCGCTCTCGCCCATCCAAAACCGAGTGCCCGGTAGCGCCGGGCATCGGAGAGAGCTGAAGCAGATCAAGCAAGGTCGGCACTAGATCCAGCTGCCTAAATTGTGTTTCGTACTGGGATGCAAGCCGCTCCTCTAGCTCGGTCCACACGGTCCGATTCGTGTCCGAGTTGGGAAGTTTGATGACCAACGGCACGCGAAGGAGCTCGTTGTAGAGAGTTTCCACATGACCGATGTGTCCGTGATCACCAAACTCCTCGCCATGGTCAGAAGTGAAAATAACTAGACTCTCCTCCCACAGGCCGCGGGCCTTTAGATCGTCCACAAGTGTCCCAATCGCAAGATCCACCTGCCCAATCTCTTTTAAGTAGCGGGGTAAGTTTTCAGGACCCTCCAGGTGATCAGCAGGCCAAACTTCAAGAGCGATACGAGTAGCCTCCGGCAGCTCAATCGTCGCGACGAGACGATCAGAAGGAGATGCAATCTTGCCTTCGACCACTATATTCGGGATCCACACATCGGGATTCTCTGCACTGCGAACGTGAAGGCTACGCACAACGATGGGGACACTCCCGGATGCTCTCAATTCGATCTTATGCGGACCTGCAGAGAGCTCTCTCTCAAGCTTCATTATCGGGGCAATGGCCATGTTGAACTCTTGCTCAAACTGCCCGTCGATGTAGAGTCCTCCAAGGATTGGTGCGATATCAAAATCCCGATAGGGATCGTGCGGGTCGGCGAAGTGAGCGAACAGGAAAAACGGATTTTCGCCCTCAATCGCGTCCAATCTTCGCGAGACAATCGAGGCCGTCTCCAGGCCGGGGGTCACCCCGAGGCTTCCGTACTCGAAAGTCTGGAAGCCGCGATCGAGGCTGCTGCCAACTCGCGAATTCCAAAGCGTACCTAGCGATGCGACCGCATGCGTAGAGTAGCCAAGATCTCGCATCCACTCAGCCAGCAAGAGAACGCTCTCGGGGACGCGCATACCGTTATTCACGACTCCGCTGTGATGTGGCAACCGAGAGGAAAACATCGCGGTATGAGAGGGCAGAGTCATTGGCGCGTGGCTGAACGCATTTGAGAATCCGACCCCCTCTTCCAAAATACGATTCAGGTTGGGTGTCTTCACCATCAAGACCGCGTCGAGCCGCAAGGTGTCACACACGATCACGATGACATTAGAGGGGCGCCACCCGCCCTCCATGGAAAGCTCACTCTCTCGGACCGTTTCACTCCACAGCGAAACCATAATGTCCCGCCCCTCTTCTTGCGAAAGATCAAAATCAAAACTACCGGTAACGCGTACCTCGCTCAACACGCTCCCCGTCGCCGAGTCCTGAATGAACAGAGAGGCTGTGTTTGGCCCAATAGAGCCCAAAAGGCGCCCTTCAAGGGGAACGACAATCGAGAGAGACGCTCCCCGAAGCTCGCTCGCAGTTTTTGAAATCCCGGAGGCTGCAAGGAAACGAGCTCCTCGCATTTCAACGCCGTGTTCGCGTAGGTCGCTATCGAAACCGACGGATTTCGGTGAGAGGACGTGAGAGGATTTCAGTTCGACTAGATTCCATCCCCGGTGGACGCGCCCAGCGGGAAAAGGAAGCTTGAGGCTGACCTCCTTTTTCCCCAATGTGCCCTTGTGAATCTCCGTGCCATTTAGAGATACGGTGAGCTCGAACTCGTAAGGCAAGAAGTACGGAGAGCGCGCAATCAACTCCAGAGAAGTCGGAACTTCCCTTCCGACATGCGGGATCCAGAAACTAGCCACTTCTTCAGAAGCAGCGTGCCAACTCGTCTCGCCGACTTCCGTTTCAGGAAGCCAACCCGACCTCAACATCGCCGCCGCTGTACTATCAGGGTCGATCCCATAAGGTCCAAGTCGCAAGCTCAAATCGACCGAATTGGCCGAGTCGCTCGGGACCCTAGGGAGCCCCTCCGAATCTCCACAGCTAGTGGCCATCCCTAAGATCAGGGAGAAAATGATGGATGCGAAGCGAGTAGCCATGGCAAAAGAATAACAATCTCGATGTTTGAGAGGGAGGGCAACTAGCCCGGTAGCCGCCAAGTTATCCCTTCTCTCGATCCACTAGCGCGCCGGGTGCAAGGATCCGCTTGCCGTACTTCTTGCGCAGCTTATCAGCCCCCTTCATCGCCCGCATCAAGCGCTGCTCCTTGGTCCCTTTGGAAGCCCGGAGCGGCTCTCCCGGCTCGAAGGGTTTCGCGGCACTAGGCTCCGAAGTCGGCAAATCCGGCTCGCCAAAGAGGCTCCCCTGGTGTGCAGTTCGCACATCTTCCAACGTGGTGATCTGCACGCCCAAGAGGCGAAGCGCCCCCGGCGGGACACGCTCAAAGAGCTCGCGGGCAGTCGCGTAAATACGCGCTCCCAAGTTGGTGTGCCGATCCATCGTCTTCGACCGAGTGATCGTCTTAAAGTTGCTGAATCGAGCCTTCACCGAGATCGTCTTTCCCTGCAGCCCCCGCTCGCGCAACGCAAAGGAGACCTCTTCACAGTACTCGTAAAGGTGGCGCTTCAGCAGCTCACGATCCTCAATATCCTCCGCATAGGTGCGCTCCATCCCATGGGACTTCTCAGGGCGGCGAGGCGTGACACGGCGTGGATCAATCCCATGGGCAAGATCGTGAATCCACGCCCCAAGGGACCCGAATCGCTCAACCACATCCTCGCGCTCAAGACTAGCGAGCTGACCAATCGTATGTACCCCAAGACTACCTAGGCGTTTCGCCGTGCTACGGCCCACACCAAAGATTTTATCCACAGCCAGAGGGTCGAGAACGGTGCGAATCTCGTCGCGTTGAATCACGCGGAAGCCATCGGGTTTGTCTAAGTCCGAGGCCAACTTCGCGAGGAACTTAGTCGGTGCAACTCCGATCGAGGCGATTAGCGACGTCTCTTTCAAAATGTCCCGTCGAATCGCGCGCCCAATCTCAATCGCATCGCCGTGAAGTCTCTCGCACCCGCTCACATCCAAAAAAGCCTCATCCAGTGAGAGGGGCTCAACAATTGGAGTGTAGCGCCGAAAGATCTCCATGATCGTCCGGCTCACGCGGGTGTACTTTTCGAAACTTGGCGCGAGGAGTACAAGGTCTGGGCACAAACGCTCGGCTATCGAGGTTGGCATCGCAGAGCGAACCCCAAAGGCTCGAGCTTCATAGCTAGCCGCCGCGATAACCCCTCGTGAGTCGGAGCGGCCTCCTACAGCGACCGGTAGCCCAGCCAGTTCGGGAGCATCTCTGACTTCCACGGATGCGTAAAAAGCGTCCATGTCGACATGTAAAATCGTGAGCGGTTCATCCATTCCAAACAAAAGCCTACACCTTGTGCCAGCGCACTTCTTCCACCAGAGAGCACAAAGACAAATTATCACCTTTAAATGGAACAAAAACACGATGGGGAATCCCCATAAAACCCCAAGAGACCTACTCGCCATTTAGGTAGGTAGTTCTCTAGACTATAGGTAGTTCTCTAGACTAGTAGGTGCACCTCCTCCGACTTGAAAGAACCCGCTGTTTGGTGGGCTCTCTCATTTAGGTATATGGATTGGTGCACCAGACCTCCCTCTCTCTGTCCCCCCTCCTGAATTTTATGCGCAAGCTACATCCGCTGCTAGGAGCACTCGCCCTTCCCTTTCTGGGTAGTGCAGTTACCGCTCAAGGCCTTGACATTGTCCCTGCTTATCACCCGGACGGTCCCACCGCGAATCTGACCGAAGTGTACATGGGTGAAAATCTCACCATCCAGTTTAGCCTTCCGGGTCTCGACCACACAGCCAGCCTGGCTGTGGCGGCGACCCACGTCACCTTCCTTGCAGTGGGCACTTCGGCACTGCCTTCGCCTATCCCGCTGGGCCCCTCCTTGGACCTCTGGCTGAACCCCACCGGTTTGATCCTCTTCCCCGTGAACGCCAGCCTCGAGCTGCCCTTTACGATCAACCCCGATCCGCTCTTTGATGGCGGCATTTTGTCAACACAGGTCGTGGACATTGACATCTTCGACCCCGCCCTGACCCTTGTCGGATCCGGCCTAATTCAGACGCGTCTCATCATGCCGGAAACGGTTTACGCGGACGAGATGCTTCCCCTTGGTTCCGACCAAGGGGGCACCGACCTCGTCGCTTTTGATGCCGTCGCGAATGCCTATAAGTTGACACACACTGCCGCGGGCGGAGCTGTCACCGATTACATGCTCGACCTGAATTCGCCCAGTATTCAAAAGGGATCGATTCAAATTCTTGAGGTGACAAGCCTGACTTTCCCCGCGATCTTCGGCGGGGCCTCCTATAACCAGGGCGGAGTGGAATATGACTCCGCTGCATTCGAAGCTCTCGGTACCCACACACTTCTGTCCCACAGCTTCAGTGGCGACACCGTCACGCTTAACTATCAAGATGACGTGCCCGCATTGGGCGGAGCCGGAACAACCACACACACGCGTACCGTTGAGTACACCTTGCGTGGTAAGTCCGTTCGCGTTCACATGTTCCAAACCGATACCGATTTGGACGGCGACGACAACTACTCGGGTTTCTTCCTTGGCCTCCAGGCTTCGCAGAACCCGGCACTGTCGTTCACCCAAGCGCGTATCCCGTACATGGACCAGATCGGCATCTCGCTACTGAACAACAGCCTGTTCTTCTCGAGTTTTGTAGACATTTTCCAGTCCAGCGCGCAGTTCCATAAGGAGGCCGAGTTCTCTGGCTTTGCCAACGCTGCCCAAAACTCGGAGCGGATGGTCTATATCCCCGACACTGCGAATCAGACTCGCGGTCTCGACGAAACGGGTTGGCTGACCGTGTCCGACGATGTCAAGGATTGCTTCGTCCGCACAACCTTCCCCAAAGGCCCCCATGCGGATGAGTTCTCCGACTACGTTGCTGTGGCCTACTCCAAGGAGACGATCAACGACAAGGTCTACAAGAATGACCTCTCCAATGTCCAGCGTATGCAAAGCTGGGGAATGGACAAGGTCCTCATGTGGAAAACACACTGGATGTGGGGCGGCCAAAACCGACGCGCAACGACTCACTACCCCGCCGACCCTGTTGGCGGAACAAACGCCGAGCTCTCCTCTGCGATCAACACAGCCGTCAACGGCGGCTGGCGTACAGCGATGTACACAGATTACTACAGTATCGACCAAGCTGAAGGGCTCGACGACAACCCCGCCTATTCGGAGATTGGTCCGAACTTTATTAACTGGGATGACTCCGTCCGCGACTTCACCGGCAACTACCGCTTGGGTTATGGCACCGCTATCGACCCATCGATTCCGCACGGCACTCTTTACCACTCCCGTCTTCTCGCTCCGAACCGCTCCCTCAAGCACTACATTCGCGAGACCAATGTGATCAAGCCCGACTACAACATCAATGCGAACTACTTCGACGTGATGACGATCTCGGCGCCGGACCTCATTGTGACCGGTAAGGGCGCTAACCAAGGAGTCATTTCGGGCGACCACACGTCCCCGAACGTAGGCACGATTGGCGATGCGATTAACTCCTACCGCAACTTGTTTATCGGTGCGAGTAATCTTGTAAATGGCCCGAGCTTGGGCGAGGGCTCCTTCTTCTTGTTCGAGCGTCGTTTCGACACGTTCTACATGGGTTTCCTTGATGGCGCTTGGCGTACTCTCTCCACTGGAGGAGACGCGTCGGTCCCAGGGCAGTCTGGTGAAGAGCAGCCGATCATTCCCGACTTCGAAGTCAATGTGGTTCGACCTGTCATGCCGGGCCTGTTCGGCATGGGGCAGTACACCCGCTTCTACAAGCCGCAGACGCACGTAGTCCCCTACCTGGACTCCTCCGCATACGAGTACCGTGCAACGGAGATCAGCTACGGCCATAACGGCTTCCTGATGACTCTCTCGATCGCAGACAACGGTGGTGACTATCACTACTTCGCTGGCCAGATCAAGGAGTACTACGCTATGCAGAGCCTCCCTGATGAGTGGAACGCCTCCACAGGTGCAACCATCACTTACCGTGATGGCCAAACCCCTGGTGGGTGGATGGACCTTACGGCCGCAATGACCTCGGGACTCAACATGGCCGCTCCGGTCGTGAGATTGGTATACACCAACGGCTTGACCGTTGTCGTCAACCACTCGGGCGCGAACATCGTAGAGGGTACTTACACAATCCCCCACAATGGATGGACGGCTATCAACCCGAGCACGGGCTACAGCAACCTCTCCGTTATCGACACCGTTAGTGGTGGTCGCTACGACCACGTGATCGCTCCCGGATACCAGATGGGTGACGGCAATGGAACGCCCCACAACTTTGGTGGCAGCATTGGCACGGTGACGAACCTAAAGGTTGTCGTTAGCAGCCCGGCGAAGACGCTGATCGAAGAGCCGAATGGCGACATCACCGTTCTCTAGGAGACCCAGAGCATGCGCGAGCGGCCCGTCCGCTCGCGTCTAAGCAAATGGCCGCGTCCCCCACTTAGTGAGGGACGCGGCCTTCTTCTTACTCTGTGTGGTAAGGAGCTAAATCTCGAGTGAGCGCGTCGCCCGCTTCTCACGGAGCATCTTTGCGAACTCCTCAAAACTAACCACATCTTGCTCGCGCGTTCCACGACGCCTTAGCGCGACGGTACGGTCGACGGCCTCACGCTCTCCCGCAATCAACATATAGGGCACCTGAGCCTTCTGTGCTTCCTTGATGCGCTTGTTCATGTGACTCGATGCATCCTTGCAAGTGACCCGGAACCCCTCAGCTCGCAACAGACCTGCAAGCTCCTCGCAGTAGGCAACGTGATCCTCTTGAATCGGGATCAACGCCACTTGTGTTGGGGCAAGCCATACGGGGAACCGACCACCAAAGTGTTCGATCAAGCCACCGACAAAGCGCTCGAGGCTGCCGAGCACAGCCCGGTGAATCAGGATCGGGCGATGGGGTTGGCCGTCTTCGCCCGTGTAGGTCAGGTCAAATCGCTCTGGTAGGTTGAAGTCGCACTGAACCGTTGAGTTCTGCCATTCGCGTCCGATGGCGTCACGCACCTTGAAGTCGATCTTGGGACCGTAGAATGCGCCTCCGCCTTCATCCAGCTCAAGTGGCATCGAGAGGCTATTTGCGGCTCCGACAAGGGCCGCTGTGGCCTGCTCCCAGACGGAGTCGTCTCCGATGGTCTTCTCGGAAGGACGCGTAGCAAGATAGGCTGTGTACTCAAATCCAAAAGTCTTCAGCATGAAGTCGACGAGCCCAAGAACAGAGGCAATCTCAGCCTCAAGCTGCCCTGGAGTACAGAAGACGTGTGCGTCATCTTGGGTAAAACCGCGCACGCGAAGCATGCCGTGCAAGACCCCGGACCGCTCGTAGCGATAGACCGTTCCGAGCTCGGCCCATCGTAATGGCAGCTCGCGATAGGAGTGCCCACGGTTCTGATAGATGAGAATATGCCCAGGGCAGTTCATCGGTTTCGTCCGATATGGCATATCGTCGAGCATCATCGGCGCGTACATCATGTCGCCGTAGTTCTCGAGGTGCCCCGAAACGGCGAACAGCTCTTCCTTAGACACGTGCGGGGTATAGACCGGATCGTATCCTCGTTTTAGATGCTCCTCCCACCAGAACTTTTCGATCTCGAGTCGCACATTGGCAAGGTTCGGGTGCCAGAAGACAAATCCGGATCCCGCCTCCGCGTGCGTGCTAAAGAGATCCATCTCCGTGCCAATGCGGCGGTGGTCCCGCAGCTTGACCTCTTCTAGCCAAGCGAGATGTTCGTCTAGCTCTTCTTTTGACCAGAAGGCCGTGCCGTAGATGCGCTGCAGCATGGGATTGTTTTCGTCGCCGCGCCAATAGGCTCCGGCAATCGTCTGCAGCTTGAAGAAGTAGTCATGGTCGAGGCGGTCCACATGGGGCCCCTCGCACAGGTCATACCAATCACCGTGACTCCAGAAGGTGATCTCTTCTCCCTCGGGAATAAGCTCGATGGCTTCGACCTTGAGAGCTTGCCCCGCAGCAACTAGACGCGCGCGCGCCTCGTCCCTGGTCAAAGTCTCGACCGCCATCTCTGGTGTCTTCTTCGCAAGGCGACGCATCTCCTTTTCGATGCGCTTCAAGTCTTTGCTCTCCAAAGCAGCGGTGCCTTCGGGTAAGTCGAAGTCGTAGTAAAATCCGTTATCGATGGAAGGCCCGAAGCCGAACTTCACGCCCGGGTAGAGGTTTCCAACTGCGGAGGCCATCAAGTGCGCAACTGAGTGGCGCAGGGTAGACAGGGGGAAGAGCTCCTCAACCTGAGAAGCGGGTGCCGTCTTGGACATGGTGTGTCGTTTTGGTTCTGGGATACATGTTCAAAGAACCAGCAACGGGCCGACCCTGAGCTCGAGCGCGCCCAGGCGCACACGAAGAAACCCTCCACCGCGTCATATCGCAAGGAAGAGGGCACAAAGGATAACGGCTGTCGTGGCTCCCCGGAAGACCCAGAGGATCTGTGATCCGCGTAAGGGGAAAAAACGCGGGTTCCTTGGGGAAAGGACTTTGGGTTTTGAGGAAATACTCCGGAGAGCCCGACTGCCAATAAATCGTATCGGGTGCGATCTCGATTCGCTAAAGGACCTTCCCGGGATAAGAGGGTGGAAACAACGGCGAACGCCTTACCGCCAGCGCTTCACTTCGATTTCAAGTTCGATATTTCGCGCCTCTTGGACTCTGCTTTGAATCTCGGAGATCAGCCCAAATACATCGGTTGCAGTAGCCCCACCACGGTTAACGATGAAGTTCCCGTGCAGTTTACTCACTGCGGCAGCCCCCCGCTCTAGGCCCTTAAGGCCAAGTTCGTCGATTAGACGTCCAGCGGAGATTTCTCCACTATTTTCACCTCCGGCCTTGGGTCCCCCGGGGTTCTTAAAAATGCAACCAGCAGAGGATTCTGTCACAGGCTGCACTTTGCACTTCTCTAATAGGTACTCCCGTTGGCGCGCAGCAACACGGTGTTTATTGTCCAGGGTTAGCCGCAAAACAGCTCCCACCACAATACATTCACCGAGCCCGCCGTTCCGATAGCCTGGATTTGCGTCGGCACGCTGGATGTCCTCGAACTCTCCGTCGGGCCGAAGAATGCGAACCATGTCGACAACGTCCCACAATTCGCCCCACCGTCCACCGGCATTCATTGCGATTCCCCCACCAAGAGTCCCGGGAACACCGATCAAACCCTCGAGACCACTCCAGCCCAAAAGGCTCGCGGCGCGCACAAGTCCCGGCAAGCTCGCACCTGCCCAAACAATCAAGCGCGGATCATTCACTGCGATCGCGGGCGCCTCGATGTCAAAGAGCTTGTTGGCTTGCTCCTCCGTCATGTCATCTGGATGGATCACCTCACCGGGATCGAGAGGTCGAAACGTCCGCCGCACGCGCTCCGTGGAGATGACCACGCCAGGCAAGACACCGTCATCAATAATGAGATTCGCACCCCCACCCAAAACGCGGATCTCGAGTTTGTGCTCTTTGGCGACAAGGTAGGCCTCCCGCAGCTCATCGGGAGTGCTCGGCTCCAGAAGCCACTCCGCACTCCCTCCAACTTTCAGCGTCGTACGCTTCGCAAGCGGCGAGTTAGCTAAGGCTACACACGGCCATTCGATTGACAAGGTCATCGCGCACTCCCTCCACATCTCCAGCGCCAAGGATTAAACCTACAGCTCGGCCATTCGATTTAAGTCTCTCGGCAAAAAGCGCGCACGCCTCTTCCAAGCTGGAAGTTGCGCAGGCGCTTCCGCCAAGCTTGTTGACGGTAGCCGCCATCTCCTCGGCACCCGCGAACACCAAGCCGTCAATATGTTTGCGCGCGCCGTACACGGGGGCGATGACCACCTGGTCTGCCACTGCGAGCGCCGCTGCAAAGTCGTCCAAAAAACGCGCCGTGCGACTGTGCTGATGAGGCTGAAAAAGAACCATACGAGGAGCCCCTTCGAAGGCCTCTTCGGCGGCTCCTAGGCAGGCGCGAACCTCCGTGGGATGATGTGCATAGTCGTGGACAAGCGGGCGCTCACCTTGGGCCGACCAGTATTCGAAGCGCCGGCCTGCGCCCTGAAATGTCTCCACCCCTCGTGCCGCTGCAGCAGCAATACGAGGCCACTCTGAGCGAGCCGGGGCATCTTTCGCTGTGATCACGTTGCCGATGGCAAGTCCGACCGCGACGGCTGCATTTTCCACATTGTAGCCACCGGGCACGGCTAGATGAATGATCGGCGTCGCCCAGCCAGGACCACGTAGGCGGAAGCGACGAAGGCCATTTTGGTTCTCAAGAGGGATGATCTCCAGCTCGCGGCCAACGCGCCAAACAAGTGATTGAGCCTCGAATTCGACACTCTCCGGAACCGAATCACTTACGACCAAGAGCCCCCTTGGATGAACCCTCTGGGCGAAAATCGCAAAGGCGCGCTCAATCGTTTCTAAGTTGTGAAAGTAGTCGAGATGATCGGCCTCGACATTGGTGATGATCGCCCCCATCGGATCGAGCTGGTGAAATGAGCGGTCGTACTCACAAGCCTCCACGCAGAACGCACCGCCTTGCTCTCCTGCGACCGCGTTGATGCCAAGCGGAGATGTAGTCGCATCGGCAAGGCTAGGATTGAGTCCGCCCACGAGCGCGCCGGGGGCCGGACTCTGTAGCTCGCTTGCAACTTCGCGGAGCGCGTGCCACAGCATCCACGAGGTGGTGGTCTTGCCGTGCGTCCCCGCAACACAAAGTCCGAGCTTCGGGGGAAGCAGCTGACCGAGGAGCTCGGCGTATTTCAGCACCGGAATGCCTCGGCGCTTAGCTTCGACGACTTGGGGGTCCGAGTCAGGCACTGCGGCTGAACGCCCAAGGAGCATCGCGTCAGGGGGCAGGTGCAGGGCCTCCGACTTGCCCAAGCTACATGCGATCCCCAGGGGATTCAGCGCACGCAGCATCTCCGAGTCGCTGAGGTCATGACCTGTGACGCGATGACCGCGCGCAGCCAGAATCCTAGCCGCTCCGGAGACACCCGCTCCGCCGAGGCCGATCAGGTGAATGTTTTTGGGAAGCCCAGAGGGCACATCGACGTTCGGAAGAGCGTCAGAGGAAGAAGGGGTTGGACTCATCCCCCCTATCAAAAACTGCCGCGCCTTCCGGCTCAAGCGTGAGGACCGATAAGGCCCGCAAGTTCGAGCAAATCTGCCAAGATTTTGGACGACGAGTCCTGTGGCACGCACTTTTGAAGCAAGAGCGCTGCGCTCTTGCGCCACGCCTCGCCTCTGTCGCCTGCCAGGTGAAGGATGCGAGCCTGTCCCATTTGCAGCAAATCTTGGTCACGGATGATCTCGACACCGCCTTCGAGTTGCCGTGCGTTCTGGAGCTGGTGCGCACCGGCACCTGGGTAGGGAACGGCCACTGCGGGAACTCCGAGGGCTGCGATTTCAGCCAGCGTGGAGGCCCCCGCTCTGCAGACCACAAGACGAGAGGCGCGAAGGAGTCCCGGTATGTCGTCGATAAACTCGAGCGGTAGGTAACCGGGGCGCGCCTCGGCCGCACCCGTTGCCAAGCGGCCTGGGCCGACCTGATGCACGACGGAGTACCCCGCATCGAGCCAAGCGGGAAGGGCTGTCTTGACGAGGTCGTTTAGGGAGCCTGCGCCTTGGCTTCCACCAAGGATCGTCAACAGGGGGCGCTCGTTGCCTTCGGAGTCTTCGCCGCGCGCTTTCCAAACGGCGGCGTCCCCTGCGGCAAAGAGGCTCGGGGAGAGGGGCGGGCCCGTTAGGCGATGCTTGTGGTTTTGGTTGCCTGGAGTGCTTGCGGGCCAGGCGTGATAGACCCGTCTTGCGAGGGGGGTGAGCACTCGAACTGCCCGCCCGGGCTGAGCATTGATCTCGAGAAGCGCAGTGGGAATACCGAGGCTGCGCGCGGCCAGAACCGCAGGTAAAAGAGTAAATCCACCCAGGCCAAACAACACGTCGATTTTGTGCAAACGGAGCGCTGCCCGGGCGCTCATCATGGCACGTGGAGTACGCGCAAGTAGGCGCCAAAGAGAGGGCGCTCCACCGCCCTTGGGCTCAACGCGAATGCGTATTCGCGTAACGGGGACTCCCTCTACCAACGCCTCCAACCTGGCCAGCGAGCGCGACTCTGCCTCGCGACCCGTCTCAAACCATACGAGGCTCTCTAGCTCTGCCTCGCCTGTGTCCCGCAAATACTCAAGCAGGTGGAGACCCGGCACAACATGCCCACCGGTCCCCCCGCCAACGATGGCAAGGCGAAGGCCCCTAGATGAGCTCAGGGAACCTTCACAATGCCTACTCTTCGGTTCCTTCACTGAGTTTCTTTTCGCAAGCTAGAGGCCGGGATGTGTCGGTAAGAGTCCGTCTACTGCCGCAAACTTAGTGGCCGCCAGACTCTCCTCCTGGTTGAGAATGGCGTTGATCTCACTAGGCGCCAGGACGATTTCGGGGAGACCTTCGCTACTAGATCGGTCGGTAGCGCGATCCACAAGAAGCGCGCCGATGGCCTCTGTTCGGTGGTTTGCCGCCTGAACATCACCGATCAGCTGGGGCATCTCAAGAATAACGACCGCGATACAGCCGAGTATGAGGAAACGTTCGAGTCCGAGATTCATCGTACAACTCCTGGCTTGAAGCGAGGCTTTTGGGGTGCGGTTGCGGGTTCCGATCGCTTAGCCACGCTCGCGACGGAGTCTTTGGCGGTGGCCCCGCCGGTGGGCAGCGTAAGTACCATACCCACTGCCAGGGTGTCGCCTTTCAACGCGGGGTTAGCCGCCCGAATCTCCGGATTCCGTGAGCCATTACCGAGTTGGCTTGCGGCAATGCTCCACAGGCTATCCCCTTCGCGCACGGTGTAAGTGGAGCCGGCCTTTGGAGTGGGAGTTGCCGATTTTTGAAAGGGCGCCTTGGCTACGGTAGCCGCTCTATTTTCCGGGCCTAAGTCGGGAATCAAGAGCTCTTTCCCGACATACAGAGGCGTGTCAGCGCTCAAGCCTGGATTCGCCTTCAGCAGCTCGCCTAGGTGTTTGTAGCGACCTAGCTGGTCGATCGCAATCTGACCCAAAGTATCGCCGGATACGACCTTGTACTTTGTCGTCTTTGATGCTGGTTTGGAATCCGACTTGCCTGGAAGGTCTTGGGAAGGTGAAGGAGTTGGAGCATCGTGCACCCGAAGCAAGCCACCTGTTCCAATCTTCTTCCCCTGCGGCTCGAAGCTCGTGGCTATCTCTTTCTCCGTTGCCGCGAGGAGAGCGAGGGCAGCGTCCTGCTCCGCTTGGTGTTTCTTCTTTATGTCCTCGAGTGGGATGCGAAGGTCGGTCTTGGTGCCGCGCGCCCAGTCGTCGTTGTTGGTCAGGCTGGCGCCGCCAGCTTGTGCACCACCTTTCCCTGTGTCCGCACTAGCGCCCTTGAGCGTTGGCTCTGCGCTTGGGCGCCTCCCCTCACGCCTGGTATTTGCGGGAGTCGATGATTTTGAATTTTGGTCCAGAGAAGCGAGCACATTACCTCCCAACTGCACCTTCACATTCCCTGAGTCCTGGCCGACTGCATCAGCGGGGCCCTTCGCTTCGCTTTGATCCCAAAGTACGACCGCTCCTACAGTCACGATAAGGAAAAGTAGTGCGGCAACACCGTAGCGTTCAATTGGTTGCATGATTCAGGCCTCCTGAAGATTCTGGGTAGTGGATGAGTGCGATTGTCGAGACGCGCCAAGAGCAAGGCCCACGGCGATAGATGAGACCAGCAGCGAGGTGCCGCCGTCAGAGATGAAAGGTAGGGTCATGCCTTTGGGTGGTGCGAGGCCGGCATTGACCTGGACGTGAATCATTGCTTGCACACTTACGGACATCAGCAGGCCAAATGCCACAAGTGCCTCAAAGCGACCGCGAATGGAGAGCACCAAACGCAAGGAGAACCACAAGAATGAGAGTAGAAGGAGGATGACTAACGAAGTGCCAAAAAGGCCGAGCTCCTCTCCAATTTGCGAGAAGACGTAGTCGGAGTTCAGGTACGGGATACCGCTGGTGCGGACGACGCCCTGCCCAAGCCCCATGCCGTCGAGTCCACCGTACTGAATGGCGTGCATCGAGCTCAGAACCTGCTCGTTTATGACACCACCGCGGAACATGTCAACGCGGCCGCGAATATACGGAATCATCGTTGCGCCGAGCACGATCGTGCCTCCGCCAACGCTAAATACAGACAGGGCAATGTGAGCTCCTAGACAACCACCCACCCACATCGTGCCGAGTGCGCAAACAAAGAGCAGCAGGGAGCCGCCGAGGTCAGTCTCTGCTGCGACAAGGCAGAAAAAGACACCAACGACGAGAAGCATAGGGAGTAGTCCCGTTTTGAAGTCGAGCAGCTTATCCCCAAGCCGAACACACCTATCCGCGATCCAGATCACCAAGACAATGCGGGCCAGCTCAGATGGTTGAAAGGTTAGCCCTGGTAGTAAACGCACCCACCGATGAGCCCCATTGAGCTTCACTCCAAAACTACTGGTGTAGACGAGGATCAGGGAAACGACGACAAACAACATTAGGATTGGAAGGAAGCGACGTGCGCCACCAGGACCAATTCGGTAGGCTCCGATCAAGGCGATGATTCCCGCAAGGCGGAAGATCAGGTGCTCCTTGATGACAGAGAACCACTCCCCAAAGGTGGCGGTCGTTGAGGCGGCGTGGCTGGCCTGAATCACAATGCCGATCCCCATCAATGCGAGGACGACACCAAAGAGCTTGGCGGCGGGCATCACTGGGTTTGGCGCCTCCGCGACGCTCAGGACGCGCTGCTTTGAGAGCTCAAAGAACGTTGTTTGGTGCAGACCGTCAGCGGTTGGATTTTGATTTCGGGCCATGATTTAACGAACCTTCAAGAGGGCCAAGCTCGCCATCGCACCAACGACGGCGATGATCCAAAAACGCACGACTACGGTGACCTCGTGCCATCCCTGCTCCGACTTCTTGAAGACGCCGCCAAAGCGCTCAAGTCCATGGTGAACAGGGGCCATAGTGAAGACACGCTTCCCGCGCCCCGTAAGGACATATATCTGGGTCTGGATCAGCGAGCTCAGGATCTCGATCACAAAGACAATCCCTACGATTGGCAGAACGAGCTCCTGCTTGGAGACGACGGCCATCCAGGCCATCAATCCTCCGAGGGGCAAAGAGCCCGAGTCGCCCATAAAGACCTTAGCGGGATAGGCGTTGTACCAGAGGAATCCCATGCAAGCGCCAATCATCGCGCCACCGACCACTGCCATCTCGGAAGCCTCACGCACATGGGGAATGTTGAGATAGGCCGACCAGTCCACGCGCCCCGTGACGTAACAAAAGATTGAGAGAGCGAGGACCGAGATAATCGTGCAGCCCGCAGCCAACCCGTCCAAGCCATCGGTGATATTGACAGCATTGGAGGTGCCGACGATCACGAACCATTCAAAGATCAGGAAGGCCACAACGCCGACTGCGCCATAGGACAAGAAGTTGAATTCGATGTTCTTGAAAATCGGTGGATGCAACACGAGCAAGCCCGAGCGACCGTGAACCTCGGCCCACCACACGAGCACACCGAGCACGCCGAATACAACGACCGAGAGTCCAACGTATTTGGACCGCCGACTCAGTCCGTTGCAGTGTGGAATCGTTAGCTTCTTAAAATCGTCTACGAACCCGACCGCCGCTAGACCGGCTGTGAGCACAATGGCAAAGACCACATGCAGGTTGTCTAGTCGCGCCCACAACAAGACGGAGAGAAGCAGGCTGCAAATCAGGAAGCTCCCCCCCATCGTGGTGGTCTTGGTCTTCCCACTTTTTTCCGCGTGTTCCGCGAGTTCGATCGAGTCGATCTGACCCGCCGTCTCTTGGACTCGGTTAGCCCGCAGCCAGCGAATGACTGGTGCACCCGAAAAGAGCGCCAGCAGGAAGGCGGTCATCGCCGCGAGGGCCATACGAACCGAGATATAGTCAAAAAGACTGACGTCAAATAAGTCGCGAAGAAGCTCCGGGAGCATCTACAGAACTCCTAGCGTAAGTCCGCACATGCGTGCGAGAAGTGCCTCGACGCTCTTTCCACCGCCGCCCGATTTCTTGGGAAGGGGGAAGGTCGTGCGGATGTGCTTTGCAAGGCGCTCAAGGGCCATGCCACGGCTTCCCTTGAGCAAGACGACGTCACCCTTGCGAAACAACTTCTTGCTATCCGCTTGCGCCTCGTCAAGAGTCGCATAGTGAATGACATGTTTGGGATCCATCCCCGCCTCGAGAGCGCCCGCTGCTGCTGCGCGGGTCAGCTTGCCAATTAAAACGATCCGGTCAATTCCAGACTCCACAGCAAGGCGGCCAAGTTCGTGATGCATTTCGGCGGCAAAGTTTCCGAGCTCAAGCATGTCCCCAAGCACAAGTACACGCGATTTGAAACCGTGCATTCCCGCGAGAACGCGGACAGCAGCTCGTGCAGATTCTGGATTTGCGTTGTAGGTATCGTCGATGAGGTGAAGACCGCCGAGCTCAAAGGCCTCCAAGCGCCCGCTTTGACCCTTGATCCCCGCCACACCCGGCAGGACCGACTCTAGCGGAATGCCCAGTCCAACACATGCGGCAAGCGCAGCCAGCAGATTCTGCACGTTGTGCGTACCAAGTGCCGGAAGAGTCACCTCGATTTCATTCAAGCGGAAGATCGAGTGCCCGTTGTTGAACTTGAGATCTGTTGCGTTTAGATCGCCCTCACCCTCGATGCTGAAGGAGATCACCTTCGCCTTAGTCGAGGCGCGAAACAGCGCGCTATACCGACAGTCGTTGTTGAGAACCAGGAAGCCGCGACTGGGCAAGCTTCGCGCGAGCTCAGCTTTTTCGAATGCGATGCCCTCTAGCGACCCGAGTCCCTCGAGGTGCGACGCACCAATATTCGTAATGATGCCTGCACTCGGTCCAGCAATCTGGCAGAGGGCTGCGATCTCGCCGGGACTATTCGTCCCCATCTCCGCAACGAGGACTTCGCTAGCACCAGTCGCAGCAAGCAATGTGAGCGGCACGCCGACGCTATTGTTGTAGGACAGGGGACTCCCTACAACTTCGCGCACGTTGGACAGCAACTGCACGAGATAGTTTTTTGTTGTTGTCTTACCGCAGGACCCCGTGATCCCGACGACAGGTAGGCCGAGGCGGCGCCGGTGCCAGCTTGAGAGTTCGCCGAGCGCGCGCTTAGGATCTTCGTGGGCAATCACTGCCGTTTTGCAACCCGGCCCCAGCATGGCCGAGAGCGAGGCGAGCAGGCCGGGCTCCGCCCTTAGGACGATGCAGCCAGCACCTGCTGCTGCAGCAGCACCCGCAAATTGATTCCCATCGTAATTCGGTCCGGAGAGCGCAAAGAACAGCTCGCCCTTACCCAGCTGTCGGGTATCTGTAGATACGCCATTCAAGGGCATGCGGGGTGAGCCCTGGAGCAACTGCCCGCCGATAGCGACGGCAACATCTTCTACGAGAAAGTCGCTCATGAAAGCAGCTCCTCCGCCACACGGCGGTCATCAAAAGGAATGGTGTGATCAGCAAAAATCTGCTGAGTTTCGTGGCCCTTGCCGGCAATCAGGACCACATCGCCGGGCTGAGCCTCAGCAAGCGCAAGCCCAATGGCATCACGGCGATCCGCCTCGCGAAGAATGCGTGCAATACCGCTCTTCATACCGGACTCTACCGCGTCGAGAATCGCCTCAGGATCCTCGCTGCGTGGGTTGTCGCTCGTCAAGATGGCAACGTCGGCGAGACGCGCAACGACGGCTCCCATTTCCGGGCGCTTGCCGCGATCTCGATCGCCACCGCATCCGAAAACACACACAATCCGCGCGGGATTCGTGCCCCGAAGAGCAAGTAAAACATTTTCCAACGCACTCGGCGTATGGGCAAAATCAACAAGGACGGAGAAGCCGCGATTCGCCAATAGAGAGGCGCAGACAGGCTCTAATCGTCCAGGTGTAGGAGAGATGGTTGCGAGCCCTTCCGCAATTACGGAAGGGCTCGCCTCCAACAGAAGCATCACGGCAGTTGCCGCTAGCGCGTTCTCAACGTTGTGTCGGCCCACAAGGGGCGTAGTCAAATCGAAAGTAGAAGTCCCCATCCCTTGGAGAACGAATTGGACCCCTTGGGGGCCGACCTTCAGTTGAGAAGCAACAAGATCCGCGCGGGACCCGATGCTGTACGTTACGACTTCCGCGCCACCGGCGCGAGCCGCTTCTGCCATGCGAGAGGCGAAGGGGCTGTCGAGATTAATGATCGCCTTCGCTCGCGTGCCGAGCCCAGCGAAGAAGCGCTCTTTCACAGCGATGTAGCTGTCGAGATCGCCGTGATAGTCGAGGTGATCGCGAGTTAGATTCGTGAAGACACCGGCATTGAAGTAGACACCTGCGCAGCGATCTTGATCAATCGCGTGCGAGCTCACCTCAAGCACGGCGCTATCTCCACCATTTGCGCGGGCGATTCCAAGTGCGCGATGTAAGTACGGCGCGTCAGGAGTCGTCATTCCCTCGAAGACAGACTCTCCGCCAAATGGCCGATGCTCTACCGTTCCGAAGAGTGACGGCTTGCGGCCCATTCGCTCCAGTAGGGAGTGGATCATCCATGCGACGGTTGTCTTGCCGTTCGTGCCCGTTACGCCGACGGTGAACTGCTCTGCGGAGGGCGACCCATGAACATAACCCGCGGCGAATCCAGCGACACGACGAGGCTCGGAGTGGAGCCAAAGGGCCCTGCAGTCTCGCCCCTGCCAACCAGGTCCCGGTGCTGTGCGCGCGAGCACGGCCGCTGCACCACTCTGTAGCGCAGCGCTCGCGTAACTCGCGCCGTCTACACTACCGCCTAGAAGGGCTGCGAAGAGGCTTCCCTTCGTAACAAGGCGGCTGTCGAGCTCCACATCGCAAATAGACGGATCTCCCGCCCATCCCGACGCGGCATCCTGAGACAGGTACCCTCCAAAACGACTAACGAGATCACTAAGGCGTACCATTAGAGATCAGCCTCCATCCACGGCTGTTGCGTAGCTGAGCTCGAGTCAGTCGAGCTCGCCTCAATCGTGCGCATACCATTTCCGTTCACTTCGATCTGCGCGAGCTCTTCGCCATTCCGAGTCAGACCGAGAGCCTCTGCCAAGACTTTAACGGCCGCCGGTCCAGAGACCTGGGAGCCAAACTTCGCCTCTCGCGGCTCATCGACAACGATAAGAACCAGCACCTCTCTCTCGAATCCAAAGGTGGAGTCGGGGAGGTGCCCCACCGCGGCAACAGACGACGTATAGCAGTCTTTAGTATGTGGAAGAGGCGCATTCAGAAGGCGTAATCGATCGCGCCTGATCTCCTCGATCTTGGGCACGGACTCACGGGTGCTGTACTCAGCGTTGAGCTCCATGGCCAGGTGCGAGCAGACAACCACGCCACGCTTTTTCCACGTCGTTCCAGTCTTCGTCCCCATGTTGATGTCGTCCCGGCGGATCTTCTTTCCCGTCCCCACAAGGGAACCGACACCCATCATCTCGCGAACTTCACGGCCGACGCCGGCCTTGAACACACGCGGAAAGTCCTCTTCTTCTCCAACGATAGCCTCGGAGTGTTCACCCTGAGAGACCGTTCGCAAAACAGTAAGGGGCCGAACTATGCCATCCCGGAGAACCGTTGCGAGCGCACCGGCATGCTGCCAGAGATTGACTGAGATTTCGTTGCCAAAAGAGAGCGAGGCTTGGGTGTAGGCGAGCGACCAATCCGAAAGTGGCTTCAGTGGAAAGAAGCTCTCCGACCCCATTCCAGCGTTCGTTTTTTGCCCATACCCAAGATCAACCAATTTCTGACGAAACACAGCTTTCGGAATCTGGAGTCCGACTTGGATCATCCCGCCGTTACTCGAGTTCGCAAGTATCGACGTTAGTGTTTGGTTTCCTGACGGCGCACCTAGGGCTTCGGTCACCCGTCGATTTCCGATCTCGCGGGGAAGCAAGTAGCCGCGCCCGTCACCGGCTCCCAAGCCGACATCAAACCAGGTCGTCCCCTTGTCCGCCTCAATGAAGTCCGTGAAGTTCGTGTTCACCACTCCGGCGTCTAACCCCATCGCCATGGTGATCGCCTTCATCGTAGAACCAGGTGTAAAGAGGTGATTCAGAGGCGAAAACGAGCGTGTGGGATACGCCTCAGCGGAGTCGATCGCGAGGATCTCTCCAGAGGCGACATCGATAACAATACCCATCGCGACGGCAGCGCGCTGCTCCGCCAAGGTCTCGGAGAGAACCACGCCTAAAAAGCTCTGCAGGTGCGCGTTAATCGTTGTCGTCACAACTACGGGGGCTGCGCCGGCAGAGCGATCCATGAAGTATTCACGCCCACCCTTTCGGGCGACTCGATTTGCACCGAACTCGTAACTGGCGACTTGCTCTTCAAGCCAATCGTGACTACTACTTTCGAGGTATTGCTCGGCGAGCAGCTCAAGTCCGACGTACGGCTCTTCGCTCTCTTGCCCGTCTTTGGTAAACCCCCATTGACCGAGCACACTAAACTCACCAAGGGGATGCTCGCGGTCATAGCGCGACTGCAATCGCACCAAGTGACCTGCAACCTGCTCTTTGGCGAGCAGCTTCTGAATCGCCCCAGCCTCATCGGGAGTGAGGCGCTCCAGGGGCACAGCATGAACGGGCACCATCAATGCGGCCCAGACGTCTCGGGTATCTTTTTGACTCTTAAACGAAGGCTTCGGCTCCTCACCTTCCACTTCGGGACCCCGCCGCGCCATAAATAGACCCTTCACAAGATGGCTGCCCCATGCGGCGGCTCCAATGTCCCTATCGCGGCCAATGCGCTCGGTGTAACGCATCCGCTCTTCAAGGGAGAGCGCGACGCGCGGCTGCCAAAGCAGGCGACTTGTTCCCGTTGTCGCCGGCGCGACTGGGTCGGGCTTCAGACCCCGTGTGATTGCTAGCTGGCGAAACGGCTCAACAGCCCAGCCGCTCAGCTGCTCGTCGGCGATCCACGCTGAGATTCGAGCGGCCTCCTCTGTATCGAGTGCCCAAGTGTTAACAACTCTCCACCCGTCGAGTGCTCCCGTGGGATCGACATCATCCGTAGGAAGCATGGAGGCAAAGAGCTCATCTAATGAGAGCTCACGGCCAGACTCGCTCGCAAGGACTTCAAGGAGTCCTGGTAAAATATACTCGGGCGTGTGACCTTGCCAAAGTCCACGAGGAGAGACCACAAGATCAAATGAAGGCACGGAGGCCGCAATGACGGCGCCGTTGCGATCCTCGATTTGATAAGGAGGCAAGTCGCCGTATCCCTTCACGAGACGGCCGTATTTACCGGCCGCCACTTGAGGCAGGGGGCCCAGGGCCTTCTTCCCAAGCTGCACGGCCGAGATGACCAGTACAACGGCGATCACGACGTAAGCGCTCATGGGCCGAAGCCCCGATGCGCTGTCAAATGTACCCTTCTCGAATGTGACACCGCCACTCACGGCGTATACCTTAATCCGGACAGGGACACTTTGGAGACGCCAGAACTGGCGGTGTGGCTCCCCCCCGGGTTCAAGGAACCCGAGACCACACCGCCGTCCTGAACGCGGTTCGAATCGTCCACGAGGAACCCGCGGACTTGAATTGATTTGGCTTCGATCGAAGCTGTGCGCAGCTCGCACTCACGCTGCAGCTCGTGCAAGCCCAATGCTCTGGCGTGATTCCGTGCGGTTATCCCCGAAGCTGTGATCGAGGTTGCGATCGCAAGCGAAGCGCAGAACAGAGCTAGGACGCCACGAATCACAGTACACCTCCGACGCGGCGGCGAACCGCCGCGCGCAACTTGGCCGAGCGTGCGCGCGGGTTACTGCGCGTCTCCTGGTGGCTCGCCTGAATCGGCTTCTTGGTAATCTTCTCGAAGTTCCCAGCCGCAATCTCCTTCGCTAGCCACTGCTTCACGACACGGTCTTCGCCAGAATGAAAGCTGATCACGGCAAGTACGCCGCCGTCGGGGAGAAAGTCTTGGCCTGCAAGCAGTGCCGCTTCGAGCTCCGGGCCCTCCTCATTGACAGCCCGACGCAATGCTTGAAAAACTCGCGTAGCGGGATGAATCTTTCCCCCACCACCAACAACACTTGCAATCAAGTCAGCAAGTGTGCGAGTGCGCATGATCGCACCGCGACGGCGCACCTGCACTAGCAGCTTGGCGATAGCCCTTGAGCGACGCTCACCGCCCTCTTCATAAAAGAGATTCGCGAGCTCAACCTCGGGCCAAAGATTGATAATGTCCGCTGCGGTCACCTCTCGACGCACATCCATGCGCATATCCAAAGGACCATCAGCCTGAAAACTAAACCCACGCTCGGGAAGATCTAGGTGAGGCGAGGCCACGCCCACGTCAAACAGCATACCGATGGGAAGCCCATCAAAAGGCGCGGGAAAATCTGCATCGTCGCGCAGAATCTCGGAGAGCTCACTGAAGCGAGCATGCGCAAAAGCGACACGCTCCCCAAATGGGGCGAGGCGCTCTTGCGCTATGACTTGCATCTGCGGGTCTTGGTCGCAACCGAGAACGCGTGCGCCTGGGAACTGCTCAAGAATGCTGGCCGTATGACCGCCGGCTCCGAGCGTACCGTCCACCAACCAGCCCTCAGGCTGACACCGGAAGGCGACTTCCAAGCAAGACAAAACTCCGTCCACGAGGACCGGACTGTGTGCGGGACCTGGGTTTATCACTTTCGTCTTCTCCCCCATCTTCAGAACTCCGAGAGGGAGTTCGCAGGCTGAGCTGGCGTCCTTCTCTAGAGCGGCGCATTAGACACCCACCTGGCCGAAGCCCTCGCCGTCGCCGAGAGTGTCAAAGTCGTCGTCGTAGGACTCTTGCTCAGCCCAACGGGCAGAGCTCCAAAGTTCAGCGTGATCGGAGACGCCCACCATGACGACCTCGCCGTCCAAATCAGCGTGACCGCGGAAAAAGTCCGGCACCAGCATGCGACCCGAGCCGTCCAAGGTGAACTCACGCACCTTGCTAAAGAAACGCCGGTTGCGCTTGCGTGTCGTGGGTGAGGCAAAAACGTCAGCGGCGTGTCGGGCCCGAAGGGCAGCAAAGTCCTCTTTGGAGAAGATGAACAGGCATCCCTCAAAGCCAAAGGTCAGCACGCCGCTTAGGTTGTCCTGTGCGTCGCGAGTCAGGCTGTCCTGAAAACGCTTGGGGAGGAACACACGCCCCTTCTGATCCATAGAATGGGTAGATTCACCGCAAAACACGGGCCACCTCCATCTCTAGAGTCTTCCGGGACTCGTCTGCCCCACACTGCCACTTTGCGCCACTTGATGCCACACAGGTGATATTAGGTGCCACCGAGCTACATTGCCAAGCCTTTCCTAGGGCGAATGGTCCACTTAGTTGTCGTTCCCCAAATTTCTCACAAGATTGGGGAGCACACAGCAGCAAGACCGGAGGACAGGCCCCAGATCAAGACACTAAATGCGCAGGTCCGCTAACCATCAAACCACAACATGTTGTGGCGTTCGCCCACCGTTAGGGCGATGTCAGCGGATTTCGAGGCGAGCCGAATCCTCTCTCCCTACTGGGAAAATTCGTCGAAAAAAACTTTTGGGAAGTCCGTCTTGGACCCGTTTTGGAGCCTAACTACCTCGGAGAACCATCTTCGGACGAGCCTTCGGCTGCCACTTCGCCAGTACTGGACTCACTTGCTGGTGCCACTTCACTTTCCGACGGGTTGACTTCCCCTTCCACCTGCTGGGGATTTGCATCCACTTCGGGATCGCTGCCAGCTTCTGCCTGCGGCGCAAGGACAGGATCGTCTGCGCCAAGCTCATTGGGATCTGCTCCTTCGAAGATGTTCTTAAGGTCTTCCCGAAGCGAATCGATCTTGGCTGCATCGAAGTCAAAGACCTGCACAGCAAATTCTTCGTCCCGGCGCGGGCGCTTGACGATAAAGAACTCCCCCTCCACCCCGTCGTGGTCGCGAGCCACCTTGGTCACCTTCACGCGACGCTTGCGCAGCAGGATCAAACACATGAGGTAGCGCAGCTCCTTCAAGCGCTCGCGATCCGATCCTCCGAGCGCAATAAAGAGGGCCTCGATTGCCTCGAGATCAAGCTGGAGGCCACGTGTCTTCTTCGCTTGGAATTTGGTGCGCCACCAAAAGAGGGCTGCAGCACATGCTTCGTCGGACCGGCACTGCGCGCAAAGGTCTAACCGCTGGAGCAAGTCTCCTTCGGTTACCAATAGGGAATAGAGAGGCGCACCTTCACTAAACTCGGATTCGCACTTTCCACAAAGCGCAACACGCTTCTCAATCGACCACTTCGCCATACTTCGTTTCCTTAACCTTGAGCTGATTCGTTTGTTCTTACTTGGACTCGCGCCACCACGTGCGCCAAGCAACCATGTCTAAACCGAAATTCTTTCGGGACAGTGACCTGAGTGCAGACACATGCGACCGCAACTCGACCATCCGGTCGGCCTTTCCCGCAGCCGCTGCTGCTTCGATCAAGGCGGGGATGCCCCTTTGATCGCCGAGTGTCGAGAGTCCGCTAGCAGCGGTTCTGCGCACCTCTTCCGACGAGTTCTTCAGGCACTCTTCAAGTGCGCTCCGATAGGGTTCCATCTCGACGCTGCCGGACGGGAGCCCGACCTGCGCCCAGAGGCCCCGCTCGCCAAGTGATGACGTTGCCCGGACGCGGACAATGTCCGAGCCGTCTCCCATTGCCGTGGCTTGCATTTTAGCGATCACCTCGCCTTCATCGGCACCAGCACTTGGAAGCCGTCCCAGGGCGATTGCGGCGCGAAGGCGAACAGCGGCTTTATCGCGATCAAGAAGCGCAGCGACAGGCATGGCCGCATCGCGTCCGAGCTCCATGAGGATCTCTTTGGACAGTGCGGCGAATGCCTCATTTGCAATGGCTAGAGTTTCCGCAAGCGCCTCCGCGGCTGGGGCACCGCACAGGATGAGCTCTGCGCGTGTACGCTCAAAGGAAGCGCCTTGACCGAGGTTGGCCGCTCCCCCTTGATCGTGAACTCCCGACTTAATCGCCCGATATTCATCGATCAGCAGCATGAGTAAGTTGTCAACTAGGAACGCGGCCAGCTCCCGGTCAGCAAGCGCCTCGGAGCGCTTAACCTCCCACACAAAACCACCCACCTTCCAAGCTTCAAGTACGCTCTGATGAGACTCGGGCAGCTCTCCAACCGCAATCATTTTACCGGTCTTGTCACGGCCCGAATCTTCACGAGTCCCAAGGACAAAGTCATCCGCGTCAAGACCTCTCTCGACGTCAGTAGCCTCCGCTGTACCTGGGCCTTGACATCCCAAAAGGGCAAGAGGAAGCAAGAGGAGTCCTACATTGATGCGAATCGTCATCTCCAGATTCTACCTAAGCACACCCTGGGATCCGCCGCTTTTTAGGCGTGATAGAATCCCAATAGAGTATCTGTCACTGCGGGGATGTCTGGCAGGTCGGGTCGACCCGCGGAGAGCTTGTCAAATAAGCCAGGCTCATGGGCAAGACGCAGGAGCGCTGCACCCAATGCGGCCGAATCTCCGCGCGGAAACACCAACCCATCCACGCCGTTGCGAACAGACTCAGCCATGCCACCCAAGTCGGTGACAACGGGAACAACACCGGCGAGGAAGGCCTCTGAGATCGTGATGGGCCGATTCTCATACCAGATGCTTGGCACGACAAGCACGTCGAACCCCGCGAGAATACGCGCTGCTTCGCCAGCCGGGAATGGCCCGGCGAACTCGATAGATGCACTACCCTGCGCGGCATCGAGTAAGCCCGCGGAGTAATCCGGAAACCAATCCATGTGGCCGTGGATGACCAGTTCGATTCCCGGCCCCACAGGCGAAACTTCCGCCAGCTTCGCAAGGGCGTCGACTAGGACATGCACTCCCTTGCTTGGATAAATCCCACCGACGTACCCCACACGCAAGGGCGCTGCCATGTCGCGAACTCGCGCTAGAGCGCGGTCCCCTGGATACCCGTACATCAGAAGTTCCGTCCTCTGTGCTCGCAGCATTCCCGCAACCTGGAAGCGGTCGATAAGAGTTTGTGAGGGCGAGACAACGACATCGGCGCACTGAAGTACACGCTGATGAAAGGACCGTCGCTCACGGGCCGCGCACTGGAGAGCGTCCGCCAGAGAGTCCGCCTGCCAGCGCTCCTCACGGAGAAGGTCAGCGGGAAGACAGGTCGAACAATCCCCCCTCTCCCCACCACCATCACAAAGATCGCGGTCCTCTTTGAGGAGTACCGAGTTGGAACATATCAAATTGAAATCGTGAAGCGTCAATACGGTCCGAACTCCCTCCTCGCGCGCCACTTCCAGACATTTTGCACCCCACAAAGAGAGGTGATGAAAGTGCACAACATCGGGGCGCAAGCGGAGTAGCTGTGCGCGGAACACCTCCGCGAAGAAAGTCTGTTCCCACGTCTGGCGTAGGTCGGGATACTCGCGGCTATGTACGACCTCGATGGTTGGCACGCCCTCGAACTCCCCCTCGGTGAAGTCACCTTCGGGGCGCTCTAGATCGCGCTCCGTGAACAACACATTCACCTCATGGCCCTTGCGAAGGAGCTCTTTGGCCACTTGATGCGCATGCAGCTCGGAGCCACCTAGATGAAGGGGCAGGTAGTCGTGGATTGTGATAAGAACCTTCATAACCCGGAGACGGTGTGATCCCATGCATCGTTTTGATCTTGCAACCGTACCTCGCGAGTAGGCCAATCGATCGCTCGCATCTTGGCCAACGGCAAAGCGGGTAACCCGCCGGCAATCGCCTTTTCGAGCAGCTCTTCCATCTTGTGTGCGAGTACTTCGAGACTCGGCGCTCTAGCTGTGAAGTCCCCGTCACGAACGGCACTTATCGCGGCATCGCGAAGGGCGGAGACCCGCGCTGGATCGTCCGCGTGTTGGTCGAGTGTTCGCGCCAAATCGCGCGCATCTCCGCTCTCAAAAACAGTCGCCCACTCGACGCGTGCACCGCGCTCCCCAAGCGCCCCTAGGTTGGGAAGTAGGCAGCCCATCCCAAGCTCTAGGGCCTCGTCGACAACAAGTCCGAACGATTCATGAGCGCGCGTTCCAGTCACGAAAAGATGCGCGGCGGAGAGCTCGTGTTGAGAGAGACGCGAATGGTCGTACGGTCCAAAGAACGTCACGACGCCAGCCGGTAGCTCCGACTTCACAAAGGCGCGCAACCTTCCGTCATGTTCAGGTGTTGGAGAGTCCCCAGCAATCAGCAAGCGAAACCGCTCTGGTTCCCGCGTCAGCGATAGGGCTTCCAACAGGAGATCCGTCCCTTTTAGCACACTCCACTTTCCGAAGTAGGCTAAGACGAGAGGCTCGTCCTTCGTGAACTCGCCCTTGGGTTCCGAGACCCTTCGCACGCTAAGCGGATGGGGTGTACGTGCTGGTGGGAGCACGTGGACGTTACCGAAAACGAGATCGGTCGCGAGAAATCGAGCTGTCGCTTTGGCGTGCACTTCACACGGAACTACGATCAAGGCGGCCAGTTCAAGCTCGCGGCTCATGTCCAACTTGAACTCCGCCACACGGGACATCGTCTCCGCAACTTGCACCCAGGGAGTCGCGGGCCCCACCTTGGAGGCGCAGTCTCCACAGGGATCGGGCGCTAGGGGGGCGTCGCAAAAATCTTGTGTATCCGGTCGAATGCGAAATGCGACAAGACAGGTCGTCCAAAGATCGTGCAGGGTTACAACCGAAGGGATTCCCAAGCGGGCCGCCCGGGTGACCAGATCGCGCGACAGCCGGATCCAATGATGAACATTGATTACATCGGGAGATTCCTCCCGCAAGATCTCCTCGAAGAGTTGGCCTGCGGCGGGCGAAGCGCTCTTGTGCCAGTGGTCGAAATAGAGATCCGCACGATGAATGCGATGCACTCGCAAGGTGTTGCCCGAGATCGGATCCCGATCCTCGACCAAGGAGCGCCGCCATCCATCTGCATAGTCCATCGAACCTGCAATCACAAACACATCGTGCCCGAGTCCCGAGAGTGCGCGCGCCAGTGCCTGTACATTATTCTCGGTACCGCCGACGAGCTCTGGCGGGTAACCATGGGCGACGAGTCCTAGCTTCACGAGTCCTGCTGCTCCGAGCAGTCCAGGGCGACCCGTAGGCGAATCTGGCTACGGTAGTTCGCCTCCATGGCCTCGGCATCCTGCCCCACATCCCGAACCACTACGTCCTCCCCGTAGAGTGCGTCGAGCTGCTCGGGATTCTCGATGCAGCCTCTCAGGACCGCGGCAAGAGCAGCACTACTCCCCATCTCGAAGTGGAAGCCCGTTCGGCCCGGCTCGACGAGCTCCGCCATGCCGCCAAGGTTAGACACAATGAGTGGAGTACGAGTCGCGAGCGCCTCAAGGATGATCAGTGGCGAGTTTTCGTACCAGATACTCGGCACAACTAAGAGATCGATCTCGGAGAGTGCATCGGAGATGGAGGTGCGGGCCAAGCGGCCTCTTAGCCTCGCTCCACATTGCTCGGCTTGCTCCTCCAACCTAGCGACATAGGCCGGGTTGTGCGAGGGCGGTCCGAAGATATCCAAAGTCGCTTCACCGCGCACCTCTCTACCAATCGACTTCCAGGCTTCCAAGAGAATGTGCACGCCCTTGTGCGGTGCGATCGTACCGATGAAGGCCACGCGCAGATGTTTGGCAGGCTTGGCCTCGTAACTCTCGAACAAGCCAAGGTCAATGCCCGTACGCAGATGTTCGATCTGCTCGGAGGGGATCCCCCACTCCAGAAACTTCCGACGAAGGAACAGGCTTGGCGCTATGAATTGATCTACCGCTGGCAGGATGCGCTGGCGCAGCGCATCATCTCTCAAGCGAACCTGCTCGGAGACTGCCCTTGACCGGTCGTTAACGAGCGCTCTCCAGTCTTTGTAGGGGGGAGACGAGCCAGTCCCTCCATTCTCGCTGCCTTTTATTTTCGAAACGAGCACAGAGATTCCACTCTCCACCTTGCGAGCTAGTGGTCCTAGGTCAACTCCGAGAGTACCCCGAATCGCGGCAATGGCCTTGCCTCCAGCCCGTTCGGTCCGCGTCTGCTTGTACTTAAAGTTCGAGAGGCACACCCCACACTTGTCAGCATCAATCTCGTGGCAAATGGACCCGTCGAGAAAGCGCCTTTGCCCGAACCATGCGCACTGCAGCCAGTAGTCGTGCAGCGTGTAAAAAACGGGAATCCCACGTTTCTTGACCTCTTCTACGCACGCGACGGAGAGGTAGAGGAGGTGCATAAAGTGAACGACGTCTGGCTTGAAATCATCCAGCATGACGCCAAACGTTCGGGCGGCGGCGGGATAGTCATAGGTCTCTTGAAAGCTGTTGTAGTACAGGTTGTTGAACAGCTCGTGCACAGGGATGCCGTTGTAATCGCGAACTTCAACGGACAAGTTTTTGCGCCCAATGTTCTTCTCTGTCGTGAAGACATGCACCTCGTGTCCACGCTTCTGCAGCGCCTTACCGAATTGGTAGGTGTAGATCTCAACTCCAGCGGGATGGCTGGGAAGGAAGTCGTGGCTAACGAGGAGAACTTTCAAGAGGTGGGCTTACTTCGGGCGGACTCTGATGTGTGCAACAAGATAAACCCCAAGCATGGCCGTGCATAGGAGCGTACCCAAAGAATGAGCCTCAAGAGTGTTTGGGACGTCACTAACCCGCAAAGTGCTTTGCACCCGCCCAAAACAACCTAAGGGCTCCGTCAAGTAGGTCCGCAGCCAGCTTGGCCGAAGGTCTCTCCACTAGCTGTGGTGAAAAGGTCAGCGGTCCTCCAACAAGAATCTCCTTATCGCAAGTTCGTCGAGTCGATTGGATTTTTTTACGCTCGATCCTTGTGCACTTAAGCGCTTGGAAGAATGCCTTCTTGCCCGCGAGGTGGACCAAAAAATGGCCTTCCTTAATGGTGAATACAGCCCACGCGAGCTCATAGAGGATCGCTCCAGGCAGCCCTGCAATCAGCGTTCGTATCGAGTAGTTTTTGTAGAGTACAAGCCACCGATTTCGCGAGTGGTAATACGCTCGAAATTTGGGGTATTCGTCCCCGCGAAAGCTGATCCCCGGAGTCCCCCCCTTGTGCTTAACGATCGCGGACTCGACCGCAAGTAGCTTATACCCGGCAATACGCAGTCGCATCGACAGGTCAAAGTCCTCGAACAGGATGAAGAGGTTCTCGTCGTAGCCTCCAACTTGAAGAAACGCATCGCTGTCGAACAAGATGCATATGGCGATCAAGCCATCAACATCGAGCACACCCTCGCCTTGGGCCTCGGCGAGGGGCACACCAAAGTTGCGAAGAGAGTACAGGCCAACATAATGGAACCTGCCTCCATTGTAGTGCACGCGATCGGGCTCGTTTGCATACACACTACGAGGTTGCACTGCGACGGCATCGGGGCGGTTGGAGAGTGCCTCCTGAAGCTTGCCCAAAGTGTCCTTGAGAAGGACGGCATCGTTGTCCACGGCTAGCACAAAGCGATTGCGCGCAGCACGAACTCCCGCGTTGCGGGCAACACATGGCCCGCCGTTTTTGGGCAAGCGCAGTAACTTAACCTGAGGGAAGTGCTGCCGTATGACCTCAACACTCCTGTCCGTAGAGGCGTTGTCGACGACGATAATCTCATCAACTCCCGGATCCGATTCTAGGAGCGAGCGGAGGCACTCCTCTAGATAGTGTTCGCCATTGAAATTACAGACCACGGCGGAGATCGGGCCAAGAGACCCCCCCCCCTTCCGGGGACGAACTTCACGCACCCAAGAGCTTGCTGCCAAACGCACACTCACGACAATGGCAGGTCAAAATCTTCGTGGGTCACCGCATCGCGGTGGCGAAAAATATGGGGCATGGCCGCGAGTACACCGCAGCTCGCCTTGAAAAGAATCCAAAGCGCGCCCTTGGTCTCGCGCACGGCTGCGCCAATACCGATCGTTCCTGTGGCGTCGGTAACCTCGCCCTGGGCTTCACTCTCGGCGCCTCGCAGGAGAACCTTGGTAAGCACAAGCCACGGCATGCGAATGAGGTCCCCCAGAGGTGCGTACTTGAGCATCGTGATCCAGGCATTACGAGCGTGAAAATAGAGGCTGCGCTTTCCCATCTGCACGCCAAAAGGCTGCCGATGAAACGTCTCTACTCCTGGATATTGCAGCACGCGATACCCCCTATTGAGCAATCGGCAGGTTAGGTCTCTCTCATTGCCATAGATGAACAAGTGCTCGTCATAGAAGCCGCACTCGCGGAGAGCGGCCGTGCGGGCCAAACTCCCACACCCTCGAAACGTACTCATGTAGCGCTCCGAGTTCACGACAACCGAGTTGAGGTAGCTCTCCGGTGTCCCAGGCTCAACAACCTTACTACTAATCACAGCCGTGGAGTCTGGCTCTTGCTTCAGTCGTGCAGTCGCCTTTTGTAGCCAATCGGCGGGGAGTACGACGTCGTCATCAAGGATCGCGAGCAGCGGCGTATTCACACTTGCAAACCCGATATTGAAGGTTTCACAAGCCCCGTAGTTCGAGTTTGGCATGCGAATGAGGCGCACCTCGGGAAACTCGGCCGCGATCATCTCGGGTGTACCGTCCGTACTTGCATTGTCGACGACAATAATCTCTTCAAATGGCAAGAGCTGCGCTCGCAACCCGTCTAGGTTCGAGCGAACCTCTTCTATGCGGTTCCAGACGGAGATCACCGCGGTCGCCGCAAATGCACCATCACTTGCGGAGATTTCAGCCGGAGGAAAAACGCACTCAAGTAGCATCCCCATCGCCGCGCGATACTGCTCGATTGCACCGGGCTCCGCCGCATCCAGACTTAGAAAACCCTCAACCTGATACACATTCGCATCTTCGATGTTGACCGTTCGCGCGGAGTCGACCGCCACTGTTTTGGCGACGAGGTCGTGATAGGCGAGTTGACTCTCAAAGCGCTCCACAGCACGCCTTTTTTTTGTCGCTTGCGAGGTGGTGTCAAAGAGCACATTCGCCTGCACCTGCGCATTGATGCCATAAAGAAATAGGCGCGCCTTAGAGTGCCCCATCGCCGCTAGGACGGCGTGGCTAAGGGCGCGATGATCTCCGTGCATCTCCTGCAAGCTAGGGCCAAACACTAGCTTCGGATCGTACTCGTCGAGCTCTGCGATGAGAGCCTCCACCAACTTGTGCGCACCCGGCAATCCGCCGTCCGGAAAATGGAGGAATCGATAATCGGAAACACCAAGCTCTGCGCCTGCTGCCCGGCTCTCGGCTACGCGTGTCTTAGCGATGTCGGCCTCTAGACCCGCGGGGTCACCCCCGGCTCCGTCCGTCAAGATGACGATACGGATTTCATCTCCTCGGCTGGCGAGGTACGCCAAAAGGCCCCCACAACCGAAGACCTCGTCGTCTGCGTGTGGCGCGAAAACGAGGGTGCGGTTCGGCAGAAGGCCTGGATCGCATAAAGCGGGATAGAGTGAACTCACGGCTTACCTGTAGGGGGGAGGATCTCGTGATAGAGAGGCAGGAGAAGGGATGTCGCCTCGCGGGGGCTAGGCATCGTACTCGGTAACGCCGCTCGCCACCGCGTGATGACTGCGGGATCCCGCACAAGAGTTGTGATTGCATCGGCCCAAGCGCGCGGATTACATGCTGGAAGAACTTGGCCGGCTGCAGGCCATCCACTCCCGCGCGGGCAAATCCGCTCGGGAAGTGCGCCGGAGTCCGACACTAGGACGGGAAGTCCAAGCGCGAAAGCTTCGTCCACAACAAGTCCATAGCTCTCAGGTGCCCGTGACGGAAAAGCCGCGAGGTGGGCGCCCCTCGCCAAACCGGGGAGCTCCGGCCCCGTGAAGGTACCTACAAATTTCAGCGTAACCGCACCCGCTTCCGCGCGCAGGTTGCTGTCGTAATCCTCCTCCATCTCCCCGCCCGCGAGGGTCAGAGTTAGCTCGCAATCGGTCTCATTAGCGACGAGCGCAAGCGCCTTCACAAGATCCAGAGTTCCCTTCACCTGGGCCCGATGCCCGTGGTGGAAGATGTGGAGGGGGTCCCCGGGCCTGCGCAGAGGAGGTGCGACCGCACGCTCGATTTTGCGAACAAGTCCGTTGGGTACGACGCGAATACGCCTGGCATCGATCCCAAAGAGCGCGGCGACTCGTGCGGCGTGATGTGCACTGGGCGAAATCAGTAGATTTGCCGATTCCACTTCGCGACGAAAGAACTCGCGCCGCTCGACAAGCCCGGCTTGCAGAATATCTATCGGGACCCCGGCGGAGTCGCGCTCTAAGCACGTGGCGCAGCCCTCGACATCCGACAGCGGCGGGCAACTCTCGCGCTGGACGGGAACGCGGAAAAAGCGCGGGCAGGTCAGGAAGAGGTCGTGAAAAGAGAGCGCAACTGGAAAGCCCTCTTGGGCTAATGCCGCGACTAGGCCTCCGGCGAGAAATGCGTGGTGATGGACGTGCACGATAGCGGGCGCAAACTCCTCCGCAACCTGCAAGACAAGCTCAAGAGCCAGTGGCCTCCGCACAATCAGCATGTCCTCTAGAGCTTCCGAGAGGTCGCCCTCGGCCGTTGCTAGGCGTGGAATGAAACGAACGGGAATCCCGTCCACCAGCTGCTCTACAAAGAAAAGCTCACCGGGCCACTGATCGCGCGCGAGCACTTGATCCAAACCCGCCAGGACCAGAACATCATGGCCGAGTGCCCTCAATTCTTTGGCCGAAGCCCGAATCACGGATTCGGTTCCGCCCTCAAAGAATGGAGCAAAATGAGGCGCGCAAAGAAGAACCCTCATCGCATGACCTGCCCTCGGCTATTCATGCCCACAGGAACCCTTGTCGCGACCGGATGCAGGATCAGCAAGGGCACAAAACGCCTCGCCATACAAGGCTCCTTTTGGCAAATAGAGACTCCGCTGGGCACTTAGTCCGAGCGACTTGTGGACGAAGTCCGTGTGCTCGAGCTGTGAGGCGTGCTCTAAGAGTGCGGCCTTCTTGCGCTCGATGACCGGAGTAATGTCAACGATGCGGTCTGCGATCAACGGCGTCCAAACTTCATACCCCCACGCCTCACCAGTGTACTTAACCTCGCCGAGTGCCGCTCGAATAACGCGGCAGGCGATGTGGTGGTCAAGGTGGTACTCCCCGATCCAGGGGGCGTAAACGATGTCGGGTTTGAACTCTTCGAGGATTCCCCTCAAACGTTTTGACGCCGCTTCAAACTCCGCGGGCCCAGGGAAGTGGCCCTCGGGGTAGTCGAAGAATTCGTAATCGTCCAAGCCCAGGTGAGCTCCTCCACGTCTGGCTTCTTCGCGCCTCAGCTGCGCGATGGCCTCGGGGGTGTAGCTGTCATTCGGCGCCCCCACGACTCCGTTGTATAGGACCACAACCTTCACGGGATCACCCGCGTCGCGGTGCAAACAAACGGTACCTCCGGGCCCGAGAACGTCGTCGTCCGCATGGGGCGCTAGCAACAAAACGCGACCGGCGGAAGGCTGCGTTAGTGCTACGGGGAGGGGTGCTCGAGGGCTTTTTGGTCTCATGGGGATTGCTTGCTAGCTTCGGTGTGCAGAAAGATCAGGAGGTGGAGTCCAACTTGCCATTTCGTCAGCTTGCATGGGTTCGTCACGGCCAGGAGCAGACTTCACAAACGTCCAAGCACCGAGGAGCTCGCCGCTGTCGCGATCGAGTACACGCATGAAATACTTCGCTTGAAAGAACCACTGCCACGTCGCGGGCGGGCAAACCCACCGATCTCCGACTCCAAACAAGCCCGCCGAGAGAAGGAAGTTGGGAGCCATCCCCATCTCAACAAGAAAGCGGCCCGAGCGCGGTAGCTGAACTTCAATGGGCTCATCAAATGCACCAAGGTCCACAAGCTCGATCATCGGCCGGTTTTGAAATCTTGCCGGAACGCGCTGGACAGCAGCATTCACAAGCGCGATCCAAGCGGCGCCGAGGCGACCATAGAACTTGGTGTAGTACTTCTTTTGGGAGACGACGTAGCGGCGCATCGCCTCGGAGTCCCCGAACCCCACAAGCCCTGTCGAGCGGGACCAATGATGCAGAACTCGGGAGGCGCCGTGGTGCACAAGCCGATAGCCCATGCTGTTCAGTGTGCGAAAGAGATCCGTGTCCTCATAGTACAGGGGGTAGCGCGGATCCATGAGGTGGTCCATCTCCTCTACAACGCCGCGGCGCAGAAAAAGGCAGCAACCCGACAGCATGTTCGAGTCAACGGGCCCCTCCGCACTCCACCACGGCAGTGCTTTTTTTAAGCGATGTCGGCTATAGGCCCGGCAGGCGAGCCGACTCGACTGGGCAATCGCCATCCAAGTGTGATCGAGAATGGTAGGTAGGAGATTACGAGGTAGGTTCAAGGCGCAGGCCGGGTCGATATAGGCCCGTGGATCCACGGCGCCGCAATCCTCGTTCTCCGTGATGTACTCCACAAGCGGGCGCAGAGACCCGGGAAGGAAATACAAATCGGGATTCAAAATCGCGACAAGGTCCGTCTTGCAGCCAGCGGTCTCCTCGAGAGCGAGGTTCATGCCACCTGCGTAGCCAAGGTTCTCCGAGCTTCGAATCACGATGTGGCCCGCCCCCTCGATGCGCACCAAGAACTCCTCTTGGTCGTTAGGTGAAGCGTTGTCGACAACAACGATCGCCAGGTCCTCACGCGCGCGACCGATTGCAAGCCATTCATCGACGAGGGACGCAGCACAGCGCTCGGCGTAATTACCCGTGTTGTAATTCACGAGCAAGGCAGCGAGTTTTTGTGGAGTTCCTGACACCGGTGAGCCCTTAGCTAAATCACCGCTTTTGGAGCGGGAACGGGAAGGTCGTGGCGATGTTCCCAGGTGTGGTTCATGCGGAAAAGGCCGAGCTCTTTTGTCTCGTTGCGCACCACCAGGTTCTCGGGCATCAAGTACTCCTGGTACTTGTGGACACCCTCCCCATCCATCATAAGCACTGGCACGAGGAACTGTCCCGCAAGGAGGCGCATGTCGGGCATCTGCAGCACGGTGCAGCCCTTGGGCCCCTCAAGTTTGACTCCGTCCAAGTGCGTCCCCATACCGGCACATGTCGTCATGTCCTGGCGCAAGAGGCCGGTTCCGATGTTGATCGGCGTCCCCTTGGGGTCGGGATTCTCCCACCAAACGCGCAACTCAATCGAGTCGCCAGGTCGGATTTCGTAGGCCTCGACATCTGTGCCTATAAGATACATTCGAGCGTCGACAATCCGGGGCAACTGCTTACCCCGTGTCTCGCTGCCAGGAATATCTGGATATTCATCGGAGAGAGTTCCGCTCCCTGTCCCGATGTGATCGCGTTGGAAGCTCGTGTACTCGTTCGTTGCGAACACCGAATTTCCGATTGCGGCCACGTTGCCGTTCTTCAGCCAAATCGCATCGTCGCACATCTGTCGAATGTCGTACAAGCTGTGGCTACAAAACAGGATCGTCTTGCCCCTTCGCTTGAAATCGTAGATGCGGTCTACGCACTTTTTCTGGAAGTACATGTCGCCGACCGCGAAGACCTCATCAATGATCAGGATGTCGGGATCAACAGCAACCGCAACACTAAATCCAAGGCGCAACCCCATGCCGGAAGAGTACGTGCGCACCGGCTCGTCGATGTAAGATCCCAGCTCGGCGAACTCGATGATCTCGTCCATCTTCCCCTCCATTTCGCGGCGGGAGTACCCCATCATGATGCCGTTCATGAAGATGTTAGCGCGACCGGTAAAGTCGAGGTGAAAACCGGCGCCCAACTCGAGCAGGCTCGCCACGCGACCCTTCATGCGATAGCGACCCGCAGAGGGTGCGGTCGTTCCCGCAAGAACCTTAAGCAGCGTCGACTTGCCCGCGCCATTGGCGCCACAGAGGCCGAGTGACGTACCCGGCTTCATTTTGAAGTTCACATCACTGAGCGCGGTGAACTCTTGGTGCCCTTTGATGCGACCACCAGAGAGCACCTCGGTAATACGCCGAAACGGGCTCTGATACATCCGATAGGACTTGGAGAGGCCTTCGACTTCGAGGGAGTATTCGTTGGAGCTCATGTACTTAGACCTCGTCGGCGAAACGGCGTTGGGCGAGGCTGAATAGAGAGAAGCCTGTCACAAACATACCGACAGCCCAGCAAGCAAAAATGCGGATCGAATCGATAAGGCTGTGGGACATACTCAACGGAACAAGGTCCGCTCCAACTGCGGCGCGCGCTTGCTCCACTGTCGAGCCTTCCGAGACCAAACGAGTGATCTCAACGAGCAGCTTTCCGTTATGATCTGGGATCGCAAGGTCATTCGTGTAATTCAACACTTCGCCCAAAACGCTCTCGACACCCATCAAGACCTCGCGCCATGCGTAGACGATGTGGTTCATCGGGTTGGCCTCGATAAACCCCTGGTACTGAGCGATCTGCGGAATGGCCTCCGGCACCCAGAAGAGAGGTGTAAGGAACATCCAAACCGTCACGCCGATCGCGACGACCTGGGCGGTGTCGCGGAGGAAAACCTGCATCGTCGAGAGAATCAGAACGAGTCCATAGGTGAACAGCGTTTGCAGGGTCAGCAATACCGGTATCCACAGCAACTCGATCCCCGGTGCTTTCCAAACCGGCGTTGCAAATGTAGCGAGCAAAAACATCGCCACACCAAAGATCATCGTCACGACGTTGACGAGGACGATATTGAGCGGGAGGGTCTCGGATGGGAAGGCCAGCTTTTTGATCAGGTTGCCGTTTTCGACGATGATGTTGCAGCCGCGCCCGAGGCTCTCACCAAAGGAAGCCCAAACAACCACGCCGATAAACATGTACACACCCATCGCCGACTCTTGGCCGGGTTGGAGGTTCGGCATCTTGAAGCTCAGCAACTTCGTGAAGATGAAGTAGTACACCGCGAAGATGAACAAGGGGTGCACAAGTGGCCACAAGAACCCGAGTAGGGTTCCCTGAAACCGAACTGCAAGCTCACGCTTCACGCTACTCGTAATCAGGTCGCGGTGCCGGACAACCATCACTGGAAATCCGATCAGGCGCCGAAGAATCTCGATCGCCCGAGGCGGCTGAGAGGTCACCCACGCCGAGGGGGAGCCTTCTGGCGGAGAGTCCGCCGGGGGGGGGGAGGTTTTACTCATAGATTCAAGCGGCGGACCCGTTAAAGACTGTCCGCGCCCGAGCCAACCTCGGGAGCCAAGTTAACTGCCGGGCCACTAGGCTTGCGGTTGGCATCGTAGATCTCCTTGGGCGGGAAGGCGCTCATGATGTGCTGCAAGATAATCGCAGCCTCCCACTCGTCATCTGCGCTCCACTCCCACTCCGCGTAAGCGGGATCTAGAGGCCGAACGAGGGCCATGTTGACCTGGCGCTTGACAACCACCTCGACGGACCAATTCTCATTCTCCGCGTCGTAGACCATGCGGACCTCTGCTTGATTGCGGAAGCCCTTGCCCTTGAACGGTGAAAGTTGGCTTTTCCATCCCGAGGTGATCGTGAGCGCGTTCGAGTCCGCGGACGAACCTACCGGATATCCAAGTCGACCCAATTTTTGCAGGGTGGTCTCCCAAAGGAGTCGCTCGGAAGGTGCGCCAACGATTTCCTCGGTCCAAATGTGCTCAGGTTCTTCCTGAGTCGTATCGCAACCACCGAGAAACGGTAGGGCTATCAGAACGAGGCACGCTAATTTTCGGAAAATCATCCCTTCATTGTGCCCCAATCACCGCTCGGATGCAGTGAGTTTGAGTTCGATTCTTCAGATAGTCAGCCCAGAAGTTCTGTTCAGGACTTCAGAGGCGGCAACTCTCTGCGCTCGCGGTTGCGAACGATGATGTGAATCGGAACCTCTTCGAAGCCGAAATTCTCGCGTAATCGGTTTTCGAGGTAGCGCAACCAGTCTTTTCCAATCAAGCGTCGGTCGTTGACAAAAAGTACAAATGTCGGCGGGTTGACCTCAACTTGAGTCGCGAAATACACTCGGATTCGGTATCCCTTCGAGCTTGGCACTCGTGCCGTAAGGGCCTCTTTCAAGACGTTGTTCAGGTCGCCCGTGCTCACACGGGTTGAGGACTGACGGTGTAGCTCTCGGGCGAGCTCCATAGTCTCCCAAATCCCGGCTTTGTGCTTGGCCGAAAGGAAGGCGACTGGAGCAAATCGAATACCGGGCAGCTCTTTGTCGAGGTAGTCCCTAAAGTCGTCAGGAGTGATGTCACTATCGACTAGATCCCACTTATTCGCGCCCAGGATGAGTGGCTTGTGATGGTCTATCACAAAGCGTGCAAGGCGCTTCTCGAGGGCGGACAGGGGCCGTTCGGCCTCGAACAACAAGATCACCACATCCGCCCGGCGCACGGCCTTGTGCGCTCGCGCATCGCTAAAGAAGGCGACGGCGTCTTCCATCTTTTTGCGCTTCAGCACACCGGCAGTGTCGATGATCATCAGGGTCTCCCCGTCCTTTTCAATCAAGACGTCGACCGCGTCGCGCGTCGTGCCGGGGATCTCGGAGACGATCACACGCTCGTGCCCTGCATAGGCGTTCGTCAGGGTCGACTTGCCTGCGTTACGGCGGCCCACAATGGCGACCTTAAGCGTCGGCTCAATGCGTCCCTCTTCCTCGGTCACTTCCGGCAAAGCGGCACAAATGGCATCTACAAGCTCATCCATGCCGATTCCGTTTTGCGCACTAATGGCGAGCGGCGCGTTGGGCATACCCAACTTGTGGAAGGCGTCTACTTCCCATGCGATATTATCCGACTCGGCCTTATTCGCTAGAAGAATGATCGGCTGCTTCGCACCACGCAGCATGCGTGCGACCTCTTCATCCAGAGGCGTCAGCCCGTCTCGAGCGTCAACGAGAAAGAGGACCAAGTCCGAGACTGCGATTGCTGTCTTGACCTGTCCCTCGACCAGCGGGCCGAGATCGTCGCGGTCCACAATGCCGACTCCACCCGTATCGATGAGCTCAACAACGCGATCGCCGTTGTCGCCTCGAATCGTCGCGGGCACAGAGATACGGTCGCGAGTCACTCCCGCCGTGGGCTCGGTGATCGAGACGCGGCGGCCGGCTAGGCGGTTCGTCAAGGTCGACTTACCCACATTGGGGCGGCCGACGATTGCGATGAGAGGGTTCTTTTGGGACATGGTATTCGGGGGGCTCAGCGCACGCCGAGGGTTCGGTGCATCTGGGGTAGGACGCGGGGGGAGAGACCGCGCTCTAGCGCAGCCGCAACCAACCCGTCCATACTGGCCAAGACGTCTGGATCAAATGCCACACGGGGATCGCGCGGACTTTCTGGAGCGAGGAAGAGAGGGAGCTCTTTCCCAAGCCGCTCAAGGTCATCGAGGATAGCCTCAAAGGCACTTGAATCATGGGTGCTAGTTGCTTTTGTAACGACTAGCTTAATCGATGCAGTGCCACCGCGCTTCAAGTGCGCCGTGGCCAAGTTGAGCTGCCGTGGGCGAAGGGCGTCCCAGTCGGCAGCAGTCGCGGGTAAATCCACTCCCCCCACCGGTGGAGCGAGATCGTCTGCCAGCTTCAAATCCAAGCTCAGATGGTCATAAACAGGCAAAACCCGCTCAAGTGCATCCAAGTCGTGCCCCGCAGTTTCCAAGTGCAAGGGCCTCTCCCCCGCAACACTTGCCAAGCCGATCAAGAAGTCCGGCCACATCAAGGGTTCACCGCCAGTCACAGAGATAGGCCGAGGCAAAGGACCTTGGGCCCACTCCGCCGAAGCCACCTGCAGAATTGCCTGAAACGGAGTCACATAGGACTCATCTCCAGCTGCGGCAACGGGCCATGAGTGCTTTGTGTCGCAGTAACGACACCGCAGGGGGCACCCACCCAGTCGCAAAAAAGTTTGGGGCTGACCAACGAATAGGCCTTCGCCCTGATAGGAAGCGAAGACCTCAAGCAACGGCGCAGAGGCGTCGTGCGGATTAGAACCCGATGGTGGCATGGCAGCGGCCTAGAAATAGGTTCGCTCGCCAGAGCGAACTACTTCTTTTTCTTTCCTACCACAGCTTTGCCAGCCAGGGCTTCATCGCGGGCAGCTTTCAGCGCAGCCGCTTTCTTGCCACTCGCCGCGGCAAACTTGGTACGCACTTTAGGAAGGCCCCAGACCGAAGTGTTTGACTCGTCGAACTTGCCCTCTTTGGCAAGTCGCTTGATGCGCTCGACGCGGGTCAGGACACTGCGCTCGCCAACGAGGGAGCTAACGCCTTTGAGGCTGCTGTGGATGGACATAACTGGTATTTTGGTTCGTGATAAGGGATCGCGCTATGGCTCGGCAAAGGGCCAAAGTTTAGCGATCGATGTGATTGTCTATGTTGTCCACGATGGCACTCTCGAAGTCGTAAGAGCGTCCATTTGGGCCTTTTGTCCCTCGTAGGCGACTTGCAACCATGCTGAGCTCCCCTCGGGTGGGCGCTGCCCCCACAAGGATTTCAATACGCTTGCCGTTCGCCACAGGGTCGAATGCAGGAAGCCCTTGCTCTCGCAAATACTCCGCCACTTCCAACGCCCGCTTCTCGAAAGTCAACTGATCCGTGTACGTGATCGCCAAGACGGTAAAGCGATTCTCCTCGTTGTAAAGCCCAGACCGGCTGGAAACAGGTGAAAAATCGCCTATTGGAGGGTCGCTGGGACGGGCCCCCTCGTTTTTGACCCATTCAGGGCCACTTGGACTCTGGTCGGACAAGCCACTATCGGGCTTCTTCCCGCCGCCCGTGCTATTTGAAATTTCGTTCGCAAGGGCTTCGCGATTTCCCCCACCACCAAGAAAGTAACCCGCAAAAAACACCATCGCCAGCAGGGCGCCGCCCGCGCCCCCCAAGAGCCAAGTCGGGCTCCGCTGCCCACCCACCCTAGAAGCCACGGGTTCCACCGCGGCTTTTTTGGAGTCGACGCGTAGGAAAGCGTCAAAAAGGTTGGGGTCTTGCTTCATGTGCTGAGAGGGGAGCCTAGCAGCTATTCGGGGAGGCGTAAAATCATCTCGCGAGTTTCGGCTGCCAATGGTCCGTCCGGCCACGCCTCAAGATAGGCGTCCAGGGCACCGCGGGCCTCGACCGCACGCTCACCCAGGACGAGAGCGCGTGCCAAATTGAGGTGCGTGGTGCTCTCGCGACTCTCGGCAGACTCCCGCTCGTACCCGAGTAGCACCTCCCACGCAACCGCGGCCCCGGCGAAATCCGCTCCTCGAAAGCGGATGCTCCCAAGGAAATCAAGCGCTTCTAAGCTGCGTGGATCCATCCGCAAGGCCTCTTCGAGATGCTCTTCAGCAAGATCTAACTTGCCGGCAATCTCCGCATCGGCGGCAGCGGTCAAGGCAAGATTCGCTTGGCTTTTCAAATAGTCGGCCCCGGAGCTCATCTCAAGGTTCGACAAGCCGAGATCGCGCGCGGCTAGATAGTGCGCCACGGCAGCGCCGTGATTCTTAACCATCCGCGCAGCCATACCCGCTCGCATATGGGTGTCGGCCTGCTCGCGACGAACGTCGATCCCCGCTTCCGCCGCTTTGCCATAGGCCTCTAACGAAGAGACAAAATCAAGCGTGCCCGCATAGCCATCCCCCAAAACAACGTAGGCATAGGAGAGCTTAGGATCCAGGGATAGAGCCTCCAGAGCGTGCTCAATCGCAACTTCAGTCTCGCCGAGGCCCAGGTCCGATCGCGCCGTCAGCAAGTAAGCCTGAGATAGCGGCCAGGCCATATAGGGGAGCTCTGGAGCTGCGGCCAAAGCCGCTTCTAGTAACGCGAGAGCTTCCGGACCGCGTCCCGGCTGGGTCAACATGCGCACCGCCTGCGCCCTGCGAATGTCCGGAGTTGGCCCAGCTTGGGCAAGCCCCAGCTTCAGCTCGTCATCGGCATCGGCGCCACGCTCAGTAAGCGCGAGGAGCTCCGCTGCCGTAGCAAACACTCGGCTGTCATTTGGTGCGATCTTTCGCGCGCGCTCGACTGCCGCCAGCGCCTCGATAACCTCGCGATTCCAAAAGGCGAGCCGCGCCTCACAAAGGGGGCCCTCGACGCCGGCGGCGGCCCCGAGCTGGTCGAGCTGCGTACGTGCGCTAGATGCCTGGCCTGCGGCAAGGGCCCTGCGGGCACCCTCAAGGCGCGGATCTTTGGAGCGGGGCTCGGAGTCGGCCATGGCTGTCTTCGCCGCGCTGCCGCCTTGCCCGCCAGCCTGGGCCTGGGTGCTGCCGCTCTCGCCACAAGATGTGTACAGGAGGCTTGAGAAAACAAGGGAAGCCGCCAGGTAGGTCCGGCACTTATAGTGAAGGGGAATCATCGCCACAGTCTACCCGCGACAGGCCGTCGGCCTACGCCTTCAAATCGAGTATCCTCACGCGGCTCCATCCCGGCTCCCCCCTCCGTTCTCCTCCGTTCCCCCCGCCTTACCGACATGCCCAATTCGCAATCCGAGCTCCCCAGTGCCAGCCATTCGCGATCTGTGCGCTTTGTCACCTTTGGCTGCAAAGCAAATCAATACGACACACAGGTGCTTCGCGAGACCCTGCGCCGACGGGGCTGGAACGAGTATTCCAAGCAGGGAAGTCCGCCCGCGAACGTAGTCGTGGTCAACACCTGCACGGTGACCGCCGAGGCCGGCCGTAAGGCGCGCCAGCTGATTCGCCGTATCGGACGGGAAGAGCCCACGACACGCATCGCGGTTACGGGCTGCCTAGCCGAGTCCGAACCCGAGATCTTGCGCGAGCTTCCAAACGTGGAGTGGGTGTTCGGGAATGGCGAAGCCAAAATGCCCATCAATTTCTTGAGGCAAATCGGAGAGGAGGTCACCCCTGAAGAGCTAGGAATCCCCTCGGGGATTACGGAGTTTAGCGGTCACACGCGCGCCTTCCTCAAAATCCAAGACGGCTGCGACAAAGCCTGCGCCTTTTGCATCATCCCCAGGGTGCGCGGCAAAAGTGTCTCGCGAACAATTCCCGAGTTGGTCGCCGAGACAAAAAGGCTCCTCGTTGCCGGTCATCGTGAAATCGTCCTGTGCGGCATCCACATTGGACTTTGGGGAGTGGATCTAGGCGAGGACCTGGCAACGCTTATGGAGGCGCTCGCGGCGGTCGAATTCGCCCCGCCGGGAACAGCGAATCCGGGCTGGAGGCTGCGCCTCTCCTCTATTGAAGCCACCGAAGTCGACGATCGTCTCTTGGCCCTGATGGCCGCCCGGCCAGACCGCGTCGCAACACACCTGCACATGCCGATGCAATCCGGCGACGACAAGGTGCTTCGAGCTATGAATCGCTGGTATGACACGGCCGAGTATTTAGCCTCTGTCGAGCGCGTCAAGAAGGCGCTGGACAGACCGGCTCTCTCCGCCGATTTACTCGTTGGATTCCCAGGAGAGGGTGACTCCGAATTTCAGAATACCCTCGACAATGTGCGTCGAATCGGGTTTTCGAGAATTCACATTTTTCCATTTTCGGCGCGCCCGGGCACTGCCGCGGCCAGCATGAAAGACCTTCCACACCCCGACGCCGTTCGGGTTCGTCGAGCGGCTCTGGGCGACGTCGCGAAGGAGATGCAAGTCAGCTTTCAAAAGAGCCTCCATGGCAGCGCGGATTCCCTACTATTAGAAGAGGGATTCAGCGGCCTCTCGGGGCGTTATCAGCGAGTGGAATTAGCTGCGGCATCGGCGGCCACACTCGCCGAGAGCAACCCCGAGGCGAGCGATCGAAAGGGCCAGTTTCGAGTTGAGCTCGAGCTCTCGGGCGGGCGCTTGTTTGGACACCTACCCGGCGCGCCCCGCGAGCTGCCTCGGCCCGCGGCTCGCGACGCCGCCTACATCCTGGGTGGTAGCCTTCCGATTCTTCCTTAATCGTCGGCGATCTCCCTCTGATTCGCTAGCCTGTATCTCCACACCATGGATAGCAACAAGCAACTGGACCCCACCGCAGAACTGGCAGCCGCCACGCGGGCCCTCCGCATGGAGATTGGCCGCCGCAAGCGCTGGGGCGCAAAACGCACAGCGGCCGCAATCGCTGAGGAAGCTGTCTCCCCAGAGCTGATCCCACAGCCGCAGCCAAAAGCTCCCGCCGCCCCCGAGCAGGCGCCTCCAGCACCAATCGCTCCCAGGATTCCTCCAAAAGCGGCACCCCCCCTCCTGAAAGAGCAGCTACAAACGTCGCTGCCATCAACACCTAAATCATTGCCATGCAGCGACTTAGGTGACCTACGCAAGCGCGTCTCTACCTGTTCCCGTTGCTCGCTAGGGGCAAGCCCCGGGCGATCTGGAGCCATCGTGGGTCGTGGCGCGCCTCGACCGCGCCTTCTTTACATCTCAGATCACATCGGTCCGGCCGAGCATACGCGCCAAAAACCACTCGATGAGCTGGCCGGTACCCTACTCGGCAAGATCACAACGGGTGGAATGGGACTAAAAGTTGAAGAAACTCACGTCACTTCTGCAGTGAAATGCGCATTGCCTCCGGGGTGTGTTCCAAGCCCCTCGGAAACGGCTTCCTGCAAGGTCTGGCTAGAGGAAGAAATCCGGCTTTTGGCCCCCTCCGCAATCGTCACTCTTGGTGCCGGCGCAGCCCACGCCCTGTTTGGAAATGACGCTCCAGGCGGTAAGCTAAAAGGCCGACTCCTTCATTATAAGGGAACCCCAGCTGTAGCTACGTTTCACCCACGTGACTTAGTCGCTCGACCCGACCTCAAGGCCAGCGCTTGGGCAGACCTGCAGCTACTTCTGCCGAGCCTCAAGTCATGAGGAACTACTTTTTGGAACAAAAGTTCCTGACCGAATGGAAAAAGTCCCTCATTTACAGGGGTTACTCCAAGGTTTATACCCGGTATGCACAGCAACACGCGAACTCGCGGTTGACCCTCCCCCTTCCATCCCGGTATGCTCCTCGCCCATCTTCATCTGATTGGCAGGCGCGTTCTGACAAGGCAGGTGGAGAGATGGCCTACACTTGTATCCCTAAAGCATCGACGCGCTCGATCAAGATGGACTGCATTTGAAGACCGTCGCTCTTTTTCTTGAACCCCCCAAGAGTCTCAATGAAACGATTGTGCCCTTCGGCTGTGATCGCTTTCATAGAGGATCCCCCCCCGAGACCAGCAGGCGGTCCCCCGCCGCCCTTCCGGAAATCCGTACTTATGCGATCTCGCTTCCTGCTTCTACCGACGCTTCTAGTCACGACCTTGGCATCTTGCCAGTCGGCTGACTCCACCACTTCCAACACCGCTGCGACTCCTGTTGCCGGTGCGATGACCTTCTCGGCTGCGCCCGCTACGGCTCCGCGCATTCAAGATGGAGGTCTCGATGACGAGGCTGCACGCATCCAGCGTCGCCGCGCACAACAGGCGTACCTCGCCGAGGAGTACATCAAGGCCGGAGACGCGGCTTTTGACGTTGCCGACCTCGACGGAGCCCTTGTGGAGTACTCCAACGCACTTCAGGTGATGCCATCAAATCGCGACGTTCGCGATCGTATGGCTCGCGTTGAAGCTGCGATGGGAAACAAGTACGCACTCGCCGCTGACGCGCTCGACGACCTTTCTAACCGCGCCTCCGTCAAAGCTGCTCAAGCTATGATGGCCGCCGAAGACTCCAACCGCAAAGGCAACCTCGCCTTGCGCAAAGGTGAGTTTGATGAGGCCATTAACCAGTACCGCCAAGCGGAGCTAATCCTTGGATACCACCCGCTGGTCTCCCAGGGTACGCTGACTTCCGAGCTCGTCAGGGACAACCTGGCCAGTGCCCGCGCTCTCCGCGAAGAGGCCCGCGCTCAAGCGGCTATCGATATCGAGGTCCGCGCCGCCGAAGCAGCATCCGACGCCGAAAAGGCCGAACGCAACCGCAAGAAAGCCCAAGTTGAGGGCCTCTACACCGATGCGCACGTTGCCTTCAGCCGTGAGTCTTACGAATCTGCCCGCGACCTTTGCGACCAGATCCTCGGACTTGACCCGGGTAACGAGCACGCCTTGAAGATGCGCAACTTGGCCGTCTCCGCGTCCCACAAAACGTCGATGGAGGCTAACTCCAACGTCTTGCGTGAAGAGTGGCAGAAGACCATGGACGACCTCGACCAAATGGGAGTTATCCAAATAAGCTCCGTTGTATTCGATGACTACGAATATTGGCGTGAAGTCGAAGCCCGCACCCCCATCCACCTCATGTCGGAAAGCGCGGACGGCGACAACGCCCGTCAAGCCATCCTTTCCATGCTTGACCGCACCGGGATCACACCCCGCTTTGGCGATGCCGACGCTGGCGAAGGTGCCCCCATCGAAGATGTTGCTAACTTCATGCAGTCGCTGACTGGTGTGAACTTTATCGTCACTTCAGCGGTCCTCTCGAACCTCGATGAAGAAGAGACCAACATCATGATGACTTTGCCGCGCATGAGCGTTCGCAAAGTTCTCGACCTGATTTCAGACACCTCGGAAAGTCTTCGCTGGAAGATCGAGGATGGCGTTGTCAAGTTCGTCACGATCGATCAAATGACTGGTGGCCAGGTCCTCGAGCTTTATGCAGTGAGTGACCTCATTCGCCCCATTGTCGACTTCCCAGGCACGGTCATTAACGTCCAGCCTTCGGGACTCCTCGAGCAGCCTGAAGAGGATATCGCCGAGCGCGAAGCCCTGCTTCTGAACGGGGACGACCTCGACACCCTCATCCGCGACAACGTCTTTCCCGAGTCTTGGGATGCCGACCCGGCGAACAGCCTGCGCGTCACTGAGGCCGGTGTCCTAGTTGTCAACCAGACCCCCGAGGTTCACGCAAAGATCGGAGAGCTCCTCGAAGATCTCCGCGAAGCGACGGGCATCATGGTCGACATCGAGGCACGCTTCCTGCGCGTTCAGGACTCTTTCCTCGAAGACATCGGTGTTGACTTCCGCGGCCTCGGCTCTCCTGGCCTTGGCGCCAACGAAGCCTTCAACGACTTCGGTTCCGCTTCGGCTTTTGCCGAACTGGGCGCAGAAGTTGGTCAGGGTAACGACGCCGGTATCTACTTTGACAATGGCTCTAACGGCGACGTCAAGGCACGAATCGAGAACCTCTACGACACATCTCTCGGAAACGACGAGATCGTCGGATCTGGTGGCCTCTCCTTCCAGTGGACCTTCATCAACGATCTGCAGCTTGAGATGATCTTGCGCGCAGTCCAAAAGTCGGAGCGAATCGAGCTGGTCACCGCACCTCACGTGCTGGTTGCCAACACGGCGCGCTCTAACCTGACGGTCACGAACGAGCTTGCCTATGTGCAAGACTTCAACATTGAGATTGCTCAGGGTGCATCGATCGCCGACCCGATCGTGGCAACCATCCAGGAGGGTGTTGTCCTCGACGTGCGTCCTACGGTCTCTGCAGACCGTCGATTCGTCACTGTCGAGATGCGCCCCACCGTTGCGGAACTCAAGCGTCCGATGAAGGAGCTCACCACGTCCCTTGCCAGTGCAAGTTCCGTGACGATCCAACTCCCCGAGTTGGAGATCTCCCGCCTTCGCACAACTGTACCCATCCCAGATGGCGGCACGATTCTTCTCGGTGGATGGAAAGTCCACGAAGAGCAGAACTACAACAACGGCGTTCCGATCCTCAACAAGATCCCCATCATCAGCTTCTTGTTCAAGCGCGAAGGAAACTTCGTTCTGAACCGCAAGCTCCTGATCCTGCTCAAGGCCACCATCGTGATGTGGCAAGAGCACCAGCCGACACCGGCTCAGCTTGGCGTATTCGACAACTAAGCTGACCGTAGTTCCAGGTGCCTAGCAGCCTGTGACCAATGCGGCCCGGGGGGGGATTCTCCCTCCGGGCCGCTGTTATCAACATCTCCCAAGAAACTCATGCCTTGCGTGGGGGTAGGTATGATACCTTCCCAACCTTCCACGCTCTCTGGCAGGAATCGTTTTGATCATGCGCTTTTCCACAAACGTTCTCGGTGTAATCGCAGCCAGCGTGCTGCTTGCCCCCACTACTCTGGCCCAAGGCAACGACCTTCAGATTGAAAAGGGCATCGAGTTTGCCCAGGGCCTTGCAAGCAGATGGCAGTTCGTCGACCTAGCACAAGAAGTGCTAGACGAGCTCGAGTCGACTGGCAGCCTCTCGTCAATACAACAGGAGAGCATCGCGCTAGTACGCTGCGAAATCTTCGGAACGGCAGCTTTGAAGGAACGCGATGGCGAGAAACGCATCGAGCGCTTCACTTCCGCGCTTCAAGCCTACGGCGACTTCATTGCTGGCAACCAGTTCTCCAAGTTCAAGCCCGCAGCCCAGCGCTCCCTAGTTCAGCTCGCCAACAGCTTCGCACTCGCTTTGGAGATGAGACTGCTCGACGAGGTGGGCGAAGAGGCCGACGCAACACGCAATACGATCCGCGAAGTCCTGCAAGATCCATTGCAGAGCACGGGCGCCTTGATCGCGGAACTCTCTTCGATAGACGATCCCACCGAGGAAGATAAGCGCGACAAGTACGCCATGATGCTCGACCGCGGGCGCATGCTTGCCGCCATGGGACGCGCATCCGACGATGGCACGTTCTTCTTCAACTCAGCCGAGTCAACCCTAGAAGACCTCGCCATGGAAGCCGGCGAGCGCACGGGCTGGGGTTTGCAGGCCTATCTAGAGTTAGCAAAGACCAAAACGGGTATGGGCGACTGGGAGACGGGAATGATCTTCTTCGAGTTCGTCGCGAACCTCGTGATGCCCCTCAGCAATGACAGTTGGGAACAATTCAAACTCGACCTCTCCCCCGCCGACCGCGAGCAGCACTGGTACTACACGGAGCTCGCTATCCCCGGACTCTTGGAGTCTGCTCAAAACTACGGCGACACAACCATGGCAACCTCGTGGGCGTTGCTATATTTCAACCGCTTCAAATCTGAGGGTTTCCAACTTAGCAGACCCCGCGGGTACCTCGCTTTGCTTGCCGCCGCTAAGACCCTGTTGAGCTCTGGAGGTTTCGTCGGAGGCAACCTAACGGGTGGTAATCTAGAGTGGTTTGCGACGGAAGACGAGATGAAGGCTGTGTACTCCTCTTCTCGAAGCCGCAGGACTTCGATAGACCTCGCCTTGGCCATGGCGCAGACCGCCAACGAGGATAACAAGGGAAGCGCACTCCAAGTTCGCGCTCAGAAGTTGATCTCGGAAGTCATCGAATTGCCCGGTGTGGAGATTGGCCCTGAGGTTCTCTTTGAGGCCGCCCAAGGACACTTCTTCGACGACAACTACCCGGCAGCGATCGACGCCTACAAGCGCACTTTGGCCGCGCTTGACGATCAAGACCAAGCTACTCGCACCGAATTCGGCCCCAAGGTGATGAGCTATTTGGGCAAAAGTTACTACAACCAAGGGCGCTACCTAGAAGCCACCATGGCTTTCCAGGAAGGTGCGACCACTTGGCGGGGTGACCCGACTTTCGACGAAGAGAACGCCAAGGCAATGTACCGTGCCATTTCAATCGTCAGGGACTCCTCCAACGACGACGCTGAGATCAAGGCCCTTTGGCTCTCTGCAGAGCAGCTCGTAACAGATACAGCTGATCCTTCCGACTCCGGTGAGATCCTCTTCACCCAGGGTATGCGGGAGTACAGCGACAGGGAGTTCGACCGGGCCTTGGACAAGTTCTCCGAGGTCCCTGGTAGCTCGGACTCGTACGAAAAGGCGCTCGTCTACACCGGCGTCTGCCTGTACAACAAGAAGAGTCTGAAGGAGGCGGCGCGAAGCCTTGAAGATTACCTCGGCCCGTATCTCTCCGATCCCGCCCATGCGACAACGAGCCAGGTTCGATTGGCCAAGCGCTCCGAAGCACGCGCCATGGCTACTTTCTATCTCGGCCTGATGAAGTACAACGCCAAGGATTGGGTTGCCACGATTGAGCTGCTGTCCGATTTCTTCGTCGAGTTCCCAGGTCAGGAGCTCATGGCACCCAACGCGGTGTACATGGCACTTCGGTCCCAACTCAACAACAAGAACATCGCCGCCGCCCGCGCCTTGCACAAGATTCTGTTGGAGAGATTCCCGTCGAACAAATACACGGGCCTAGCCGCGAGCAAAATCTATACAACGGTACTTGCAGAGTACCAGGCGACCCAGTCGACTTCGAACGAGATGGGCGACCTAGCGCTCTTGCGCACGATGGCCGAATTGATGAAGACGGACAACAGTCTTTCGACCCAGCCCGAATTCAGCAAACTCCGCAACGAGTCCAATCACTGGCGCGACCTAGGCGACTGGGAAGAGGCTGCACGTGTTCTTTCATTCACCGTTGACGCTTTCACGCTAGATCCGAGCGAGGTCATTTCGACCCCGAAGACGGAAGCTCAGAAGGAGTTCGAAGCGGAGTGCGCCAAGAACCGTGACACGATGTATTCCTTCGTATATCCCCAACTAGGCGACGCGCTCGTCCACTTGGGTAAACTTCCTGATGCTTTAGAGATCCTGCGGGCCCTAGTCCCACCGGTGACCACTCCCGAAGGTCAACCAGAGCCCGAGTTCAAGCCCTCCGCTGCAACCGTCACCAACTTCTGCAAGGCAGCCGTTGGATGGCTCGACGGCGCAACGGCGAGTGACATCAAGGAGGTCCTAGGTGTCGGCACGAACGAAGACGTCGCTCTGGCCGCAGCCTGGCTGCAAGTATTGACTAACCGCGAGGAAAAATTCCACGCGGCTTGGTACCAAATGAAGTTCGACACAATCTTCGCTTGGCGCCGCCTGGGCGAGTTCGAAGACGACAAGATTGCTGCCGCACAGCGGCAAATCGAAACCCTCAAAGAAGACGTCGATGCCGAACTCAAAGGTATTGAAGAAGACCTAAAGAAAGAGGGCCTTGATGGTGCTGCCTTGCGGGCGCAATTCTTATGGCTAGATAAGAAGCTACGCTAGGTCCTACCTCCCCTCCCCCTCCTTTTCCGTTCACCGACTCTCGCCACAAGGCCGCCTGAGAATCAGGCCCTCCCTTGTGTCGGCAGCATCCACCTGTAGACTATTCGCCTTCCTATGAGGAACAAGTCAACTCATTCCGCACTCCGTCTCGGCAAGGGCCTCGCCCTTGCCGCGCTTTTCACCTTTGGTGGACTGGTCCCGATCAGCTCCGCCCAAGAAGGTGCACGTCCCGATCAAATATTCACGATCGACAAGCGCGGAAAAGCGAAAACGCTCTCAGGTGTTGTAGAGACAGATGGTCTGTCCGAGGTCTCGGTTGTTCAGCGGGATAAATCTCGCTCCTATGACTCCGCTAGCATCACGCGTATCGTTTTTGGCACCGTCCCTAAATCCTATAGCGACGCCGTCGCCTATGCGGACAAAGGTGACCTAGAAAACGCGGTGCGCAAGTTCCGCGTTGCCGCCGACGATAGCGACGCCCGCGATGCGGTCCGCGCCAAGGCGCGGTTCCTCGCGGGCAACAGCCTGATGGCATCGGCGGCTTCTGCGCCCGAAAACACTCAGTGGTCAGAGGTCATCGCCGAGTTTGACCGCTTCCTCGCTGACTACCCCTCCAACCGCCTGGTCCCCACCGTTCGCGCCAAGCAAGCGCGTGCGAAGCTGCTCAATGGCGAGCCGCAACTGGCGGGCGAGCTCGGCGCATCGATCATGGCAGAATTGGACACCGCAGGCAAAACCGCCTACGGGACTGATGTTTGCTTAGAAGCCGCAATGGACGCAGCGGGAGCCTTCTTGGCCGCAGGCGATCCTGCCAAGGCCCGCGCCCTGTTCAGCGATGTCGAGCGTGCGGCGGCCGCCGCTCTTAGTGACGCCGAGGAATTCGCGAAACACGATCTCTCGGCATTCCAAGCGCGGGCCCTGATGGGCGAGGGCTTCGTTCTTCTCGCTGAAAAGAAGGGTGCCCAGGCCAACACCTTCTTCACGGGTAAGTTGCAGCAAGACCTGTCGCCTAGCGCCCGCTTTACCGCGCGTTTGGGTTTCGCTGAGACTCTGCTCTCCCTTGGCAAGCACCGGTTAGCTCAAATCGAGTTCGCAGCGGTATCCGCTTTGGACTACACCAGCCGGGACAACGTCGCTCAAGCCCTCCTTGGTTTGATACGCTGTGCAACCAGCCTGCCTGACAAGGACTCCACCGAGCGCATTGCCGCTTGGAAAGAGTCCATATTGACTCACTTTGGTGACACTCCTGCGGCCTCAGCCGTTCAGTAGTCGCCAACCATTGTGTAACCCAGAGCGCGTCTCCGGGTACCCTTACTTCCTCCCCAACCCAATCACCCCCCTTCGGAGCCCTGAGGATGATCTCCAGTCTCCTGCGTAACCGCATTACATTCGCCGCTGCCGCCCTCTTTGCCGCAGCTTCCCCCGCCCTCGCTTTCGTCCAAGACGAAGCAGCCGAAGAGGTTCCATCACAATCCGTAGGCGACATCCTCGCCGGCGGCGGAATCATCGGTGGTTTTATCATTCTTCTTTCGGTCGTAGCCCTTGCGGTTGTGATCGAAAACCTTGTATCGCTTAAGCGCGACAAGCTGGCACCCCCGGAGATCATCGACGAGCTCGAAGCTCTCTTTGATGAAGGCCAGTTCCAAGAAGCCATGGAGCTTTGCGAGTCTGAGGACACCCTCCTCACCCGCACCGTTTCTGCCGGCATTGGCAAGATTGGTCACACTTTCGCTGCCATGGAGAAGTCCTTGGAAGAGATGGGTGATGAAGAGGCTGTCAAACTTCACCAGAAGATTGGCTGGCTCTCCCTTATCTCCAACGTGGCGCCCATGATGGGTCTGCTTGGTACGGTTTCGGGAATGGTGGCCGCGTTCCGCGTGATCGCTACCAGTAAAAACCCTGACCCCTCTGAGCTAGCTGACGGTATCTCGATGGCACTTCTGACCACCCTCTTCGGGCTGATCGTTGCTATCCCCACCACCGCCGCTTTCGCCTACTTGCGCAACAGCCTGGTCAGGTCGATCATTGAGGTTGGAGCAATCGTGGAAGATCTCTTCGAGCGCTTCCGCCCCGAAGGCTCCTGATTCACCCCCGCCTGTGATTGGATCCCCCGCGGAAGCCTGCTGGCTTCCGCGGGGGAAGAATCTCCCCTCACTCGAAAACGGACCCGAACCATGAATCTAAACAAGCACAAGATGGAAGAGGAAAAGATTGACATGACGCCGATGATCGACGTCGTTTTCCTTCTGATCATTTTCTTCATGCTCATCTCGGATATGACGCAGCAAGACCTCGAGATCTTGACGTTGCCGACCGCAATCTCCGCAGTCCCCGATGAGCCCGATGTCAAAGACTTCCGCCCCGTTGTCAACATCCGCCAGACCGGCACGATGGTTGTCAAGAAGGAAGAGGTCTTCGTCCCCACCGCCGAGGGCGGTACCGATGACGAAAGGATGATCAAGCAGACCCTCCTTACGTTCTCAGACCTCATGGAGACGGACTTCTTCGATCCGGTAGCAAAGACGGGGGTTCAACTCCCTGACGACTTCCTCCTGATCCGCGCCGACCAGTGGACCCCGTTCCACTACGTGCAGCGCGTCATGACTCTTTGCGGCGACAAGGACATCCAAATTTGGAAGGTCCAACTTGCTGCCGCAACGCTTCTAGAAGAAAAAGCCAAACCGTAAGCAGGAGTAGAAACTATGTCAGCAATGCAAGAAATCATGGACGAGAAGTGCGAGATGGAAATGACGCCGATGATCGACGTCACCTTCCTCCTGCTGATCTTCTTCGTCTGTACGATCAAGTTCAAAACCCTTGAAGGTAAGCTCGCCGCTTATCTGCCTAAAGACGTCGGCGTGAATGCGTCGGACGCCGAGCCTAAAGAGAAGATTGACATCTATCTCAAGCTCAAGAACGCCGGTAAAAAGGTCGAAGCCACGGCGCTTGCAAAACAAGGTGTGGAAGTCTCTTGGGACAACTCAGGCCAGGGCGAGTTTACTATTCTCGGGCACAGCGTCGAGTACAACGTGAACCGAGACACTTTTACGGATGATGAGGCTGGACTTAAGGCGATGCATGCGCGCCTACAGCTTTATCTCGATGTGGACCCGGAGCGGGCTGTCACCATTAAGGCAATGCAGGGGATCGTCTATAAGGACATTATCCCAGTGCTTGACACCTGCATTGACGTCGGCTATACGGACGTCACCTTTGCCGGCTCCTACGGCAAGTAAGGACAAGGACTTACTCAGAAACTATCGCGGGCGGGGCAGCACATCACGTGCTGCCCCGCCCGCGATCTTTGGTATGTGCCCGTTACGCTTCCCATTCCGGTTGGTAGAAGGACTAAGCCCCCCCCCACTTGCCCAGAGATCGTCACAACACACCAAGAGGTCCAATGTCCGCAATTCACGAAATCCAAGACGATGAGAGTCGTCTGGAAATGACGCCAATGATCGACGTCACCTTCCTATTACTGATCTTCTTTATCTGCACAATCCGGTTCAAATCGCTTGAGGGCAAGTTGGCTGCCTTTTTGCCAAGGGACGTGGGAGCCAACCTCCCCCTGGCAGAGGTGACCGATCCCATTCGGTTGAACATCAGCGTCGTCAATCCCGGCCAAAAAATTCAAGTGGCCTCTCCACACACGCTTTGGAGCTCGCCTTTGGACGGCCCATTCTTGCTTGAGGGACACGTGGTCGAGTACGAGCTCGGGCGAGATGGATACCCCGGCACCGAAGCTGGGCGCAAGGCCCTAGCCGGTCGATTGGCTGAACTCTTGGAGTCCGACCCTTCGCGCCGCGTCACCATCGATGCAATGATCGGCACCCTTCAAGCCGACGCGGTTCAAGTATTGGATATCTGCCTGGAAGTTGGCCTGCAGGACATCACTTTCGCCGGCAGCAACAAGTAGCCAAGAACCAAGGATTCAGCGCACAAGGGGCTCCATCCCCTTGTGCGCTGATTTTTTTTAAAATGGTGTCCTCGAACCTCCGACACTTTCGCGGCGACGAAGTTAGGGGAAGGCCCAACGTGCGGACGGGTCTACAAGGCGGCCTCCCCTTCACCCAACACCGTCTGGCTCCCGTCTAAAGGGAGAAAAAAGCTGCTAAAAGCGGCCACAACATTCGCAGGGCGTGCGAGCGAATTGACACAGCCTAGAGGGCCAAAAAGCGGCCTAGAGATCGTCGAAAGGGCTTTCGAAGGGATTCTCCCTCAGAGACGTTGCCAGCATGGGATTTGATTTTGAACTCACCCTTTGACCAGAGGGGCCTTCTGCTGGTATTGTGCCCCGCTCAAGAGGGCGAAATCTTTGCGAACAAGTGTCGCTGAGTTTCGACCTCATCAGATTAGTACCCCCCACCACTCGACTTTTTGCAGCTTGTCTGCAATGGCTGGGTAGTCCGAGGCTTCGGCAGCGGTAAGAGGGGGGTTCAGAGTTCTCCCCCCCATACACCCCAGCGCCTATCTCCCGATGAGAAACGCCGGCTTTGTCCTGTCCGCAACCTTAGTGTTCGCGGCTGGCTGCTCTTCCACCACTTCCACCGACGTCGATACGAACGGCCTTGCAAACCCGAACGCCACTGGCGCCGAGGTTGCAACGTTCTCCGTCGCCGAAGCTTCCAGTCCCGTTGCCCCTTCCCAGGATGGCGACGCGGATTCTTTTCTCGACGAGCGCTGGAAACAGCTGTCTCTCACCGAGCAAAAGAAGGCGTACCTCCTTGAGCAGCACATGGCCAATGCGGCCGATCTGCGAGAGGCTGCACGCCTTGAAGACGCTTATGCCGAGCTTGAGAACGCGCTTCTCCTCGACAGTGATTACCTACCTGCGAAGAAGCTCAAGGCCGAAATCGGCGCATTGCTAGGCTACGCAGCAGAGTCAGCCGACTCGATGAATACTTCGGCAGGCGATCAATGGCAGCGTCAAACGCAGCAACTTCTTATGAAGGGCCGCGACAACTTGAACCGCGGTAAGGCCGCACTGGCACGTGGCGACTATAACGAAGCCGTTGCCGAGTTCACGTTGTGCCAAAACCACGTCACCTACGCCCCCGCTATTGACTGGAATGGTCTCGGCGAGGAAGCAGCTGCTCTCCTTCAGCGTGCCAAGGCCGAGCGCCTTGCAAGTGCGTCAGAGGAACAGGGCCGAAAGCGCCGCGCAGCTTATGACGCTCTGAAAGTTGAAGAGGCCGAGGCCGCTGCCCGCGAGGCACAGGTCACCGCCACGATAATTTCAGATGCAATCGCATCCTTCAAGGTTGGCGATTACAAGAACGCGATGGAGTTGTGCGACAAGGCTCTTGTCAACTCGCCACGTAACGCTCAAGCACAAGACATTCGGACATCTGCTTATCGCGCATCCCGCGAACAAGCATCTAACGATTATCTTCAGAACAAGCGTGAGAAGTACGCAATGTGGGCCGAGCACATTCTCGAGCTTCAGATTCCTGTCACTGACGTTTTCAAAGCGGCCAGTGCTGAATATTGGAACGACATTACGGAAAAGCGCGCGGAACGTCGCGGTCTAAGCCTTGATGAAAACATCAGTACTAACGAGCTTGCGCTGCGCGCAAAGCTTGCTAGCACAGTAATCAATCGCCTCCAGATCCCCGAGACAGAAAGCCTACGTGAGCTCTTCGGAATCGTGCAGACCCAAACGGGCCTTCCGATCTTCGTGGATCCCCTCGCTGAAGAAGCCGCTTACGAAGAAGCTGCCACTTTCGAATACGATCTCCCCTACCCCATCGCTGTCTCAAACCTTCTTGCGATGGTCACTGAGCAGGCTGGCGAGCAAGTCACTTGGGCCATCCGCCACGACGTGGTTCTGGTCACTACTAAGGAAAAAGCACGTGGCGACTTGGCTCTTTACAGCCACGACGTCAACGACCTGATCCTCGGCTTGACCGACTTCATGGGACCCCGCATCAACAAGCTACGTCTCCTTGACAACATGGAAGACGACGACGGCGGCGGCCCCTTCGGCACCATTGGTGAGAGCCCGACTCTTATCGAGCCTGAAGACCTAACCACCTTGGTCACGGACAACGTTGCTGTTGGCCAGTGGGAAGACGATGGAGTCACTATCGCCATCTACGAAGGTCACATGATCGTCGTTCACACGCCTAAGGTTCAGCGCGAGGTCAAGAAGTTCCTTGCTGACCTGCGCCGTTTCAACACAAGCCTAATCAACATAGAGTCCAAGTTCATGACAGTTGGCGACAACTGGATTCAAGAGATTGGCGTCGAGTGGGGTGGGAACGATAACCCCGGTGTTCCGTTCACGGACCTTGACGACGTCACCTCTGGTCTTGAGGACCAGGCGGGTCTCGGTCTCGACAACGGTGGAACGGGAGACGCTTCCTCTTCTCCTTCCTCTGGATTCTTCTACGACGATGGCCAAGACGGTGACTTCAAGGCAACGACGGCAAACATCTTTGGCTCAGCCCTTGGTAATGCCCTGTCCACCATCGGTGGCCTAACCACCCAGTGGAGTGTGCTAGACGATGCTCAACTCAGCATGATCATGCGTGCCGTCGAGAAGAAGTCGGAAGTTGAGCTTATCAACGACCAGATCCTCTCGGTGTTCAACACTCAGCGCGCCTACATCACGGTTGTGAAGCAACGCGCCTATATCCAGGACTACGACGTCGAAGCATTCCAGTTCGAAGTTGCTGCCGACCCGCAGATCAACGTTGTCCATGAAGGTATCGTTCTTGACGTCCGTCCGACGATCAGCCACGACCGACGTGCCATCACGCTGGAAGTCCAGCCGACTGTTGCGACTCTCATCAACATGAAGAGCTTCACCACCAGCCTCGGTGGTTCGACATCTCCTGTGACCCTTGAGCTCCCCGAGCTCGAAGTGAAGAGCGTATTCACCACGGTCGAAGTGCCGGACGGCGGCTCGATTCTTCTCGGTGGCTTGTCCAAAGTCCGAAACGTTGAGCGCCGCGCGGAAGTGCCGTGGCTCGGCAAAATCCCGGTCATTGGCTTCTTCTTCAAGGAAGAAGGTTACAGCGACGAGAAGCAAAGCCTCATGATCATGATCAAGGCTAGCATCACTGACATCGCCGCAAGCCTGTCCGCTAAGTAGACTCTTCGAGTCGAACGAAAAAGCCCCAGCATCTCTCCGGATGCTGGGGCTTTTTCGTAGGTCTCCCCTAGACTGAAAAGTATCCTCAAGGCCATGCTCAAAGCCGTCCTCTTTGATATCGACGATACCCTCTTCCCTACAACGGAGTTCGCCCTCCGTGCCCGTCGCGATGCCGTCGCCGCTATGGTTGCCACGGGTCTAGACTTCCCTGAGGAGGTGGTGCTAGCGGAGCTCTTGGAGGTGATCTCCGAGTTCTCCTCGAACTACGACCACCACTTCAACAAGCTCCTTAACCGCTTGGACCCCAATGGCAAGCGCTATCGAGATCCTGCCCTCGTCGTCGCTGCCGGAGTCGCTGCCTACCACGACACGAAGTTCAAGAACCTCTTGCCGTTCGACGATGTCATTCCACTGATGGAATACATCCGAAGCAGGGGCTGGATCTGCGGAATCGTGACTCAAGGCTGGGCGACGAAACAAGCAGAGAAGTTAGTCCGACTCGGCCTTCTCCCCCATTTGGACTGGGGTGCAATCTTTATCTCGGACACCATCGGAATCAACAAGCCCAATCCGAAGCTGTATCAGCTTGCCGCGCGCTCATTGGACTTGGTTCCTAGCCAAGTCATGTATGTGGGAGACAATCCCGGCCATGACGTCGCGCCGGCAATGGCACTGGGGATGCCTGCGGTCTTTGCAAAGCGCGCCTCCAGGTGGAAGCTGGACGAGGTGGATGCCACGCATACCATTAGTGACTTCAACGAGCTGCGGGCGATTCTCACTGCCTACTGAGCCCCACTCTTTGTAAGTCTGCCAGGCGCGAAGGAATGCCCGTGGCTCGAATGCGTCACTTAGATGAGGTGACAGGCGGCTTGATGCCCGCCTTCTGGTCCCCGCATTGCCGGATATTCGTCTCGGCAGCGCGCTTCGGCCACCAAGCAGCGGGCCGCAAAGTGGCACCCCTTCGGTGGGTTGATAGGCGAGGGTACATCACCCGTTAATGGAATGTGGCTGGCGCGTCGGCGAGGATCCGGGATTGGGATCGCGGACAAGAGCGCCTGGGTGTACGGGTGCTGAGCGTTGCTGAAGATCTCGGCTGTCGTACCGATCTCGACTATCCGTCCTAGATACATCACAGCAACACGATCGGACAGATAGCGAACGACAGACAGGTCATGTGCGATGAAGATGTAGGACAAGCCAAACTCATCCTGTAGATCCTTCAGCAGGTTGATCACCTGGGCTTGAATCGAAACGTCCAGTGCACTCACAGCCTCGTCGCAGACAATGAGCTTGGGGTTGAGAGCAAGAGCGCGCGCGATCCCGATGCGCTGACGTTGACCGCCAGAGAACTCATGGGGGTAGCGATTCGAAACTTCGGCCCGCATCCCCACGCGCTCGAGCAGCTGCTCGACGCGATCATTCATCTCAGACCCGGTGACGACTCCGTGGACTGTTAGCGCTTCGCCGATCGTATTGCCGACCGTGATGCGTGGATTGAGGCTGCCATAGGGGTCCTGGAATATGATCTGGAGATCGCGGCGGTACGGACGCATCTCGCCCTGACTCAGCTGGAACAGATCAATCCCATCGGAATCGGGCTCGGGTCGATAGATTGCGGACCCAGCGGTTGGATCATAGAGTCGCAACAGGGTCCGCCCGGCCGTGGTCTTGCCGCAACCAGACTCCCCCACAAGCGACAGGGTCTCTTGGCGGGCCAAGTCGAAGTTGAGTCCATCCACGGCTTTTACGTCGCCCACATGGCGCGACAGGATGCCCTTATGGATAGGGAAGTACTTCTTGAGGTCGCGGACCTCAAGAAGGTTTCCCACAGCGGTGGAGGTTGTCTGGTTCGCGCTCATAGCTTGGCGGCCTCGTCGATATGGTGGCAAGCAACGGTACGGCCGTCTGTGCCGTTTAGGAAGCCGAGGATGGGCTCGTCCGTTTTGCAAAGGTCTGTCGCGATCGAGCACCTTGGATGGAAACGGCAGCCGCTTGGGAAGCGGGTCGCCGGGGGGACCATCCCAGGGATGGTCGCCAGGGGTTCGTTCGGCCCAGCGAGATCGGGTAGAGACCGAAAGAGGCCAAGGGAATAAGGATGCGCGGGGCTGTCGAAGAGCTCGAAGACCGTCGCGTACTCAACAACTTTTCCCGCGTACATCACGGCAACGTGGTGTGCGACTTCGGCGATTACAGCAAGGTCGTGGGTGATCAGCAAGACGCTCATCCCCTCCTCTTCTTGCAAGCCTCGGATCAAGTCCAGGATCTGAGCTTGGATCGTTACGTCCAATGCAGTGGTCGGCTCGTCCGCGATGAGCAATGAGGGATCGCAGCTCATCGCGATGGCAATCATGACGCGCTGGCGCATGCCACCCGACAGCTGATGCGGGTACTCGTCAACACGGGTCTCGGGGGATGGGATCCCTACCTTCTCGAGCATCGAAATGGCATGCGCGCGAGCCTCCTCTTTATCGAGGCCCCGGTGAACACGTACCGTTTCGACGATCTGATCCCCGACCGTAAACACCGGGTTGAGAGCCGTCATCGGCTCCTGAAAGATCATCGCGATCTCGTTACCGCGAATCTTTCGCATCTCGTCTTCGGACATCCCCAGGAGGCTCTGCCCTTTGAACAAGATCTCACCGCCGACGATTTTGCCGGGCGGCTGAGGGACAAGCTGCATGATGGAGAGCGCCGTCACACTCTTGCCACTACCCGACTCGCCCACCACTCCTAGGGTCTCCCCCGGAAGGATCTTGTAGCTAACCCCATCCACGGCGCGGGCCGTGCCCTCGTCGCTAAAAAAGTGCGTCTGTAAAGACTTGAGTTCAAGCAGGGGCTGGTCAGAGTCCTTCTTCAAATTCAAGTGTTTGGGTTCGTGCAGATATTCGGAAGCCATCGCCTTAGTCCTTCATTTTTGGGTCAAGAGCGTCACGCACAGCATCGCCGGCGAGGTTGTAGCAGGTAACCGTGATGAAGATCACGAGGCCCGGAAGGATCTGAATCCACCAGTGCTCGGGGCTTTGGGATTCGTTGACAAGGGAACCCCACGAGGCTTTGGGGGCCTGTGTGCCGAAGCCCAAGAAAGAAATCGCGGACTCGGTCAGGATGCCAGAGGCAACTGCAAACGCTGCCGAAACTAGGATCGGGCTCAACGCATTGGGCAGGACGTGCTTGAAGATCGTTCGGCGAGACGAGAACCCAAGGGCCTTAGCCGCGAGGACGAACTCTTGCTCGCGCAGTCGCAAAAACTCGCCGCGCACGAGGCGCGCGACACCGGTCCATCGGATAAGCGCGATCACGATGACGATCGCGAAGATCGGTGGCATCACGGTTGGAGGCACCATTGCCATCACCATGAGGATCAGGAAAAAAGCGGGAATCGACTGTAGAACCTCGATAAGGCGCATGATCAGGACGTCAATCCACCCGCCGAAATAGCCAGCGACTGAGCCGATCACCACGCCAAGGATTGTAAGCAGGAAAGCGGACAGGATCCCCACCGCCAAACTCACGCGGCCGCCCCAAAGGAGCCGTGCAAAGAAGTCGCGACCAAGCTCGTCGGTTCCGCCGATGTGGCGCAAGCCGGAGTTGCGATCGGGCTCGCCCACACGAACGGTGACGGGAACTGCCGGAGGGACAAACTCACCGGTCTCCGCGGCCTTTGCCTCGTCCTCTTCTGTGATCGCGCGAAGGCCGTACATGTAACGACCGCGCTCATTGATCTGGCTCTCGTGCGACCAGGTTGGAGGGCGAAACTTCTCCTCCGTATGCGTCTCTGCGTACCCCATTGGGATCAGTGCAAAGACGGGTTCTGAAGTGGCGACAATTTCGCCGTCCGTCAATCGCGTTTTGAAATTGGAGACATCAAACGAGGACTCGCCGTTTCCATTCCAACCAAACCAGCCCATGGCGACCAGTATGGGTATCCCTATGGAGAGCCCAAGCTTCCAGCGCCGCGCGGTTCGAATGCGATCGCGATCACCTTTGAGCAGTAGAGTGTTTACAATTCGGTTCCACACAGGCCACGACAAGACCAATGCCCAGAAGACCATCAAGAACATCCAGCCTGGCGTGATCGTCTCCCAAAGGGGGTAGGACTTGATCGGGCTGAGAACCTTGCCGTCGGGCTCTTCGCCCACTTCCAACACAACGGCTGGGTCGACGGCTTCGTAGGATTTCTTGAGAGCTGAGGCTGTGTCCTTGGCGGCTTTCGCAAGGGCAATGGCCTGCTCTAGTTCACCAGCAGCACTTGCTGCAATCGCCTTGTCCACCTCCGCAACGAGCCCGTCCAACGGCGCGTGCTCTGCAACGGGTAGATACGACTGCATCGTGTCGATACGTAGGATCAAAGCCTGGCGCTCGACAGCGAGCGCGTCGGCAAGTGTCGCAGGCGCGTCGTCGCCGCGGGACTCCAAATACGATTCAGGAGTCTTCTCCGCTTCTCGAACTAAGCTAGAACAGACACTCCGGATGCCCTTTGTTGCGGCGCCGTAATCCTTGTAGTCGATCGCCTCGAGGACGTACGGACGGTCGTTGGCGACAAACGGCGCATAGATCGCACTCGCGTACAGCAGGGCCAAAATGACCATGCTGATCTTGAACAAGAAGTTCTTGCCGAGCTGCTCGAAAACGAGGTCCCAATAATCCTTCGAGTAGAATTTTGGTGCTGGCCCTTGGCCTGAATCGGACCTACTCATTGCGGATGCGGGGGTCGACGAGTGAGTAGGTAATGTCACTCATTAGGATTCCGAACTGGGTCATGACGCCGACGAACAATGTCGTCGCCATGATGATGTTGAAGTCGCGGCGCAGAAGTCCCTCGAAGGCATACATCCCCATCCCGGGGATGTTGAAGACCTTCTCGACGATGACCGACCCACCGATAAGGATGGGCAAGATAGAGGCCAGCAACGTAATCACCGGAATCATCGAGTTGCGCAGAGCGTGTTTATAAATCACAACGCGCTCGCTCATGCCTTTTGCGCGTGCGGTACGAATATAGTCTTGTCGAATCACATCCAACATACCCGCGCGCATCTGACGAGACAGATAGGCAAAGCTGCCGTAGGTCAGTGTTGCGATGGGTAGGATCGAGTGCAGGAACAAGTCCCAGGCCCAAGCAATTTTGCCCAGGCTAGCCGCGTCCTTGTCGTGCAGACCGAGGACGGGCAACCAATCGAGTCCAGTCGCACCAAATGCTAGGATCAGCATCAAGCCAGCCCAAAAGGTGGGGATGGAGTACAGGACAAACAGGACGACCGTCAGAAAGCCATCGAGAGCTGTACCTTGCTTGCGCACGGAGAAGATCCCTAAGGGCAGCGCAATCAGATAAGAAAGGAACACAGAGATCAGGGACAGCGGCACGGTCACTTGGAGTCGTAACCAAAGCTCGGCGCCAACAGACTCCTTGGACTGCATCTCATCGCCGAGGTCGAGCAGCAGGAGGCCACCCCACTTGTCCTCGCCAGTATTTTTGACCCGAAAGCCACCATTCTCGTAGTAGTAGCCAAACCAATGGCGAATGAGCGCGCCCTGCCCGATAGCTAGCTCCCGCTCGACGGAAATCGTGGGAGTGTGCCCCATCGACTTCGCCAGCAAAGCTGTGATTCGATCGATACGCGCTCCTCCCCGGTCCATGTTCAGAGCGACCGAGTCAAGAGAGGTGAAGAGCGCAGGCAAGCCCCCTTCTCCCATCGCGACAAGCGCTTCCCCGGCTTGGCTCCAAGCCTCCTCCCCTGCCTCGTCGTCCTCCAAGACGGCGATGGCGTCGCCCATCGCCGTTCGATCCACTTCCGTTGTACCAGGCAGAAAGAGGATGGGCATGGGCTCTCCTTCGAGGACGGTCTTGCCTGATTCTAGCTCGACCTCCTCGGTAACGCGCTCGGTGTAAGGCGTCGAGAACCAGGGGTGACCATCGCGCGACAAGTTGAACGGCCCGATGTAGTTGAGGAACTGCACGGGAAGCGAACGGTCGAGCCCGTGTTCACGCCGGAATGTCTCCACGCGTGACTCGCCATCGGAGTTTTGATTCATCTCGCCGCCGGTACCCATCATCACGAGGGCTGGGTCACCGGGGGCAAGGTGAAAGAGGGAGAACACCACGAAAGCAACCCCGAACGTCGTCGGGATCATCAACAGGAGCCTCCTTAGGATAAAGGAAAGCACGTAGGGAGGGGATTGAAGTTAGCGCGCCGCGCGCGTGCCTGGCTCGTCGAGGCTGGTGAAGTACCAGTCTCGAAGAATGTAACCGGGATCGAGGGCAACGGTCTTGAATCCGCGAATGCGTTTGGACATCGCGAATTTTGAGGGGACGTTGAAGCCGAAGAGGTAAGGCTGTAGATCGTAGATAAAGGTGTGGAGTTCGCGCCAGATGACCTGCCTCTTGGAGAAGTCGGTCTCGCGTTGAATCGCACGAATCATCTTATCGAGTTCGGGCTCTTTTACGCCGGAGTTGTTGGAGCCACGGGCTTCAAACTCTCCCCACTTCGAGTGCCAGAGCTGCTCGGGGTCGCTCTCAAGGTTTGCGACCCAGGCCAGGTTGGCCCCGTCAAAATCGCGCGCCTTGAAGCGCTCGAGGAAGGTCGCCCACTCGTATTGAGTGAGGGTCAGCTTGATGCCGATCTCGGCAAAGCTCTCTTGCATTTTCTGACCGAGCACCTCCGAGGCTTTATTGCCACTCGGCATCATGAACTCGATCTCGAGTTCGACACCGTCCTTGTCAATCACATCGTTGCCGTTGCGATCGTACCAACCTGCATCCTCAAGCATTTCTGCCGCGAGCTCGGGGTCATAGGAGAAGGGTTCCAGATCGTGCGGGTAGGCGGGGGAATCGTAAATCACGGGTCCCGTGATTTGGCGCGCGAGCCCCTTGTAGTTCGTAGCGAGGAACTCCTCGGAGTTGAAGGCGTGCGCCATGGCTTGGCGAACGACCTTCTCCTTTAGCTGCGGCTGGTACATGTTCCAGCCTGTATAGCCGTAGGTTCCCAGGTAGAAGTACCCCTTATAAAACAGGTCCGTGAAGTTCTCCTTCGCGGTCGCCTCACCAAAGTAATCCTCGGACTTCACGCGAGCGAAGAAGTCCAGTTCGCCATTTACAAGTGCCGTATAGGCGGTGTTGTCGTTGTCGATCATGCGCCAACGGATGGTGTCGAAGTAACCAGCGTCGTCTTGGTTGAAATAACCAGGGAAGCGCTCGGCTTGAATCCACTGCTGGTTGTAATCGGTTATTCGGTAGGGGCCCAATCCAACAAATTCCCTGTTGGCGGGATGCTCGTTGAAAAACTTCGCGCGCTCGTCTTGGGTCGCTTCAGGGTTGTAATCGGGGTTGTCGGGATCGTCGAGGTTATAGACGTGGCTCGCGAGCATCGTCATATCGGTTCCAATCGTCGAGAGCACCTGGAAGTACTGGCTCGAGAAGAAAAAGCGCACCGTGTGCTCGTCGACCTTTTCGCCGCGCGTGATTTTCTCGAACTGAAAGCGCTTCTCGTCGCAGTCCACTTTCGGGTTGAAGTAGACATTCCAGCTAAACAGGACATCGTCCGCGTTGAACTTCTGATCGGTAATCGCCTCGCCGCCCTCTGGCGTGTAGGGCTGCCACAGGGCGTCGTCGCGAAGGTACCAGGTTGTCACTGTACCCGCCTCATGGGCCTGGACGTCGGCCTTGGGGACGGTGACGGGCGCTCGCAGGGAGGCGCCTTGGGAGATCGGGGTCACGGTGTAGGTGTCACCATTGTCCGTGACCACCCCATATAGAATCAGGGCGTCCTTCTGGGCATCGTCGGTTTCAGCGCTGAAGTCGCGGACGCGCATCTTCACGGCTGCGGGGTATTTCTCCTCACTTACTGAGCCCTGCAACACCAACATGTCTTCAATGTCGAACTTCTTGGCAAGCTTTGGGATGTATTCAAAGGTTGTCCAGTCCTGGAGCAGCAGAGATTCGTGCACCTCATACAGCATGCGACGGGTCACGGCCGAGTTCTCGATGGCGTAGTTGACGTTCTCGGGCATCGAGGACAGGTGCACAATCACGCGCCCCCCATAAACAGGCTTGGGGGCCTCGGGGCGAGTCCCATCGGCGCTCGGCTGGTTGGCGGGGTGGAACTCGTCGAGGACTCGATCGTCCCCCGTACTGGCAAAACTCGTCAGGGCGAGACTTGAGAGCGCGAGCGCGGCAGGTGCAATACGGGTCAAATGACCCAAACCCTTGAGGAACATAATCTTGCGTCGGGCGCTGACCCGAGATGATCGGTGATGGAGAGGCGAAATGGAACCGGCAGCTTGCAGGGGAGGCTAGCGGTAGCGGTTGCCGTGGCTAGGCCACGGCACATAGTACTGTCCACTGAGGCTCACAACGTAGTCTTCCGCGGTATCTACGTCAAGCTTCCAAGCCTTTACCAATTCTAGACTTGTGACCGTGGTACAGGAGATTTAGGATCGCTCCATGCAACTCTCAGCATCCCAAGACGTCGCCAGACGAATGGCCCCCTTCGTGCTCCTTGCAGGGCTCTTTGTCGGCGCTTTATACCTCGCCTCCTCCGCGCGGCTTGACGAGGCGGACTTCACATTCAACAACGCCACAGAGGTCGCAACACTTGACCCTGCACGCGTCACGGGCGTTCCGGAGGGGAACATCATCAAGGCCCTCTTCGAAGGCCTTGTGGTCAAACACCCAAAGACCTTAGCGCCTATGCCCGGCATGGCGGAGTCATGGTCGGTCAGCGAAGACTTGCTGACCTACACCTTCTACATCAGGAAGAACGCAAAGTGGACGGATGGCGAGCCGGTAACCGCCGATGACTTTGTGTACAGCTGGGAGCGCTTCCTGAATCCAGCGACGGCGGCCGAGTATTCCTACCAACTTTGGTATGTCGTTGGAGCTGAGCAGTACTCCAAGAACGTGAATGAAAACGGAGCGCCAAAAAACTCGTTTGATAGCGTCGCGATCAAGGCAAAAAACAAGTACACACTAGAGGTAAAGCTCAACTCCCCCACTCCCTTCTTCATGGACCTGATGGCCTTCTATCCGATGTTCCCCGTGAGCCGGAAGAACATCGAAGAGGCACAAGCGAAGTGGCCTAATAACAACGAGTGGGAGATGCAGTGGCTGCGCCCCGAAAACCTAGTCACAAATGGCCCGTTCACTGTCGAGTACCGCCGAGTCAACGATCGCATTCGACTCAAGAAGAATCCCATGTACTGGGACGCCGACAATGTCGCGATGAACACGATCGATGCCCTCACGATCGAACAGGCCGGAACTGCACTAAACACGTATCTAACGGGGTCTACCCATATGATACCGTCTGTATTGCCAAGCCTGATCCCGACCCTAATGGAGCGCGAGGACTTCGAACCCGCCGCCTATCTAGGGACGTATTTCTATCGCGTCAACACCACCAAGCCCCCCTTCGATGACAAGCGCGTCCGACGCGCTTTGGCCTTGACCGTCAACCGTAAGGACATCGTGGAGAAGATCACCAAAGCCGGTCAGCTGCAAGCCTTTGGACTTGTGCCTCCCGGTATGAGTGGATACGTCCCAGCCAGCTTCCAGGGAGCTGGAGAGGCAGCCGCAAAAGCCGAGGCAAATGCACTTTTGATCGAGGCCGGTTACGGCCCTGGACAAAAACCTTTCCCGACGATGGAAGTACACTACAACACCAGTGAAGCGCACCGCGATATCGCTGAGGTTGTCGCTCAAACTTGGCGCGACACCTTGGGCATTGACGCCCGGCTGCAAAACCAAGAGTGGAAGGTCTATCTCGACACGCAAAACAACTTGGACTTTGACGTTTCGCGCTCGGCTTGGATCGGCGACTATCCGGATCCAAACACCTTCCTCGACATGTTTGTTACCGGTGGTGAGAACAACAAGACTGGCTGGGGAAATCCCGAGTACGACCGCCTCATTCGCGAGTCCGCCTCCGAACCTGTGCCCGCTAAGCGCCTACAGATTCTGCACGACGCCGAAGCCATCTTGATGGACGAGCTACCCATCATCCCCATCTACTTCTACGTGACCCAAAACATGGTCGCACCACGCCTCGGCGGCTTCTACGACAATATCCAAGACGAGCACTTCCCCAAGTTTTTGTACTGGATGAACGATGAAGAGCTCGCCGCCAAACGCGCGGCCCAACCAGGCGTCTGGACTATCGTAAAGGACGTCGGACCATCCGAAGGACTATACGCTCCCAGCTGGACCGGCCCCGTCCCCATTCCGTCCAACAACTAGAACTCCATGCTCCGCTTTCTTCTACGACGGTTGATGTGGTTCGCCATCACGCTCTTTTGCGTGGTCACGATCTCCTTCTTCATGATGCGCTCTGTGCGTGGCGGTCCCTTCGACGGGGAACGCGCGCTTGACCCGGCCATCGAGCGCAATATCAAGGCGCGCTATCACCTCGATTGGTCTCTTCCCAAACAATACTTCCAGTACATCGGTCCGCTCAATTTGGACGAGCACCGAGCCGAGCTCTTTGGAGGTGACGGCGCCAAGCCATTTGGCGGAGTCCTCACTCTCGAGTTCGGACCATCTTTCAAATACAAAGACTTCACGGTCGATCAGATCATCTCGCAAAGTTTGCCGATCTCCGCTCTCTTGGGCATGGTCGCCATGATGTGGGCCCTGGCCCTTGGAGTCTCTGCGGGCATTGCCTCAGCCCTCAAACGAGGTAGTCGCTTGGACCTTGCAATGAGGATCGCCGCGACCGGAGGAATCGCCTTACCCAACTTTGTAATCGCGGGCTTCCTGATCATCTTCTTTGTGTTCATGTTGCCGCTACTTCCCGTCGCGGGGTGGGGTTCGGTGAAGCACATGCTGCTACCCGGATTTGCCCTAGGGGCACCGTATGCGGCCTACATTGCCCGATTGACGCGAACGGGGATGCTCGAGGTCCTCTCCCAAGACCACATTCGAACCGCGCATGCTAAAGGCCTTGCGCCCAAGACTGTGATCATGCGCCACGCTCTCAAAGGTGGGCTTTTACCCGTCGTCTCCTACCTCGGCCCAGCGATCGCCGGCGTCCTTACGGGAAGCCTAGTCATCGAGAAAATCTTTAAGATCCCGGGGCTTGGAACACACTTCATCAACAGCGCTCTCAACCGCGACTACACCCTTGCGATGGGTGTGACTATTCTCTTCACGGTCCTGATCTACAGCATGAATATGATTGTTGACTTGGCCTATACGATGCTCGATCCCCGCATCGACCTGGAGGACATGTAAGCTATGGCCTCACCTAAAGACAGCCGCTGGCAATTTGGCTCCGGCAATATGGAGAGACTTCTCAGTGAAGTTGCCGCCCACAAAGGGGAGAGCCTTTGGCAGGACGCTTGGCGGAGATTGCGACGCAACCGAGCTGCATTCTATTCGCTAGTTTTCTTGATCCTGTTTGGAGTCACCTCCTATCTCGCACCCCTTCTCCCCATCGCCAGCCCGATGGCGCTCACCCTGCAAGAGGAGCCACAGCCACCCTCTTGGCCATGGGACAATACAAACCTAGAGACCTCGCCCGGCGCGCGCGCCACAGGCACTGTTGGCTCCGTTCTCAATAACGGCTGGCGGCATCGCTCGGTGGTGATGTTTACAAGTGAAGGAGGCGTTCTGGACAGTGTCGAGGCTGAGCTCTCCGAAATGGTCGAAGAAGTCTCGGGGCGAACGACGGCGGTCAACCGTATCGAAGCCAAAGCAGGCAAACCCGCCCAGCTCTTCTTCGCCATCCCTAATCGCAGAGATGACACACCCCGCACCGATTGGGCCGACACCGGAAACACCGGCGAGGTCACCTTCCTGCGCGCAGAGGACAAGGCTTGGTTAGTCCTCGACCTCCCTATAGATGAGACACTCTTCAACTCTTGGTCCACGGTGGTCTCCGGTTACGACGGCAGCATCTACTTCGGCACAGAGGCGGGCGATGATGCAGGCATTCGCTTTCGATTCCGCCTCTCCGAGCGCTTTGCAGGGACGGTCGTTGGGCTAACCCTCAATGGTCGCGCACTAAGTGCGGACGGCTCGATCAATGACTTAGAATTGGCCGAACCCGTCATCGCCCCACTCGAGTGGGATGGAGCAGAAAAAGAGGGTGACACCCCCGAAGTTCCAGCTGCACTTGCCTCCATTGCCGATGCACCGATTGAAGAGCCGACTGCCGACATCTTGGCCAAGTTTGGCAAAGATGAGTTTTTGCTTTTACGCGGTTCCGAACTTGAAGAGGACACAAGAGTTGTCGTTCAGTCCGGAGCTAGCGACCGCACTTTATTCGTCCGCACAAGAGTAGACGCCTTCGAGCAGCAGGGTACGTTTCACAATGACCTAAAACGGCAGATTGGGACCGCTCTACAGGGGTTATCCCTATCTGACGGTGCTACGGCATCCCTGCTCGATGTAGAGATCGAGAATGGCTATTGGGAGCTTGGCACGATTGATCAAGCCATGCTCTCCGCGCGCGCGGCCATGTTCGGCCTGTGGCAAACCGGTAACTGGATGGGGACGGACTCCAAGGGTCGCGACATTTTTGCTCGCATCGTTTGGGGAAGCCGGACGAGCCTGCTCGTCGCGTTGATCGCAACACTCTGTAGCCTCATCATCGGTGTAACCTACGGCGCTTTCTCCGGCTATATTGGCGGCAAGACCGACAACGCAATGATGCGTTTCGTCGACATCCTCTACTCGCTGCCCTTCATCTTCGTGGTCATCTTCCTGATCACGCTCATGAACGAGTACAAGGTCGAACTTGAAGACAACTTCGGAGTCGAACGCGAACAAGTATTCTACTTGGTCATCGGAGCCATTTACTGGTTGACGATGGCCAGGGTCGTTCGCGGCCAGGTCCTCTCGCTCAAGAACTCCGAATTCATCGAAGCCGCCAAAGTTCTTGGTGCATCGACCCCGCGTATCTTGTTTGTGCACCTGGTGCCCAATGTACTCTCCATCGTGATTGTCTACCTGACCCTCACGATCCCGGCGGTGATGCTTTTTGAGGCGTTCCTCTCCTTCCTCGGGCTGGGAATCGAACCCCCCAAAGTGAGTTGGGGTACTTTGGCTGTCGATGGCACAGAAGCTATCAACCCACTCAAAATTTTCTGGTGGCTAGTCTTCTTCCCCGCCATGGCGATGGGCTCGACCCTACTCGCTCTCAACATTCTCGGCGACGGACTGCGCGACGCCCTCGACCCCAAACTGCGGGGGAAAGACTAATGGCTCTCCTTGACGTCAAGAATCTACGGGTTCGTTTCGAGACACACCACGGCGTTGTCAATGCTGTAGACGGTGTCTCCTTTTATCTAGAAGAGGGCGAGACCCTTGGCCTCGTCGGTGAATCCGGCTCTGGCAAATCAGTGACCAACCTCGCGTTGATGGGATTGATCCCTTCACCTCCCGGCATCGTCACCGCGGAGAGTGTTCGCTTCGGTAATAAGGACTTGCTCAAGTTGCCGGACGAAGAGCTCCGGAAGATCCGCGGCAACGAAATCGCGATGATCTTCCAAGATCCGATGACGAGCCTGAATCCGCTGCTCACCATCGATCGCCAGCTCACCGAGGTTCTGCAACTACACAAAGGGCTAAGCCGCTCTGAAGCGCGCAAACTGTGTATTGAAGGCCTTGGAGACGTCGGGATCCCCAATCCTGAAGGTCGGATGGCAGCCTATCCCCATGAACTTTCGGGGGGAATGCGTCAGCGCGTGATGATCGCTATGGGACTTCTCTGCAAGCCCAAGCTGCTCATTGCCGATGAGCCGACAACGGCACTCGATGTCACGATCCAGGCGCAGATCCTCGAGTTGATGAAGGATCTTCAGGAGAAGCACGGAACCGCGATCATTTTGGTTACGCACGACCTCGGCGTCGTCGCCGGCATGACCGATCGAATCAACGTGATGTACGCGGGAAGGCTTTCCGAGACGGGCCCCTGTGAAGACCTCTTTGCAAGACCCCTCCATCCGTACACTAGAGGCCTGCTCGCCTCAATCCCCACCTTGGAAGGGAACCCGGACGACCCCCTGTACTCTATCCCCGGCACTCCACCGGACCTTGCTGACCTTCCCAAAGGGTGCTCATTTGCACCTCGTTGTGACAAGAAGACAGCCGCCTGTGAAGAAGATGCTCCGGCCCTCAAAGTCTTCCAAGATGAGGTCACGGGGATGCAGCGCAGAGTCGCCTGCTTCGAGGTCTCGACCAAAGGGTTCGACCCGAACCGGGCCCTTTTCGAACAGCTAGAGAGGCAAGAGCAAGAGGGGCATAAATCCACGTCCCTTGTGTGGACGGCCAAGGACTCCAAAAAGGCGGTACCCGCAATTGATGAGGCCGAGAGCGAGGATGTCCCCAGCATCTTCATGCCGGACAACCATGGGGATGATGATCCCGTCGCGGAAGTCGCAAGCGAGCCCGATCCCGTCGCGGGCCCTGAGCTCGCAGAGGACTCGGATGCTCCACTGTTTCCTCCCATGGACGAACGGTCCGAGCTAGCACCCGAACCGGAGTCCTCCGACAAGCAAGACACTGACTCCGAGGCCCCCTTGTTTCCGCCCATGGACGAAGCTCTCGAGTTCAAGCCTGAACTCGAAGAAGAGCCCGCTGGAGGGCCACTCGCCATGGACTCTCCCGACTTGGGCGAGACCGACGATGACTCGGACTGGAAATGGATTGGTCAAGATCCCGAGAACGACGAAGAGGATAAGAACAAAGCATGAGCACTCCCCTTCTTGAGGTCAAAGACCTCCACAAGCACTTCCCAATCGGAAGCGTCGGATTTAGCGGCAAGCCCAAGCAGCTTCTGCATGCGGTAGATGGTGTGTCCTTCAGTCTGGAGCGCGGAGAGACTCTAGGTTTGGTTGGAGAGTCCGGCTGTGGAAAGTCGACAGCAGCGCGGGCCATCGTCGGCTTGCACCCTGCGACATCGGGCTCGATCAAGTTTGAAGGCCACGAGCTCGCGGGTGGATCCACGAGAGATTGGATGCCTTACAGACGGCGCATGCAGATGATCTTTCAGGATCCATATGCAAGCCTAGATCCACGCCAAACGGTGGGTTCGATCCTCACAGAGCCCCTTAAGATTCACGGCATGGGACGCCCCTCTTGGCGAAAAACGCGGACGATGGAGCTGCTCGAAGCGGTCGGGCTTAATCCTCGGCACATCCACCGCTATCCACACGAGTTCTCGGGTGGACAGAGGCAGCGTATCGGGATCGCTCGGGCCCTCGCCCTAGAGCCGGATCTGATCATCTGTGACGAGCCCGTCAGCGCGCTGGACGTCTCGATTCAGGCCCAGGTCATCAACCTGCTAGAAGAGCTACAAGAGCGCTTCAACTTGGCCTACCTATTTATCGCGCACGACCTCGCCGTAGTGCGGCACATTTGCAAGCGCGTCGCTGTCATGTACCTTGGTCGGATCGTCGAGATCGCCGATCGCGACGATCTATTCGCAGACCCTCAACACCCTTATACGCGCTCTCTCCTGTCGGCGATCCCCCATCCCGATCCTATTCGAGAGCGCAACCGTGAGCGTATCGTCCTGCAAGGTGACGTCCCCTCGCCGCTGAACCCGCCCTCTGGATGCTCCTTTCACCCACGCTGCCCAGAGATCGATGGCGTTCCAGGTGACAGCTGCAAAACCATTGTGCCCATCCTCCAGAAACTGAGCGAAACGGAGACGCGACAAGCTTCCTGCCATTTGACATGTCCAAGGTAGGAGTCACCTCTCTCGCCCTGATCACGTCCTTCTTTTGCCAGGCGGTGTTTGCCCAGAACGGCGATCAGGCGGGCGAGGTTCAACCCGAAATCGACCGCAACTTCGAGGTCCCCGCCGCCCCCATTTTAAGTCCGCTCGAAGAGCTTGCAACTTTTCGCCTGCCTTCCGGATACACGATCGAGCTCTGCGCCTCGGACCCCCTCGTTCACGACCCCGTCGACATCTCCTTTGACTCCCAAGGAAAGCTTTGGGTCGTCGAGATGCGCGGACTGATGCCCGATGCCGACGGCAAAGGTGAGCTCGATCCGGTCGGCTCCATCGCGACCCTAACCGACGTCGATGGCGACGGTTTCTTTGAGGCGCGAACGACCTTCGCAGACGGTCTCGTCCTGCCGCGCGGGATCTGCCACGGGTTCGGTGGAGTCATCGCCGTTCTCCCTCCTGAGCTTGTGTGGATGCGGGATCGCGACGGCGATGGGCGCGCAGACGAGACCGTTGTAATCGATGAGGGCGGCAGCTTCTTGGCGGGCCTCTCCAACCCGGAGCACGCTCCTAACGCTCCTCGAATAGGACTCGATAACTGGCTCTATTTGGCGAATCACAGCTGGCGGTATCGTTTGGTTGGTGACACCTGGGAGCGCTCTCCCGTTCCGCGTCGTGGCCAATGGGGCCTTGGTCAAGACAACTGGGGCCGCCAAGTTTACAACTATAACTCCACGCCGCTACACGGCGATCGCGTGCCTCCCCACTACACCACGCGCAACAGCGCTCTTGGGACGGCCCAGGGCACTGGAGCCTCGCTCCTTGGCGACACGACTACGCTCTCTAGACGGCTCAATACAGGCGTCAACCGCGGCTATCGCAAGGAGACACTTCGCGAAGATGGACGGCTCGCCAACTACACGGCTGCCTGTGGGCCCGCGGTTTTTCGAGGAACGGCACTCGCTCCGTCCGACCTGGGCTCAACCTTTGTCTGCGAACCCTCGGCAAACCTGATTCGGCGCAATGGAATGAAGGAGTCCTATGGCCGTGTCTCCGGTGAGGCGATCCGCGACGAGTTCGATTTCTTGACGAGTACCGATGAACGTTTTCGGCCAGTCAACCTGTCGAACGGTCCTGACGGCGCCCTCTATGTCGTCGACCTGTATCGCGGCATATTGCAGCACCGCGTCTTCCTTACGAGCTATCTGCGCCGCCAGATCGAAGAGCGCGGCCTCGACAAGGGCATCGGCTTGGGCCGGATTTGGCGCATTACTCACGAGGATGGCGAGCGCACTACCGACCGCCCCCTGTCCGAGCTTGCTCCCCACGAGCTGATTGCCGCGCTGGGCTCTCCGAATGGATGGAGGCGCAGTGCTGCCCAGAAGCTCCTCTTGGAGGCCGGTCAACAGGCGCTGCTCTCCGCTTGGAAAGGGCCGTCAAACATCGCGCCGGGGCTCGCGTCGGATTCACCCGAAGCCGGCCGCGCAGATTTCCTTTGGCGCACCTACCCCAACTCTTTTCAAGCCTTGCGCTCGCTCTTCTTGGAGGGCTCCGACTTCGAACGACTCCATGCTGGATGGACTCTGGCAGGTCTAGATATGGCCGAGGATGGCGACCTAGAGGCGGCCCTTCGGAACACGAAGAGCTCCCACCTTCTCGCGCAGTGGGTTCGACTTAGTGAGGGCGCCCGTAGTGCCGGTCACATCGCCGCGTGGGACCTGCTCGCTTCCAAGTCGCAGGCCACCTTTGACCAGAGGGACGCCTCCCTTGTCTTCTGGCAGCTCGCCCAAAGTCTTGGCGAGCGCCCCCCCACGGACAATCTGGGAGACCCCGCTTTGTCCGCACACTCAGACGACCCGCTCGCGCTAGCGCCAACTCTCCTCCGAGGCCGTGAAGCGGATCCCATTTTGCGTGAGGGCTTGCTCTCCGGACTGGCAAGACGTGAGCTTGACCTGTTGGAGTGGCTCTGCCCCAGCTCACCAGAGCAACCCCACGAGAGCTCGACCTTTGCTTTCCCCAGAACGGTGGAAGACATCGGCCGCATAGTGGCGAAGCGCGCCGATTGGCAAGAGTACGAGCGACTTTTCGAGTTCGCCAATTCCCTCTTTGAGTCCAATCCAAAGCTGGAGAGGCCGGGCGCTGTCCCCCTACTCCGCGGCTTCGCCCGCGCGCTCACCCAAAGAGCTCCCGAGCCCTTCCCAAGCACGAAACCCATAGGGCTTGCCAGGTTGCTCGTTCATCCTTCCGATCCCCTTCGAGCTTTGGCCATCGAGATCGACTCCAAGCTCGTTTTTGATGGAAGCAAGACCGCTGCAGATGACGCTGAGTCCGCCGACTATTCCGCTGCGCTGATCCGTGGCGAGGCCGTCTACCAGATCAGTTGCATCGCTTGCCACCAAACAGACGGGCGTGGAATCGAAGGCTTAGCCCCCCCTTTGGGCGATCCGGCCTGGCTTGGAAGGTCCGACAAGGAGCTCATCAAGATTGTCCTTGAGGGACTTTCTGGCGAGATCCAAGTCGAAGGCAAGACCTGGAATCTCTTGATGCCGCCCTGGGCGCACCTCGGCGACGAACAGATCGCCGACGTCTTGACCTACGTCCTTTGGACTTTTGGGGCCGACACCAAAAATCCCAGATCGATCTCGGCTGCAGCGGTACAAACCGAGCGCCCTTAGCCCCGTCCTAGGGGAGGCGCGCGGTCAAGAACCATGGCTGGTCCCAGAACGGGTTTGGTCTTCGTGGAGAACCCTAGGCTATGGATCAAGATTCCGCGGAAGACCATCCACAGCCGAAAGGGTGCACCGAGGGGCGGCTAAAGATCCGATCGTCTTCTGAAGTACGAATCCATACCGCTCTAGATGCACATCGAAGACACGACTTAGGGGCCAATCTCGACAACCGCATCTTCTTCTCGCCACTTGACAGGTCGCGAGATTTGTCTCTGCAAAATCACCGAAAAAGCCTCTCCTTCTTCCGGACTAGGACAAGATATATAGATAGACACGATTCATAGTGGCCACACTCTACCGCTAAAAGCCTCTCCAACCTCCATCCATGCGCGTCGCCCTTCTCTACCCCCCGGACTTCTGCCGCCCCACGATGGTTTTCGGTGCCCTTCCTCTCTTCAACGCTTGCTTGAAGAGGGCGGGCCACGAGACTTTCCTCGCGGACAACAATGCCGAGGCATTTAGCCACGCACTGCTTCCCGGGCAGCTAGAGCACTACTTCGCCACTTTCGATGAAGCGTGCAGTCGTCTCACAGCGAAGACCGACCGCACCGAGGGCGAGGCCATCCAACTGGGCGTGCTCCGCCGCCTGACGATCTACCCGCGCGAGCTTATGCTTGAAGTGCGCGAAGCCGCCGACGGATTGCGCGACCCGGAGCGGTTCTACCAACCCGAGCTCTACCGCCACTACGATCGCGTCATTAAGACGACGCACACGTTCCTCAACTCTTTCACCGCCCAGCTCGACCCGCGCCACAAGGATTTCACCGAACAGCTCTACACCTACCTTGAGAGCGAGGTCGTCGATCCCTACCTCGCCTACTACGAGGAGGACCTGATTCCGCGCCTCAAGAAATTCGCGCCCGATGTGATCGCCATGTCTTGCCCTTTCTCGCCCCAGGTGGGCGCGGGCATGTACGCGGCAAAGCTGATCAAAAGGCACCTCCCCAACGTGAAGTTCCTGATGGGCGGCACGGGTGTGTCCGACGCCGCAGAGCTCATCCTTAGCCAAGACCGTTTTTGGGATTACATCGACTACTGCATCACGGGTGATGGCGAAGAGGCGATCCCCGCGCTGTGCACTGCGCTCGAGACAGAGCAGGGACTCGAAAATGTCCCCGGCCTCTGGCGGCGCGCTGAAGGCGAGATTGTTCGCCCGAAGAACAAGGACCTTGCAGATCTCAACGCCAGCCCCACGCCGGACTACACGGACGTTGACTTCGGGCACTACCAGCTGCCAGAGAAGGCGGGCATCTACACGACCTCGCGCGGCTGCTACTACGGCAAGTGCACGTTCTGTCCCGAGAGCTTCCGAGACGGCTTCCGTCGTCGGGATCCTGTGCATGTATACACCGACATCAAGGACATGGCTGAGCGCCAAGGCATCCGCCACGTGCACTTCTTCGACCCGCTCACGCCCCCCTCGACCCTCTCTGCAGTCTCCAAGCGCATCGCCGCAGACAACTTGGACGTCAACTGGTACGCCGAGGTCAAGTTCGACAACATCTACATGAAGGCGCACCACGCGCGGACTCTTGCTGCGGGTGGCTGCCGCCAGCTGCAGTTTGGCTTCGAATCAGGCGTGCAGAGTGTTCTCGACAAGATGCTCAAGGGCAACAATCTCGAGCGCATCAAAATCATGATCAAGAACCTGCACGACCATGGAATCTCCACGGTCGCGACATGGTTCATCGGTTTCCCTTCCGAGACGCGCGAAGATGCGCTCACAACTTGGAAGTTCTGGCGCGAGCACGCCGAGGAGATGCAGCTCAACTTGTACACCGGAACCTTCTCCGTCGGCCCTGAGATTCCGGTCTACAGCAACCCCGAAGATTACGATTCCAAAATCGTCATCTCCGAGGACGGCTACCCACACTGCGTCCCCCTCTCGGGCGACGACTGGGATAAAGAGGAGCTTCACCACACCTTCCACACGCGCTCGGACATCGAAGTCACGATCTGCGGTGCGGGGCTGTTGTACGCGACCAACTTCCCTGAGCGCCTCTACGAGCTGCGCAACATGAACATGGTCGGGCCTACGTCCCACGACCAGCCGCCGATCAGCGAGCGTACGGTTTGGGCTGCTAAGGAGAACAACTTCCTCACCCTGACGCAGGAGTTAGATGGCGAGTCCTGCGCCCTCGGCTTCGTTGCCGAGAGCCTGCAGACCTACAAGCTCTCCAGTCTAGACATCGACATTCTCGATCGTGTCCGCACACTTGGCAAGGCAGCAGTGGCCGACCTAAAGCTAACGGACGAAGAGCAGCCCAACATGGCGCGACTCATCGACATCGGTTTCTTGGAGTCGCGTGATCCAGCTACGGCTGGCCTAAAGTTTGCCCGCGAAGATTCGAGGCCGGTCTTGCCCGTCTGCTAATTGCACTCGGGGCAGGGCCGCGTGCTCTTGCGTTTTTGTTTTCGTTTTTTGCGCCGCTAGAGGACGCGGATAACGGGGTCAAGCCACTGTACAAAGGAGCGCTTGCCGCTGTGAACTTGAAAGGCGATATGCCCTTTGAGATCTAGGTTCTCCCCCTCGTCTACAAAATCGACCGCGGGGACTCCGTTTACCCAGGTGCGAATACGCGCACCCTCGCAGAGGATGCGGTATTGGTTCCACTCGCCAACGACAAAGGCAGCGCGCGCCTCTGGATTACCTTCGAGGTTGGCGAGCCAGCCGCGGCGCCCTTCGTCGTAAAGGCCTGCGGACCACGCGCGCTCGCTGGGATCGATTTCGATTTGATATCCAAAGAGACGTCCCTCCCCTTCATTCGCTTCCCAGTCCACGTGACTGCGGATTTGGATTCCCGAATTCCCCCCCGGCTCGATTCGGACACCCACGAGTAGCTCGAAGTCGCCGTACTCCTCGTCACTCACCAAAAAGGAATTCCTCTGCATGTTCTCCGCCTCGCCATTGAGCGTGGCGGAGTAGGCTGAGCTCTCCCCATCTCGATCAAAGGAAGCCGAGAAGTTTGCGCCTCCCAAAATTCGCCAGCGCTCTAAGGGAGCGCTCATCGACTGGGCAATCAAGCGAGTGAATCCCGCCGGGACGAATTCGGACTCCACTGGCCTGCTAAGTGCAGAGCAAGAGCTGGAGACGAGACAAAGGCCAAGGATGGTAAGGAGGGTTCTCATTAGGCCATCCTAAAGGAGAACAGGACAAAACTCCAATCTCCGGTTCGCTAGGGAACGCTATCATGCCTCTATGACTCAGCTCCTCCCTATTCAACTCTGCGCGCTTGGCCTACTGTCCCTAGCGAGTCAAGAGAGAGAGAGCACCACGTTAGTAACTCCGGATGGATACAACGTCGAGGTGATCGCGAGCAGCCCTCTAATTCACTCTCCTAGAGCGCTCGCTTGGGATGCTTTCGAGAGGCTTTGGGTTCTCGAGACCGATGTCCAAGGCTGGCTGGTTGAAAGCTCGGTCTCCACTTCTAAAGAGCAGAGCACACTTGCGTACTTTGAAGATTCGACAGGAGATGGCGCTCTCGATCGGCGTGTGGACTTCGCTCGCAACCTGGGGCGTGCCGATTCGTTTTGCCACGCCTATGATGGTGTCCTTGTAGCCACCGACCGCCAACTCCTGTGGCTCCTGGATCGCGATAAAGATGGCCGATGTGATCTCCGAGAGGTGGTAGCAGATCAACCCGAGCTTCCATTTAGGAGTGAGCTCTTCGGTACCCGTGCACACCTGCCCGAGCCCATTCGATTGGGTATCGATAACTGGTTCTATGTTTCGAGTCACAACATGCGCTATCGCATGTTGGGAGGAGAGTGGCAAAGCGAGCCCACGGCCCTGCTTGACTCGTTTGGTTTCGCCGAGGATGAGTGGGGTCGCCATCTCTTTGGCCCCCGGGCCGAACAGCTCGCAAGTCACCACTTGCCGGCGCAGAGTTTACCGACCAGCTACCACTTAGATCCGAGCCAGGATCCGAGTGATCCCAAGCCAGCTTTCGTCGAGGTCGACTTTGGTTGGGAGTCCTTCTCGGGCACTCGATTGCAAGCGTCCGATCGAAGCGCACTCTTCAGCATTGAAATGGGGAGTGGCCGTGTGTCCAGGTCTCATTTGGCCGAGAAGAAGGGCCTTCTCTCCATCCAGTCCAGCGAGTGCTTCCTCGCACCTGATCCGGATTCCCTTCCGGTGACTGCGCTTGCTACAGGGCCTGACGGCGCGCTCTATCTTTGCGGTGGCAGGGTCCTGCGCATGACCCACCAAGACGTCTTTGACGCACGGGATCTCTACGACAACCGCGTGCTAGGACACGCATCTTCTCTGGAGCTGTGCGCGAGCCTAGGGTCTTCCAATGGATGGCGCCGGCGAACAGCCCAACGCCTGCTCATCGAGCGCGGCCTAGGAGTTGGCCGCACCAAAGACGCACTCCTTCTCTCCTTGGAGATGCTCGCGACCAATGGCCTCCCTCTGGGCCGGCTCCATGCACTTTGGACCCTTGAGGGCCTTGGACACCTCACGCCGAAACTCTTGCTTAAGGCCTTCCAGGTTGAGAGAGAGCCCCATCTGCTCTCCGTGTTGGTTCGCCTTGCGGCAGACCTCTATACAGCGCAGTCAACAACCCCTCAAGAGCGCGATGGAATGATGCGTGCCTTTACAGCTCTCTCGTATTCAGAGCTAGGCGAGGAGCTCACCGCGGCTCCCCTCGGCACCAATCCGATCCGATTGGGGGCTTTGGACTCGAGCGGACCCCGGCCCGTGGGTCGCGCAGATCTCACCCCCCATGAAACGGGAACCTCTCCCGATCTTCACCTTGTGCGATGGCAACTTGCCGCAAGCCTGGGAGAGTTTGGTGCCGCCTCCAACGGAAGCCTGCCATGGACCGAAGAGCAGCTCAGACTCGCTCGTTTTTTACTTGCCGGCCGCGCGGACGACGGACCTTTGGCAGACAACATCGCCAATGCGGTTCTAGGTCGTGAACTCCAACTTTTTGATGCACTTGGTTCGAGCGCCCTGCTCAATCCGAATTTAGCATCCCGACTCGCTCGGCAAGTCGAAACTTCGGGTGTCTCCAAGGGTCAGGGTCGGGCTATAGCCGGCATGGCCGAACTTGCCATCCGCTATGGAAGTCGTGCTGCTCTTGAGGGCCTCCTCGACGCACTCCTTCTCGCCGGTCACTCACCGGACTCGCCTTTCGTTACGGCCGTTTCGTTTCCAACAGGATTGGCAACTGCTCTAGCATACGAGGCGCATCCGCTCTTTGAGTACGCCAGCCCACTAGCCCCTCTACTTGTATTTTCGACCCCTCCGATTCCAGGAGTGAACTCGTTTGGAAGACTGCCCCTCAGGGGTGAAGAGCTCGCTCAATTTTCAGAGCAAGTCCAACGCGGTGAGAAGATCTACGACATGATTTGCGCTGCGTGCCACATGCCAGGAGGTGAGGGCTTGGCCTCGCTCGGGCCCCCCCTACTCGAGAGTGATTGGCTTGAGAAAGAGGACGCGACTCTCGCTGATATCGTTCTCAATGGGCTGGATGGAAGCATCGACGTCCTGGGTAAGACTTGGGATATGACCATGCCCTCATGGGCCGCCCTCTCCGACCGCCAGCTCGCGGACTGCCTGACCTTTGTACGCGCTACTTTTGGAAAAATGACCGTGCGGGAAGCGGCGATTTCCGAAGAGACTCTTCGCGAAGTGCGAGCCCGGAGATAGCTCTCCAGGTTGCGGGGTTGGGGAGCCCCTTTGACCCGCAAGGGAGCCTGGGTTCGGCCTTTCTTGGTTTAGGTCGGCAAGGGCCGGCGGGGTCTCATCGTAAGTACGGGCCCGAGATGTTACAAAAGTGCCTGAAACGTTGGTCCCTGGCTGTCCCACGTACCGACAAACACGATTCGACACGTTCCGTTGCACAGAGAGCCGCCCCCTTGACCCCGCCAAAGAAACTAGAAAGTACTGCAGAGCCCATGATTCAGGTCGCGGGTGTCACGAAATCCTACGGGAACGCCGTCGCCGTCCAAGACGTCAGCTTCGAAGTCGCGGCAGGAGAGGTCGTAGGGTTTCTCGGCCCCAACGGCGCTGGAAAAAGCACGCTCCTCAAGATGATCTCGACATGGCATGGCCCTGACAGTGGAACGATCAGGGTCGCTGGTTTTGACACTGCGGAGGCTCCCCTCGCGGTTCGCCAGAATCTGGGCTACCTGCCGGAGCACAACGCCCTGTGGGACACCATGACTGTGGACCGCCTCTTGAATTTCATCGGGCGCATGCGCGGCATCCGAGGTGTTGCGCTTCAAGAGCGACGCGCATGGGTCATCGACCGCTGCGAACTTTCCAGTGTCCTCTGGAAGCGTGTCAACCAATGTTCAAAAGGTTTTCGCCAGCGCATTGGAGTCGCCGCTGCTCTGCTGCACGACCCTGCCGTCGTCCTGCTCGACGAGCCAACCCATGGCCTTGACCCCATGCAAGTCGTCGCGTTTCGCGACTTCATCCGGGAGCTCGCCACGATGCCACTCGCAGGTGGCGGTGTGGGGCGTGCCGTCCTCTTCTCCAGCCACATCCTCGCGGAAGTCGCCGCGATCTCCGACCGCATCTTGGTGATCCGGGAGGGCAGACTTCTGCTCGACGAGCGCACGAGCCTTCTCAAGGAGAAGGCCTTGCAGGCCGGCACGACGCTCGAAGAGCTCGTCGTTGGGCACATGGCGAAACTCGATCACAAGGAGGCGGTGTGAAGAATCACCATCCGCCCCTACGCGACTCCCTTCGACTGTCGCGCATAATCGCCGGGCGCGATCTAGCTGCCGCACTGGACTCGTCGATCGCCCCGGTTGTACTGATCGCCTCGGTGCTGCTTGTCAACTCTGCCTTCATGAACGGGTTCTTCCTGCATGGGCGGGTTGAGATGTCTAGCTTCTTTCAGCTGATGCCGCTCTTCCTTGCGGTCTTCCTGCCAGCGCTCTCTATGCGCCTCTTCGCCGAAGAGCACAAGACGCGCACCATTGAAGTCCTCTTCGCACTTCCGATCTCACCACGCGAAGCGGTCCTCGGAAAATACCTGGCCGCCCTCGGACTCTTCACCCTCTTCTTAGTGGGAACCCTTCCGATCCCCGCCCTGCTCATGGCGCTAGGCGACCCGGACCTAGGCGCCATCCTCTCAGGCTACCTAGGTGTGTTCCTACTCGGCGCGGAGCTGCTCGCCCTCGGCGTACTTGCCTCTTCGATAACCGCCGACCAAATCGTCGCATTCATCGCCGCAGCTGTTCCAGGTGCAGCTCTTGTGTTACTAGGCGATTTCCGTGTGAAGCGCGTTCTCGACGGCCTAACCGAGAGCCAATCCCTTGGAACAGACCTCGCCAACCTGCTCTCTCCGCTGCCAGCTTTTGAAGACTTCGTACGAGGTATCATCGGTGCCTCCTCCCTTCTTCACTTTGGTGCCTTTTGCGCCTTTTTCTTGTGGGCCGCTGCGCGTCACTTGGACCGCAGAGACGCATGAGAAACGTTTGGACTTGGATGGGCTTGCTGCTCGGGCTCTTCGCGGCGACGCAACTCGGAAGTTGGGGCCGTAACTTTCCTGGCGTTAGCCTCGAGCTAGGGCAACGCCAACTGCTGCATCTGCAGCCCGAGCTTCGCCAACTTCTACAATCATCAGACGCCCCGATCTTCGCGACCTGGTACGTTAGCAGCCCAGAGAAGCTCCCGTCCGACAGGCACTCCATGGCCGAAGACGTGAACGATTTACTCGCCGTGATGCGAGCGACTGCCCCCGGGCGCTTCGACTTCGCGCAAGTGGATCCCGAGGCGGACAGCGACCTCGCGGCGTACGCGTCCAAACGCCGGGTCTCTCCGTTCCGAGCCCTCAATATTCGCGGGGATGCGTCCGCGACGGGCCCCATCTACAGCACCCTCACATTCGAACAATCGGGCCGCAGTCCGGCTCGCATCGAGCACATCGGACCCGAGCACTTGGGCGACCTGCAGAACATCATCCTGGAACATCTGCGCGGCAACGGGGAGCAGAGCCCCCCACGATTCCTTCTCGCTAGGCCGGAAGACGGTGCGGAGGGATTCGCTCAATTGCAAGATGCGCTTGCCGCCCGCGGAGAGGTCCGAACCATCGATTTCGAGGCCGTTGAACCAGGAGAGCTGGATCTATGGAGCGAGGTCCTCTTCTGGATGGATCCCGGTTTAGGTGGAGCTGACAAAATCCCAGAGCTCGAGCGCTACTTGGAGTCGGGGCGCTCGGTCATCCTCGCCGGTGGCGCGAATTCACTCGGAGCCAAGAGCCTCTTTCGAGAGCTCGGCCTAGACACAAAACCAGGCAGGATCCTAACGGATCTCGCGGCGAACACCAAGAGAGGGGAGAGAGTTGAGCTCGTCCCATGTATCGCCCCCGATCAAGACTTTCGGCGCCTCTCGGGGCAGCCCAATGGGACGCTCTTCTTTGAAGCTCCGGGGGCACTCACTTTTATCCCCGACACTCTCGATAGGCGCGGTGTAAGTGCGCGACGCATCGCGAACAGCAGCGAGCGTACGATCCTCGAGATCGACGGCGTACAGCAAGGCGCGCCCAAGTTGGCTCTAGGGGTACTCCTCGAGCCGGTTGATGCAAGGCGTGGATCGCTAGTCGCCCTCGCCGCTGCGACTCCGTTGGTGGACGGCTTCCTCGACATGGCGGGCGCCGCGCACAGGCCACTTCTCGCAAGTTTGATCGACTCTTTTGCAGGTCAGAATAGGAGAGCACTGCTCCGCGCCGGAGCGGCCCCGCCCCAGCGTCTCGCACGGTTTAGCGACGACGAGCGACTCCTCGTCCGCAGCGCCCTGTGGGCCCCCCTCCCGCTGTTCCTTCTGATCATTGGAGTCTGGCGCAAGAAGCGCGGCGCGGACCTAATTTTCAGGGGAAGAGGCTTGGCCAACGGCAAGCAGCTTGCGGCCACCGGCTGCGCCGCTGGATTTCTCGGCCTCGCAGCGTGGGCCGCATCCACACACGCCGGACCGCGTGCGGACCTGACAGCGGAGGGGCTCAACACTCCATCCCAGGTCACCATCGACATCGCGGAAGAAGTCTCCTTGCGCGGTCCCCTTCAAGCTCAACTCTACTTCAGCGCACCGGCTACACTCAGTCCGTTACTCGCCCAACTCCCCCGCCGAATTCACGGGTTGCTCGACTCGCTGGGGCGCGCCGGATTGGCCTCGACAAGAGCGGAAATTCGACCGAGCAGCCTCAGCGACAATGAAGTCGCGGCGCTGGAGAAAAGTGGCATTCGATCCTTTCGAGCAGCTCGGTCCATGGCAACCAACCAGGCGAGCGCAAGTGCAACCGCAGCTTGGGCGACGCTAGAGTTGCGACGGGGAGAGCAACGCGAGGTCTTGTCCTTTCAGGATGAGCACGAAGCTGAAGAGCTCGAGTTCCGAGTGGCTTTCGCCCTCGAGCGGATGCGACAGGAGGGCCTCTCTCCAGGAAGCGGAGAGGTCCGTGTTGGCTTCGCCTCCGATTTACCGCGGATGTCGGCTGCCGAGGACTATGAGTACCAATCGAAGGGCAGCTTCGCGCCACGCGAAGGTGACGTATTCCAACTTGCCAGGGCAGCTCTGAGTCGTGCGGGTTTCACCGTCGAGCATATCGATCCCCGCGACCCGCAAATCGGAAAAAGTGCCGCGTTCGAGTATGGGGCTCTCCTCTGGCTGCAACCCCGGCGCAACACCTTGCCGATGCTCGACGCCTTCCAAAGTTACCTGCGCAGGGGCGGTAGCGCTATCCTTGCCGCCCAACACTTTCGCACCCAAGCTCGCCAATATCGAGGCTCCGACTTCGAGCTTGTTTTCTGGCCGCAACCCCAGGTTCCTGACGTGGACCGCTTTTGGTTTCCCGAGTTTGGGGTCGACCTGGTGCGCGAAGTTCTCTTCGACAAGGCCTCGGTAACGATTCCAATCGACACGCGTATCCTCGGTAAAGGCGCAGAGCTTGAATTCCAACCCGAGCCAACGCGGGCCCCGTTTCTGGTGCGCGCCTCTGCATCTAACTTCGCGGATTGCGAGGGAATCCTCGTGGGCACCGGAGACCTCGCCCTCGCCGATCCCAACTGGATTCGCTTGGACGAAGAGTTGCTCGAAGATAGCGGCTTGCAAGCGAAGGTTCTCTTTACAGGCTCGGAGGAGTCTTGGCATGCAGACTGGCAGGGCGGTTGGCTCACCGACGAGATGCTCGGAGGTCCGTCGGTTGCGCCTGACGACTTTTCCTACGAAGTGCGGCCTGCCCTCGGTGTTCTGATTGAAGGCACCTTCCCCGCACCCAAGAATCTTGGCGAGGATGGAGTCGGTCAGCCGATTGCGTTCAAGGCGCTCCCCACTGAAGAGCTTGCACCTGGGCGACTTCTTTTCGTCGGGAACTCGTCCTTTCTGACGGACAACGCGATCGCCGGAGATGAGTTCCGGGGGGACGCGTTCCTACTGGCAGCTGTCGCTAACCTCGCCTTGAGAAACAGCGGCCCCAACGGCGCGCGCCTCGCCAAGTTAGCCGCGAAGCGGCCTACCGAGAGGGGCTTCGGCCTGCTGACCTCACCTTTGCGCCGCAACGCGAGATTGGCGGTCATGGGCGGAGGCGCCGGCGCCCTCGCACTTTTACTCCTAACCTGGCGCTTCGTGCGGAGAGGGTCGTCGGCGCGCCCGACGACTCGCCCCTCACACACACCCGCCCAGGCACAACCGCTTCGTTTCGCGGCAGTACTAGGTCCGGCGGCACTTGCACTCCTCGCATTTGGCGCAGACGCGCTCTTCGCCTCGAACTTAGCTGAAAATCGTACCGGGACACTCCGCCTGGGCAGACTCTTCGCACCCGAAACCCGTGCCGTCGAGGTCACGGCCATGCGCCTCACGCAAGGTCCGGGGACCTCCTTGGAGCAGTCGTGGATTTGGGTCCACGGAACCTTTGGTGGCGGCCCTGGGTACGATCCTAGAGCGCCGCATCCCCCTGAAGATGCAGCCGACTTACGCGGGGATCCTTCGGGAAGCTGGCGCGAGATCAGCGGCGCTGGTGCGCTCGGCGACAGGTCTGCTATCACCGCCGCCATCGAGTCGATTTGGACCGCCGAAGGCGTTGTCGCTCACCCCGGCACCAGCGACTCCGCGGCCTTTGGATTTGGCGACCCGGCAGCCTGGAGGTTCGAACTCTTCGACTACCCTACCGAGTCCGACCCTCTGAAATGGAAGGCCCCCATCGCCAGCCTTGATGTTGGAACGACTTCGCAGGACGGACTCTCGGCGTATCTGCGTGTAGGAGGCGCTCCTTCGATCTGGTCCGCGGATACGAATCCGGCTGCGGGGATTCCTCGGGGGGCCGTACACAAGTTTCCCCCTTTGGCTGAGTCGCGGCTCTTGCCACGGGAGTGGGCAGGCCAGCAGGTCGGTATCTCCGCACTTGCGTGGCAGGTTGTCGGAGGGTCGAGCTTGCGTCTAACCTCGACACCCCAAGTACGCACGATCGAGGAACTTCAAGCCGGTCGGGCGCCCGTCTTGTGGCGCCTGCTGGGCAAGGGTGAGGACACCTTGATGGACGATGCACCGGGCGCGAACGCACGTGGTGGTGCGGTTGCCGCTGAGGCTCTCTTGGAATACCTCATGAACGCGAAAGCGTTAGAGCTCCTCGATCCAGCGCGCGCCGCCGAGTATGGCTTGAGCCCGAACGATCAGCCCCTCGCGATCGTGCTATTGGAGTCCAACCCGCTTCCGCTTCCCGAAGGTAGCACAGAGCCGGAGGGGCCCCGTGTCCCGCTGATGTTGCGGATTGGACCCCTGCTGCCTCCTGAGCTTGGAGGCGGTCACGCCGTCGTGAATACGTTCTCTGGGAACTTGATCCGCATGCCCGCAAAGTTTGTAGAGCTCGCTTTGCCGCTAGCAAGCGACTTCGAAGACCCAGAGCGCATTCGCGGCTGGAAGATTCGCTAGAGGGCGACAGCGGAGACAAAGCCAGGTTGGTTGTCGTATGAGTTGACGACAACCAACCTGGCTCCGGGTCTGCCTGAAACCTAGCTGCGCAAGGACTTCGCCACGCGACCGAGGCGGTCAAGCGCCTCCTCGTGGATCGCGGCGAACACCGGATCCTCCCCAAACCCCATGGCCCCGAGTAAGAGGTCAGGGTGGATGATACTCACGTCGTACCCTCCACGAGCTGCAGCCTCGACAGTGACGTTACAGGGCAAGAGCAGCCCAACGCGTGCATCGTGGTTGAATGCTTTCCATGCGATTCGAGGGTTGCAGGAGCCGAGGATTACATACTCACGAAAGTCCTCATCAATCTTCTGCTTGAAAGTCGTGTGAACGTCAATGCGAGTCAAGATGCCAAAGCCCTCGACTTTCAGTGCGGCGGTAATCTGGTCAATGCTCTCCTCGAGCCCAAGCTCAAGGTGAAGGTCGAAGGACATCTGCATGATTTTGCGGGGGTCGGGATTCGTTCGGGGCGAAGAGGGAGAAGAGCACAAGGTGTCCAACATCTTCCTCAGGTAAGGCCTTAGAATACCTATTCGCGCTATAAGCCGAGTCCACCTCAAGACATTTTCAAAAGGAAGACTTGCACGAGCGGCGTGGATTGCCAAGACTCGTAAGCCGCTGAGCAGCCTCCAGCAGCCCTATCCCCCTCGCTGCGATTCGAGCAACCTCCCAAGGAGACCTTCGATGATCACGCAAGACCAACAACAGCAGTCCATCGGCATTGATTCGTCCGGAGTCTTTGTAGTCCGCTGAGCGTGTCTTTCCCTCGAAAACTCCCTGCGCCCCCTCCATGCGCGCCGAAGACCCGCTCCTCAAGCAAGAGCGGGTTTTTTTGTGTCTCCATTCAGGCCAACCGCCCCTCACCTTCGCCGCCTGGCTTGAATGGGATCCTTAGAACTAACGATACGAGACGTGAATACCAAACAAGAGATCAAACACGCTGGGCTCTATGAGCTGACGGCCGGTTTTCGAAGTCCCTACGCAGCATCGATCGCCGCGATGACGATTGGGATCGGGTTGCTTTTTTGCGTGCCGATGATCACCAAAGATATTATCGATGGCTTCGTCCCCATCGAGACCGGAGGCTACACCTTTCAAGCCCCCGATTGGATCGAATCCATTACGACGGCTCTGGGACTTGCCGAGACCACGTTTAGGAAACTCGCGACTGCCGGCTCGCTTGTGATAGGCATCACCGCCTGTGCCGGCATCTTCCAATACTTGAAGGGCCGCTGGGCTGCACAGGCTTCAGAGGCGATTGTGCGCCGCCTGCGAAACTCGCTACACGCGCATCTCGCCGCCCTCCCCACGCGCTTCTTTGACAAGTCCGAGACGGGCGACCTCGTGCAACGCTGCACCAGTGATGTTGAGACCGTTCGCGTATTCCTGGCCTCCCAGGTAGTTGAAATTGGTCGGTCCATTCTACTTGTGGCATGCGTGACCCCTGTGCTCTTCAGCATGTCGACGCAGCTCGCATGGGTCACCCTTTCCCTCCTTCCCCTGCTGGTGTTTTACTCGACTTTTTTCTTCAGCAAGCTCATCTTCATTTTCACGGAAGTAGACGAAGCCGAGGGTCGCCTCACGACCGTCCTGCAGGAAAACCTGACCGGAATTCGAGTGGTCCGCTCGTTCGGGCGGCGCGAGTTTGAGGAGCAGAAGTTTGGTGTTGCGAATGACGAACACCGGGACAAGACCTACCGACTGATGCGTCTACTAGCAGGTTTCTGGTCGTTCTCGGACGTCATCTGCATGAGCCAGGGCGCTCTCGTCCTCTTCTTTGGATGTTGGTGGACCCTCTCGGGTGACATTACCCTCGGAACGATGGTCGCCTTTACGATGTACTCCGCATACGTGATTTGGCCGGTGCGCCAGATGGGGAGGACACTGGTCGAGGCCGGCAAGGCGCGCGTGTCCCTTGGACGCCTACGAGAGGTTCTATCTACGCCTCGCGAAGACGCGAGCGACAAGCTGATGAGCGACCCCCCAAGAGCTTTGATGGGATCCATCTCTGTTCAGAACTTGAACTTCTCCTATGGGCGCCCCCCGAGAGAGGGGCGCGCAAAAGGTGTCGCTGTCCATCAGGTACTGACAGACGTCAGCTTCCAACTCGAAGCCGGGCAGACCCTCGCACTCCTCGGGCCCCCGGGCTCTGGAAAGAGCACCTTGATCCAGCTCTTGCTTCGACTCTACAACTACGACGGAAGCGCTGAGGAGGAGGACACCGAACACGGCTCCGGATCGATTCAACTCGACGGCCACGAGCTCTCGGAGCTGCCACGCGAGCTCGTGCGCGAACAGATCGGCGTGGTCCTGCAGAATCCATTCCTATATGCCCGTACGATCGAGCAGAACTTACGCGTCGGGTATCCGACTTCCGGAGCTGACGAGCTACGCGCCGCTACGGAAGCCGCTGCGATTCACGACTCCATCGAGGGTTTTGAACTCGGCTATGAGACCATGCTCGGTGAGCGCGGCGTCACCCTCTCCGGCGGCCAAAAGCAACGAGTAGCGATCGCTCGTGCACTCCTGAAGACTGCGCCGATACTTGTGCTCGACGACGCCCTTTCGGCCGTTGATAGCGAAACGGAGCGTCTAATTCTGGGAGCACTCAGCGAGCGCCGTGGAAAGCAAACCACGATTCTGATCGCCCATCGACTTTCGTGCGTAACGCATGCAGATCTGATCCTCGTCTTCGACGACGGGCGTATCGTCGAGCGTGGTAGCCACGCAGAGCTTCTCTCTCACAAAGGGGCGTATGCGCGCCTCTGGGCCATCCAGAACGCCTACCACGACGACCTGGCTGCTTTGGACGTTACCGACCCGAGCGGCCCCCCGACGGAGGTTCAGGCGTGAGTAGTTCCGAAGAAAATAAATCCGCAGCAGAGGCCGAAGCAGCCAACTCAAAGCTCGACATAGGATTGTGGCGAGAGCTGTTTGGGTACGCCCTAAAGTACAAACGCAAGGTTGGGTTCCTATCCATTTTTGCGATCACGACAGGCCTAGCTGAGGTTTGCTTTCCACTGGTGGCCCGAGCGCTTATCGATGAGGTCACCACAACGATCGAAGCGGGCAACGGAGAGGCCGTTAGCTTCACTTTGTTGAAGCCATACATCGGGGCCTACGCCGTTCTGATCCTAACCCTATGCACAAGTGTGTACTTCTTCATCGGCCACGCTGGCTTCTTGAAGTCCCACATGGCCGCCGACATTCGCACCGCTGGTTTTAAGAAGCTACAGCGCCTTGAATTCGCGTTTTTCGACAAGCGGGCAACGGGCTGGTTGATGGCGCGCATGACCAGCGATTGCGAACGACTCGCCAACATCATGGCGTGGGGAGTCCTAGACATCCTTTGGGCATCGACCTTCCTCCTAGGAATCGCGACTGCGATGATCGTGCTCAGCTGGAAGCTCGGCCTCATCATTTTGATGGCGACTCCACTTTTGCTGGTCGTAAGTCGTTTCTTTCAGAAGCGGATGCTGAAGGCGTCTCGGGCGATTCGAAAGGTCAACTCCACCATCACTGCTGACTTCAATGAGTCCATCATGGGAGAGCGCACGACCAAGACATTCGTACGTGAGAAAGAGAAGCTGGCCGAGTTCGAAAAGAAGACCGATGCCATGTTTGATGCAAGTGTCCGCAACGCGGTGCTGGCATCGGCATTCTTGCCGTCGATCTTGACCATAGGAAGCCTGACTACAGCGGCAGCGCTCCTATTCGGCGGGGTCCAGGTGACTGGATTCGTCATTACCCTTGGAACTCTGGTGGCATTCCTGAATTACACACGAATGCTGTTTGAGCCTCTGCAGCAGCTTGCTCATATATTTAGCGAGATGCAGATGGCGCAAGCTTCTGGAGAGCGCATCGTTGGGATGATCGCAACGGTTCCCGCCATTGCCGACTCGGAACAGGTCCTTGCACGTGTTGCCGCACAAGCGACCAATCCCATAGGGGGCTTAGCCGAAGATGGGTATCCCGATGAGATCGGCTCCATCGAATTCTGTGCTGTGGACTTCTCTTACAATCCCGAAGAGATGGTTCTAGATGGGATCAATCTGCGAGTCGAATCCGGCCAGACGATTGCGCTGGTGGGATCTACCGGTGGTGGCAAGTCGACCATAATCAGCCTGCTCTGCCGGTTTTACGAGCCGACTTCCGGCACCATTCGCATGTCGGGGCGCGACCTCAAGGAGCGCAGTTTGGGCTGGCTTCAATCTCACCTCGGCATCGTGTTGCAGGACCCCCACTTGTTTAGCGGATCTGTTCTCGAGAACATCCGCTACGGGCGGCTCTGCGCTACCGACGAGGAGGTTTTTGAAGCCGCGCGCCTGGTTGGTGCTGACAAGTTTGTCGCCAAACTCGACGACCAATACTCTTTCGATGTTGGGGAGGGTGGAGGCCTCCTGTCCTCCGGCGAGCGCCAGCTCATCTCCTTTGCTCGCGCGATTCTCGCCGATCCCAAGATCTTGATTATGGATGAGGCGACTTCGAGTATCGATACCGAGACGGAGCGACATATCCAGGAAGGCCTAGAGCGGGTTCTCAAGGACCGCACGAGTTTCGTCATTGCACACCGCCTGTCGACCATTGAAAGTGCCGACCGTATTGTTGTCATCGAGAAGGGGCGAATCGTTGAGGAGGGCAGCCATACGGACCTGATGCGTGCTGGAGGCCGCTATCGCCAGCTGCACGCTCGCCAAGGTATTGAAGAGCTCGGAGTGCACGCTAAAGACTGGAGCGAAGACCCCTCCGCCTAAACTCAATATTCGAGTATCTTGGAGGTTATGAAGAAACAGATTCATGGTCTCCTTGCATTCTTACTGGTGACGTTCACGGCAATGACCCCCGCCATGGCAACGTGGTCCATTGTCATCACCAATACGCTAACCGGTGAAGTGATCGTCGCCTCGGCCACCTGTATCGAGCAGTTTGACCTCCTCGCGGGTCTACCCGTTGTGCGCGTGGACTTGGGCGGAGCAGCGGCCCAATCAATGATTGATACCGGCGCCGTCAATCGTAAAAAGATCTGGAACAAGTTTGGCCAAGGCATTCGCCCCAATACCATCCTGAGCGACTTGGCTGGCGGGGACCCCTGGCACAAGTTTCGCCAGTATGGCATCGTCGATTTCGACAACACTCCCGCCACCTTCACGGGCTCTGGCGCAGGGGCCGCCAAAAAGGGAGTCACCGGCGTTGTTGGTGAGCTCCGCTATTCCATCCAGGGAAATGTACTCACCGCTCCCGCCGTTATCGATGCGGCGGAGCTCGCGCTCCTCACCTCACCTGGCGACATGGGACAACGTGTGATGGCCGCGATGGAAGCCGCTCGCGCTCTTGGCGGTGATGGACGATGCTCGTGCAGCCAAGCCGCTCCGACCTCTTGCGGAGCTCCCCCCCCGGGGTTCACCAAGTCCGCTCACATCGGCTTCCTAGTTATCGCTAGGCACGGCGATACCGATGGGGTCTGCACGGGCCCCTTAGGTTGCGCGAACGGCAACTACTACCTCACCGAGAACGTCATCGCCGGAGCATCAGCACCGGATCCGATCCTAACCCTAGCCGCTAATCACGCCGCCTGGCGCGCCAACCTGGCTGGGCACCCAGACCATGTCAAAACCCGAGTAACCCGAACCGCATCCCAGCTTCCCGCCGATGGAGCGGCGACGGCGACCATCTTTGTCGAGCTGCGCGATGTCGACGACATTCCGATCACAACAGGTGGTGCGACTCTTACACTCACCCAAGCAGGGGTCCCTCTGACCACACTCGGCCCAGTTACCGACCTTGGAAATGGCACCTACTCCTTCGATGTCATTGCGGGCACCTCCAGTGGGCTAGAGACGATCGACGTGCGTGTTGACGACGGCACGGTACAAGCCACTCTTTATCCCCCGGTGACACTTACGATCGACCCCAAAGCCGCCCTACATATTGGCGAGGATGAGGTCAGTACCTCCGCTACCGTCGACGTCCCCTTTACCCTCAACTTTGGCCCCAGCGCGTCGGGATCGCTCTACTTCCTGCTCGGTTCGATGACGGGGACGGCACCCGGAACCCCACTTGGCTTCCAGACCCTACCCCTCAACTGGGACGCACTCTCGCTGTTCACCTTGACTCATCCGGGTGCCCCATTCCTTCCTGGCTCATTCGGAACACTGGACGCCGCCGGCCGCGCGACTGCAAGCCTTGCCGCACCTGCTGGAACACTTTCCGGATTCTCCGGACTTCACTTGGATTGGGCCGCCGTTGTGTTCACACTTCCTGAGTCCCTATCAAACGCCGTTGGGCTAAACATCACCCTCTAGCTAACTCTATGCACCTCCGTCCTTTCCAAGAAGTTGACTTTGACGACCTTGTGATTGCCTGGCGCGCCGCATCGGTCGTCGCCCACTCATTCCTAAGCCCGGATTTTCTAAACGCCGAGGTTGAGAGCATCCGCGAGGTCTACCTTCCAGCAGCTGAAACGTGGGTCGCTATCGACAATAAAAACAACGACAAGGTTGTCGGCTTTCTCGCGCTAATGGGCAATGAGATCGGAGCGATTTTTGTTCATCCAAACCACTGGAAGCAGGGCATCGGTCGCGCGCTCATGGACAAGGCTGTCGAGCTCCGAACAACGCTCACCCTTGAAGTCTTTGAGGAAAACGATATCGGCCGCGCCTTCTACACAAAGTACGGCTTTGTGGCGACGGGCCGAGGCCTCCACCAAGAAACCGGCAAATCCGTTATCCAGCTCGAGTTCAAAGTAGCCAAAGGTTCCCTGGAGGCGACCTAGCCCTCTTCCAGGCACCCGAGAACGGGCCCGCCCGAAGATTCCCCTCCGGTGACTTTGACAGCGCGAAGCGCGGGGTGGGTAAGTTGGTCGTCCGGCGACTCACCCCGAAAAGGGTGCTGGTTTCGCTCGGAGGGAGGGCTGGAATCCTTGGTGTGATTGGAACCGACTTGGCGCCCCTTCCCCCCGCCGGAAGAGGCGCCTTCCTTAGCACGCCACGAGTGGAGTGAGGGGAAGACTGGATCACTTGCCTAACGCCCCCGTGCAAGGCGCTAGAGTCCCCCAACTCCCTCATCCCCACTCAAAGCCCAGCAGACGCCCGCAGGCGTCTTGTCGTCGCAAAGGGCCGTGAAGGGGGGGCGGTTTCGCGCCCTTCCCCCTCAAGAGCTCACCGTAGCCACGACGGTCGATTCCCTGTCGCGTCTGCGACGACAAGTCCGCCGAGTGCCGCCAAGGTCACGGGGGCCCCAAGAGCCCTTTTGCCTAGTGAGTCGGGCGGCTGGTGTGGACGCCTAAAGGACGTCGTCGATGAACTTGAGCCAGTTTTCCTCGAACTCAGCCTCGTCAACCAAGCCCCAGGAGGCGGCCATCGCCTTGTCCCAGATTTGTTGCTTTACCGCTGGACCGAGGTAATCCCAAGGGCTTGCGATACGCTTCTCGATCTCGATGATGGTCTTTGGGGAGGGCTCCTTGCCGCCTTCCTCTTCTTCTAGCGACTTCTCGGACGTAGCAACGATCTCGGCGTAGGCTGCGGCATACCCATCATTCAAGGACTTCATGTAGTTCGGAAGGATCTCGGCGTACTCCTTTTTCCACATCTTCCCTTTGACCTTGCCGCGAGTACCCTCGCGAAGAAAACGAATCAGAGAAAACGATTGGGCGTAACAAGAGACGTTGGATGGACCTTGGCTCTGCCATGTGCGGTGGTCATAGCGGATATGCTCGGAGAGGGGCTTGATCGTACCCGCCTTGAACATCTCCTTGATGATCGGGATACGCGCAAGACCACCCTTCATATCCTCATTGGGAACGAGCTTCTTGCCCCTCATATCCCAAGCCCCGTAGTAGTCTCCATGCCCCTCGTCAAACCAGCGGTGCGCTTCCGAGCGGTTGAACAGGAAGTGGCAATACTGGTGGAAACCCTCGTGGGTCATGACCGACAAGGTCATATCTCTGCCACCATCGCCGAAGTACAAGACGAGCTCCTCAGATCTCGGATTAAAGAAGCCCGCGACCCCTGCGCCGGTTTGCCCATAGGTGTTGAACTCCTCTTGTGTCGCACAGAGGCGAATCACAGAGACCGAAGTGATCGGTTGAGCGGGCGGAAAGTCCTCCTCATACAGTCGGCGCGAGGCCTCGATGCGCTGGATCACCTCGTCAATGTCGCCCTTGTCCTTCTTCTCGACGTTTGTCTTGATGAGGTACTGCTTTGTCTTTGTCTCGACCAAACGCCAACCCGGAGTCTGCTCTACATCGTGAGTGTGGAACTCAAGTAGCTCCTCATAGCTACTTTCCGAATTGACATCATCCAACTCAACCCCGTCTGCGCCCATTTTCATCTCGCGAAAAGTCTTCATGGACTTAACCACGACGGACTCCCAAGTCTTCCTGTTCTTTTTGTCCGCGGGGTAATCCCACGCGCAGATAATTTTGAAGTCACTCATGTTGAACGAGAAGACGTCAACAATAATCGGAAGCGGCCCGGCATTCGTACGCTGGCTAGTTTCGATTTCGAAACGATCGCAATCCATCCCCTTGTAAAGCTTGGGCGTAGAAGCCTCAGCTTTTTCGAGGTTGATCTCTCCAAGGTTCCCGAACAGTGCGTTGACGACATCTTCGACACTTCGCGGCCCGCGATCGTCCATGATCTCTTCGCCCTCTTCACCGGTCTCCGCCGCGCGAGGATCGAGACGAACCACCGTACAGCTCGGCGTGTACATGATCCGGTCGCCGCTCTCGAGCTTGACTTGAACGCTCTTCTCTACGGAGAACTGCCCGATCACGCCAAGGGACTTCATGCGATCATTCGAAGGCACGTCCGTCATGTCGGCGAGAGGCTTAAACTCAACTCCACTCGCGGGAAAACTTCGGCGACTGCTCGCAACTTTTTGTGCGCCGGAGTCTGGTGCAAAGGCAATAAGCGCGGCTAGGCACAGAACGAGAGAAACCAGCGAAGACGGAATGCGGAGCGTGACCATGGAGCGTACAAATATTGGTTTAGGATGGTTGCCTCAGCTTAGCATACGCTACCCGCCCCCGATTCATGGGGTCAAGTCCGTATCAAAACGTACTGCGAACACACGGTGACGCAGAAAGCGGGCTCCCTATTTGTTAAATAGGAAGTGAACGACGTCCCCATCCTGCATAACGTAAGCCTTGCCTTCTACGCGAAGACGGCCGGCAGCCCGAATGGCAGGCTCGTTCTTGTACTCTTCCAAGTCGGCGACCGAGTAACACTCGGCGCGGATGAAGCCCGCCTCAAAATCCGTGTGGATTACACCGGCAGCCTTCGGAGCAGTGTCTCCGGCGTGGATGGTCCACGCACGGATCTCCATCGGCCCGGCCGTGAAATACGTCTGGAGACCAAGTAGGTGATACGCCTGGTGCGCAAGTCGCTCCAGACCCGGCTCCGTAATGCCAAGCTCCGCCTGAAACTCAGCGCGGTCCGCAGGGTCCATCCCTGCAAGCTCGCCCTCGATGTCGCCGCTGAGAGCAACAAAGTCGCATCCATTTTCGGCGGCGTACTTAGCGACGATTTGAGGGAGCTCCCCTTTGCCTTCGAGGTCATCATCCGCCACGTTGGCAACGAAGAGAACAGGTTTGATCGTAATCAAAAAGAGTGGCCGCAACATGGCGAGCTCTTCGACCTTCCACGCGACTGCGCGCAAGCTCTTGCCCGACTCGACCAGCTCGAGTGCCCGGACGAAAACTTCCTTTTGCGCGAGGGAGTCCTTGTCGCCCGCGCGAGCCTTTTTGTTAACGCGTTCGATATTGCGTGTCAGGGTCTCGGCGTCTGCCATGCCCAGCTCAAGCTCGATGACCTCGATGTCTGAAATCGGGTCAACGCGGCCGGCGACGTGAATAATGTCAGGGTCTTCAAAGCAGCGGACCACGTGCAGGATCGCGTCCGTCTCTTTGATCGTGCCTAGGAACTTATTGCCAAGCCCCTCACCCGATGCGGCACCCGCAACGAGACCTGCGATGTCAACGATCTTCAGCGAAGCCGGGATGACCTTCTTGCTTTCGATGTGTCCACGAATCTGCTCGAGGCGCGGATCGGGAACGTCCACGATCCCGATGTTGGGTTCGATTGTGCAGAAGGGGTAGTTAGCGCTCTCGGCGCCAGCTGCAGTAATCGCGTTGAAGATCGTCGACTTACCGACGTTGGGTAGGCCCACAATGCCACAGGCAACAGCCATGATTCAGTTCGGGAACGGGAAACGCACTAGGTGCGCGAGGGGCGGATATCAAATATTGGGTGAGCAGGATACTCGAATGAGGGTCCGGCGAATAGATGGGCTCGCCGAACCGACCGACCAAAATGGGATTGCAACACCGAGCCGTTTTCGGGTTTCACAAGAAAAGAGAGGCCCGAACCGCGCAAGCGGCCTCCCAGCCTCTGAGTTGAACACGGGGCCCCCCCCGAGAAGACGAGGCCGAAGTTAGCGTAATCGTGGAGGTCTTTTCGCGGACCCAACACGTGTCTACCCCACGACAGCAATCGCATCGATTTCGACGAGCGCGTCTTTGGGCAGGCGGGCCGCCTCTATACAAGCCCTCGCGGGAGGGGCCTCACCGGGAAAGTGCCTTGCATAGATCTCATTGACGACCGCGAACTCGCCCAAGTCCTTTAGAAACACCGTGCAGCGGACCACCGACCGCGGAGTGGCCCCCGCAGCGGCTAAGACGGCAAAGAGGTTCTTGAAGACCTGCTCGGTCTGGTCGCTGACGTTGTCCCCCACCATTTCGCCCGTTGCGGGGTCCAGGGCGATTTGACCAGAGGTAAAGACAAGTCCTGCTGCGACGACCGCTTGGCTGTAGGGTCCGATAGCGGCGGGCGCGTTGGAAGTGGAGATCGTTTGTGTAGACATGGGGTAGGTGGGTGCGACTAGAGGGCGGCGAGGGCGGCCAAGACGTTGGGGGGGACAAGGGCGGACACATCGCCGCCCATGGATGCAATCTGCCGGACGAGGGTACTCGAGAGGTGGCTAACGGCCGGGGATGCCCCCAAGTAGAGCGTGTCCAGCTCCGCTTCCATGGTGCGGTTCGTAGCCGCCATCTGCGCCTCGTACTCAAAGTCCGCGCCGCTGCGCAAGCCGCGCAGGACGACCCCGGCACCGTGCTCTCGGCAGCCGTCGACCAGAAGTCCTTCAAGTTTCACGATGCGCAGACGGTCCTGCCCGGGGAGGTCCGCGGTCAGGCCTCGCAAAAGCTCGCAGCGCTCATCGGGGCTAAACATCCCGACCTTCTTGGGATGCGCGCCAACGGCCAAGGTGACCGTTTGGAAGAGATGGAGCGCACGCGCGATCAGATCCGCGTGTCCGAGTGTCGGCGGATCGAAGGAGCCCGGAAAGATGGCGTGTTGTGGATCGAGTGCAGTCACGTGAGCTGTCCTAGATAGAGTCGCGAAAAATCGAAGAGACTTAGGCGCACGATTGTAACCAGCGACCGCCCCGAGCGTCTGCTTGGCATGGCCCCTTGGCCGAGAACTATGGTGGACATTTGCGAGTTAGGCCCTGAGGGCGGAGAAAACTTTAGGCGCGGGGGTGTTCGCAGAGTGCGTCCCGGCGTCCCACAGGGTGGCGAAGAGCTCCCGCCGGACATCGAGCAGCAGCTGTTCGATCGGCGACCGATGCTGGCCTTCGCGGTGGCGCTCGCCTGTGGAGACCTCTGTGCGTCCGCCCCATGGGCTGGCGGAGTCGTGATTCTAGGGGTCGTCACCCTGACTTCCCTAGGTGGGTCGCGGTGGCGCGGCGTGCTGCTGGTGCCGCTATTGTGCGCGCTTGTTTTGTCGTTTGCCCGTGGTGTTGCAGCACTGGATTCCACCAACGTAGCGGTGCCGGCGCGGGTCACCGATCTCGACCCTCGAGCGGCGGGGCGCCTGCAACCGGAGATTGGGATTTGGGAGGACGGTTCAGGCCCCTCGATAAGTGGTATGGCTAGATGGAGGCTCTCCCTGCCACAGCCTCTTGATTCCAACGGAGTCGCCGATTGGGATTTACCGCCGCCCAAGCTCGCGAACCCGGGGGAGGCGGTAGCGCTTTTACCCGGCGATGGGCCCCTCCTGCGAGCCGAGGGGCCCGTGCCTGGCTCCTGGGCGAAACATGGGGTCCTGGGAAGCGTACGTGTCATGCCCGACTCGCTCCAGAGGCTCGCACCGGCACCCCGCTCCCCCCTTCAGTATTTGCTAGGTAACCTCGACCTGGGTCGCCCTCGAAAGGCGCTCATAGCGCGCGCGAACACGTTGGATGCAGGCCTTCCACGCGGTCTTTTGGCTGCACTTCTCTTTGGCTCGAAAACGGGGGTCGACCCAGCGGCCAAAGACCTCTTTACGCGAACCGGGACGCGCCACCTTCTTGCGATTAGCGGCCTTCATGTTGGCCTCATCTCCGTCTTCCTCATTCTGCCGATTGCACGTGGACTCTCCTTTTTTCTCTCTCGTCTCCTTGGGGCAAACCGAAATCGCAACGGACTCAGCGCACCGATTGGAATCGTCCTCGTCCTCATTTTTGTCCCCTTGGCCGGTGCGGCTCCACCCGTGCTGCGCGCCTGCGCAGCGCTCATACTCGCGCTGGCCGCACCTCACTTCGGGCCACTTGGTAGGCGCCCCGACTCCCTCAACCTCTGGGGGTTCGCCCTTGTCATAGAGAATCTCGCCCGGCCCGCCGCGATGACTGACCTCTCTGTTCGGCTCTCCTATATGGCCACCCTAGGCCTGATCCTCACCCTGGGGGCACTCGCCAGCCGGCTCCCCGGTGCGCGAACTCCCGTGCAACTCCGCATCGGAACACCCTCTTGGTCTAGGCTAATCTGGAGTCGCCTCCTGCGCACGCTGCGCTTCGCCTTGGCGGCCAGCCTAGCCGCCGTTTGGATCACCTTGCCAGAGACGTGGTCCACCTTTGGCGAGGTCGCTCCTATCGGTATCCTGATCACTCCACTTGCCGTTCCTCTGATCGCGTGGATTCTGACGCTAGCGTGGTCCATCCTCTTACTAGCACCCGTCCTCAATGCGCTTTTCAGCGAGCTCGCCGAACACCTCATTGACCTTCTGGTAGCACCTGCCGGAGAGGCCCTCGGAAGACTACTCGCTTTCGCCGACAACCTTCCAGGGACGCCCGTGGTCCTGCCACCTAGACCCGGAGTCGCGATCGCCCTTGCCGTTGGGTTCGGCATCCTTGCGCTGATCAGACGGAGGCGCTGGGCAAAAAGTGGGACGCTCCGGAATGCCTGCCCCCTGGCCCTCGCCGCCAGTGTCCTTGGGGCTGCACTTCTACTGCCCTGGTCGGCGGCTCCGGCAAGCGCCGAAGTTGTCATCGCCAATGTTGGTCACGGTACAGCTGGGCTCGTACGCCTGCCCTCGGGTGCCATCTGGATCTTTGATGGTGGTTCAAGGGATCGGTTGCGAACGGCAACAGAAGCCCTTCTGCCCCAGCTCGCTAAATGGGAGGGCCCCCGGCCTCATTACATCCTCTCCCACAATGATATGGACCATCGATCCGCTCTGCCGCGCTTGATCGAAAAGCATCCACCGCGCTCCTGGACGGGGCACTTGCCGCCGGAGATCGCCGCGAGACTCCCTTCCGATTGCGCCATTCGCGATACGGGAATGGGGAGGCTAAATCTAGCCTCTGAGCCCAGTGCGCGTTTGTACTTGGTGAGGGGCAGCGAAGTCCATGGCAACGAGGGCTCGCGCACCCTAGTTCTCGAAACAGAGAGGTGGCACTTCCTACTCTGGGGAGATGCGGAGCAGGAGGGCTTGGCGGGAATACTTCCGCTCCTGCCGCAGCGGACTTCCATGGGAATGCAAACGATTTTGCTTCTACCCCACCACGGCTCGGAGACTGCACTTTTGGGCCGCCTCCTCCAACAGACCTTACCCATACAGATTTGGGTAAGCGGCTCTAGCCGGGCCCAGCTCGCTCCTGAGATTGAAAGATTGGGCTTTGCGCTCCGCGCGACCTACAAAGAGGGCCCCCTAAGCTGGTCTTCTTTGGAAAATCCATGCAACCCGCCCCTTGAACTCCCCTAGCAGTTCATCCAGGACCACCTTAACAGCCCGCACGTTTTTGCCACTTCCTTGGACTCAACTCCCATGACATCATCGGACTCGTTCGCACCGCGCCCCCTCCTCAACGACGGCGACCTTTTTATCCCTTCGGATCCAAAGGGACAGACACCACCACCCATTAGCCACGCCCACCCACAACGAGCTGCACTCTCCAGCTCCGCGTCGTGAGCAAGGCCCTAATCCCAACTTTCCCATGAAGCCATCCAAGCGTCGTACCCAACTCGCCCTCATCCTTATGGGGATTTTTGTGGCCTCCACGGGTGCGAGTGCAGACGGTCCCCCCAAAAAACAAGAGTCGCCGACCAAAGACGGGGCCATGGAGGAGGCCGAAGAGGACGACCTCGAAACAAACCTCGAGCGTATCCTCTACATGAGCTGGGGCACTCCTCTTCGAACACGGGCAAAACAGGTCGATGGCCAGTGGCAAATACTCCAGGGGAAGGAGTGGACAGCTCTCCGCGCGGGATCGATCGACCACCAGGTTCCCGTGCGCGATATCCTCCGCGAAGCGCGGATTCGCGAGCGCGGCCTCAAGATGGCTCTCGCGGATGATCGCGCCGACCAGGCGATGTGGCTGATTGAGCGCGCTCTTTACACCGAGGCGCTGGAGCACCTTGAGTTCTGCCTTCGCAAGGACCCCGATCACGGTCCGACACTGACGATCATCGATACCGGCTTGCTTCCGATGAACACGCCTCCGCTAGGTGCCTCCGAGGAGACGGCACCGGAAGAGCTGGCGGACGCCCTCCGGCCATGGTTCAACTCCACTGCATTCATGCGGCGTGCATCGAGAGAGATCGCCGTCCGCGATTTCATCGCGGGTGTCTCAAAGATTGATGGCGACTCCCTCCGAGCGGTCCTTCGCGACGAGCTGTCACACAGATCTTCCGGTCGCAGGGAGCTCGCGGTGCTCATCCTACACCGCTCTCAGCTCCAGATCGAAGAGCAGACCACCGTAGAGAACCTAATCAAGGTCGCCATCCTCGATGGAACCAAGGAGGTGCGCGAGGAGTGCGCGCGCACCCTTCGCGACCTCCAGGAAGAGGCCCTTACGCAGCCATTCCTTAGAGCGCTTCAATCTTCCTCGCCTGCTGTCCGCACCAATGCGGCAGGCGCTCTGGGTACGCTAGGCTTCATGAATGCAGCGGCTCCCCTTGTAAGTGCGATGGCGGCGACTGCCGGAACGGGTGGCTCTTATCGCCCCCCCGCCAGCCACATATTTGTTGGCAAGCAAATCGCATACATCCAAGACTTCGATGTCGAGGTCGCCCAAAACTCGTCCATTGCAAAACCAAACGTCAACGTCCTTGTCGAGGGTGCCGTCCTTGACGTCCGAGTTCTGTCCGTTCGCCAAGAGGCCCTCCGAGTTCACGAACGGTCCGCAATTCGTGGCGCCCTAAAGGGCCTTTTGGGTGAGGACTTCCGATACGACGCGGCCAAATGGGAGAAGTGGATGACGGAGCACCCCGCCCCGGAATAGCCCAAAGACTCTCAAGCAACCGAAGTTCTACTAGCAGCCAGTTGCTAAATAGCTGTCTCCAGAGGTGTGGCCACTGCTCGTCTTGTAGGGCCGCAGGTGCACCCCGCACTTGAAGCTGCACAAATGGTCTCCCATCGCACAAGACGGCTTGAGAGCTTGAGCTTGGAGAGGTGGTGCTCAGCGAGCAGCTAGGGCGAAAGGCCGGTCTAGCGAATCTGCGGCTCGGCGAAGCCAACGCTTATCGGAGGCGGGCCTTGGCTCTCGGAGGGTTTGTCGGGCCATGGGCCGCCCATCGCTTCGAAGGTGATCGCAACGGTCTGACCTGCGAACCTCTTCAGGTTGACCCGCACTGGAAACCAGCGGCGGTCGGACTCGTTTCGCCGCGAGTCGAGAGTGACTTCATAGAGCACCTCGCCATTTACGAGCACGCGCAGGAGCGCCCCCGGGCCGGGCATAAAGGCAGTGCGATCGTGCTCTGCGACAAAGAGCTCTAGCGCCTCTGCTTGGGGGGAGAGGGGCACGCCTTCCCAAGTCACTCGGCCCGGATACAAGATCGAGAGAGCTGTCTTCTGCTCGATTCCTAGCTCTATCCCGTGGGCGACCCGGAACGACTCAATTTGAATGTTGCCTCCGGCCACTGTCTTCTCGGTTGTCGGCTCAATCCGGGCGCGATGCAGCGAGGCGAAGAACGGATTCTCACCTGTGATCTCCCAGGTCTGAATACGATCGTGAGGTACGGTCGCTCCGGGGGCGAGTGATTGGTCGGTGTTTGCACTGGCCCATGCGAAGGGCAAAATACCACCAGCTGCGCCATAGAAGCCAGCACCCACATACGGGTTGTGAATCCGGATCGGCCAGGGGTCCTCGAAGCTGACTACCGATTCATTTTTCATCCGCTGTACAAGCGCCGGATTCAGTAGGTACGTGCCGGAGAGGCCATCCGCACTTGCCGTGCAAAGTGCGGACTTGAAGATGTGATCGCCTGCGACGGGCTCATTGGAAGAGCGCGCAAGAATCGTAGGCCGCGACCCCGATGCACGAAGAGCGGGCTCTTCCTCTAAGTACCAGCGGAAGCCAAGCTCCCCCCAGATAAAGAGCCTGCCAGCCTGAATCGAGTTTGGAGGTGCGCTCGCCGCCCTGCGCTCGGCAACCTTGGAGGCGAACTCTGGATACACACTCGCGGCGTGTAGATCGGCGACAGCGGAGCCGACACCGATGAGCGCTGTCGGCAGAATCGCGAGCCAACCAACGCGGGGCCCAAAACGCCGAGAGACGATCAGCGCTACAAACAGCACGAGCGCAGGAATCGCAGGTAAAACGTACCGAGTGGAGCCAAAAGGAACGGTGAACACAGCGGCAAATGCAAAGCCAATAAGCCAGGCAAAGAGCCATGTCTCGCGGTGCACGGCGTCTGGGGTTTGCACCTCTCGGGAGCGTGGAAAGAGCGCCGCCAAAAAGCGAAACAAGGGGCGGCTTGCACTCAGAAGCCCCGCTGCTCCAAGCACCAACAGCAGCCGCTGTAACCACAGATTGACGCCGACGGGAGTGACCCCGACCCGACTCTCGGCCCATACTCCCAAAGCGACACCTAGACCCAGTCCAAGCCCAAGCAGTAGCTTTCCGAGTCCATCTACGCCCCGCAGAGCTCGGAGCGCCTTGTTCGGAGCGCAAAGGCAGCTCACAAAGATTCCGAGTACGGCTCCCCCGAGCGCGGCGAAGGTCGCGAGCAGGCAGGCTGCGCGATCGATGTCGGGAATGTCTGCGAGCGCGTCGACCGCCCGAGTCGAATCCGAGACACCCGATGCTAAAAAAGTACTCGCGAGATAAGCTACGACGATTGCTGTCCCTATCGCGAACGGGAGAAATCCGAAACGGAAAGCCGAGCGCGTCTGCGCCTTGAGTTTCGCCCCTGCACTCTCCCCCTTCGTCTCCAAAGCGCCGGCAAATCGAGCGCGCGGCCAAATCAATGGCAGCGTGAACAGCATGGGGAGAACGGCAAGACCGTGGTAGCGAGTAAGCGAGGCGGCAGCGGCGAAAAGTCCCGCCGCCAAGAGCGCGCCCTTGTCGACCCGTCCTTGGCTTCCCTCGATCCCTCGCACTGCCAGGGCCAGAGATGCGCAGAAGAAGCTGAGCATCGGAAGGTCGGTCATTAGGGTCCCCGCCAAAGTCAAGGGGACTGAGGAGAGACAAACCAGCAGGGCGACTTGCAGCGGAGGAGCACCAAAGCGCGCTGCCAAGCTCGCCATTGCAACCGCGAGTAGGCCCAAGCAGAGGGCTGCAATCACGCGGGCAACGAGCTCTCCCGACTCCCCGAATCCAAGCGCAAACGCGAGTGTGTGCATCCATACTGGCCCGTGAAGAACACCTTGGCCAGCGGTCACGATCGTGCCTTGGTAAAGTGTCGTCTGCTCCAGAACGGTCGAGGGGTCGTCGCGAATGAGCTCGGCCACACGTAGGTAGGCCCAGTCGTCCTGGTGAACAGCCTTCCCCAAAAATGGGATGACAGCGCAAAACGAAATCAGAAACGCGAGGATCAATTCGATCGGGCGCGCGGCTCGGACTTCCCCCTCCATCGACACGGAAACCAAGTTAGTTTCGCTCTTCGCCAACGAACTCTCCGGCGACATGTTCGCCTCGCAACTCGAAGAACGGTTGCCCTTGAACCAACCGATAAACGCGGTGCGTGAACTCGCCGAGCATTCCAAGGATGACCGTCTGCATTCCAATGAGGACGGAAATAAAGATTCCGACCTGAACCTGAGGGTAGTCGACAACGACACCAACTATCCGAAGAATAATGTAGAGCACGGCGCAGGCGGACCCAATCCCTAGAAGTGCTGCGCCCGCACCGGTTAGGCGTTGAAAGGGTCGATTGCTAAAGGAGACCATGAAGTCCAACGATAAACCGATCAATGAGAACATCGAGTAGCTCGACTCGCCTTCGCGCTCTAGCCCTTGGATTTCAATCTCGGTCCAGGATCGCGAGAGACGCGCAACCAGTGGTTTTAGGAAGCGCCGCTGCTCACCGGCAAACGCAATCTGGTCGATGATTCGCCTGTCAATCGCGGCCATCGGACAGCCCCAGTCGCGTAGGGGAACCCCCGTAACGCTCCGCACCAGGCGGTTCATAAAGTACGAACCAAATCGCCGCAAGAGACTGTCTTTGCGAGACCCGCGAACGCCGGAGACGAACTCCTTGCCACCGCGCCAAGCTTCGATAAAGGGTGGGAGGTCTTCCGGTGATTGTTGCAGGTCGGCATCCAGGATGACGACCACTTCCCCCCTCGCCATTTCGAAGCCAGCGCACAGCGCCGCGTGCTGGCCGAAATTGCGAACAAACTCGATGACGCGCAGGTGAGGCCTTGAGAGCCCCTCTTGCTTCAGAATATCTAGGCTGTCGTCGGGAGAGCCATCGACAACAAACACATACTCGCACTCATAGCCTGTAAGTGTCTTGTCGAGCCGGCTGAGGAGCTCGGGCAATGTGTTGCGGTTCCCGTAGACGGGCACCACCACCGAGACTTCGGGCGGCGGGGATTGGATTGGGGCAGCTGTCATAGGAATCGTTGGTGCGATTTTACCCCGCGCTGGGTGCCACCGTTATTGGTTCTTCAGGATTGGGATCGTTTGGGAGTTTCAAGCCGCGCTCATCTAGGCGAATGGTCTCTCCGGGGAGCAAGTTCTTGTGGACCGAGGAGGAGAGCACCTCAAGGATCCCCTCTTTGCACTCCACAAAGAGCACCCCCTGGAGTAGGGAGATGCTGGCGCGACCCTCTGTCAAGGTCAGCTGGCCCGCCGTCGAGGTGATCTCAAAGCTACCTTCAAGCTCCGCAACACCGTAAACGAACCGCAGCCGTGCAGGTGTGACGTACTCAGCAAGAACGCTAGAATCCGGGAAGAGCACAAGCTCGTTCTCGCCATGAAAGATGCGTGCCTCCGCATCGGACTCTGTGAAGATCTGCTCGCCACGAGGCATCCCGTGGTTGGGCTGATTGTCCCTCAGATGCCGCTCCCCGAGCTGAATTGTCCCCGAGCGCCACTCCACGCGAAACGCCGGACCCGGTTTGGGTGGTTTCGAGACCTGCATCATGAGGAAGATAAAAAACGACGTGATAAAAACGAGCCGCAACCTCCAAATCACCTGCATGAAGGCATGGGTCGGCTGCTTCCCACTCATTGAGAATAAAACACCCATCGCCCCCAGCCCGCCAAGGCGTGGCCTGCTGTTCTTGCGCAGCTTCGCCTGCACATCGCGGCGCTCCTTGGAGCGCATCGCGCCAGTAAGTGAGGCGTGCAAGTCCACGGATTTGCGGTATTCGATCTCGCAAGATTCGCAGACCTGTAAATGGGCACGCATCGCACTTTGAGCCCTCGTATCCCGATCGATTTTGAAGTTGCTACTTAGGAAGCGGCCCATGGCCTCACGAGCCTCTTCACAGCGAATGGGCGCGGACTCTTCGCTGCCGACAGAACCGACTTGGGGTCCTTCAACTCGATCTTTATTCGGATTCTTCACAGGTTACCCCAGCTTTCGGCCCAATCAACCGATGTCTTGAGAGTCCTATCCTGCCAGTTTATTAACCTGATAGGGATCTTGGCTGTACGCTCCGGCGTCATTCCATAAGGCCCTCTTCCATTCCCACTTTGGGACTTCCTTCATTCCGCCATGCCCCGCATCATTACTGGAACCGGCAGCTACCTGCCCGAGCTTGTCATTACAAATAACGACCTGCTCAAGTACGTCGAGAATTTTGACGAGCGCAAGGCGGGCTGCAGCTTGGACGACTGGTACCAGAAACGCTACGGCGTCAAGAGCCGTCGCTGGTCGGCTCCGTGGGAGAGTACTGGCGATCTCGCCGTCCACGCTTCCCGCAACGCGATTGCCGACGCGGGATTGGTTCCCGAAGATATCGAGCTGATCGTCATGGCGACAGCAACTAGCGATCACGTCGCCCCACACTCCGTCTCCAAGGTGCAGGCCGAGCTCGGCATCAGCGCCGTTTTCCACCAGCTACAGGACGCCTGTCCCGGCTTCATGAACGCACTGGTTATTGCCGACTCCCTGATGGCAAACCTAGGCTACAAAAAGGCGCTTGTCATCGCCGCTGAGGAGATGACTCACATCATCAACAAGCGCGACTTTCGCATGGCCGGACTCTTTGCGGATGGCGCTGGAGCCGTCGTTTTGGAGGATCTTCCGGTCCCCCAAGAATTTGGTTTCGAGGCGTTCTACCTGGGCTCCAACGGCGCTGCCGGAAAAGCCCTGCGCGTCCCCGCCGGCGGTACGGCGATGCCCCTTACGCTCGAGCGGATCGCCACGGGCGACCACTACCTCATCAGTGACTTCCGGGACGTCTATCCATTTGCCGTGCAGACCACGGCTCGCTGCATTACCGAGGTCCTCAAGCGTGCTGGCCTCACCATCGCCGACGTCGACTATGTCATTCCGCACCACGCCAGCGCGAACATCATCGAAGACGGAATCGGCCAGGCGGGCATCCGTCCCGACCAGGTTCTCATGGTGATCGACCACACCGGAAATACCTCCAGCGCAAGCGTGCCGACCGCGCTGGACGAATTCGCGCGCGCTGGCCACTTCAAAGAGGGCGACCGAATCTTGCTGCTTGCACTTGGTGGTGGCATGGCCTGGGGCAGCACGGTGTTCCGCTGGTGCTCCAAAGACACGATCGCGGCCGCACGGAAAACGGGGAGCTAGCCGCCCTCCCGAGGAGATCTGGAGGCGGGGTCCAATTCCTTCTGCGCAGGGTGGCTCGAACGAGCTACCCTAGGCGCATGTCTCCCTTTGAGCTCTCCTCTGCAAGTCACCGAGGACGATTCCATCCGCGTGTTGAGCGAGAGCTGGCTGTGCGCATGCTGGAGTCGGTTGCGACCATCGTCCCCACCGGCGCAAGAGCCCCCTGGAGGGGTAAGTCGGGCTGCCCCGAGTACTTCGTCAAGTACCGCGAGCTCTCTCTTCTAGACCGCATCCGGCGCCCTTTTGGCAATGCGTTCGAACGTTCGCTCGAGCTGGGGATAGCACTCGAGCGGCGCGGTATCCGCGTTGGCACTCCGCTTGCGATCCTGCGCGGCCCGGGGCGCTTTGGCCCGGGGCGTTGGCTTTACATGGACGCCATTTCCGGCGAGGAGCTGGGGGAGGCCATCCTCTCGCTTGGCGATAGCGCCCGAGCAACACTTTTCCATCATCTCGCCCAGGTGATTGCCCACCTGCACGACGCCGGTTTTCGGCAGCGCGACCTCAAAGCCCCGAACATTCTGATTGACGAGGAGTCCAACCCCGTGCTTGTCGACCTAGAGGGGATGCGAAACCTGGGGCGGCGCGCCCCTCGGCACCTACGGATTAAGGACTTGGCACGACTCGCTGCGAGCTTTCAATCCGAGGGTTTTGTGCGGGCAGGTGTCGTCGTAGAGGAGTGGGAGAAACTACTCTCGACCTACCTTATGACGACCGTTGACTCTGATTTGGACTCATTTTCCTTCCGGGAACAGGTCACCAGACTCGCCTCCGAGAAAGCGGAGTGGAATGCCCGAAAGGGGCGAATCCTGTCCTAGAAGTTCGTTTTCGGCGAAATGACTTCATTGGAATGGACTTGATGGATCTCAAGTTCCGGGGACTTTGGGGCGGCGGACGCTTCCATAGGTGCACAATAAAGCATATCTAAAGGCCTTCTAGTCTTCTTATCGGCCGCCGCGTGCGCTGGAATGTGGACTGGTCTTAGAACCAGGTAGCTGAGCTCCCCCCAATTAGGGGACCAGGGCGCGCGTCGCCCGGCCCTCCTGCGAACCCACCTCAAACCCAAATCTAAAAGACACCATCACTCATGAAATTCATGAAACTCGGTCTTCTAGCGGCAGGCGCAATGGCGCTTCCCGCTGCCGCAAACTCCGCCGATGACATCATCAATACCGGACTGCTCACCCTTCAAGACGCGCCTTCCAGCTGGACGGAGGCGTTCGCTGCGGGAGAGGGCTCCATCTTCTTCAACTACCGCTGGGAGGAGGTTGACAGCAGCGCCGTAGCTGACGTGGACAACGCCCACGGCTCGACCTTGCGTACTGTCGTCGACTACCGCACGGCCACCTATGAGGGCTTCTCGGGTTACGTTCAGTTTGAAAACACGAGTGTCATCGGCGAGAGCGACCGCTACAGCACGGCAAACCGCCCCACCATCGCGGACCCTAAGGGTTCGGACCTGAACCAAGCCTATGTTGACATGGCCCTTGGTGGAGGAACTCTTCGCGTGGGCCGCCAAGAGGTGGTTCTCGACAACGCACGCTTCGTCGGAAACGTCGGCTGGCGTCAGAACCACCAGTCCTTTGACGCTTTGGCTTGGGTCGGCGGCGCGGACCTGCCCTTTGGGATCGTCTACGGTTATGTCGACAACATCAACACAATCACCGCGGGCGCACTTCGCACCAAATCACACATACTCAACATCTCCAAGGATCTGGACGGTGTAGGCAAAGCCAGCGTCTACGGTTATGCCCTTGACGTGCTTGCCGTACCCGGGCTCTCGACGATGACCATCGGTGCCCGCATCGATGGCAAAATGGATCTCTCGGACGACATGAAGATGGCCTACCTACTTGAGTACGCCACGCAGTCTGACTATGCCGACAACACCAGCATGGACGCGGACTACTACCACGTCAAACTCGGTGCAGACCTCGGCAGCTTTAAGGTAGCCGTTGGACAAGAGTCCCTTGGAAGCGACAACGGCTTGGTGGGCTTTTCAACCCCCCTCGCCACAAAGCATGCTTTCAACGGCTGGGCTGACAAATTCCTAAACACCCCCGCCGCGGGCCTTGAAGACCTCTACTTCAGCGCTGGCACGATGGTCAGTGGCGTCAACTTGTCCGCAGTGCTCCACGACTTCTCCTCGGAGTTCGGCAGCACGGACTACGGCACCGAGCTGGACTTTGTCGCAAAATACAAGGCCAATGAATACTTGACCTATGGCCTCAAGTACGCTGACTTCTCCGCCGACTCGAGTGGCGGTATGGACGACATCAACAAGATGTGGTTCTGGGTTACTTGGGCACCCTAATCAACACCCACTAAGGACAGGGCCGTCCGCGTGACGAGCCCCGCCTGGAGTGCCGCCACAAGGTGACTCTCTAGGCTAGCCAACGAAGAGAGCCCCGATCGCGTGGAATACGCAATCGGGGCTCTCTTCAAAGAAGCCCGATTTCAGCGGCGAATCAGGCATTTCGAGGCTCTTCCGCCAAACGTGCCGCACCTGCGGCAATACGAGCCAGGGTCTTCTCGTGGCCGAGTAGACCTATAATCTCGAATAGATCCGCCCCGCCGGCAGCACCTGTCAGCACACAGCGCAGGGGCTGGAAGAGGCCGGGAATCTTCAGCCCGCGCTCGCCGATCCACTCTTTCGTCGCTGCGCCAAGCGCACCAGGATCGACGGCGTCTCCCCCATCGAATTGCGAAGCTAACCACGTTGCAAAGTCAGCTAAGATCGCGGCCCCACCCTCGTGTTTACGCGCGCCTTGCTCGGCCTTCTGGTCCCACTCGACATCGCCGTCCCCAGCAAAGAGATACGCGAGCCGTCCCGGTAACTCCGAGTACAGGCTAAAGCGCTCTTGCTCAACTTTGACCGCGCGCAAGAACCACTCGTTTCGCTCGACAAGCTCCTCCCTTGTCATCAGGCCAGCGGCCGTCATATACGGTCCACAGCGCTCGGCAAGTCGCTCGACCGAGTCCCTCCGAACGTACTCGCCAGCCATCCACTTGAATTTCTCAGGGTCGAAAATACTGCCGCCTTTGGCGACGCTCTCGGGTGTAAAATTCTTCACGAGCTCCTCAATCGAGAAGATGTCATTCTCCCCGTCGAGCGCCCAGCCTTGCAGGCAAAGAAAGTTGAGGACGGCCTCGGGCGGGTACCCCAAGTCCAGGTAGTCCTGAAGGGCCGTATCCCCCGTGCGCTTGGACAGCTTCTTGCCGTCCTTTCCGAGCATGAGAGGGAGGTGCGCATACAGCGGGACGTCGAGGCCCAGAGCGCGAAAAATCAACACCTGCTTGGGCGTATTCGTGAGGTGCTCTTCGCCGCGCATGACATGGGTGATCTCCATGTCCGAGTCGTCAACGACCACGACAAAGTTGTACGTCGGCGCGCCGTCGGCGCGCACCATGATCCAATCGTCCACCTCGGTGTTCTGAAAGGTCACTTCGCCGCGAATTAAGTCGGTGAAGGTCGTCTGCCCTTCCGGTACAGAAAAGCGAAGCACAGCCCGCTCACCGGCGGCAACGCGTGCATCGGCAGCTTCTTTGGGGAGGTCCTTACAGCAGCCGTCATAGCGGGGGTTTTCCTTGCGCTCCATCTGTGCCTCTCGCAGCTCCACCAGGCGCTCGGAGGAACAGAAGCAGCGATAGGCCCAGCCAGCTTGAAACAGACTTGCGGCGACACCTAGGTAGCGCTCAAAGCGCTCGGTCTGCCGGTAGGGCCCAAACGGCCCCCCAACATCCGGACCTTCGTCCCAGTCCATCCCCATGCGCTTCAGGCCATCGAGGATCGCCACCTCGTACTCCTTCTTCGACCGAATGGGGTCCGTGTCCTCGATGCGCAATACCATCGAGCCGCCCATACGGCGGGCATAGGCCCAGTTAAATAGGGCTGTACGAGCACCACCGATGTGCAGTTGACCAGTGGGACTCGGTGCGAAGCGTAAGCGGATGTTCTTGTCAGACACGTCGGGCGTCGGGGGCAAATTGCGCGGGGGATCGAAGTCTTTGTACAGACCTCATTAGCCACGCAGTTTACTCGATGCCGAGGCCGGGAACGCGCCCCGGTACAGAGGAATCCTCCGAGTGCCCTACTTCAGCCCAGCGAGGCCGTATTTCTTCGGGCCGACGTACTTCAAGTTACAGCAGCCATTGCACCCGGAGAAGATCTTGGACTCCTTGGTGTCGCGGCGGAACTTCTGGAACTCGGGGCCGTTCCAGATCTCCTGCATCGTCTGGTTGCGGGAGTCCCCCACGCGCAGGTAGTAGCATGGCGAATAGCGGCCATCCGCGGTCAGCTGGATACGCGACCAGGGGCTCTCGCAAACGTACTCGCTCGACTTCAAACTGCGGTCGGCAGTGTAGTGGCGCACGAACTCATCGATGGGCAGTCCAGGAGGCGTAAGGCGAATCTGGATGCCCAACTCTTCCTCAAGCTCGTAGCACTTGATCAGCTGCTCGCGGAGGAACTCGGGGTCGACACCCACCGGGCCCGGCTGCGGCATGCGCAGGCGATCTTCCGTCGGATCCGAAATCAAAGTCGCGGAGTGCCCGACCAAGTCGTGCTCCGCCATGAAGTTGACGAGGTCCACACCAAGTCCAGCGGCCATGCGCATAAAGTCAACCATGCCGTGAATCGTGTCCTCGGTCACAACCATCTTCATGTTGAACTTCGGGAACGCCTTGCCGGACTCCTTCCGTAGACGGACCATGCTCTCGATGCCGTTGACGGTCTTCTGCCAGCTGCCCTTGCGGCCAACTACGGCGTCGTGACGAGCTTGGTCACCCTCCAAGCTGATCCCAACAAGCACGAGGCCGTTCTGCCAAATGCGCTTGGGAGCCAGGTCGATATACAGCTGCGCGACCTCTTCCTTGATCAACGCGCCATTTGTAATGATGTGCGTGCGGTTCCGCTTGGAGGCGTACTTCAGAGTCTCTGGGAAGTCTTTGCGTGCAAGCGTCTCCCCCCCCGAGAAGGTGATCAAGCGCCCCTTGGGGAACTCGTCGATCGCCTTTTTGATCTCCTCTGTCGTAAACTCCTTTACAGGGCCCGAAGTTTTTACTTCGCCTTTAATAATGTCTAGATACTGACAGAAATTGCACCGCAAGTTACAGCGGTACGTGACCTCCAAGAACATATGGATCGGCTGGAAGGCCTTTCCGCTTGGGAAAACAGTCCTTGGAATCGAGCCGTGGAGCTCGACCATTTTAGAAAAGGCGGAACTGAGATTAATCATCGTTTGGAACGCAGAGACAGCTATACAGAGGGGGGTTCGCCTAGAGTTTACCTCGCTTTCGGACCCATGGCGGGATCTGTGTCTGCAAATTCGTATCCGAAAAGACGACACGGGAATCCGCATCTAAGCCGACACCGGCGCTAGAGACCATCACTTAAGGTCGCTAGAATCCCCCTATGCAAGATATGAAACACGACATACAACTCGACGAAGAGTTGCTAATAAGGCTCCCGAAGGTCGCACTTCACGAACATTTAGACGGATGCCTCCGCCCAGCGACCATCCTGGACCTGGCAAAACAGATCGGCTACGAGGAGCTCCCGGAGTCAGACCCCATCCTTTTGGGCGATTGGTTTGCGCGCGGTGCGAACCGCGGCAGCCTGGGCGAGTACCTGGAAGGGTTCGCCCATACGATCGCGGTCATGCAGACCGCGAGCGCCCTCGAACGCGTGGCGTATGAGTTCCTTGAGGACCAGAAAAACGACGGCGTTGTCTACGCCGAGGTGCGCTTCGCGCCCCACTTCCACACGGGCGGCGAGCTTGGACTCGACGCTGTGATGCGCTCGGTTCTCGATGGATTGAATCGCGCCTCGAAAGAACACGACGTCGGCTTTGGGCTCATCGTCTGTGCGATGCGAAACGGCGCACCGGAATTCTCCGAAGACATGGCAGAACTCGCCGTCTCCTACCGAACGGCAGGCTGCGTGGGCTTCGACCTTGCCGGAGAGGAGACGGGCAACCCCGCAAAGGTTCACGTCGACGCTTTCCAGCTTGTCAAACGCCAGAACTTCAACATCACGATCCACGCCGGCGAAAGTTTCGGCCCGGCATCGATTTGGCAAGCTCTGCAATTTTGCGGTGCCCATCGCATCGGCCACGGAACGCGGATCATCGAAGACATCGTGATGCACGAGGGCAAGGTCATTCAGGTCGGCAACCTCGCGCAGTACATCATCGACCACCGCATCCCACTGGAGATCTGCCTCTCAAGTAATGTCCACACCGGTGCGGCGGCTTCGCTTGCGGAGCACCCCTTCCCCGTGCTACACAAGCTTGGCTTTCGCCTAACGCTAAACACGGACAACCGGTTGATGAGCGCGACAACGATGACCAAGGAATATGCGATCGCCGTCAAACACTATGGTCTTAGCTTTGACGACCTGGAGACGATCTCCCTCAACAGCATGAAGTCCGCATTCGCAACCTACGACACCCGCTGTTCCTTCATCTTTGATCGCATCAAGAAGCCCTTCCGCGAGATTCGCAAAGAGCTTGGCCTTGAGCCTCGCCAGCCCTACGGAAGCGCTCAATAGACATGTCCCTGTCGCGACGCGATGAGCTCGCCTTCGAGGGGCGAGTCGAGCTCCCCGTCCTAAGGAGCAAGCTGCTCGACGGTGGTCGCTATGGCGACCCCGTCGACCGTCACGTCGCGGTGTATATTCCCCCGGGAGCGGACTCGCACGGGCCCCTTCCTACAATCTATTTGCTGCCCGGCTTCACGGGGAGCTACACAAACTATCTGGAGACGCATCCCTGGAAAGAGGGTGTCGTCAAATGTTACGACCGCGGCGTGACGGCTGGCGAATACGCACCAGCTATTTTGGTCATGCCCGACTGCTTCACGAAGCTAGGCGGCAGCCAGTTTGTCAACTCCGATTGTCTCGGGAACTACGAGGATTACCTCACCCAAGAGGTCCCCGCATTTGTCGAGTCCCTCTACCCCACCGCCGCTGGTCGCCGGGGAGTCTGCGGAAAGTCATCCGGTGGATTCGGAGCGATGCGGATGGCGATGCTCCACCCGGATGTGTTTCCCGTTGCCGGCTCGATTTCGGGCGATGTCAACTTCGAGTTGGGATATGGCGCCGAGTTCCCCGCCGCCTTGCGCGGGCTAGTGGACCACGACATGGATCCGCAGAAGTTCCTGGACAAATTCTTCGAGTCCCCCGAGCTCAAAGGAGATGACCACGCGATTCTCAACACGCTCGCCATGGCCGCGTGCTACTCGCCCAATAAGGACGCGGCGCTTGGCTTCGACCTGCCGTTCGAACTCACCGCTGGGCGCCGCATCGATAGCGTCTGGCAGCGCTGGCTCACCTTTGATCCCCTCGTGATGGTGGAAAAGTATGCCGAGAACTTGAAGCGCATGGAGCTGCTCCATCTTGAGTGTGGCATGAAAGACCAGTTTCACCTGCAGTGGGGTTTGCGCCTCTTGACGAGCAAACTGAGCGCACTTGGTGTCCCCCATGACCACATCGAACATCCCGGAAGCCACTTTGATATCAACGACCGCTATCCGCCCCTAATCCACAAGTTGGCGAGCTCTCTCGGCGCTTAGACCGGTCCATGAAAAACGCGCGGGCGATCCCTTTTAGGAGGGACCGCCCGCGCGCAATTCATAGCCCCGGCCCGCTCTCGGGGGCCGGCGACCGATCAACGTTGCTAGTTCGCGTCGCAGCTCATGAGGTCATCAGCCGGGGCATACGTCAGCGCGCCTCCTGAGACAGAGGTCACACAAAAGGTCACACTGATGCCTTTCTTTGCCACGCCATTCGTAGAGAAACTGACCTGCCCGGACGAGCTCGTCGTTCCCGTGAAGGACTCGCTGAAGGTGCCGGTAAAGTTGCCCGAGACAGTCACTCCAGCCGCTGGACCGCCAAGATCATCCAGGATTGTGACCGTCGCGGTACCGACCTTATCACCTTTGCCCGCGCCCGCCGTGCCGGCGACGATGGACTCGATGTGGACGGAGGTCGGCGTGCCTCCAACCGGAGGCGTCCCCGGATCCCCCAAGCAAGTTGACGAGTCACGGAAACTGGTGATCGTCGGAATCGTGAGGCTGGAGTGGAACGTATTCGATGAGGTAATGTACGGGTTCATCGTGTTGCTCGTGCACGAGCAGTGGCTCGCATTCCAGTTGTGCCCGAGCTCATGCGCAGACAGATCCGTTGCGCTTCCATAGTTCCCGTTGAAATCCGATTGCACCATCGAGTAGCCAATATTCGTGCTGCAGATCGCACCGAGCCAAGCGATGCCAATCGTACTCCCACCAATAATCTTGCCCGTGAAGAGCTGGACCACGTCGCGCTGCACACCTGTCTGGTTTGTCAGCCACTCGCTGCGGACGGAGTTGAGCAACTTCGACGCATTTTTGCTCTTATAGGGTTGGTTGGACGAGGTGCGTACGAGCTGTGTTACAAGCTGGTGCGTGATGCCGACCTCGGCCTCGTACTGCAGGTTCATCGTGTTCACGACGGATTCAATACGACTCTGAACACTCGAAACCGAGCCCCAATCTGAGAAGTACTCGAAGTCCGCGTCTGTAGCTAGCTCACAAACCGACCCGCCAGCCTGTTCCGTGCCCGCCCCCGAGCGCCGCTGCACCGGCGCACCTGCGGAGAAGCCAAGCGGGCCATAAGGGCTTGCTAGGCTGTTTGTACCACAGGCGCCAAGCGCCTCGATATCTTCGGTGCGGTACATCACGTGCTCACCGGCGTGGTCCGTTCGCGAGACGGGCTGAATCCACCAGTCCTCGCCGTTTTCTAGGCGAATGCGCGCCTCGATACCACCGTCTGTCCAGGAAGCTGCAACGATGCTACCCGGTAGCTCGGCGATCGTTCCGCGCAGGGTTTTCACGGGGCCGGGAGCGGCGCTGTACCAGGTGCCGTCCGCGAGTTGCGCACGCACTTGGTAGCTCTCACCGCGCACGCTGTGCGGTTGCAGTGCGACGGCCAGAGAGGCTCCATCAAAGTGCAAAAACGCGGTGACCGGCGAGCCTATGCTGCCGAGCATGGTCACGTCGAGAAGTTTGCTAGACGTGAGATCGAAAGACTGTTCGAGCACTGAAGCCTGCGGCGTAGAAAGCGCAGTCTCTGTCGGCGGATGGTTTGCGAGCGCGAGCGGAGCGGTGAGAAGGACGGGAACGAGCGAGTGAACAAAGGACCACTTAGCCATGGGAACTCCTGATGTTTTTTTGAAAAGAGGGGGAGAGTCCGAGTGAGGGATTCTCGAACCCATGGACCGTAGGCGCAGATGCCCCGATGCCGCAAGATCTTTTAATTCTCCGACTTTCGGAGCCCGCCCTTAGAGTGCCCGAAACGCCACAAGCAGATATTTATAGCAGCGCTTTTCGGGCGTGATTTAGACGTCGGGGTTCAGGCGACGCCCGGTCGGAGCGGTCCACGTTGGCCAAGGACCACCGCGAGGGCGGCGCCCTTCACCGTCCGTTCGTTTGAGTACACGGCGCGTGAGGAAGTTGTAGGCGGGCTTTCCCGTCGCCATCCAAATGCGCGCGACAATCCCGCGGTCGCTCCCACGCTCTCGGCTTCCACGACCTTGGCGTTCGTAGCGCCGCTCGTGTTTTGCGATGTGGCGCATATCCTCTGCGGCGCGCCTCGCCAAACTGGAAGAGTGGAGCTTGTGAACACTGGCTAACTGAAAATCCACAAGCCAAGGCTGTCCATCGGGAGCGACGAGCACATTGGGCTCTTTGTGCAGATCATTATGGCACACACCAAGTGCATGGCAAGCTGCGGCGAGCGCGCGGAGCTGTTCGAAAAAGTCTCGCGGAAGCCACTCGACAAGGTGCAGGGGTTGGCCGGCTGCCCAACCGCGGACGATTGCACTCCGACTCGGTTGAGCCAACAGAGGGACCACGCCAGGAACTCCATGGAGAATCTCCAGCGCGCGTGCTTCGCGCCTCATCAACAACCGTGCGGCCATTCCGGAGCCGGGGAGTAAAGCGCCTGTCGCACGGCGCAAAATCGCCTCCTCCCCACGCCAAGAGCCGCGCTCGATGGCACCAAAGGAGTCCTCTTTTAGGACCTCAAGGGATTTCCAATCTTCCATTGCCTAGCGGCCCGTTGAATAGATATGGATGCTCGGCTCAGCCCGTTCGCCGGAGAGCCGCTGGAGAGTGCAAGAGCGGAGGCGTAAGTCTCTCAAGGCGGGCCTAGCTAAAGCGCGCAAAAAACGCGCGCACCTGATAGGGAAAAGCCGTTCGCCTGTAGGCGGCCGGAAGGTGACGGGCGAGCCCTCCAACGGAAGCAAACGCGGCGCGCGCCTCGTCCTTGCGACCACTGCGCTTGAACACCAAGCCGCGCAGGAGCGCGCTTTCCGGGGTCGCCCCGCGATCCGAGTCGTGGCGATCCAATGCCTGTAGCGCGATGTCGCTCCCATTCGGGGAGGAGCTGTCGAGGCGCGCCTCCGCGAGCCCCAACAAGACACGCCCAAACCCATACGAGGCATCTTGGCTAGCGACAAATTGAAAGTGGTCTGCGGCCTCGTCGTGCTGCCCCAAGCTCAATAGAACTCGTGCGAGCCCATAGCGCCACTCGTTGGAGTCGGGTTGAGCCGCATGGGCGTTCCGCAGAGGCGCAAGCGCGGCCCTTGGTTTCCCCGAATCTAAAAACAAAAGGCCCAGTTTTCCCTGGTTGCGCGGGGTATCTACATTGCCCAAGTCGCGGACCTGCGTGTCGAGATTGCGCTTGGATAGGAGCTTCGCGCCGAGGTGGTTCAGATACCACCCGACGAAGATTGCTACGACCCAAAAGCCCAGGATTCCGAGCGAGCGGAGCACATCTCCGACGACTGGGACGATTTCGAGCACGCGCCTTGTGAAAATCACAAGCACGAAGAATCCAATGAGGCGTAGCATCCGCGCAGTCTACCTTTCTAATCTATAAAGCGTGAGCAGCACTCAAAGACACGACGAAGAACTTAGGGAGACCGGCCGACGCGCGCGACGTGGCGTTTCGCCTGGATTTGCCGTAGGCCTGGAGTTTTTGCGGGCCCTAGGTGGCATTGCGGTAGCGCCTTTTCGGACGGCCTATTACCTGGCGGTTCGGAAGCGGAGAGAGGCGGACATTCGCAGCGATCTGGCCGCGGAAGCCCCACCGCTCCCCGCTGCCGCTAGCTTGAGGCCGCTGGATGGAAAAACCCTAGGAGGCCGAAGACTGCGGATCTTTATTGCGGCCGCCGAGCACTCGGGAGAGATCCACGCTGCCAACCTGATTGATGCGCTGCGCAAGGCCGCCATCGATGCGGGACTCGAAGCGCCGGAGTTTGTAGGCCTAGGCGGAGCCGCCTTGGAGGAGCGCGGCATGGTCTCCATCGGCAATCCCGGTGAGCGCGCAGCCATGGGGTTTGACGGTGTGCTCGCCGCCCTGCCATATTATTTGGGAATGCTGAGGGACGCCGCCGAGTACTTCCGCGAGAAGCGGCCAGACCTCCTGATCCCCGTGGACTCGCCCGCGCTGCACGTTCCCCTAGCACATCTCGCGAAGCGCTACGGGATCCCTGTAGCCCACTTCGTAACACCGCAGTACTGGGGCTGGGCTCCGTGGCGAGTCAAGGGCTATCGCAATGCCGTCGATCTCGGACTCTCGATCCTCCCCTTCGAGACGTCGTGGTACCAACGGCACGGCGTAAATTCGAAACACATTGGGCACCCGCTTCTCGACGAGCTCAATGAGATCGGCGCGCCACTCGCGGGTCATGCCGCCCGCACGAAAGAGCTGGAAGCAGCTACCCCGAAGGGCCCTCTGATCCTTCTTCCCGGAAGTCGTGAAGGAGTGGTCAAGCGCAACTTGCCATGGATGCTTGACCGTGTTGCCGAGCTGCAGGCGAGGCCCGAGTTTAAGGACCTAGAGGCCGTCCTCCCCCACTCGCGACGCGACTTGGACGAGGTCATCGAAAGCGAACTCGCAAAGTCCAGCGCGCGGGTCCGCCTAGCCAAAGGCGGCCTACATAAAGAGCTCGCACTCGGCACTTGTGCGCTTGCGGTTTCGGGCACGGTGATCCTCGACATCCTTCCGCACCGCCTGCCTACGGTTGTGCTTTACCGCCTCAAGAACAACCGCGGCATTTGGCTTCGCGACCACCTATTCTCGGTTCCCTGGTTTACGTCGGTCAACCTGTTGGCCAATCGTGAGGTGCACCCCGAGTTTGCGTTTGTCGATCACGGAGATGGCGACAGGGGTGAGGGCAAAGTGAATCGCGACAAGGTGTTGTTTGCCCTAACTCGCGCGCTTGCTGACACCAACTGGCGTAAAGAAAACTTAGCAGGTCAGGATCATGCCGAATCCCGTCTCGGCCCCCCCGGGGCGGTAGCCCGTGGGGCTCACGCCGCCCTGGAGATGTTAGCCGAACAGCGAAAAGCAGCCCTAAAGGGCCAAGGAGTACGGTAGTTGAGCTCGGAATTTCCAGACATTCCATTGAAGAATGGACGCGGCGAGAAGTACGGGGACCCCATGGAAACCCTAACCACCCAACTTATGATCGCCTCTAAGACCGGCGACCAGGCCGCTTTCGATCAGCTCGTGCAAAAGCTTTCCGAGCGCGCCTTTGGCGTGGCCAAAAATCTCGTCGGCTCCAAGGAGGACGCCCGCGACCTTTGCCAGGAAGCCTTCATGAAAACGTGGCGCGCGCGAGAGACGTTTCGCGATGGCGACCCGTTCTTGCCTTGGTTTCATCGCATCCTGCGCAACACCTGCTTTAGCTTTTTACGGAAGCATGGCCGCATAAAGAAGAGCAGCCTAAGCGCCGGTCAAACCGACAATGGGGATGCGACCGACTGGGAGTTAGTGGACCAGGGGCCCGGACCATCAAGTGACGTTGAACATAACGAGACAAAGGCACTCTTTTGGGAGGCCATGCAGCGCCTCACAGCGCGCGACCGCGAGATCCTTGTCCTGCGCCAGTTCCAAGACCTTAGCTACCGCGAGATCTCCCACGCCCTCGACGTCCCCGAGGGAACGGTCATGTCTCGCCTTTACCACGCACGCCGCAGACTGCGCGAATTCCTTGAACCGCACCTTGACGGTGCCCTCTCGGACTTCAAACACGGAGCCGATTTATGAGCCCTGTCCATCCCTCAAGGGACGAACTTCTCGCCATGGCCTATGTGGATGACCAGCTCGACCACGACGCTCGACGCGAGTTCGAACTACGACTAAGCAAAGAGGAGCACCTTGCCGCAGAGGTTGTCGCCCTCCGTCGGCTTGACCTTATCGCAAGGACGGCTGCTCCACCGGAGCCAATCGATTTCGCATGGAAGCGCGTCGACGAGAGCCCTTCGCAAGTTGGCGCGGTTGGCGCGGGCTGGATTGCGACCTGTCTAGGTTCCCTAGGTCTCGCCGGCATAGCGATTCAGCTCATTCTTCAGGCGCAAATCCCCCTCTGGGAGCGTGCCTCTATCGCCCTCTTCGTCGGCGGTCTCACTCTGCTATTTCTCAGTGTCGCTTGGCGCCGCTGGAAAGTCCGAAACATGGATCCCTACACGAGCGTCAAAAGATGAAGAACGTCTACACAACAGACCACATTCCCGGAAAAACGGTGACGGAGAGCCTCGGACTTGTCCGGGGCTCTAGTGTGCGTGCACGCCACCTTGGCCGCGATATCAGCGCGTTCTTTAAAAATGTCGTGGGAGGTGAGGTTGAGGAGTACACCAAACTCTTGGCCGAAGCGCGCGAGCAAGCACTGGACCGCATGGTGGCCGAGGCGGAAGCGAAGGGCGCCGATGCTATCGTCGGCGTGCGATTCTGCGGGACCGAGATTCAATCGGGCGCTGCCGAGATGCTCGCATATGGCACCGCCGTACGGACACGTGCGGATCAGTCCTAGCTCGCGATGAGGCGGCGGGCCCAATACGCCCAGAACCCAGCGACTTCGCGCAACGCATAATAGTGGCGCCTCGCCAGGGGCCGGGTCTCTGTGGCCGGTACAGTTAAAACATCTAAGCCATACGACTGGAAGGCCAACTCGACACGGGGCAAGTGATAGCCATGGCTAACGGCGAAGATCTTCGAGGGAGCTTTTGTGCGGGCCTCGACATACTTTGAGGTGTTGCGGGCAGTCGCCCAAGTAGAGACGCCTTCGGGATCCAAGAAGATGTCGGATGCGGGAACACCCGCGTCTAGGGCGAGCTTGCGCATGGCCTGGGTCTCGTGGGTTGCCCCCGGTCCCGGCCCACCGGAGAGGAACAACATCGAAGCGACTCCCTCTTTGTACAGGTCGACCCCCGTCATGGTTCTGTCGGACAATGCGAGCGAGGGAGTGCCGTCCCTTTGAACTCCCGCGCCGAGTACGACGGCGAGGTTCTGCTCGCCTTGACTGGAGGCGATGCGATAGTCGGTCCTCCCGAAGGTTGCCATGACACCAATCGGAACCAATGCCAGAAAGATACCTGCCCCCGTGCTAAACCCGGTGGCTACAAAGAGGAGCTGCGGCCCCTCCCTTGAAGTGCTGGAAGAGGCCGAATCCCCTTTTGCGATGACCACCCCCAACAGCACCAAACAGAAGAGTACAAACACAGAGAGAGGCACATTCCACGCGGGCAGGCGGCCCTCCGACATCAAGAGAAGAACGACCAACGTATCCCGCACAACCCAAAGTGCGAACGAGCCCGTCACGACAAGTCCAAACATTCGAAATGCGCGCCCAAACCTAGGTTTCAAGCCGAACTGAACGAGCACACCAGCCATGGCACATTCGGAAATCCAACGGACTGGAGCGGGAAGGACGCGAAGATCAATCCACCACAGATTCGAGTCCACACCGGCGTCTCTCCATGCGACGAGGGCATTGATCGCGACAAAGATTCCGAAACAAAAAGCGGCGCCACGAAATCCCCAAGATGCAAACTTGGCAACGCTGTGTTTTCCAGCATTCACGGCTCTCTAGGGCCCCCTGTTTGAGTCTGATTCTGACAACTTTTCACGCGGTCTGCGAACGCGGCGAGATGTTTAGGCCAGTCGCGATCGCACTCCACGGATCGTGGTATCTGCAGGTCGCGTTCGAGGGACCTCCAGTCCGCCTCGGCATCGAGATCGTAGTCCTTGTCCAACAACGCAAGCCGTAGACCGCGCGCCTCAATCCACCCACAGGTCGCATCGAACATCTCCCCGGTCGACATCTCAATCTCGGTAAACAGCCCCGCTTGCGGCTCGCGCAGTCCAACGAGGTAGTACCCGCCTCCGAAGTCCGGGCCAAGTACGACATCCGCTCCACTCCGCAACAGCTCGTGAGCGGTCCGAACCCTGGCAACCGATGTCCACGGAGAATCTGCACCGATCGCCACTGCGGTCCCCCCTTTGGGCAGGTCACCTAGAATCTCCACAAACCAGCTCGCCATACGCTCCCCAAGACCATCACCCCGCTGGGCCCGCAGCTTGTGGTCCGGAAAAGCCCCTGCGAACCAGCTCGCAGCCTCCGCAGGCGCATAGACAAGCTCCAAACCCAGCTCCTGGCCCACATACCGCTCCGCCGCATCTTGCAGTAGAGCTGCTGCTAGCTCCGCAGGCCCCGAGTTCCCCAAAATCGGGGCGAGGAAAGGTTCGAACCTCGTCTTCACCTTTCCCACCTCGGGTTGCTTGGCAAACACGCCTGTAACCCGTGACGAATCTACTGGCGGCTGAGGTTTGTTTGAATTCGCGGAGGTCACTCCAAAAGAGTAGCCGCCGGGTACCACCGCCTCAAAGGCCCTAAGACGGGAACCGAGCAAGTCGCGCAACCGATTTACGAACCTGTTCTTGCTGTCATTGAACCCCAGAACGTCGGGACCGTTAGAATCTTCACCCGATCCCGGGCGCCCGCACCACCTGCACCTCTTGCGCACTAAAAACTACGGGTTCGAATCAGCACCACTGCCAACATGCCAAAAGCAAACCGCAACCTTCCCCTAGTCGCCTGCATCCTCACCGTGGCCCTTAGCGCGCTCGGCTGCTCCGAAAAGAGCGCACAAAGCGCTCCAGTCCAAGCACCAGAAGCTTCCGAGATCACCTACTCCTCGCCCCAGGTCGGAGATGCAATCGACCGCGCTGTGCGTTACTTGCGCGGGGAACAAAACCGGAATACGGGCCAATACGGCGAAGGTGTCGAGGACACTGCGCGCGTCCTCATCGCGCTCGCCCAAAGCCCGCGCGCCTACTCTATCGACGACGGCCCGCTGGTCGCAGACGCCGTTGACTACCTGCGCGATCATCGCACAGGCGCAGGGCTGATCTTCGACGAAACCGCGACTGCCAATGACGCCAAAATCCGTCAGACGCTGCTCGCCGCCTTGGCTCTTGCAAAGGTTGGCGCATCGGGTTCGGGTGTGGATGGAGAAGAGGCAGAGGCGCTCGCCACGGCGGCAAAGGCCGTCGACGAGGTCGCTTTCGCCCAAGTCTCGGGCGCTCTATTGCCCCTCGCCGAGCCGCTCGATGCAGCCGCCCTCCGCGCGACTCTCCACACTCAAGCGGAGAGCGGTTTGTTTCCTCAAGGTGGGCTCGCGAACACCGTGAGCACGACGACGAGCGCCATGGCTGCTCTCACTGCAACATGGCACGAGCTGCGCAGTGGCGAGGTCAAGCCCGCCTCCGAGGTTAGGCCTCTCCCCACGGCCGCCGCTGTAGATGTCCAGAAGATCACAGAGTCCATGAACCGCGGCGCACTCTATCTTGTTAACGAAGGCGCGGTCGAGGTCGGGCGCTGGGGTGCGATGGGCCAAGCTGATCCGGGGATCACTGCGATGGTTCTAGGCGGGCTGCTGGCAACTCCAGAGCCGCGCCCCACGGAGGTCGACGCCGCAATCAACGCGGGCCTAGAGTGGCTTGTCTCCATGCAAAAAGAAGACGGTGCCATTCACGCCGGTCAACTTGCGAACTACGTGACTTCGGCCTCTATTCTTGCATTGGCGGCTGCGGACCGCCCCGAGTTCAAGGCGGCCATCGAGGATGCGCGCCAGTTCCTTACTGTTCTACAAGCCGACGAAGGCGAAGGTTATGCACCGGGTCATCGCTACTACGGCGGGGTTGGTTACGGCGGCGATGAGCGGCCTGACCTCTCCAACTTACAGATGGCGATGGACGCCCTCGCTGCAGCGGGCACCAAAGCCGAAGACCCCGCTTTCAACAAGGCCCTCGCGTTTCTCGAGCGCTGCCAGAATCGCTCCGAATCCAACGATGTCGCCGTCGTCGGGACGGGTGACCTAGGTGCTATCAAAAGTGGAAACGACGGAGGATCCGGTTACGCACCTGGTGAATCCAAGGCGGGTTACGTCACACTCGCCGACGGGACTCGCGTGCCGCGGTCTTATGGATCCATGACTTTTGCCTTGCTCAAAGGTTACCTGCTCGCAGGTCTCCAAAGAGACGATCCACGCGTCGAGGCCACCTGGACCTGGATCACCAAAAACTACTCGCTTGACCTCAACCCGGGGTTCGAAGCCTCAGAGGATCCGAGCGAGGCGTACCAGGGCCTCTTCTACTACTTCCTCGCGATGGCGCGCGCGCTCGAGCTCTACGGTAGTGACGAGATCACAACGGCAGATGGCAACACGCACAACTGGAAGAAGGACCTAAGCGCGCGTCTGACGGCGATGCAAAAAGGCGACGGCTCTTGGGAGAACACCAACAGTCCACGCTGGTTTGAAGGCAACCCGACCTTGGCAACCGCCTATGCCCTATTGATCATGGAATCGACCTTGTAAGAGGCTCCGTTTTCCTAGCCTAAAAAAGAAGCGCTCGGATTGTCCGAGCGCTTCTTTTTTGCAAGCCGCCTCCGAAGGAAGGGGGCCCGCATCGGAGCCAGTTGGATCGAGACCTATTCCGAGTCGGGATTTGAATCGGTCACACTCTTCGGGCTCGAAAACTGCTGATGCCCTTCAATGCCGCCAAGGAATCCATGTCCCGACTGACGGGCACCGACCCATGGGCTTCCGGGGGCGCTCGAAATGTAGCGGTTGATTCCGATCTGGCCGAACCGCAAGCGCTTGGCGATTCGCACGGCTTTATCCTCGTCGGAAGAGTAGACATTAGCCGCCAATCCGTAAATAGAGTCATTTGCGAGCCGAACCGCCTCTTCTTCACTTCCATCAAAACGATAGAGGCAGACCACCGGTCCGAAAGTCTCTTCCGTAAGAAGGGTCGAGTTTTCGGGAATGTCAGCGACGACCGTTGCAGGATAAAAAGCGCCTTTGCCTTCAGGAATCTCCCCCCCCATCAACAGGCGAGCGCCTTTGCCGACAGCGTCTAGCACCTGGGCGTGACAGCGGGCGCGCTGACCGACCGAGACCATCGGTCCCATACGAACACCGGGCTCGAATCCCGAGCCATGCGTCCAGGTTGATGCGAGCTCGAGCACCTTGGCCTCAAAAGCATCCGCAATCTCGGCAGCGACATAGACGCGCTCGACACTACAGCAGACCTGACCCGTATTCCGCAAAGAGTGCGTCACAGCACACTTCGCAGCAGAGTCGAGATCCGCGTCAGCCAGAACGACAAGCGGGTCCTTGCCGCCGAGCTCAAGAACAAGACGTTTCAGGCCGCCGGCAGCCGAGGCCATGATCGATTGGCCGGTAGCGCGACTCCCAACAAAGCCGATCATGTCGACATTGGAAGCAACCAGCTGAGCACCGGTCTTGCCCTCGCCCTGCACGAGCTGAATCACATCTTTCGGCAGGTGAGGCGCGAAGGCCTCGACGATCATCGCGCCCACAAGCGGCGAGTGCTCCGTCGGCTTCAAAACAACAGCATTCCCCGCGGCCAGCGACGGCATTACGATTCCGATCGGCATGCGCATGGGAAAGTTCCATGGAGAAACGGCAGCGACAACCCCGTGGGCGTCGCGATAGCGGGTCGTGCGATGCCGCTGGTTCGGGAGAACTACAGGCGCGAACGCCTCTCTATATTCGGCGAAGGTCCCGTCAAGGCTGCCCCACCACATCTCGATTTCGCCTTCGGCCTCCGGAAGCGGCTTGCCCATTTCGCGAACGATCATCGGGGCCATCTTGTCACGCATCGCATAGAGGGCCTCGCAACCCTTCCGAAGCATGCCGAGGCGCTGCTCTAGGGGAAGTGCGGACCAACCCGCCCATGCGGCTTGTCCACGCGCAACGGTGGCCTCGATCTCAGCTTGCGGAGTGATCTCGATCTCAGCGATAACCTCACCTGTGGCGGGGTCGATGTCTTGGTAGGTACTCACGGCGACTTCTTGCAGTGTATTCATGCTGTGATACTAAGCCATTTAGGCTCTTTCGTTACCCGGGGGTCCTTCTTGCCCACATATTTTAGCGCAACGGGAACGTACAAACAGGGTTGCCGCCTGGGTGCACTCGGCATCCTTGCTCTAACCCCGAGTTGGGTCGCCGAGCTCGATTGATTAGCACGGCATTGCGAGTCCGGCGCCTAGCGCGCCCCTCAAACCCGCAGTGGACCTAGAGCATCCAACCGCCGGCAACCGGGATGTCGGCGCCAGTGGTATAAAGCGAGCCGTCCGAGGTCAGCCACAAAGCGGCGGATGCGACCTCTTCCGGAGTTCCAACACGCCCCATCGGGATCTTGGCGATTAGGTCCGGATCGAGCGTTCCCTTGTGGGCAGCGTCGTGGGGAATCAACCCAGGTGAGATCATATTGACCCGAACTCCGAAAGCCGCCTCTTCCAAAGCTAGCGATCGCATCAGCACAACAAGCGCGCTCTTGGACGCCGCGTAGGCCGCACTCGCGCGCCTAGGCCCAAGCCCTGCAAGCCCTGCGCATCCAAAAAACACAAAGGCCCCTTGCGCCTCTCGCAACATGCCAAGCCCGCTGTCTGCAACATTCATCGCGGTTTGCACATTGGACTGCCACATCTTCACAAGTGTCTCGGCGGAGGAGGCAGTGCCCGTCTCGTAATCCCCCACTGCGTGAACGATGTTGTCGAGGCGCCCGCTCTGCTCGGCAATCGTCTCGATGAGCATGGACGTCGCGTTGGCGTCGCTCAGGTCAACAAGGTGGACCCGACCGGAGAACTCCGCTTCTAGAGCCGACGCCCGATCATGGGAACCTCTATACGTGATGTGGACGATGTCTCCTCGGTCGGCAAGAGCACGCGCTACGGCAAGGCCGAGCCCGCGAACACCACCGGTGACAAGAGAGACCTTTCTTTGACCGGACTTCATTGGGCTAAGAGAAAGCCCGCCAAGCGATCCCGCTCATCGTCGGACAGATTGGCGAATCCCGGCATATCGGCGCTGAACTGCAGGTCCAACTTAACCAGGCGTTTGTTTCCTTTCCGGAACGCGCTCGGCTCGAAAAGGAACTCGACGAGCGCCTCGCGCTCCCAGTTCTCCGCAAGGCCAAGCAAGGTCGGAGCAGAACCAGTCCCCAGCAGATCTTCTCCATGGCACGTCGCGCACGCGGAATCTCTATAGATCTGCTCCCCCGTGGAACCGTCGGCGGGCTGCTTGCGCATGGAGCAGGCGGGAAGTGTGGCCAGTAAGACTGGAACCATCATCGCGGGTAGAACTTTCATCGTCCGATACCCTACCCCCCGAACGGCCCAAATGCGCTATCGGGCCGACCTAAAAACAGGTGTGCAGAGACGGGGGACTCTCCCCCTCGTTAGTTTAGGAAACCAAGGCGTGACAAGGGCCACATGCGCAGCTCTACGCGACCTCGAACAAGATCGCTTTGCACTTGTCCAAACTCACGGCTATCACTCGAGCGGGGCCGATTGTCACCTAGGACAAAGAAGTGTCCGGGACGCACCGTCGTTGACACGAAAGCCGCCTTGTCGACACTCTCCACATAGGGTTCCGTCAAGAGCACGCCATTGACCCAGAGGCGACCGTCGCCGAGCACAATGCGATCTCCCGGCAAGCCGATAATCCGCTTGACGTAATCTACCCTTGGGTCGAGCGGGTAGCGCATCACCACGATGTCCCCACGGTCGTAACCGACCAGCTCGGACCAGGGCTCCACAAGGATTCGATCGCCGTCTTGTAAACCCGGCTGCATCGAGCTGCCCCGCACGACGGGTGTATGAAACGTCAGCAGGTAGACTACAAACAAGGCCACCGTTGCGCGCATTCCGCGGGCGACGCCATCCCGTAATCTCGGAGGAACCTCGCCTTGGTCCGGCTCCTGGTCAGCGATTTCACGAAGGAGCGTCTCTGTTGCCCCCGAACCCATCCGCTGCAAGTCCACGGAACCAACATTCATCAGGTCCGCAAGCTCGACGCCGGTTTTCGTTTCGTCTACTTGGCCGGTGTTTGGGGGGGTGTGATTCACTCACCCCTTATCGAGAACATCAGGGCCAGATCTTTACTTGCCTCTTAAGAAAGCCTACTAGTGGTGCATGATCGACGAGCTGAAAACGACGCCAAACCCCGCTAGGGGGTCTTGGGGCCTATCCGGTGGAAAGAAAAAGGGTGAACCGTGGGAAGCGAGCCCCGCTGGAGCCCTAAAAACGACCCTAGTTTTACTCGCAGCGATCACTATTTCAGATCACCTGTTGGTTCCTCAGATTCCGATCGGTGTTCTCTTCGTCATGCCGGTTTTGACGTCGGTATGGATGCGCAAGCGGCGCATGATCGTTGTCACTGCGTGCCTTGCATCGATGTTGGTTGTCTTGGACACCCAGTGGACTGGGGCTGCGGCGATCGGTAGCAGCGAGCAGATGCCCTTCATGTACTCCTTTGCCGCAGCGGGTGTCAGCATCTTTATGTTGTGGACAACTGTGTTCATGGGCTTCCTTTGGCTCGGTGTACAGCGCGAGCTGATTCGGAGCCAACTCACGACGACCCAAACGCTGACCAACTTGACCGAAGGAGTCGTAACGGTCGACCAAGATGAGCGTGTCGTGCTGATGAATCCAGCGGCCGAGCAGATGACCGGCTGGCGCCTCGAAGAGGCCAAAGGCAAGTCGGTTGAGCTGGTCGTGCGACGAGAGCGCGACTCCATCCTGATCCCCGAAGACGGCGTCCCTCCTGGTGAAGGCGAAGTCCTTGTCTCCCGCGATGGCACCGTCGCCCCTGTGGAAGTTTCCGAGGCCCCGTTTGAGATTGACGATGAGACTAGCGGTTACGTGCTTGTTCTCACGGACGCAAGCGAGCGGCGCGATCGTGAGGGTGTGATGTTGCGCCTCGCCTATCGCGACCGTTTGACAGGCTTGCCGAACCGCGCATCCCTCAGTGACCGCATGACTCTAGAGCTTGCACACTCCCGAAGGAGTGGACTCCCACTCGCCTGCCTCTTTTTAGATCTAGATGGATTGAAAAACGTCAATGATTCCTTTGGCCATGCGGCGGGAGACGCACTCCTAGTCGGCTTCGCGGAGCGCCTACGCAGCGTCCTGCGCGAAGGGGATACGGTGGCCCGACTCGGCGGTGATGAGTTCACCGTTCTCCTTCCCAATCTCGAAGAGGCCTCCAGCGCCGGGATTGTCGCGGAGAAGATCCTAATCTCCCTCGAACACCCGATCCTGTTCGAGGGGACCTCCTTGAATGCGTCCCTTAGCATCGGAATTGCACTGTTCCCGAGCGATGGCGAGCGCGGTGAGGACCTGCTCTTGCATGCCGACGAGGCGATGTATCAAGCCAAGGAAAATGGTGGCGGCCAGTATTGTTACTGGGCACAAAAAAAGCAACTGCGCCCAAGAGCGAACCACTCTCCGGTCCCCGCAAGGCTAGCCAGCCCAGATAAGCCCTGCGACACCGCCGAATCCGACAAGCGTGCCCAGGACAGAGACCGGGCCCTGCCGCACTCCAAACTTGAAGCCAAAGGGAAGGATGAAGAGGGGCGAGGTCGAGAGTAGGAGCGCCGACAGGTGGCCCGAAGCGGTTTGTACAGTGGCCGAGTGAAAAGGGAGAGAGACCAGCGTCGCAAAAAAAGTTGGGACCAGGAGAGCTCTCATCAGGGTTACGTTTAGAAACGGGCGAATCGTCTCCGCGAGTCCCGCGCTACTTTTGGCTCCGCCAAGTAGGCTTACGAAAACTGCGATCACGAGGGCGGCGACTAGCCCTCCACAAAGTCGCACAACCGTTCCCGGGATCAGGTCTACACCTTCGAAACTCGAGTGAGCGATCACGATTGCCCCGCCTTGACAGACTGCCGCTCCAAGGGCAAACAGCAAGCCCCAGAGGAGCTGCCTCGGTTTGCGGTCAGTCGTCAGCTGGCTTTGCCTTTTCCTTGGGTCCAGGATGACCAGTGAAACTCCCGCTAGAATGACGGCCATCCAAAGGAACGTCTCCGCGCGGTAGGATTCCCCCAAGAAGATCCACGCGATCAAGCCAGCGATCGGCGGAGTCAAGTTGCCAATCATCGCAGTGACCTGTACACCCGCGAGTGGAAAGGCCGCGAAGTAGAGCGAATCCCCGATTGCGAAGCCAAGCACACCACTCCACAAGAGAGGCCAAAAGTCGCCGGCGCTCGGGTAAGTGGAGCCCATGACTAGCGCTGCAATTACAAAGCACGTTGTCGCCAAGCTGTTCTTGAACAAGTTCAGTCCAGCAGCCGAAGGTGTCCGCTCGCTTGGACCGGATCTCCGGAATACGCGGTCGAACATTAAACAACCGAGGCCCCAACTCGCTGCCGCGATGAGGCCTGTGATTGCTGGAAGCACGAGCGCGTTCCCAGTCATAGCACATAGGAAAGCAACCATGCTTAGCTCCTAGTGGGGCTTAGAAGTTAGGCAATGGGAGTCGGGCAGGGATAGCCGGACTGAGGCTTTTGCTCGCAGAAGTGACCGAGCTCACGCAGTGTCGTGCTCGCGAGTAGTGCAAGGTACTCATCACTTGTGCGCTTCCAATACTGGTGCAGCGGGCAGGCGCGATCATCCGAACACTCCGATTGACCAAGCAGGCACTTGCGGATTTTGCCGAGGTGCTCTTCGGCGTCCACAATGTCGTAAAGAGAGATGTCAGTCGCCAACTTCCCGTCGGCAAGCTTGAAGCCACCGCTGCGTCCACGCTGACTTTTGATCAGGCCACGCGTTACAAGTGGCTGAAGAATCTTCGCCAGGAACGGCGCGGGAACGCCAAGCCTCTCAGCCATATCCCTAGCCAGGTAGAAGCCATCCTCACTCTGCTGTTGGGCCAGGAACGTAAGGGCACGGATTGCGTATTCACTTGCTCGAGAGATCATGTGCAAAGCAGACCAAAATATCCGGGGTTCTATCCAACTAAAACTACATGTTTCTCCGCAAAGATAGCTATTAGGGACAAATAAATCCCTCCCCATAAGGCCGGTGCTAGGCGGCCCATGCGCAGTCTGGGGATCTCTTTACCCGTTTGGCCGAGCGATCAGGGCCAGTTTTCGGGGTCAGGCTCCGCCTGGGCAACCTCGAGGTCCCCTTCCCTACCGGCCAAAAGAGATGGCCTTGTCCCGCTACGCTACTCTTCCGGCAGCGTGAGGCCAGCCCGCAGCGATCCCAGGAGGAGCGAGAATTAGAAAGACACCTCGTAGAGCGTAAACTCCACAAGGCGTCCTTATTTGGGGGGTGTCGCTGCTAAGAGATTTAGCCGCGGGTGCTTTTGCACTTGGCTTTCGCCGCAGCGCGATTTGCACCGGAGCCCATGCCCATCTTGCGTACGCGGCGTTTGCCGCGGGTGGGACCACACACCTTGATTTGTGTTTTTGCCATGTTGAACTCCTTGATTTGTTCGTCTTGAGGTTTGGTATCAGTGCCTTTTCCGAGGGACCTTGCCTCTGGATTTCGGGGCGGAAAGCATAGCCTGCAACGGAGCAAACGTCAATCACCCGAGGGCTTCAAGCCACTTTTTGGCTCCTGAATGCGGTCTACACGGAGAATTCCTGCCCAAAACAGCCTCTCCAGACGCTGGTTCCCGTCAAGGGCATCCTCCTTCTCCGCACTCCGCGCTGTCGAAACGACAAATTCCACCCCACCTTTCGCGAGCAAAGCGGCACCTTGCCCGGTCCGGAAGAAGCGCTGCTCGAATTCCACCTTGCGCCCATACTCCGGCGTGTGGTCGGGGTGGCCCGTAAAAACCCGCATACCAGAGAGCCACGGGATCAGGCGCGCAAGCGATGGCTTCAGCACAAGCGCACCCGGACTGCGGTTGGCATCAAGGGTCGTGGAGCGGTTCGCCTGCAAGAAATCTACGACAGCGGCCTCATCAGCAGTCAACCATAGAGCCGTGTCTCCCGCGGCAAGCCGAACCTCGAGCTCGGACAGCCGTTGCCCGGAACTCGAGAGACCGAGCCAAAGGACGAAGGCCATCGCTATCCAGGTGAGGAAGACGTGCTTCGCGTACTCCTGAAACCAATACAACGCGAGGAAGAGGACGCCCAAGCTAACCGGCAGAAGCGCCTCGACCTCCCAGCTACAGAGGGGCGCACTATTTCCAAGGGCGAGGTTTGCGACCAGCCATGCCCCGAGCAGGAGGGCGGCGGGACTCCAACTCGAGAGAGCCTGATACGAGCGCACGGCGGCTGGTGCAACAGCAAAGAGGAGTAGCACCGGGGGCCCAAAGAAGAGCACCTGCTCGAGGAGAGGTGGCGAGAGGTGGACGACGTCGAGTCCGCTGAAGACCGAATCCCCATGGAGTAAGCCTCGGTAGTGCAGCAACAGTGGCAGGGTTGGAAGTGCGATCACAACAAGTGCGACCACAGCCCGAAAGCGCGAATCTCGACCCCCTTGATCCCACCCGAGCAAGGTCGGAAGGAACGCAGCAAAGATTGCGAGGACCGCAACAGGAATCGTATAGGGCCGAATAGAGGCGAGCAGAAAAAGAGCTACCGAACACAAGAGAACGGTCTCGAAGAAGCGTGAGTTGCCAGCCGCTTGCCGCAGCTGACGCGTGGCGCAGAGCGCGCCGGCCATCGCGGAGGCGAAGAACGCGACTTCGAGGGCTAGGTGAGGTGTCCCCAGCAGCAGTGCGGGGTACGAGAATCCGAGTCCCGAAATATTGGGGACGCCCCCATCCAACCAAGACCGCAAGTGCAAACCAAGGGCCGAGTCTCGCCCGATCCACTCGACAACTCCGTAGAGATTCCCCCCCAGCATCGCCATCCCGATTGCAAAGGCGCGAAGGAAAAACGACTGCAGTAGCTCGGCCGCAAGCCAGCCGACTCCCAACGCAAACAGCAGAATCGCCAACCTGCGCTCCGTGTGGAATGCAGCCGAGGCGGGATCGGAAACCGCGGCCGGCCCTCCCCCAGCGAGCTTGCCGACCAAGTACTCCCAAGGTCGAATCATGGCGGCTTCGTGGGGCTCTGTCGTCTGGTGGTTGTGCACCTTGACTCCCCCACCATCCATGGACTCCCGGATGAACGCGCCGTAGACCCCGTCGATTGCGACGTGGATAGGGTCGGCTAGGGCGCCCACAAAGCGGCCCTCTTGCGCTGGACGAGCGGACTTGGCTTGATCGTAAGCGCGCTCACTGAGAGTGCCGAAAAAGAGGGCAAAGGCCAAGGCGAGCACCAAATCGAGCCATCCAAAGCCGCGCTTATCCAAAGGGGAGCTCACTCGGAGTCCGGGGCTGGGATTCCCGAGCCGAAGTAGCCCATGCCTTCGAGAGCAGCCCGAAACACCTCGTCCACCTCGCTTCCGTCGGGCCGCTTAATAGGGTCATGCAGCTTGTGCCAGTCCCGAACACTACGTGCGAGCATTTGGACACGCACCTCTTCCATCGGTGTCCAGCTCTCCTTTGCATGCGTCTGGTCCACGAGCTCTCCCGGGTCTGCATCCAAAAAGTAGAGTCCCCCGGGACGCTCACCTTCCACTCCAAGAACAATTTTGAAAGGGGCGCTACGCGCAGCCGATTGGTCGAAGAATCCTTCCGGGGCAAAGGTCTCGTGCACTAAAAATCGCGAGCTTTGAATCTCCTGATGACTACCGCCGATTGCCCCGATTACGGAGGGATCAAAGAGCGGCAAACCGCCCTCGTAAGAGCTCCCGGAGAGAGCGCCGGATCCCCCTGCTAAGGTGAGCAGTGTTGGCGCGACATCGAGGGCATAGGCCGGAAAGTACGAGCGGTTACCGGCATACGCGCCAGAGGAGAAGTGTACGAGAAAGGGAACGCGCAACATCTCTTCGTCCAGGTAGCCGGTGTGACCGACGTAGCCATGCTTCTCGCCGAGCATCTCGCCATGATCCGCCGTAAACAGCGTGATGAGCTCGCGACCATTCGCTGGGCCTTGGCCTGAACCGGGAGAGACGGACTGCAAATCGCCCTCTCTAGCGAATGACAACAAAGGGGCTAGGGCTTGGTCGGTCAACTCGACATCTCCCCGATACAGCGCGCGGATAATCTCGAGCTCTTTTGGGGGAGGTGCGACGCCGTCTAGAAAGACCTCTCCTCGAAGGCGAGCGGGAATCGCCCCCTTGTGGTTTGGAAGATACTTGGCCTCGAGCACGGGACCCGGATCGTATGGCGCATGTGGGTCGACAAGATGTACCCAAACGAACCACGGTTGCTCCCCCTCTTGCTCGCCAAGCCAATTCATCGCGCGCGCCACAACTTCGCCACCGGGGCGCGAGGGCTGCCCGAGCGCGGGAAAGTCATAGGTCGCGAAACCGCGCTTGAAGCCAGGCTTGTCGGCCAAGAATGTCGGCAAAAACGCAGCGGTCTTATACCCCAACTCGGCAAGGGCCATCGGCAGCGTCTCCAACTCCATCGAGAGATCGTCCGTGTTGTTGAGAGCGCCGTGATGCCTTGGCAAGACCCCCGTCAACATGGAGCCCAGACTCGGGGTTGTGATGGGAATCGCGGTGAACGCCTCATCAAACACGTAGGCATCCGCTGCAAACCCATCGATTGCCGGCGTATCCACAAGCGTGTCTCCCCAGGGTCCCAAGTGGTCGGCACGAAGTGTGTCTACCGTAATCAAGAGCAGATTGGGGGGGAGAGCACCGGGCTTAGAGTCGGAACACGCCGTCGCCAGCGCGACGCAAGCGGCGGCGAATAGGAGAGTCCTGCTCGGAGAACATAGGGGCGATTCAACTTTCACGCATACCAACATAGCAGTCGGCTCGCTCCAAGCCGAGAGACGCGTTAAGATCTACGTATGTTCTCCGAACCCAGTGCCCTCGGGCTGCAAACGATTTACTCCTCCATTGTTGATGATGACCTACCTGAAGATGGTGGACGGCGAGTATTCCTGGGAGATCTACAAGGCTGTCTTGCAGAGCTAGAGAGCCTGCTAGCAGAGATCGCTTTTGATGAGAGTAAAGACGTTCTTTACCCACTGGGAGACCTTGTCAACCGCGGGCCGAACTCCAAGGGCGTACTCAAACTCCTTCGGCAGCTCGGGGCTCGACCGATCCTCGGCAACCACGACATTCACGCACTAGGCGTTCGAGAAGGTACCCGAAAACTTAGCAAGCAAGACACGATCAAGGAGTTAGTGGACGGCAGCGCGGAGAGCGACGAGCTACTCCGTTGGCTTGCGGGAGCACCTCTGATTCGTACTTTCCCCGACTATTATCTGGTGCATGCTGCACTCCATCCATCATGGAAGAGTGAGAAGCAGCTGCGCACCGCAATGCGCTCGGCACCCCGTGGTCTCGTATTCCCGAAGAAGCAGGCGGCGGCAAAGAACTTTGCCAAGATCAAGGACATCGACAGCTCGGACTTCATCACGAGGACTCGCTTCACGAATCCCAAGGGAGCTTGGCCTTCCAAACACGATAAGTGCAACGAGGACGGCGTCCCCCTCGACCCGCGCTGGTCACCTTGGTACGAATACTACTCACCCGATGGCCACAGGGGCCGCTTCGTGGTCTATGGCCACTGGGCGCAGTTCGGATTGCGCAAAGGCGAAAACACCCTCGGCATCGACACGGGATGCGTTTGGGGAGGCGAGCTTACGGCGTGGATTCCCGAGGAGGCGCGCATCGCCTCCGTTCGCGCAAAAGAGCGCTATGCGGGTAACTTTCGGCCGCGCTAGCGCGTGGCGAGCTCGCCAATCGTCCGGTTCAATTCCGAGGCGTCCTGCTCGGCCTCAAATTGATCGAGTACGGAGTCAAGCGCCTGATCGACCTCACTTGTCGGCGACAAAAGCGCTGAGGCCCTGCTCCCCTTCAGAGCGTCAATCACATCCTTGACTCGCATGTGGTCCGGATCACGAGCGAACAAGTAGCGCCGTGGGGATGCGGCATCTGTCGCGAGCACGCCCTCGTCGCGAAGCGCGCGAAGAACATCTTCGAGGGAGCGCTCGGGGACCCCCATCTCCTCCGCGAGTTCGGGCGCATCCAGCTTCGTGTCACCGAGGCGAAAGGCCTTTGCTAGTCGAACTAGGGCGCGCAAAGCAAGACGCTCGCGAAAGGATTGGTCGTGTTCGCGGCTTCGCGCGATCTGGCGATAGGCGGGCTCATTCTGGTGGGCAAAGGCAAGCTCTGCGCCGATGAGAACGGTGATCCAAGAGATGTTGACCCAAACCAGGAAGATTGGGAAAGCCGCAAGGCCCGAGTAGATGGCTCCGTAGTTGGACATCCCGAACTGGAACTTAACGTGAAGAATCTGCGCGAGCTGCCAGAGGCCGCCACCTAAGACGCCGCCTAGAAATGCGGAAAATAACCTCACGCGCGTGTTTGGCATGAACATGTAGACAAACGCAAATCCGAACCAAGCCGCAAACAAGGAGCTCAGCCGCATCAACTCCTGAACCACAGGACCAATGTGTAGAGTCTCCTGCAAGCTGACCGAAGCTTGCCCAGACCTCAGTGCCGCAGTCGCCGCCGTTGCCGAGATCAAGAAGATCGGTACGACAACCAGAATGGAGAGGTAATCGGAGATCTTGCGGACCAAAGTACGCGGTCTCTCCACTCCCCAAATGTCATTAAAACTCGCTTCGATGGAGCTGAGTAGCTTGATGACGATGTACATCAAAACCGCGAGACCAAACAGTCCGATCTTGCCGAAATCCGTAGCCTCAACCACCCCGAGCATATGATCAATGGTCTCTCGCAAGCCAACACTCGCGCCCTCCTCAATCTCGGAAGGAGCGCCTCCCATACTGCTGTCCAAGAACGGCCCGATGATCTCCGTCTGCAATCTTGAATAGGCACCAAGTCCCTTCGCCACAGAAAACGTAAACGCGAGAAGTGGCACGATCGAGAGCACGGTAATAAAGGTCAAAGCCTGTGCGCGGAAGAGGCAGCGATCACGAAAGAACCCCCTGACCGTCAAGCTTGCGACACGCAGCCCTCGAAAGGCCGCGCGTTTTGCTACGGGCATCTCCGTAGTATTGATAAGCCAAACGCCGCTTCCAAAGAAATGGCGAGCCCTCTGCAGGACGCCCCCCATGCCGGTCGCGGGCTCGTCTGGCTTCCGAGGGGAGTTCCCATGATCGGGCGAGCTGTTCCAGTGCGTGTTTTGCATTTCGTCTACCCTCTTGTCAGAGGTTCGAACACTCGCCGCCACATATCGGTCTGCAAAAGGCACTCCGGATCGTGGCTACGTTTGAGCTCTAAAAATTTGGCGAGGTTCTCTGCGGGGAACATGCGCTTCGCATCCCCTGGTCCAATCACGAGGTCTTTGGCGAAGTAGAATCTGCCGCCACCCTCTAAGACAATTTCGGTGAGCTCCTTGGCGTGCTCCCAGACCTCATCCCGGTTGGAAGCAGTCACCTTGAAGTCCATCGCCATACTCCAACCACCTGTGCTATAGGTCATTAGAAAGGGGTCGTGAATGTGTCTCTTGAAGACCCCAAGATAGGGGACGATCCCCTTCTTTTGGCTCCACTTCAGACACTCGGAATAGACGTCATGCGCAGTCTCCTCGGGCACGAAGGGCTGGTATTGAATCAGCCCGCCGTCTCCATACGCGCGCTTCCAGTTCGGCACATAGTCCAAAAGGAAGGCGAACGCCGCGTGCGATTGCCGAACGGGAGGACTGTTCGCCTCAAAAAGCCCTGAGACGAACTTCGTCCCGTTGATGAGTCGCATTCCCGAGTCGTTGGTGAAGTACTTCAGGGCGTGCCAAAGTTCGCCCTTGGGAAACAGGCCCATGATGTTCGCGGGAAGCTCTTGGTAGCCCAGAGAGAAGCTTTCGGCGAGGTCGCCCTCCTCTTCTCCCGGCTGCAAATAACGCGCATCGTGAACCAACCCGCGGCCGAGCATCTTGCCTTTGCCAAAGCAGTCAATCCAGCCAACGAGGTAGTCGCTAGTTGCCTTGTGCGCTTCGAAATACTGCATCATCTCGCGTAAGTTCGCCGTTGCGTATGCAGAGACCTCCAAGTTGCCCGAGTGTACTTTTTTGGTCCCGATCTTCACTCGAGTGAATATGCCCAGGAGCCCGAATCCACCAATAGCGGCGTGAAACAGCTCGCTATTTGCTTCACGACTGCACGTGTGGAGCTCGCCATCCGGGGTCACGATGTCAAACTCTAGAATGGAGTCTCCGATGGTGCCCACCCGGAAATTGTTCTTGCCGTGGATATTCGCACCCATCGTTCCGGCGAGCGTTGGGAACATCGTTCCCGATACGACCGTGGGCCAGTAGCCGCGCGGCAGGGCGTGCTTCCACAGGCCTTCAATCGTGACTCCAGCTTCGCAGTCCGCCACACCAGTCTCATCATCAAACGAGAGAATGCGATTCATCCCGGTGATGTCCATGGTGTGGCCGCCACCGTTCACACTGGCGTCGCCGTAGCTGCACCCCGTACCTCGTGGACCGATCGAGACGCCATCCTTTCGTGTGGCGGCAAGTGCCGTGCGAACCTGATCGACATGGGTCGGGTGAAACACCCGCGCATCGGCGCGATGGGTCATGCCCCACGCCTCAATGGACTGATAACTTGTGCGCACTTGGTCGGCCTCACGCGCTGGAAATCCGAAGACCGACATCAGAAATTCAGCTTGCGGAAGACCATGGACGGAATGTGCTGGATCACGAGGGAGACCAGCTGCCAACGGAAGGGCACGTAGGCGGTGTTCTTCTTTTTCTCGATGGCTCTAAGGATATCCGACACGGCAGCCTCAACCGAAATGGGCCACTTGAGACCCTCCAGACCCTCGGTCATCGGCGTCAAAACGGTGCCGGGCTTGATCGTGCAAACATGCACGTCGTAAGCACTCAGCCGGTTGCGCAGGCTCTCCAAGAACGTGCTCATCGCCGCCTTGGACGTGTGATAGGCCGGATTCGGTTTCCGCCCTCGATCGCCAGCAATCGAGGAGATCCCGACGATCGTACCGGCTCGCGCGCTCTGCATGTACAGCGCCACCTCATTGGCCCAGGCGACAAAGCCACCGAGGTTGACAGCGAACTGCAGGAAGTCCTTTTCGGTGTTGTACTCCTCGGCTCCGACCTCGGGCATCACACCCGCAGCAAAGATGAAGAGATCGATACCGCCCATCTCGCGCACAATCGTCTCGAACAGCGGTGCGATTGCAGCAGTATCGGTCACGTCGTGGGCGTGAACATGGACAGCTCCCCGGGTGGCATTCGCCTTGAGCTCAAGTAAGGGGCCCTCGCGCCTTGCAAGGGCAGCGACGCTCCACCCATCGGCGGCCAGCCGGCGTACAAGCTCCTCGCCCATACCCGAGCTAGCACCCACAACAAGTGCGCGCTTAGGGGCAGCAGATTCGGAAAAGGGGGTTGTGTTGGAAGAGGATGACAAAGGGCTATGGCAGGGGGTTTGGAGGGGAATAGAGACCTAGTTCATCGGCCAAGTCGCGCATGTGCCTAAGCCTAGCGCGGACTCATTATGGAGAAACCAGATGCCCCCCGATAGTCGATTGGCCCGAAGACGGCAAATCGCACGTCTTCGGGCCACATTCGACCGCAATGCGGTTTCCTTTGGGGCTTGCCCAAGCGGTCCTATTATTTGCGAATCGGCCCCCGAATGATGGTTTGGATGCGTCCCTCGCTATTGAGAACAAGTGTGCTTGGGATCGCCAAGCGCTCTAGGTCAAACAGGTCTTCCGTGGTCACCTCGCCGCCGCTAGTGTCCAGCGGTTGCTCGGTGATATAGAGCCGAGTGAAGGGCGCATCGAGCTTGTCGAGAATCGCCTCAGCGTCGGAGATCGCATCCGGGCGGTCCATGCTGAGGGTGACGACATGCATCTCGCCCGCCTCGGCCTTGCGCTTCAAAAGCGGAAGCTCAGCAATGCAACCAGGACAATAGCTCGCCCACAGGTTGAGGTAGATTGGCTTTCCGTCCGCCGCCAATTCCGCAGGGTCCAGCACGACCCGATTTCCATCCTTGTCAGCAAAAACCATCTTCGCGAGGATGTCTCCGGACTCGACTTTCAAGCCAGGTGACAGCGGGTCGGGAAGCGTTCGCGGCTGCGCAGCAATCGCAACGGGCTCACCACCCTCGACCAAGGTCCAACGCGTACGGGCGTCGAAAGAGCCGAAATCCTCCACCACCCCACCGGGCCAGGTCACCTGTACACGCCCCGATTTGGAGGCGCCCAATCCGAAAATCAGCTCGGGCACTTGGCAAGAGTTAAACCCCGCACCGCGAGACATCACCTGGCTCGTTTTACCCCACGGCCCACTTACGGTCACGGTCGCTCCAATCCCCTCGTATTGCAACGTCGTCGCGCGCAAACGAAGTTTCAGGAACCCGGCGGCGGGAGAGCCTGGCTCGTGGATGTCATTCCGGTAGAGGTCGTGCCTCTCTCGTTGGACGTTGTGGACAAAGATGTCCGCATCTCCATCGTCGTCGAAGTCTGCCCACAGGGCTCCTCGACTGTCGTTAGGTGTGTCAGCACCAGACAAGTTTGAGAGATCGCTAAAGCTGCCATCCCCCTTTCCGATGAACACCTTGTTGCGCTCGAATCCACTGAAGGACAGGCCGTCTGTGAACATCTGCGAGCTGTGAAAACTTAGGAAGGAGGAGTTGTTGACCTCTTGCTCAGAGGCGATAGATGCTTCGGTTCCAGATTCGACAGAGGACGCCACAACGTGGCGCCAATAGGTGCTTCAGGTGTCTTCGGCGGAGTCGCCTGTCACGTAACCTGAGCAGTTGTAAATGTCGAGGTGACCGTCGAGATCCATATCAAACGTAAGCGGGCACCAGGCCCACGACGCGCCAACCCCACCCATGCTGCCAGGCTGAACTTCGAACGACCCATCCTCTTTCTGAATGAAGATTGAGTTGCCCGCAGCCATTTTGAAAAGCCCCTTTACGACTTCGGAATCCTGGCTTTTCATACGCTTCAAAATACGGTTTCCAGCAGTCGAAGACATGTTGGCCACGTACAGGTCAAGGCGCCCATCGCTGTTGAAGTCTCCCCACATCGTGCCCATGCCGTTTCCACGGTCGCCGATCCCCCACTCCTCGGAGCGGTTCACGAATGTCCCGTCCCCCTGGTTCTCAAGTAGCGTATTGACGCCGTAGTCGTTGACCACGTTTAGGTCCGTGTCGCCATCGCCATCAAAGTCCGCGGCCGCCGACGCGTAGGTCCAGCGCCCATCGTCTAGGCCCGCAGCAGGTGCCACATCGCTAAATCCCTTGCCGCCGTTGTTTCGAAACAGGACGTTCTTTCCACCGTTGGTTGCGTTCAGCCAGTCGTTGTTGTTCTCCTTGTTTTGCACACCGTAGTTACTGACAAACACATCGACGAAACCATCCATGTCGTAGTCAAGAGCAGTCAAGGTGTAGGCGGGCATAATCCCCGTGAATCCCAGCTTTGCGCCTTGTTCTTCGTACTTATCGCCTTGGTTTACAAAGAGTCGAAGTGGATTCCCTTGGGTCTGCCCGTTGGGCCCCTGCCATCCTTCATCCGAGACAAAGAGGTCTTGGTCTCCGTCGTTGTCGAAGTCTAAAAACAAGCTCGATGTGCCACCCGCCGGCTTGCGAACTCCCCACTCCTCCGCACTCTCTTCAAAGCTGCCATCCGCTTGAGCCAAGTACAAGAAGTTGCGCGTCTGTGAGGTCATGAACAAGTCCCACAGGCCGTCGCCGTTGACATCGCCACCCGCGACACCTTGCCATGCAAACAGCGTGTTGCCCTGTTTGCCAAATCGCACGCCCGAATGAGCAAGGCCTGTTGAAGTGGAGACCTCCGTGAACAGAGGAGCTGCCCTGCGCTCAGTCTGGCTTGAGGTCAACTCGAGACCTGTAAGGGACCACTTTCCACGGCGTTTCTCAACCCGAGCCCACGTCCATATCGTGACAGCCTCGGGACCGCCTCCTACAGAGCTTCCCAAGAAGCTCAACTTGAAGCGCACCTTGCCCCAAAGCGGCTTCCCCTTTTGAAACTCCGCGCCCTTCACCTTGAACACGACGGCATCGACGTGCTCCCAGGCTCCAAGACCTTCTTTGATCGAGGCCAACCAATCTCCCTTCCCCACTACCGGCGCCTCTTCATGTGCGAAGGTCTCCAGGCTCGCATTCAGAGGAAGTGCGGTGACCTCACTCTTGTAATCGGCGAAGAGAGCCTGACCGGCGAAGTCTTCTGCGATCCACTCTTCCGCGGCACCGAAATCCCTGCGCTTCAGCTCGTAGGCAAAGGCTACGAACCTGTTTGCGACCTCTTCGGAATAGTCCTCGACCACGTCCATCAATACGATCGGCTCCGAGGGAGCCTCGACACTCACCTTTTGAGGCAGCACAAATCCCGGCATCACCTCCTCCGCCTGGGATGGCTGGCTCGTAGGAGCTTCGCCTTCCGCCGATTCGGAGGATGGCAACTCGGTTTTTGAACAAGAGCTGCAGAGGAAAAGCCAAAGCGCGCTTTGCAAAAGCAGGACGTTTCGCAATGAATTCGACATAGGATTTAGGGGAGGGGAAAGGACGGGGAAAAGCAGTCGCCCATAAGAGTACCTCGCGGTCCCTTTGTGTGCTTGGTCTGGGATTGTCTTTTCTACGGATGTGGGAACCACTATAGGAGTACGAATTAGCGAAGCCGAAGCATCCGGACCGAACAAAAGGCGATTTCCCAACTGCAGCGCAGCCAAGCGCCCCCTTTATACAGTGCAACGCACCCTAGTTCCCTAAAACATGGCCCCCCGGGAGAGTTTAGTCCCTGCGTGCAACTCGCCCTTAAGACTTGGACCAAAACCTCAACCTCTCCGTTGGATTTTGGTCCTCGCGCGACGCCGACACCCCCCCCTCCCATGGCGAGCTCTCCGGCGGACCCGGGTTTACAACCGCTGTGCTTCGACCGTGCCACCTCCACGCCCGAAGGCCAAATCCCATGGATGGGGTCCATGAGAGGACAAGAACTACGGAGGCGCGGGACTCCTCACCAAATGTGGAGGGGCGCTTGGGCTCGTTGCCTCTCGATTCCAGACTCTCTCGCGCCACGGGATTCGAATGGAGTGAAACAACACGCGCTGCAAAACAGAAAGAGCACACCCCGAGCGAGCCTTTGCGCAGCTTTTTTGAGGAACAGCGCAGGCTAAAAGACGAGGCTCCCCCTTCCCTCCTAGCTAGGTCTCTCTAGCTACTTCGAAATGTGCAGAGCGCTAGAAAATCCCCGAAGATGTACGACGGGCACGGACGCTGCGACCCCGTCAACAGTTTGCGGTCGAGGACTCACCTCGACCCGGTCGGGCTGTCGCGCAAGCTCACGCACTTCACCATCCGGCGAGACAAGACTTAAGTAGATCGCGAACGTCCCACAGTCGGCCGGCTCGAGTCGAAGCTTTCCATGGGAGTCGAATTCCCCACGATTGCGAGTGCTGTCCCACGGGTAGCGGAGTCCGTCAGGTCGTCGCAACTCGGCCCGTAATTGATACCCAGGCGGTAGGCCTTCGAGGAGCTCGCGATCCAAGAAGCGCAGCTCCAACTCACCCACGGAGCGCTTGGCAATGGCGACTCGGTGGACCTGGCCGAAGTCCTCGGCATCGGGGTCCAAATGAATTTGTTGCGGCTCGCAATCAGGGGCCAAAACAACGAGGTCAAGACCCTTCCCGTCCATCCAAACACGGGCGGTCGACCCCTCGGTTTGCACCCGTGGCGCTCCATGGTCCGCCATCCATGGAGCTGCCGCCCCATAACCTGACGCTCTAAGGTCAAAAGGCATCACGACAGCGGGTTCAATCCGCAAACCAAACTCGTCGAGGACCTCGACCTCAGCGGAGAAGAGTCGTCCTCTAAGATCAACCTGGCAGCTCGCAAAATCGAGGCGCTGCTCCCCCACTTCGAGTTCGATTTCATCGACCCAGGCCAAAGTTCCGGCCATTCCCCAGAGGGAGACCCGTAGGGCGCTTAGACCCGGGGAGACGGCTTCAAATCGAAAATGGCCGTCCGCATCAAGTACCTGAGCGGGGTGAATGCGGCCCCTACGGCGCCCCGTGGGAACGACCTCGTCTAGCTCGACGCGCAAGATGTCCAAAGGGACTTCTTCATCGACAAGGATCCGCCCGACGAGACTTGCAAGGGAAAGGGTTTTGGGGCCGAGGGGCTGTGCTTCCAGGGGCTTCGAATCCACTTCGAGTACAGCGGTTGACGGCTCTAGCTCAGTAGGTCCAGCTTGCCCCTCTGCTGCCACGTCGGGGGCCCTGGAGTCGAGTGAATCCGGTTCCGCGGCGAACAGGGATGTCAGATCCGTTTCTTGCAGCGTTTCCGCCGGAGCAGCATCGGACGCGGGCAGCCCCGTGCTGTCGGGAAAGACCAAGATCAAGACACGCTCTGGGACGCGATTTAGCGCAAATCGAAGAGACACGGGAGGTGCGGCGAGGCCGGAGAATCCAACTTCTAATAGCGCGGAGCCCGTGCCGTATTTCTCAAGTAGCTCACGGTACCGAACAAAACGAGCGAGCCCTTCGGCGTCCGTCCGGACGGGCGCGCCAAGAAGCTCCGCTCCGAAACCGAAGTCCACCTTGAGCTGGACGTCCTTGCCAAGGACGGACTCACCGGCCGCGTCAATCACACGCAAGACGAGATCTGGACTTGGCTTTACGGGCTCCACGACGGGCTCCACAGCCACGGGCGGAGTCACCTGGGCGAGGTTTGCGGTCTCATTAGACGAAGGACGGCTCTCCCCAGTGACTCCGAGTGCGACCGCAAGAATTAACGCCACTAGCAAACAGCCAAACACAGCGCCCGACCTTCGCCGCAGCGCTCGTATCCTTTTTTGGTCAACGAAACTCATTCCAGATCTCCACAGCGGAGATTCTAGCTCCCCGTACCCTATCTTTCGCGCTTGAGAACAAGCTATTCTGCAGCCCTCCCCTTCGCACACCCCAGCTCCCTCCCACTGACCGCCATGACCGCCGAAGAAACCCCCGCTCCTTTCCCGCTTGACGAGATCCGCTCCTGGGAGCTCGTAAAACAGGAGCGAGGCGAAAACATGTTCATCGCTCGTCACCGCACGGACCACATGCGGCACCCTCGAACGGGCCGCGTCTGGCCGCGGACGGTTCTTGAGATGCCGGAGTGGTGCAATATCGTCGCTGTCACCGGGCACATCGCCGAACCGGAGTCCTGCGGCCTGATCGTAGTCCGCCAATTTCGGTTTGGCCGCAGCTGCGTGACCACCGAGATTCCTGGCGGAGTTGTCGATCGTGGTGAACTGCACCAGCAGGCAGCCCTGCGCGAGCTCCGGGAGGAGACCGGCCACACCAGTGATTCTTGGGCTTACCTCGGGAGCGTCGAGCCCAACCCCGCCTTCCAAAACAATCTCTGCCATCACTGGCTCGCCGAAAACTGCAAGCTAACCCACGCGCTCGATCTAGACCTAGGCGAAGACATCCACGTCACGACAATCCCCATCTTAGAGGTCCCCTCAGCCGTCCATTCAGGAATACTGACGCACTCCCTAGTCATCAGCGCCCTAAGTTCCGTCCTCGACCTGCGGAAGTAGCGCGAATTCTTGCCCGGTTTCCGAGTGGAATCAGCGCGCCCAATCTCCAAGGTCGGATGGAGCCAAGGCCTACCCGGAAACGATGCAACGTCTTTTTGTGCTCGGGGCGCAAAATGACCACCGCGGCGATATCATCTTGGGCATGAAGCCAAGGAATGTAACGAAGACCACTCTACTGCTCGTGTTGGCCACCAGTTGGGCCGGGTTTGGATGCCAGAATTCCGAAGGGGAGCTGGTCCTACCCGACGCTGTGACCGAGTTCCTACCGGCGTCAAATGATGTCTGGCCCGAGAGTGCGGGAAGTATCGAGAACCGCGCGCTGGCCTCCATCGCACGGGACGTTTGGGATTTCCGCATGCGCACCTCACCAACCTGGGCCACCTACCTGGGAGATCCCCGCTTCCATGGCGACCTTCCTGACAACCGAGAGATAGGTGGGATCTCTCGCAACAAGGCACGCAGCGGATTTCTTGGGCGCATCGCGGGAATCAACGAGAAGAACCTGAATGAGCAGGACGCCCTGACGCTCGCGCTTCTGCAGCGCAGCTTGCGCGACTCGATCGCCACCGAAGAAATGGATATGGGTGCTTGGAACGTGAGCGCTCGGAGTGGCCCCCAGGTCTCATTCCTCACGCTCGCCTCTGAGCAACCCGTGGGCACCCCCAAAGAGCGCGCGATGCTCCTGCAGCGTTGGCGCCGCATGGGTCCATTCATCCGCCAAGCGAGCCGCAACTTGCGAAGCGCTATGGACGAGGGAAAGATCAGTAGCGCGACCGCGATTGAGAAGGTCCTTGCGCAGCTCGACAACTTGCTCCACACCCCCACCCACCTATCTCCGTTGATGGAGCCGGCGTCTGCCGGAGGCACGTGGGCAGACCTCAAAGGAGGCGATAATCTCGCTTCCTTCGCCGCCGAACACTTGGGAGACGCCCTTCGCGCCGAAGACCTGCGGCGTGTGAACCTGCACCTGCAGGACGGCCTGCGCCTGGCAAAGGGAGCGCCCGTTCTTATGCCCAGTGACCATGACATGTTGACGCCGGCTGTGCGCGGTCGCTTTGTCGCAGATGTCTGGCAGATCCTCGACAACGAGGTCTATCCGGCGTTTCGAGAATATGAGCGGACGTTACGTACCGAGATCCTCCCGCGCTGCCGCCCCGATGGACGGCCTGGAATCCTGTACACACCCGACGGGAAGCAAGCCTACCAGCAGCGTATCGAGAGCTTCACCACACTCTCCTCAACCGCCGAAGAGCTCCACGAGTTGGGCTTGAGTGAGACGAGCAGACTGCGCGCCGAGCTGGTCGCTCTCGGTCGCGACCTGTTTGGTACGACGGACATGCGCGCCCTTCGCGCACACATGGCCGCCGACCCTGCACTGCACTACTCAAGTCGAGACGAAATCGAAACCGTCGCGCGCGACGCCGTTCGCCGAATGGAGGCCGCCCTACCGACTGCCTTCTCGCGACTCCCCTCGACCAAAGTAGAGGTCGTTCGCGTGCCGTCCCATGAAGAGGCCTTCACATCCATGGCGTACTATCGCGGACCGACGCCGGATGGCTCGCGGCCCGGTCGCTACTACGTCAACACCTTTGACCCGACCACTAAGCCGCGCTGGGAAGCCGAAGTGCTCGCCTTTCACGAGGCGGTCCCCGGCCACCATCTTCAGATCGCGTTAGCCGGTGAACTCGAAGGGTTGCCGTTGGTTCGAAGCCACGGGGGCATCGGCGCCTATGTCGAGGGCTGGGGCCTCTACACCGAGACGCTTGCCGACGAAATGGGCCTCTACTCCACGCCGGTGGACCGCCTTGGCATGTTCAGTTTTGATGCGTGGCGCTCCTCACGTTTGGTTGTCGATACCGGCATCCACGCGATGGGGTGGAGCCGTGATCGGGCGATTCGATTCCTTGAAGAGAACACGCTGGCCGATCGCCACAACATTGAAAATGAGATCGATCGCTACATCTCGTGGCCCGGCCAAGCCTTGGGTTATAAGGTCGGACAGCTCGAGATCCTAGCTCTTCGGGCCGAGGCCAAAGCCGCCCAGGGAGCCGCCTTTGACCTGCGCGCATTTCACGCTGTTGTTTTAGAGGATGGCCCCGTCACCTTGCCGATTTTGCGGGACAAAATCGAGGCTTGGACGGAGCGGGTACTCAACCCTAAAGCGCCCCTAAACCCCCGCTAGCGACCTCGATTCCGTGAAACCTGACGTACTGATACTCGGCGGAGGCGCTGCCGGACTTAGCTCCGCCTGGCATCTCTCCCGAGCGGGTGCGCGAGTACTTTTACTTGAGGCGGAGCCTCAATTCGGAGTTCACTCCAGCGGCCAGAATGCGGCCATCCTCCGCACGCTCACGAACTCCCCCCTGGTCACGCGGCTAACCAGGAAGGCGGCCCAATCTCTGCACCGGCCGCCCGAGGGATTCTGCGAGTTGCCACTCGTCGACCCCATTGGCCTGGTCTTGACCGCCGACTCCACACTGGCAGCAGACCTGTTGTCTTGGCAGCAGGCCGCAGGCCCAGCCCCCTATCCCGAGTGCGCAGGTCATCCGATCGATGGCGCTGAGATCGCGCGTCTTGTCCCCCCCTACCGTCACCCCGACAACGGGCAGGCCATGGGGTTGCATTTTCCAGGCGAAGGTCAGATCGACATCGCCCTGCTGCTGGATAGTTTTGCCAAGGGCGCCCGGTTGGCCGGAGCCGAGCTGCGAACAAGTTGCCCCGTACAAGAGCTTCTCCTAGATCAAACGGCAAGCGCTCCGCGTGTTACGGGGGTCCGCTTGGTCAGCGGCGAGCTCATCCACTGCGACCGCGTACTCTTGGCTGCGGGAGCTTGGGCGGGCAAGCTTGCTGCCCAGGCTGGCTCGCCACTAAAGTTTTTCCCGAGGCGCCGGCACCTTTGCGTCACACGCGGAAAATCGGTGGTCAACCCCCAGACACCTATCGTTTGGAACCATGGCGAGGCGGCCAAAGGGCGCACCTTCTACATGCGCCCAGAGAGCGGAGGCGTATTGCTTTGCGCATGTGATGAGACCCTGCTCGAACCCAGCTCGAACTTCCCCCAAGGTGTTTGCCCAAGAGACGAGGCGGTCCTGGAGGACGTGGCAAGAGCTGCTGAGCTTTTCGCCCCGGAGCTTGCCGATGCAGAAGTCGTCTCCTGGTGGTCCGGTTGGCGTACGTTTACCGAAGACCATCACTTCGCCTTAGGTCCCGACCCCAAAGTAGTGGGTCTCCACTGGTGCGCGGGTTTGGGTGGCCATGGCATGACCGCAAGTTTCGAAGCGGGTCGCCTAGCGGCCGCAAGTGCCTCCAAAGGGCTGCATTCGGTAGATCGAGCGGTTTTGGAAGGGGACGATTACGAGGGACTTTTCACGCCTTCGAGTCCCAAGCAGCTCGCCTAGTCCTTGAGTTCCGGCTTCTTGACGTCGCGAACCGCGCCATCGGTATACCCAAGCGCATCCATTGCACCCTTAGCTGCCGCACCAAGTGGAGCCGGAACTGGCGGGTACTTTTTCGCCAGCTCTAGGTTGGAAGCCTCTTGGGCAAACATCAATTTCGAGAGGTGCACGCCAAGCTCCTCAAAATTCTGAATCGAGTTGAACTTCTCGTCGGGATCCACGCGAAGGTCGTACAGGCCAGCGTCTTGTTTCTGCCTGTTGCCAATCAACTTATAGCGCCCCCACTTCAAACTCGCCAGCTCGTTGTTGGGTGTGCCGAGCTCGGACCAGACGGTATTCCACTCGACCGTTTCGCCACCGAGAGACTCCGCCCAGGAGAAGCCTTGCGCCTCTGTGAGAGAAGGGATACCCGCAAGCTCTACAAGCGAAGGGGAGAGATCAATCCCCTGTACGGGATTGTCCAACACCAAACCGGGAGCGACCTTGCCGGGCCAGCGAACGATCAAAGGCACATGGAGGATCTCTTCGAAAACCGTCTGGTGGCTCATCCCATTATGCTCGCCAAATTCCTCGCCGTGATCCGAGGTGATGACAAGCAAGACCTCACCGTCCAGCCCGAGCTCTTCCACCGTCTTCCATAGCTCTTCGAGCAAGCTGTCCGTGTACGCAATCCCCGCATCGTACAAGTTGCTCATCTGGGCGACATCCTCCTGAAGATAGCCCTGAAAGCCGCCCCAAAACTGATCTTGAACGCCCTGATAGAACTCGGGGTCCGTCTTCCAAGCTTCCGCCGCGTCCTCTGGTAAATCGACACGCTCGGAGTTGATGGTACCTTTATATCCCGAGGCGAAGCGCTCCTGGAAAGCCATCGGCGGCGTGTACGGATCGTGTATTTCGTAGGTGTGCACAAATAAGAAGAACGGCGTCGGATCGTCTTTCTCGCTCTCGACCGCAGCGTATTCCCTCAGCCAACTGGCGGCTTTCGGAAAGACCCGATCGGCACCACCCCCGGCATCGTCATACACGGAAAATCCGCGATCAAAGCCGAGCTCGTGGGTCATCATCCCACCCCCAGTGAAGGCCGCCGTTTTGTAGGCGACAGCATCAAAGTACTCGGCGAGCATCGGCATCTCGGGATTCGCTCCAAGTGCGTCCGCTGTGTAGCAGTTGCGCACCCCATGAACCGTCGGATGGAACCCAGACAGCATCGACATGTGGGACGTGGCCGTCTTGGATGAGGGCGAGGACGCACTCGTAAACCGCGCACCCTCTGCCGCGATCTTATCCAGGAACGGACTCGTCCCACGGTCGTAGCCGTAGCATCCAAGACGATCTGCCCGAAGCGTATCTAAGGAGACCAGGATCACACTGACAGGCCCTTGCTCGTCGGCAGCCGTAGCTACCTCTCCATCAAAAATAACCGCGACCTCCGGCCCCGGATCACCACATCCGGTTAGGAGTGCAGTGGCGAGGCACAAGAAGGCGGCTGTGCAGCTAGGGCGACTCATCGGGAAGAGTCTAACTCTCCTTTGAGCTCATTGCGGGTTCATCCGGTTGATAGAGCTCCTTGCCCTTCTCGATGAACTCAGCACTCTTTTCCTTCATTCCCTGGGAGGCGGCATCCTCGACGCTCATGTTCTGCTCCTTCGCCCACGCGCGTAGCTCTTCTGTGATCTTCATCGAGCAGAAGTTCGGTCCGCACATCGAGCAGAAGTGAGCCGTTTTTGCGGCGGGTGCCGGAAGGGTTTCGTCGTGGTAGGAGCGGGCGGTTACAGGGTCCAACGAGAGGTTGAACTGGTCCTCCCAGCGGAACTCAAAGCGAGCGCGACTCATCGCATCATCCCACTCGCGCGCGCCGGGATGTCCCTTCGCCACGTCCGCCGCGTGGGCGGCGATGCGGTAGGTCACAACGCCGACCTTGACGTCGTCGCGGTTCGGCAATCCGAGGTGCTCTTTGGGTGTCACGTAGCAAAGCATCGCCGTGCCCATGAAGCCGATGTTTGCGGCGCCAATCGCTGAAGTGATGTGGTCGTAACCGGGAGCTACATCCGTGACAAGTGGCCCCAATGTGTAGAACGGAGCCTCGTGGCAGATCTCTAGCTCCTTGTCCATGTTCTCTTGAATCTTGTTCAGAGGCACGTGTCCGGGGCCCTCGATCATCACCTGGATGTCGTGCTCCCAGGCGACCTTCGTCAGCTCGCCAAGCGTCTCGAGCTCGGCAAATTGCGCGGCGTCATTCGCGTCCGCGAGACAGCCTGGACGCAAGCCATCCCCAAGTGAAAACGAGATGTCGTACCTCTTCATGATCTCGCAGATCTTGTCGAAGCCGGTATACAAGAAGCTCTCTTTGTGGTGCACCAAACACCACTTCGCCATGATCGAACCACCGCGCGATACGATTCCCGTAATGCGCTCTGCAGTTAGCGGAACATAGGCCAAACGGACGCCTGCGTGGATCGTGAAGTAGTCCACACCTTGCTCAGCCTGTTCGATCAGGGTCTCCAGGAAAATCTCGAGGGTCAGATTCTCGGGGATCCCATTGACCTTCTCTAGCGCTTGGTACATCGGCACGGTTCCGATTGGAACAGGCGAGTTGCGCAAGATGCGGCCACGCGTCTCGTGGATGTCCGAACCCGTCGATAGGTCCATCACGGTGTCCGCGCCCCAACGTGTTGACCACTTGAGCTTGTTGACCTCTTCTTCAATGGTAGAGGTCACCGCCGAGTTGCCAATATTCGAGTTCACCTTCACGCGGAAGGCGCGACCGATGATCATCGGCTCAAGCTCTAGGTGACGGATGTTCGAGGGGATGATGGCGCGCCCAATAGCAATCTCATTCCGGACGAACTCTTTGCTGAAACCCTCACGCTCGGCGACAAAAGCCATCTCCGGAGTCACGATCCCCTTGCGAGCAAAGTGCATCTGCGATTGGTTCGCTGAGTCTTTGCGCGCCTCGACCCAAGCGGTGCGGATCTTTGTGATGCCCTGATGAACATCTAGGTCCTCGGGACCTGCAGTCTCATCCAAATCGAGGTGCCCGGCATCGCCCGACAAATGGATGCGGCGACCTGGGATACGCAAGGTGAAACCGTCGTGCTCGATCTCGCGCCAGGTCTTCTCTGAACCCGGAAAACAATTGGAGAAGGCGAGTAGGTCTTTGTTTGTGGATTCAGTCATCTGAAGAAGTTGGGAAACTGTCAGGGCAAGTTCGCAAGTGAGGAGAGTACCTCCTTGCACGTCAACGATTGTACGGACCTCAGGCTCGCCTACCCTCCCGTCTACGGAAGAAATCACACCACACGCAAATGGTGGCCTCGCCACGACCCTCCGGACATCGGACGCTCTGGTATTTAAGACCTACGGGGGTCCTTATTCCTAAAGCCGTCACAGCTGGCAAAACCAAGACAACTAGGTCGAGGAATCGGGCCGCCCTCCCAGTATGCTTCTCGACCCGCTTCGCCCAACGCCCCTCCTCCGCAGCAGTATCCACCATGAAAATTCGCGCCGCAGTTCTTGAGCAATTTGGAAAACCACTGGTCGTTCAAGAAGTGGATCTAGCAGGTCCGAAGTCAGGTGAAGTTCTTGTCAAAATCGAGGCATGCGGTGTCTGCCATACCGACTTGTACACCGCGAGTGGCGCAGACCCGTCCGGGTACTGTGACTGTGTGCTCGGCCACGAAGGGGCTGGCGTGGTCGCTGAGATTGGAGAGGGCGTCACCAGCCTCGCCGTCGGAGATCACGTCGTCACACTTTTTAGCCCGGAGTGCGGCCAGTGCGTCAACTGCAAGAGTGGCAAGACCAATATCTGTACGGCGATTCGGGAGCAACAAGGCCGCGGATATCTTCCCGACGGCACGGCGCGTCTCTCCAAAAACGGAAAGGAGCTGCGGCACTTCATGGGAACCAGCACCTTTGCGGAGTACACCGTAATGCCCGAGATCGCCTTGGCGAAGGTCGACAGGGAGGCTCCGATGGACAAGATCTGTCTGCTCGCCTGTGGTGCGACCACGGGCATCGCCGCCGCACTGTGGAAAGCTGATGTCGAGAGGGGCTCCACCGTCGCCGTTTTCGGTGCGGGAATGGTTGGCCTTGGCGCTGTTGTCGGGGCGAAGATGAAAGGCGCGGAGCGCATTATCGTCGTCGATCCGTCGGCGAAGCGCCGCGAGCTCGCGCTTCAGTTTGGCGCCACGGAGGTGTTTGCGGGCGGTTCCAATGGCGCCGCCGAGGTCATAGAGGCCACGGCCGGGCTGGGCGCGGACTACACCTTCGAAGCGACGGGCCGCGTCGATGTCATGGGCCAAGCCGTCGAAGCGGCGCGTCTTGGCTGGGGTAAGTGCACGATCCTCGGTGTTGCGGGGCGCGGCGAGAAGCTCGAAATCATCCCGCGTTTTCTCATCACGGGTCGCACCGTTTTGGGCGGCAGCTTCGGTGGCGCCAAAGGTCGCACGCAGGTCCCCCTACTTGTCGACATGTACATGCGCGGAGAGCTTGAGCTCGACGGTTTTGTCTCCCACTACCTGACGCTAGACGAGGTCAATCGCGGCTTCGATCTCATGCATAAGCAAGACGGCATCCGCTCGGTCATTACATTTTAGGCGAGGGCTCAGCATGACCAAGTGGCAAATCGAAGGAGAGCTTCGCAACGGCGAGGGCGAGCTCCTCGACTTCCGATTTCACGGTTGCGAGGGGGACTCCGACGCGCTTGTCCTGATTGGACATGGCGTCACGGCGAACAAGGATCGCGAATGGGCGATAACCCTAAGTGAGACATTGGCTCGCAGCGGAGTCTCCTCGCTGCGCTTCTCTTTTGCCGGCAATGGACAGTCCGAGGGTGCGTTCGAGGCGAGCTGTCCGACCAAAGAGACGCGGGATGCCGAGGCCGTGCTCGACTTCGTTTGCGCTCAAAACCGGCAGCACAAGGGCCGGATCCTCTTCGCAGGTCACAGCATGGGGGCCGCCGTCGGCGTGCTGCTTGCTGCTCGTGACAAGCGCCTCGCCGGCTTGATTTCGCTTGCCGGAATGGTGCACACAGCCGAGTTCGCGCAGCGCAAATTCGGAGCGCAACACGCGGGTGCGAGCTTCATGTGGGACCTTCCCCTGTGCCCCTTGAGCCAGGCCTTTCTCGACGACATGGAGACAGTCGGCTCGGTCCTCTCCCTCGGCCGCGAGATCCAAGTCCCTTGGCTGCTTGTTCATGGGACGGCCGACACCGTCGTCCCCATCCAAGAATCCAAGGAGATCGCCCAACAAGCTCCAAACTCAGCTTTCGAGGCTATTCCTGAGGCGGACCACATCTTTAGCACAACGGCAGACGAAATGGCCCGCATCGTCTGCGACTGGATCCAACTCCAGTCCTAGGCGCTCTCCCCCTCCGGCCCGTCAAGTGGACTTTGCTGTCCGCTCACCGCAGACCTCAGCCTCGGTCTCGCGGGCCCCAAGACGTCGTCTCCGATTTGGAAGCTCGCGACCGAGCTTGGGGGACCGCCAGTACTGGACATGTGGTCCCCCAAGGGTCGCGTTGGCGAGATTGGCTCTTCGCCGGGTAGCCCAGTGACTACTTCTTTCCCTTGGGCGCCTTGCCGAGTAGCTCGACCTCCGCGAATCCGGTCCCCAGGAATGATCCATTGCTGGGGAACGTCTCGAGGATCCGAATCTCTAGCGTCTTGATCGTCGTCATTTTGGGCAGAGCGATGCGCTGGCGTGGGCCTAGCTCAAGCTCGTGCTCGGACTCCTTACCGTTGATCTTCAGCACGACTTTCCGGGGAGCGGAGAGCTCCCCAAAGCCGGTTCGCAGAGGGGATCGCTCGGGAAAGAAACGCGCAGGAGTTAGGATCACCGTATCCACCTTGACCCCCTTGCCCCACGTCATTCGGATCCACGGCGTGGGGTCGCTCTCCCCCCCGACCCAACCATAAGCCATCGAGCCGTCTACAGCCCGATCGCCAATGAAGAGAGAGACGCCATCCTTGGCGAGATTGGGGTTGTTAAAGGGACGCTCACTGGAGACCTCAACCTCCGGCGGGTTGCTTAGGGCGAGATTCCTACCGGCCTCGCTCATCGCCAATGCCTGCTTCTCGGTCATGGACCAGTCCACTTTCAGTTCGAAGCCCTGGCTGTTGATCTTGATCCGCTCTTGAGAGACCTCCCCACCCTTCTTTTCAGGCGCCGGCGCGATGGTCAACTCGACTGCGACGGTATGTAGTCCTGGCTCTAGTTCGAGCTCAATCTTGAAGCGCTCACTGCCTGAGTTTTGGGTGACGTCTGCGGCAATCTCCTTAAAAATCATGCCGTCCACAAAGTACTTCACTGTCTCTACATGCAAGCCGAACTGGCCGTTCGTCCCGTACTTTTCGCGGGCGTTCTTACCGAACTGCGCAATGAATGCGTAACAACCCGGGCCTGGCGCAATTCGCAGATCAACCGCAAGATCGTCACTCTCTGGGGAAAATAGAAACTTGCCTTTGCGCTTCACGCCCTCGCCTGTTCGCGTGTTCAGGGTCGCCTTCGCCAGGAACAAAAGTGCGAACGCGGTGTCGTCGGTTGAAGAGTTTGCGGACTCGCCCCAAGCACCACTGGGCAGCTGGGATTTGAGAAGCTCCGTTGCGCCCGCGTTGTACCAGTGATGTCCGCCAATAATCTCCCGGCCGTTGACCGTCGCAAGCCGCTCAACGTTGTAGAGGAAGTAATAGAACCACCCCGTTGGTGCGGGCGAACCACTCTCAAGGCTCACGTTGTGGGAGTAGCTCATGTTGGAATCTAGCCAGGTATAGGCCCTCTCCATGCACTCCTCGATGTCCTCTTGGTACTTCTTGGCATTGGACTTTTTCTCCGACAGGACGTCGTAACAAAACAGCACGGTCGCCATTCCCGCCGTCGTCATCGAGGCCGTTGCGAATCGATGTGTGGTGTCGATCTGCCCCGCCGTCGCGGCAGCGGGTGCGTCAAAGTACGACCACCCCCCGTTTGCCAGTTGGTTGTTAATGACAGTCTTCATGCACTTCTCAAAAATCTTATCCGGGACGGCCACTCCCCCTTGGCGGGCCAACCAAAGGCCAAGGATGGCGTACTGGGTGATGGAGAGGTCGGGGTTGTCTCCGGGATAGTCCCAGTAGCCGGACCCCGCGCCATCGATCAGAAACTTGGTGGCCTGCTCGATCGAGTCGCGATCTTGATGGGACAGAAGGATCTCCTCCATCAGCAGTCGGGTGGTCGCGCCATAGTTTTTGCGCGGTTGTGTCTGCCGAACAAATGCGACCCCGCGTTGGATGGCCTGGTGCTCCCACTTCAAGCCAGAGTGCAGGAGTGCGGCAAGGACGAGAGCCGTCTCTCCAGCCGTGGTGTCCCCCGGGAAATAGGCCCGGCTTGAGCCGAACGAGCCGTCGGGCTCTTGCATGCTGACCAAGAACTCCACACCTTTGTCGATGGCGGCATTAACCGCATTGATATCGGGTGCAGGATCCTGGGTGACAGGAGCTGGGGCAGGGGCGAAGAGGGGCACTAAGGCCAAGGCAAGTATTTTGATCATGGCAGATATGGGGGGTTTCTCTCTCCAAACTCTAACGGGCTTCGCCTTCTCGTGCGATGTTCCCCTTCGCACCTTTTCTCGGGGAAGACGGAACGGTAGACTTTTCGCATACCCGGTGAAAGGTGGCCTCCATAATTCGATAGGAGGCCCCGAATGCAGGTGCTTCTAGGTTGTCAGAGCCCTGCCCACCACACAGGATCTTCCCCCCCTAATCCCAAAACTTGCCATGACGCTGACCCCTCGTCAGGCCGCCGTTCGCTCTCTAGCTGCCAAATCTAGCTCAGGAGCGCGCCTTCAACTTCCGGAAGAGTCGATCACCGAGACCTACGGTGCCTACGTCTTCAACGATGCCGCCCAGCGCAAGCATCTCCCCCGCGACGCCTACAAGAAGTTGCGCCGCACGGTCAACTTGGGTGAGGCGCTTGACCCGTCGATTGCCGACGCCGTCGCCAATGCGATGAAGGATTGGGCCGTATCCCACGGGGCGACCCACTACAGCCACTGGTTCCAGCCCATGACGGGCTCGACCGCTGAGAAGCAAGACTCGTTCATCACGCCCACAGGCGCCGGAACGGCCATCCTCGAGTTCTCCGGAAACGAGCTCACCCGTGGCGAGTCCGACGCCTCGAGCCTACCCTCCGGCGGCATCCGCGCCACCTTCGAGGCCCGTGGCTACACGGCTTGGGACCCGCTCTCGCCCGCCTTCCTGCGCCACTCTCCGAACGGTGTCACGCTCACCATTCCGACGGCCTTCTGCTCGTGGACTGGCGACGCCTTGGACACAAAGACGCCGCTCTTGCGCTCCAACGCCGCCCTTGACGTGCAGGCCCGGCGCGTGCTGAGCTTGCTTCACGAACCGACGGAACCACTTGTGAACCGCGTCTTCACGAACGTAGGTGCCGAGCAGGAGTTCTTCCTGATGGACCGCGAGCTGTTCTACTTGCGGCCCGACCTGATGGCCACTGGCCGCACTCTCTTTGGTGCGTCGCCCCCGAAGGGACAGGAACAAGACGACCACTACTTCGCGACGACTCCCGGCCGCGTGATGGCATTTATGCAGGATCTCGAGCGCCGACTTTGGCAGCTGGGCATCCCGATCAAGACTCGCCATAACGAAGTCGCGCCGGCCCAGTACGAGATGGCTCCCATTTTTGAGAGCGTGACGGTCGCCTGCGACCACAACATGCTGATGATGGACCTTCTGCACGAGGTCGCTAGTGTGCACGGCCTCAAGTGCCTACTCCACGAGAAGCCCTACCGCTGCCTTAACGGTAGTGGCAAGCACAACAACTATTCGGTCGCGACGGATCTCGGCCAGAACCTTCTCGACCCGGGTAAGAACCCCCACGAGAACTTGCGCTTCATGGTCTTCCTGACCTCGCTGATTGCAGCGGTGGACCGGCACCAGGACCTGCTGCGCCTCACTGTCGCCTCGGCGGGAAACGACCACCGTCTTGGTGCGAACGAAGCCCCCCCCGCGATCATTTCGATCTTCATGGGATCGGATTTGCAGGGTGTGATCGATACGATTATCGCCGGGGAAAGTCACCATGGATTCGAAGGCGAGAAGTTGCACCTAGGTGTCAACTCACTCCCGAACTTTCCGCGCGACACAACGGACCGCAACCGCACCTCTCCCTTTGCTTTCACCGGCAACAAGTTCGAGTTCCGCGCGCCTGGCTCTAGCCAGTCGCTCGCCTACCCGAACTACGTGCTCAACACGATCCTCGCCGAATCCCTTGAGGATCTCGCCGAAAAGATCGAGGCCCTTGGCGAAGAGAAGCGCTCCAACGCAGCAATCCAGGAGATCCTTCGCGAGACGCTAACCGAGCACCAGCGCATCCTCTTCCCGGGCGACAACTATACCGACGCTTGGGCTGAAGAGGCGGGGCGCCGCGGGCTCTTGAACTTGAAGGACACACCAGCCGCATTGGAGCAGCTGAACGCGCCGAAAAACATTGCGCTGTTCTCAAAGTACAAGGTGCTCTCCGAGCGCGAGTGGCTCTCCCGCACGGAGATTGTCGCAGGGGCGTATCAGGAGAAGCTGCGTGTCGAGGCGCGTGTCGCTGTCGATATGGCCGCGACCCTATTCTTGCCCGCCGCGCTGCGCGCCCAGCATAAGACAGCCGACTCTCTCAACGCGGCCCGCAAAGCCTCTCAGAGTTTGAACTTGGACGTTCAGGTGAATCACCTCACCAAGATTGCCAACCTGATCTCGACACTCCAAGGGAGTATCGACAAGCTGCGAGAGCGCCTCGACAACCCGGCCACAGAAGCCGACGCTGTCGCCCGCGCGCGCAAATCCGCCACGAACCTGATCGGCCCGATGGATGAGCTGCGAGCCGTTGTCGACGAGCTAGAGATGCTAGTCGCTGATGACCTGTGGCCCGTGCCCAAGTACCGCGAGCTCTTGACCGTGCACTAGGCGACCGAGCCACAGACGATGACGGCGCCCTTGCGATGAGCTTCATCGCAAGGGCGCCGTTGCATTCCATCCCCAAAAAGAAGGGGAAATAAGGTTGGTCCTTGCAGCACGAAGAAGTGGAGGTTCCCCGAGCAATCCGCGAGTCCAGAGCCCCCCAAGAGGACCAAAGGACAAGAGAAACCAGCCTGCAACCAGGCCCGCCTCCATCTAGCCAAGAAGAGCAAGAACGCCTCTAAAGCCAAGACGTAAACACCCCAAGTGACCATGGGAGCAAAGAAACCCCACCACTTTGCGCGGAAGCGAACCTCTCCTGCGAGGAAGAGAAGTGGTAGCGATGGAGGGACCTGAACCCCCGACACGCGGATGTGATTCCGCTGGCCGTGAGCCGTAAACCGTGGTTAGAGCAGGGAGTTAGGGAAGGCTAGGGTACGGGCTTGGTGCCTGGCTTGGTATTGGAGGGCGAGCATGCGGAGGACTTGGCGCGGATTGCGGAGGCTTGGCCTCTGCTGCCCAAGGCCATCAAGAGCGCAATCCTCTCCCTCTTGGGGACAACCTTAGACAAGTCCATCGTCTGAAACCGTCCCGGAACACCCACTCCTGCAACTTTGAAACGAGTCCTGTTCCTGACAGGCAGAGCCGAGCAAGAGCAGACGGCCTGCCCCATATGGCAGTCTGCCGCCCAACGTTGTCAGCCTGACAGCTAGAGCCCCACTCTAACCCAAGTTCTGGGGGCAGAGATGCCATCGCGTGCCGCACGCTACTTGCAATCTGTGGGCAACATACAATCCTCGGAGGGAGCAAACATGGGACAAGTTAACGACATTCTAGATGAGGTCCGATCAGACATCGCGGCCAACGACAAGGTGCTCAAGGAAGCGCGAAAACGAAGAGACCTTGTTGCGAAGAAGGCTGCGGCATTTCCAGGAGTCCTTCGCCAATACTCCTCCGGAAGCGTCGCTCACGGAACCGTCAACAATCCAGTAAACGATGCGGATGACGGCATCGTTCTCGACAGGAGGACATACCCCGACTTGGGCCCAGAAGGAGATGAGAAAGAAGGCCCAAATGAGATCGTCGAAGAAATCCGGGAGTTCGTCAGCCCTAAAATCCGGAAGGTGTACCCAGACGCGGTCGTGACAACTTCCAAGCGAGGTCTCCTAGTTCGCTTCAGTAGTCCTCTGCACGATCAAGATCCAACCGTTGACATAATCGTGACTCTCACCCGCAAGGACGGGAGCGGACTCTGGATTCCCAACCTGGAGACGAAGTCATGGGACGCGTCTCACCCCGAGAAACACACCGAGCTCTTCATTGGAGGGACAGAGTCACTGCGGGCCCTTCGAGCTCGAGTTATTCGCCTCGTCAAGGCTCTGAACAAGCAGTGGAGCGAACCTGCCTTGACGTCTTTTAACGTCGAAGCCCTTGCATGGGAGAGCATCGACGATTCGTCACTCAGCTTAGAGGACGCCCTCACTGAGTTCTTCACATACGCGGAGTCCGAAGTGAGGAAACGGAACACCAAGGACCCCGCAGGAGTATCGGCGAATCTCAAGCTGCTCGTCACGCGAAAAGTCACTGTGAAAAGGCTAAAAGCTGCAGCAGCGAACCTTCGCTGTGCCTTGGCGGCCCAGGAGAACGAAGGCGATAACGATGTTCAGGAGGCAATGGCGAAGGTCTTTCGCGATTACGTCGATGCCCCCTCAGGCTCAAAGGCTGACTGGGCAGCGCTACTCCGAAAAGGGAACGAGGGTGTCTCCGCGACTGTAGGTGGCCTTGCACTATCTACGGGGCACTCGTTGAAGACAACTCGTGCCTTTGGTGGCCAATAGCTCCATGGCTCGGCCCCATCGCAAAGCGGGACCTTGGTACGGGCGAGATCAAGAGCGCCTAGAATTTGAAAAAGGCACGCGGTCCTACACCAATCTGCGAGGGAAAACCAAGAAGCGAGTCGGGCGCACCTACACCGCAAGAGTCACGGTCCGTTTTTATGAAACGCGCAAGGTCAAAATTCTCTTCCCTTCGGGGCGGTCGAAATCACCGACTATCACTGTCGATGGCCCGACGGATTCTCCGCATAGGTACGAGGACGGCAGACTTTGCATTTGGTATTCCGACGACGATAGTAGCGCGCGATGGGAACATGGCGACGGCCTCTTAGATCTGCTTGGCCTCATTGAGGCCCACCTATTTAGAGAAGCGTGGTGGCGCGAGACTGCCGAGTGGCTTGGTCCAGAGATCCAACACGATTCGCCCAAGGATGATGAGGAATACGATGCTGCATGACACGGGGGATGCGAGCCTGTTTGACTCAACGCTAGTGGCGGCTGCAGTTGCCGCAGCGGTCTCGGTCACAGTTACATACTTCACGGGGAGAAGGGCGGCCCAAGACCGACAGAGAGAACTCTTCGCTGCCGCTTTCAAATCCGTCGCAGAGTATCGGGAGTTCCCATTCATAGTGCTTAGGCGTGACGGGGCCGACCCCGCAGGTGAGAGAAAACGGATTTCAACTGACCTCAGTCAAGTCCAGTCGGACCTCAACGCGCACAAGGCGAGACTACAGATTGAAGCCCCTATTCCTGGCGCTCACTTCGACAGGCTAGTTGCTGGAACTAGGCTTTTTTGCGGCAACGCCATTCACGAGGCATGGAACAAGACTCCCATAGAGAGTGATTCTCAGATTCATGCGCCCGACATTGACCAAAACGAATTGGCCAGGCTTGACCGGGAGTTCATCCTGTCAGTCAAGGACCACCTTTCCTTACTGCCTTCGTGGGCACGTCGAATAGGCCGCTGGGCTTTCTCCATCCTCCCCGAACAACTCCGTGAGAGGCTCGCCCCGCTCGGTTAGCCTTTGTCCATCCCCCCCCCCGAAAGGAACTCGGGGATCCCAACCCTAAACGGGAAAGATGCCTAGTTCACCTAGCACACCGGACAGTGGCGATCGCGTAGCACGATTCGTTTGATTCTCCTTGCATCTGAGACTGCAAAGGTGTTAGAGGTCTCATCATGACAAAAACTCGCTCGCTTGACATCGTGCGCCCAGTGTTCAAGCTGGGCGTTTCCTTGGTCGCTACTCTTGCTCTACTCTGGTCTGCGCCTGCATCCGCTCAATGCACAGGCACCGTATCGCATTTCGCGTACAACCCCTTTCCTAACCAGATTCACGCGATTGCCGAGAAGCAGCTGGTGACCTATCAGGATGACGCCAGCACAACAGCGCTGCTGCCTGGCCCTCTTTCCTTGGGGGTATTCTTCCCTGACATGGATTCCTACCATTACACTTGTGGAGGATCTTGCTTTTCAGTTCCAACGAATGTACTGAATTCCAATACATTTCGCGCAAAGTGGACAATCACCCAAGGCGGTTTGCCGGTAGACGCGTTCTTGTCAGACAATGGCCTTACGCCGGAGGTCACAGAGGCCACTGACGTTCTGATTGTGCCTCAGCTCCTTAATTATTCTGACTCTACATTCTACGATGTGCTAGTCGAATGGACGGACTACGAAATCGCCAATGCAACCGGCCATGCTGACATGCCTGGAACTGTTTCGTTTCGGGTGACGATCCACCGAGGTCCAGAGTCGGATCCCATCTATACCCGCATTGTTAAGTTCATGGCTGTGAACTCGCCACCAAGTACACAGCCTCCGCCATGTAGCGGAGGTGGGGCTTGCCAAGTAGTGCCCCTCTCTCTCAGCAAGAATGTTCCATTTCAGGCCCCAGTTGTCGAGATTATTGGTTCACCCACCGGCGGTATGTCCATTGGGTCTCGCAGAGTCATTCGCGGTCGAGCCTCGGATGAGGACCGCCTGGAGTATTACTGTGCGCTCCCCCTTCAAAGCGCGCCACTAACCAGTCTTCCAATCGAGGACCGCCTAGAATTTGATTGGGCTGTGGTCAATCTCCCCGGAGACACGGGCAATGGTGTATTTGAGGACCTCGAGGGGGCGACCGGGCAGGTAATCCAGCACTCAAGTACGATCTTTAGGGCAACCTCGACTGGCTGGGTTACCATCGAGTTCACGGCATATGATAAACAACCAGGGGCGAAGCATGAAGAGAACGACGACACAGTTAGATTCTATATCCACGATGTTTTTTTGAACAAGATCGGTTTTGGTGATGATTCACCAACGACATCCGGTGGAGGGGCTTCGCACCCGATTTATAGTGACGGAAAGCAATTCCTATATGAATCGCCGCATTGGCAAGACTACGATGGTGATGGGAATGCCCAGGGGGTCGGGACCGATGACAATTTCCCCATTGCATACACGCAAGGCGAGAAAATCGTACTCGATAAGATCTCGTGTGTTTTCAAGAGTGGCTACACTCCCCCCTATGTTCTCGTTCGCGCAGATGAAGCTCTGAGTAATGGAGACAAGACCGACCACCGGCAAGCATGGGAGGCAGTCCTTTTAGATTCCCCTGCCCCCTACCCTGCGCCCACGGCTGCAGAGCGACTTGGAACAAAAGATGGCGAAGAGTTCATTTCTACCGTCGACCTTCAATCCGACATCATTGGGAAGTTCGATCTTGATCTACAGTGGGCCGTATCGTTCGACTCCAACGATCAAAAATGGGAAGACATCAACCAATCTTTGTCCACTCTTTATGTGGTGCTGGATACTCCCGATGGTCTCAGCGCTGGTTTTGAATCCGTGCCTTCTCGCGGACGCTGGCACAGTGTATATGATATCTCTTCGAGATCTGTCTCTGAAACTCAACTGGCGGCAGGGGGCCTGACTCACGCGGACAAGGAGTTAATGGTAATTGAGTCTATATGGACTCAATTCGAGCAAGCCGTTGGCGGTGCTCCTCTCTCAAGGAAAGCCAAGGACGCGTTCAATAATCCGGATGGCGCTTCCATGACTTACTACGGAGGGACGCTGCAGGGTGCATGCGTTTCTGTAGCTGCGATGCTACGCGGAGAAAACAACAACGAGGGCAACTGTAATGCATTTACAGACCTGCTAGCTGCATGCATTCAAATGCAGGGCATCGATGCCGGAGAGCGATGGATATTGGAGCCGCCGGAGGAGGAGATACTCACAGTATCTCCCACTTTCCCACTTGGAGGCGGAGCAGTCCTTCCGTTCTCAATGCAGTACATCCTCGTCCACAATTTTTCCGAAACGACATGGATTAATGATACGGCTCCGTTCCCAGATGGCGCTTTCCCCTTAATCTTCGACGCACTGGCGAATCCCGGCGTACCGGCCCCTCTCCCGTACTTCCATCTTGCGGATGCACTGGGGGTACCGGGGTCCGGCAGCACAGAGCCACCTCCATACTTCGTTCGACACATTATAAATGGCCTTAAGAACCCTGTCACTGGTACATTGATGTTGCTTGACCCGAGTTATGGTCTCGGGACTTTCGCTCTCGACATTTTGGATGCGGCAGACCAGAGGGCTTATCAAAACATGGCAATCTATGGCGTTGGGGATGAATGGGCGTACCAAACTCCGGCTGGAGCTTGGAAATCAATCTACGTGCACAAGACCGATCCGAATGTCCTGAATGTTGACTTCTTCACCGACCCAAAAGGACCTTATTAACATGAAGTTCATCAAGAGCACTACATCCTGCGACAGCGGGCTCAAGTCAAGGCACTCTGGCGGCGTCTCGCGCGCTTCTTGCGTTGCCATTCTCGGCATTGCTTACGCTATCAGTACAGCCCCTATCCATGCCCAGGAAGGACCTTCATCGCCCCCCTTCGCCCCCTTGGCGTTCTTTGAGAACGGAGACGTCGTTTCTGTTTCTCACGGGGACTCAGAACGGGCTAGCCCGAATCTGACATCCAGCAAATTGGCACGACTTAGTCTCCAGGAACGGAGCCTCTCCGAGAGTCTTGGAGCGGGGCTCATGTACCAGTTGGAGCATAACCATTCGGTCCCAGGGACCGCTTTCCAAACCGCGACAGGGGGTATTTTCGGGCTCTCGCAATACAGGGAGCATCGGACACGCTTGATTCTCTGGGAAGCACCTGCCCCCCCCACGCCTAAGGACGGCGAAGTACTCAAGCCGTCCAAGGCGAGTCATTTTCAAGTATGGGGAGTCACAGTTCTACCACCTGCCGACACTATCTCCAACACCTCCATCGAAGTCGGGCACCTCGACGATGCTAGGCTTGAGTGCATTGACACAAATAGGGTACTTGTGGGTAGCGTCATGGGGACTTCGGCGTTTCGTCCTGGCACGGACTACACTCCGTACGTGTGGCTATCCGCACCACTGGCCTCCCTAAGCCAAGAAGCAAAGCCAGGCCAAGTCATTCCTACGGAGCAAGTCCTTGGAAACCTGATTGCTCCAGGCATAGATCCCCGCCTTATTCAAACTGCAGATGGCGTTGTTCTCTCTTGCCGGGATCAAGGAGATCCAAGGGATGCCACATCTCTGCACTTTTACTTCAGCCGAGATATGAAGGACTGGGTCGAGTTGAAGCACCTATCCAAGCTCATCCGCGTTGAAAGCAGTTATGCCATTGCTGGGCGAGGTGAGGATATCCTCGTTGTCGATCGGACCACCGTTTCAAACGGCCGCTTCGATGAACGCCCCTCAACCGACCATGAGAGCCCAAGCGGCACAGTTTTTTCCGGTGATGTTCACTTTTCATGGCTTGGGATTCATGCGGAGCGAACGAGTTATCAGGTGACCACGCTGCCGGATAGTGGAAATCTTCGATCGCACTCTCCAATTATTCCCGCCCGGGGACCTTCGCACAGGTTCAATACTCCATCCTCTTGCTTTTCAGGCCGACTGCTCTTGCTTGAGTCTGAACTACTCTACGGCGTCAACAAGGAGGATGTTTACAGCATGAGTGTCCCTACTAGGGCGGATGCTGTACAAGACTCGGTCAATCCCCAGAGCCGCAGTCGACTCTTGTCACGTTAGCTGCCAACCAATGAAATCTGGGATTGCCGCCGCGATCATTGAACACCGAACGCTTTGAAGACGGCGTCCTTGGGGTCGGCGTAGAAGCTGGTTTGGAACTTGGCGAACAGCTCGCCTGGGATCGTGGGGATGTCGGCCACGCTTGCCATGGGGAGCAGGATGCGTTTTGCTCCTGCGTCGGCTGCAACCTGCAGCGTGGCGGCTAGGTTCTCCACTGGGATGATGCTGCCCCCCAGGCTCATCGAGCCGAGCACTACCATCTGGGGCTCGATCGGCTTTCCTAGCAGAGCAGAGCACAGGGCCACGTAGCTGGCCAGGGTGATCATCGAGGATGGGCCCGTGTTGTGGGACTCGACCACGTGCAGGTGGAACTCGTGATTGCCGGGTTTTGCCGAGGCTTGAATCTGGGTGGCGTTCGCTCGGAAGTACTCGAAGCCGACCTTGACGGCTTCTTTGGCTCCCGCGTTCGTGCCCAGCCCTGACAGCTTGATTTTCCCGTTGCCTGCCGTCATCTGGGTCTCAAGGCGATAGAGGCCGAGCAACCCGGCGCTTCCGGCCGCGACAGTGAACAAGGAGCCTGGGCTAAGCTGGCCTTCAGGGATCAAGGTGTCCCCACCCTGCTCCTTGACCATGATGAACTTCTCTTCGCTGGTCTCCAGGTCGATGTAGCTGAAGTGCACGTCGAAGAACTCCATGCCGCCGATGCGCTTGAGCTGCTCCTTGACGCGCCGCCTCACCTGTAGTGCGTACTCCAGGCATTCGCGCACGGCCTCCTTGTCGAAGTCCTCGTGCGGGTAGAGCAGCTTCAGCAGCCCCGACGTCGTGTGCTTCACAGCGGTCACATCGCGCTGGCCCAAGTCACGGCCCAGAGTGCGAGAAGGCGAAGAGCCAAACGAGAAGCGAGATGTGGGCTAAAGCCTCCCCTTGTGCCCCAAATCGGGGTTTTGGGCCTCTCCTGCGAGGGAGAGAAGTGGTAGCGGTGGAGGGACTTGAACCCCCGACACGCGGATTATGATTCCGCTGCTCTAACCAGCTGAGCTACACCGCCACTTTGGGCGAGTGAGATTAGCAGGACTCTTCCTCTAGTCAAGTTCGGGATTGGCTTCTTTGTCGGGAGTGGGAAAAATGTTCGGGATTTAAGGACTTTGGGGAAGAGATTGCCGGGTTGGCTTGGGGTTCTTGGGGATTCTGTCGATGTGGAAGGACCCATGGATCCCCACTCCAACAGTACTCATGTGCCTCTAGCCATCCAGCGCGTTATCGAGGCGCTCCTGATAGCCAAGTCTTCTCGTGAGCGGGCCTCGGTTCTGCTTCAGGGCATTCAGGCTACGGGCTGGGCTAGCGCCGCGGGCCTGTGGCGCAGGAACAATCGCGAGGGACATTGGATGCTAGTCCTGTCGCGCGGGCCCCTAGACGCCCTTCCCAATGGCCCCCAGATCCAAGCTGTTCTCGACGGCGTCCTCGACGCCAACATCCCACCCGGCAAACGAGTAGCTTTCCCTAGCCTCCATGGCACCTCGGGCAGGCAGGCCGGCGCCGCCTCTTCGTACTCCCCCACTTCCAACTCAAACCAGAACTTTCATGGAGACGTTGCCCTGGGCCTTGGACAGCTGATCTGCGGGGAGACTGGAATGGAGTGGGTCGACAGCCTCCTCGACTTATGGAACTCGCTAGAGAGCGCCTCCACCGAGAGCAAAACGCCCCTTTCGGACTCTCTGCTAGAGGACATGACGGGGTTACTCCCACAATCCGAGGTCGATTTTGAGAGCGCCGTGGAGAGCGCCCTCAGCTTTCTCACTGAAAACTTCACTGGTGACGAGTTAAAGGGATGGGAAGATGACGAGGATCTCCTCTAGAAACGTCCTTGGCGGCACCTAGGGCGGGTGTTCATGTAGAGGTGCAGTTTTCTTTGGGGAAATCGCAGATTGTGCTTACACCACCTGCGGAAGATAGCTATTATCACGCTTGTGAAGGTTGCGAGCCCTTTACGTGAGAGCCTCACTTCCTGACCTTCAAGGTTTTGCGAGCCCCTTGTGGGTCACTAAGGGAAGTGGGATCAGTCTCTTGCCGGAGACCTTCGGGTCTCCACCTGGAAGTTCTTCGGAACTTCCTCTTCGAAGTCTCTTTTGCGAGCCTGAGACTTCGGAGACTCTCTCCCTCGGGCCGATGATCGCAAGATCATCGGCCCTTTTTTTGTACCTACACAAAAATCGTGAGACAAAAACGGCCTTAGGGGGCTTCCTGAGCCGGTGAAGGGCGCGCGCGGGCCCCTCTCCCTCGATCGAGTCGCCCCCCCCCCGCCGATTTTTCGGTTTTCTTGGTAAATCCCTGCCGACCTCGAGACCAGCTCGCCTCTGTCGCGAAACCCCAGGCGCAATCGCCACCGAGTTGCTTCTCCACCAAGGCGCGGCAGCGAAAGATCTACCCCGCCGTCTCTCCGCCACGGGATTTCAACCCCGCCAAATGGAAAATGGCACGCCGCTTCCTCCCTAGCTCGAAAAGCAGGGCCCGTCCTCACAAATGCGATCGATGGGCCGAGTGGCCGAGTCTCACTGGACAAACCGGAGCCCACCCCTTCAAGTTCGACTCGGTTCAGCTTCTG
>CALBMX010000034.1 GCA_937896235.1 uncultured bacterium
ACGTCGCGGCACGGTATGTACGTGCGCGGCACGGTATGTACGTGCGGCACGGTATGTACGTGCGGCACGGTATGTATACGGTCGGTATTTACGGTATGGGGAGGTGCGGTCGTCGTGGCATTCTTCGGGGAGGCTCTAGACGGATCGATGGTTGCTCCACTTCGTGAAGGGGCTTACCAGACTTAGCCTGTTTTGCGCTGTTTGGTGAAGGGGCGTCGTGCTGTTTGTTCAGTGTGTTCGGTGCGGGTAGAATCTGCGCATGAATGAAATTGGACCGCGCACCGAGCACCCGCTGATAGGGATCAACGGCTACTTCACGCATACGGGTGGAGTACCGCGGGTTGAAGTCCGGTTGTCCTATGCCGATGCCATTCAGAGGGCCCACGGGGTGCCTATGGTGATTCCTCCGGTTGGGGCCGAGAGAGAGATGCGGCGCTTCCTTAGCTGTATCGACGGGCTTGTTCTCTCTGGTGGCGACGATTTTGATACGTCTCGGCTAGGGCTCGGCGAGACCCACCCCAAGGCAATCGTCACGCATGCAGCCAAGCAAGACTTCGACTTGAGGCTAGCTGAGCTTGCGATTGAGGAGGGCATTCCCGTGCTCGGCATCTGCTACGGCATGCAGGCGCTTGCGCTCTGCTCACCTCGCCAGGCTCCCTGTGGGCCGCTAGCCGGATTGCAAAATAGCTCCCTCCTACAGCACCTTCCCGAAGACCGGCCAGGCTGTCAGGAACATGGCGGCCGGCGACTCCATCCCGTCCGAATCGCGGCAGGCTCGAAACTGCGTCGGCTAGTCGGGGTAGAGACCCTGAACGTGGTCTCCAGCCACCACCAAGCCGTTGGCGCACCAGGCTCCCTATGGGACGTGGTGGGAAGGGACGACGAGGAGCTAATCGAAGCCATCGAGCTGCGAGCGGACCTCGGCCACCCCTTTTGCATCGGCGTGCAGTGGCACCCCGAAGCGAGCCCCGAAGGCACACCCCACGATAAGCTCTTTCGCGGCCTAGTTGGCGCCGCTGGTATGCTGGCCTCGCGCCGGGAATTTCCGACTCAAGCAAGATGAAAAACACACCTCCACGCATGTTTGGCGCAGCGCCGCCACCCTCGAACGAAAACAAAAAACTGCTCATTATGTCGGGGGTAGCCTTACTCCTAATCGTCGCCCTGATAACGATGAAATCCGGTGGTTCCAATTCGGATTTAAAGCTCGCTAAAAATGGACAGGGAGAAGGTGTCGCTGCCGACATCTCGATTCCCGAGTTCGACATGAATCTCCTAAATGCCCTCGTCTCGGACAAGTCCGAAGAGAGCCGAGTAATTCAAGAGGAGGAGGGCCGTGAACTTCTACTGAATTACACAGGAAAACTCGCCGACGCACACTACCGCGCACTCAAGGCAACTGTCCTCACGAAGGACACAACAAGCCAGGTCGTTGCCAACCCAGACGCATGGCGTGGGAAAGCCGTTCGGATGCGCGGCTACATCGAAGAGCTTCGCGAGAAGGCGCGACCAAGTGGCCGTAGTTACTACACGGGAACACTGGTGCTAGATGACGGCAGCCAAGGGCACTTTGTGGTCGACCGACTTGAGAACACCAACATGGGTGAGGGCAGCTCGGTGCGTATCGACGGCATCGTAATGAAGTTGTTCCGCGGTGAAGTGGGGAGCGCCTGGGTCGAGGCTCCGCTTGTAGTCGGACGTCTCGCCGCCCGCTCCTTTCCCGCGCTCTACACCGAAAATGTCGGCGAGTTTACGGAGTCCGAATTGGGTCACATCGTCAACGACAATATGCTCGATGGGATTGGCAGCTTGCCCTTCGATGAGAAGTGGAAGCTACTTGGTCGCGCCGCCTATTCCGCGGACGAGGTGAACTGGGCGGACGCCCCGGTCCTCGATCGTCAAATGCTGGCCCAGCTCCTGGAGTCCGGTGACAACTTTCGCGGCATCCCCATTCGCCTTCCCCTTGATGGCGTCGCCGTCCTCAACAGCTCCACCGATCGCGTCGGTGAAAATCCGGCCCGAATCGACCGCGTGAGTGATGGCTGGATCGCGGAGACTTCGTGGATCTCCACCGTCCCGGCCGTTCACTTCCTTGGTCCATTTGACATCGACTACCCGGTCAACGATCACACGGTCGCCATCGGCAAGGGCTTCTTCTTCAAGAACCTCGCCTATGAGTCCACGGAGGCCGGCCTCCGTCGCGCCCCCGTAATCATACTTGCAAATCTTGACCAACTCCCGGCGCGTGAGGAGAACATGGTCAGCTACCTCATGTACCTTGTCTTCACAGGCTGCGCCGCAATTCTCGCGGTGATTTTCTTCCTCCTCAAGAGGGACGCGAAGTCCTCAGAAGACTTTAAGAGGCGGCTGGCCGCACGTCGACGCCGCGCTCCCTCCGCCGACACAGCGAGCTAGCGACAATCCATCGATGAGCAGGTCTCCCATCACGGTCGAAATCAACACGGCATGCGCCTCACGCGCCTGCCGTGTTGTTGTAGGGACCGGCCACCTCGAAGCTGAACTCAACCCAAAAGATTGCTCGTTCTTAGTCGCCGACGAGTACGTACTAGGCCTCCACTTTGTGTCCCTGGGAGCCGCCGCCGACCTGCCAGGTGCGCGCCTCCCCCGGGGAGAAGATGCCAAGACATTTGGCAGGTTAGAGGCTATTCTCGACACTTTAGCTGTGATGGGGGCCGACCGCAGAAGCGTTCTCTTGGCGTTCGGCGGTGGCGCAACGTGCGACGTCTCAGGGCTCGCTTCAGCTCTGTTTATGCGAGGCATTTCCTGGGTCGCTGCACCGACGACACTGCTCGCACAAGTGGACGCCTCGGTAGGCGGAAAAACCGCGATCAACACGCGAGTTGGGAAAAATCTCGTCGGGGCATTTCACCAACCGGAGCTCGTTGTGGCCGACACCTCGCTGCTGGCTACGCTCGACGATGCAGAGCTCCAGTCCGGCCTTGGAGAGGTGCTTAAGACCGCGCTACTTGGCGCGTGCATTGACGGCGCTGGAGGTATGTTCGAGTGGCTCGAACGCATCGATACATCTCTACTGAAGCAGCGCGACCCCGAGGTTCTCGCGCAGATCGTTACCGGGTGCGTCCGCTTCAAAGCCGACATCGTCGCCAAAGACGAGCGCGAGGCCGGGCCGAGAAAGATGCTCAACTTAGGTCACACCTTCGCCCATGCGATCGAGCTCGTCGCAGGGTTCGGAACGATCCCCCATGGAGTCGCCGTCGCCGCCGGTATTGGCGAGGCCCTCCGGATCGCGAGACGCGAAGGGCTACTGAAGGACCGCGACCTTCCCGAGCGGACGGCCCGACTTGCGGAGCGCCTCGGGCTACCTAAGAACACGGGCGACTTGCGCGCAGCGAGTGGCTTAGAGCTACCCGAAGAGCTGCTCGTCACCGCCATGGCGGGGGACAAGAAAAACAGAGCGGGCGAGCTGCGCTTGGTGATACCGAAGGCACTTGGTGAGGTTGCCATGGATGTCCATGTCGACCCCTTTTCCACCTAGAAGCTAGTTCGCTAGATCCCTCAAGATCTTCCGCCACTCTGCGGCCGCCGGCTTCCCTCTCACGGTGTAAGTTTTGTCTTGCTCTCCACCCCGCCCCCAGTAGTCGTACAGGAAGGCTCCATCGAATCCGGCTGCGGGTTGACCATGGGGTAACAAGACCTCCCGGAACGCCTCGAAGGCAATACGCTGCGCCTCGACATCGACCGCAGTGTCCAACGTGTAGTCCCACGGCCCCGCCAATGCACCCGTTGCGCTGGGCACCCCGACCTCGCTAAACACGGCCGGCAGTCCACTCAAATGAGAGAGCCGCCAAACCTCGAACAGGCCCGCCTTCCAGCCCTCGACAACGCACGCGAGGTCCTCCATCGTCGCCGGTTCTTTTGCGCTCTCGCACAAGGTGAAGTAGGCCGTCATCGACGCAAAATCGAGTAGGTTCCAAAACGGGATTTTGTCGAAGTGATCCCAGTTCGCCGAGTACGTAAGCTGGCCCCGATACCGCATGCGAACGTTTGCGATCAGGAGGTTCCAAGCGTCCCTGTCCTGCTCCAAACTAGCGAGCTCGGAACCAATGCAAAAGACCTCGGCAGAGGCCTCGGAAGCCAGGTCTGCCATATGGCAAACGAAACGATCATACGAGCGCCAAAACTGATCACGATTCGACGGCGCAAGCGTGCCTCTCCAGTCTTTCGGCCCGGGACTCGCGATCAGAACAATCGGCATCAATTGCACTCGCAAACCAAGCTCGTGGGCAAGCGCAATCGTCTCTCGGATCCGGTGGTCGCTGGGGGTCCTTTCGGACGTCAGCGGAACGTGATTGGAGTCCACGTTTTCGATGCGCGTTGCGACAATCAGGTTGACCCATTCTGCACCGAGTTCAACGATCTCGGCCAGCTCCCAAGAATAGGTCTGGTGCTCTTCCTTGTGGTGCATCGGAAGCGCGACACCCGCGATAGTTCCGGCCCGTAGGCCATTTGGATCCGCGGATTCAAATGCCAAGGCACGATTACCACCCACGCCGAGATCCCGAGTCCCCCAGAGCCCCGCCTCGGCCCTCTGCGCCTCGCTAGCGGCCTCCGCAAACACCCGCAGGCGCTCCGGGGTCACTCCGGCCCCTTGCGGCAAATGCCCGACCCCCAAGCCTCGCCGGACCAGCTCGGCATTCTTGCTACCTCGCTCCCCCCCCGCTTTCGCCACCCACAGCTTCCGGACGGGCCGAAACGGCAGCTCGGCCCCAGGTGTCCACTCCCAAGTCTCCACCCACTCCGCCCCACCCTGGGGCCCCCTAGCCCCGACTCCCGCATCGCTAGCCATTTCGACGCCAAAGAGTGTGAGCTGGGCCCTCGGACGCAAGACAGGCGCTGATGAGTCTGGGCCGACGACCCAATGCATCACAGCTACGGTGGCGATTGCGGAAGCTAGAAAGAGGCGCGTCATGGGCTAGGTTTCGGGAAGAATAGGAGGCGAAAACGGCCTAAGTGCCTAATCCTGGGCAGATGCTAAAGGATGAAGCCAGCTTGCCATCGACGCAGAGGGTCAGTTGTGGTTAAATCCTCCAGCTTCAGGGGCTACTTCAAACATTAGCCTCCGGAGCGACGCCTTTATCCCCCCTCCGCCGATTCTCCAGACGAGTAATCATGCCGCGTCGCGACGACATCAAGTCGATTCTTATCATTGGTAGTGGCCCGATCGTAATCGGGCAAGCCTGTGAATTCGATTATTCTGGAACGCAAGCCTGCAAAGCGCTTCGAGAGGAGGGGTACCGCGTGGTGCTGGTCAACTCCAACCCGGCCACGATCATGACGGACCCGGAGATTGCCGACGCGACCTACGTCGAGCCAGTCACCGCCGAAGCCGTCGCAAAGATCATTGAGAAGGAGCGCCCGTGCGCCTTGCTGCCGACCCTCGGTGGTCAAACGGCCTTGAACGTCGCCCTCGAGCTGCACGACACCGGTGTGCTTGAAAAATTTGGAGTGGACGTCTTGGGCGCGCTTCCGCACGTCATCCGCAAAGCCGAGGATCGCGACCAGTTCCGCGCAGCTATGGCCGCGATCAACCTGGGCGTCGCTCGCTCACGAGTCGCCCACAATATCGAGGATGCGCGCCGCGGATTGGCCGAGATCGGTCTGCCCTGCGTGATCAGGCCCGGCTTCACCATGGGTGGATCGGGCGGTGGTATCGCCTTTAACATCGAGGAGTTCGAGAGCATCGTGGCTCGCGGCCTCGACCTCTCCATGAACACCGAAGTCCTTATTGAGGAGTACCTCAAGGGTTGGAAGGAGTTCGAGATGGAGGTCATGCGCGACTCGGCGGACAACGTCGTCATCGTGTGCTCGATCGAAAACCTAGACCCGATGGGTGTGCACACGGGCGACTCCATAACTGTCGCGCCCTCGCAGACCCTCACGGACCGCGAGTATCAGGCCCTACGCAACGCCTCGATCGCGATCATGCGCGAGATCGGGGTCGAGTGTGGCGGCTCCAACTGTCAGTTCGCGATCCACCCCGAAACGGGGCGCATCATCGTGATCGAGATGAACCCACGGGTTTCCAGGTCCTCGGCACTCGCCTCGAAAGCCACCGGCTTTCCGATCGCAAAGTTCGCCGCCAAACTCGCGGTCGGTTACACCCTCGACGAGATCCAGAACGACATCACGAAGGTCACACCGGCTTGCTTCGAGCCGTCGATCGACTACACCGTGGTCAAAATCCCGCGCTTCGCATTTGAGAAGTTCCAAGGCGCCGACACGACCCTCACCACGCAAATGAAGAGCGTCGGCGAGGTGATGAGTATTGGCCGCACATTCAAAGAGGCCCTACAGAAAGCTCTGCGCGGCCTTGAGACAGGGCTGCTCGGCTTCGGTCTGAGCGCAGCGGATGCTGTCAGTGGTGTCGATGTCGACCACGGCGAGATCAGCCGCTTGTTGCGCGTTCCCAACTGCGATCGCCTGCTTGCGATTCGCGAAGCCTATCGCGCCGGTTGGAGCACCGAGGAGATTCACGAGGCCACCAAAATCGACCCGTGGTTCCTGAACCCAATGCGCGAGCTGGTGGAATTTGAGCAAGAGCTCGCCGGTGCACTCCTCGACAAGGAGCTCCTGCACACCGCGAAGAAGCTCGGCTACTTGGACTCGCAGATCGCCATTGCAACGGGAACAACAGCCGAAAGCATCCGCGCGCTTCGGACCGAGTACGGTTTGGAGCCGGTTTTCAAGGCTGTCGACACTTGTGCCGCCGAGTTCGAGGCGGTCACGCCTTACTTCTACTCCGCCTGGGAAGAAGAAAACGAAGTCGCACCTAGCGGCAAAGACAAGATCATGATCCTCGGCGGCGGGCCCAACCGCATTGGTCAAGGTATCGAGTTCGACTACTGCTGCTGCCACGCCTCGTTCGCGGTGCGCGAGCTTGGCATGGAGTCCATCATGGTCAACTCCAACCCCGAGACCGTCTCTACCGACTTCGACACGTCCGATCAGCTCTTCTTCGAGCCCCTCACCCATGAGGATGTTATGCACATCGTCGACGCGGTGAAGCCCAAGGGAATCATCGTGCAGTTTGGCGGGCAGACACCCCTCAACTTGGCCGAGAGCCTCCAGCGCGCCGGGGCACCCTTGATTGGAACCTCCGTCGCCTCCATCGACCGCGCTGAGGACCGCAAGCAGTTCAGCGAGATGCTGGACAAGCTCGGACTGCTTCAACCGGAAAACGGTATGGCGTCAACTCCGGGCGAGGCGTTCGAGATCGCTCGCCGCATCGGCTACCCTGTTTTGGTTCGCCCCTCGTACGTGCTCGGCGGGCGCGCGATGGAGATCGTCTATGACGACGTCTCGCTCGATCGCTACATGACAACAGCGGTGCAAGCATCTCCCGACCGCCCCATTCTTGTCGACCGCTTCCTTGAAGACGCCATCGAAGTTGACGTCGACGCGATCTGCGACGGAACCGACGTGGTCGTCGCTGGCATCATGGAGCACATTGAAGAGGCCGGCGTTCACTCGGGTGACTCGACCTGCGTGCTTCCGCCGCACACCCTTAGCCTCGACATCCAGGCAAGGATCTGTGAGGCCACCGAAATGATGGCTCTCGAGCTTGGCGTTATCGGCCTGATGAACGTTCAGTACGCCGTCAAGAGAGACACGCTCTACGTTATCGAGGTCAACCCACGCGCCTCACGCACCGTGCCCTTCGTCGCCAAAGCCACCGGCATACCGGTCGCCAAGATCGCCGCGAAGGTCATGTGTGGCAAAACACTCAAAGAGCTGAACTTCACCAGTCGCCCGGTGCTGGACTACTTCGCGGTCAAGGCGCCCGTCTTCCCATACAACAAGTTTCCCGGCACCGAAGTCATGTTGGGCCCGGAGATGCGCTCGACGGGCGAGGTCATGGGCATGGACAAGAACTTGGGGGTTGCCTTCCTCAAGGCATTTTACGGCGCGGGCATGAAGCTGCCGAAACACGGGCGCGTGCTGATCACGGTGAAGAGCGAGCACAAGCGCTCGATTGTTCCCGAGGCGCAGCTGCTCTTGCACATGGGCTACGAGCTGATCGCGACCGAAGGGACGTGGCGAGCGCTACGGGCCAACGGTATCGAATGCGAGCGCGTCAATAAAGTGCAAGAGGGCCGGCCCCATATCGTCGACCTCATCAAGAACCGCGAGATCGACTTGGTGCTCAACACTCCGTACGGAATGCAGCAGCGCCGGGACGACGGCAAGATTCGTGCTGCCGCGATCGACGCCAACATTCCCTGCGCGACAACCCGCGCGGGAATCAGCGCCGTGATCAGCGCTCTTTCGGCACTCCATCGGGGCGACTATGAGGTGCACTGCTTGCAAACCTTCGCCGGCGAGAAGGCGCCCGAAAGCGGTCCTGTTCGGGCCAGTAAAGAGCCCGTCTAGATCTGTGTAAGCGTCTCGACGAGCGTTGCCAAGTTGGACTTGCGCTGAGCTCGTAGGCCTTTGACTTTCGCCTTCAAATCGGCGACATACGGATAGCGGTCGCTAGTGATCGAGATGCGCGACTTCCAGCCTCCAGCGCTCGTGGTCTTCGAATAGACCTCGCCTTGGAGCTCGGAAGGACTCGGTTGCTTCAGAGGCGCCCTAGAGAGTCCGCTTGAATCAAACTCTCTGCTTAGGGCCTCGTCGAGTGCACTCATGTACTCGTGAATGACACGGTCTAGCTCCTCATTCGCCATGGCCATGTCCGAGTCAATACGCTCGATATTGACCTCGTCCAACGCAGCGATTTTCATCTCACCCGTGGACCGCGAAAGACTCACCGCCGTCAACTGCGAGTAGCCAGCATCTGGTATGACGACCTGGTCCGAATACTCCCGCCCTGGCCACGCCATGAGTGTGCGGAAGAAGACGTCGCGGCTGTACTCGCCGGAAGCCCGCATGCTGCTGCGGTGAATCGGCTCGGCGTCGCCCCAAGGGATCAGGGAGGGCAACTGGTCTTCGCTTACTCCATCGGGAAACAGCTCGGCCCGGGCGGTGGCCCACTCGTCCCCATAAAAATCCCGCAGTACATCCAAGGCGGATGGGGTGAAGTCCTCTATCAGTGGCGCCTCTTGCTCAACAGCGCGCGCCCCTTGGGGTGAGCGAAAAACGGACAGCTCCTTCGGATCGTCCTGAAGATTCAATCCGTTGACGCGAGGTCCCTGGGCAATCTCGGCCTCGGAAGCCGTACCGAAAGCCACAACCCCAACCGACAGGAGCGCGGCTAGAAGCGCGACTCCTGACCACTGCGTACCTCTCTGAGATCGAGACTCTTGGACCATGCCTAGCATTCTCGTCAGTTTGTGGGCAATCACTGAAGTAGTCCGATAGAGGTTGCCAAATCTTCGTCGCGGGTATGAATGGCCCGCTGGAGGGTCTCACGAGCCAGTACGGCCTCGGGGTGCTCTCCTGTCCACAGGCAGACGTTAGCCACCCAACCTTGCCCAGCCCGGACTAGGCTGAAGAAGGGCGTGCCCGAAAACGCATCGTTTGCGGCGGCCCGTCCTTGGGGCCACGTCAGGAACGGCGAGGTTCTAACTCGGCCCATTGCTAACTCCATCGACATGGCCACTTCGAGGTTGTCGAGGTACCCGTCAATCGCCACTTCGATCTCGGGGACGTAGAGACTCGCGAGCTGGTCGAGGCCCGCCAAATCCTCGGCGCTTAGATCAACTGCCAGCTGAAAATTGGCCCGAATATAGTCGTTCGTGAGCTGCTCAGGCCACTCCAAGAACTGGCGGTGCTTATCCAAGCGCTCCTCCTCGGAGAAGGCCATCCAGTTCGGCAAGAAGGATTCAAACTCAACTTGGGGAACCGGCGCAGGCAAGGTGGCCATATCGATCCCCTTCTCTCGAAGCGCCGCTAAAACGAGGCTTGCATCGGACCCAAAGTACTCCTCAACCATGAGCTCGGCGTCACTAAGGGGGCGTTGAGGCGCAGCCTCGACCGCCCGCTTGCTCGCCAGGGCGTGACTAGCCTCCAGCGCGCTGAATTCTTGCAGGTCTTCCTTGCCAGAAGTCTCACTGAGCTCCTTGGGTTCGCGTGCCTCTACGGTCTTTCCGTCTCCTGAACGCAAGGTCCAGAAACCAACGGAAGTGAGGCAAATGGCGAGCATCAAAACTCCACCGGCCCTCCGGTCAGCTCGCACGATCTCTCCTTGGCTTGCTCCCATCGGTCTAATACTCCAGCAGCACGCAGGAAGTGCATCGACCGAAGCAGCCGGCTTCAAAAGGTCCACCGCAGGCCTCGCCCCTGATGAAGAAGTTCGTCTCTGCGCCACATGCCAACTGGGGGTTGCTGTCCGCATCAAATGTGATGGACCCCGCCTTGCCCTTCTCCCACGGCTCCCCATCAGGCCAGCCCCAGGTACTCTCCTGTGCGGGTAGAGGCGCGGCCTGCTGATAGCCGACCACTAGGCCGGCGTCCGCGACTTCACTGCCCCACGAGTAGGTCACCTTGCTCTCGCAAGCTGCCCCTAGGCAGGACGACTTGCCCTTGCGTGTCACACTCGCGCACGTGCCGTCATAGACCTCTACCGCGACGGCGATCATCCACGCGCCATAGGGAGTCTTCGAGCAAGGTGCCGGCGCAAAGGCCGAGTCCCCATAACCCGTGAGACCGACACAGCCTTCGCACGAAGAGCTAACTTCACCGGACTGATCCTCCGCGACACCTTGGGCTGCCAAAAGGGACTGCCCACTTACCATCCAAACGAATGCAAGAGCCCCGGCAACAATGCCGCGGCCCCGTCCTATTGTCAATCGTGCCATGACTCCTCCTCAAGAGTTGCTCGAACAAACGGGTCGACTCGCCCAACTCCCGCATGTTCGCGCGGGTGGCCGCCAGGTAAACCCGCGGGCTCGGCCACATTCATCATTGGATGGCCCGCCCTTCGCCGCTAGAACTTCGCATTAAAAAACAAAACCACCCGCTTCCTGTGCCGGAGGCGGGTGGTTTTGGATTGATGCCGCTTATCTACTCGGCTGGAAGTCGCGAGGTGATATCCGCTTTCCAAGTCCAACGGTCCGAACCGTACTCGTCGTCTTTTGCCTTGTCGATCGGGATAAACGAAGCCTTCGTAACCACCACAAAAGGGTTCTCGACCTCAAGGATGTAGAAGTAGTTCGAGATGTTTCCACGCGGACGCCCCAGCTTGGGATCCTTAGGAGACAGGGACCACGTCTTGTCGGTAGAGCCCGCGACGTTACTTTTCTCACTGGGGGAAGCCACGTCCACAAAACCAAGCGCGACATCCGTTCGGCCGGCCATGGTCCGCGCGTATTCCCCTGCGTTTTGCAGCTCTTCATAAGAGAAGCCCGCACTCACTTTTTGAAGCTGATCGAGTTCGACAGCAAGCTGCTGAATCCTATTTGCGACCCGTCCAGCTAAGGCATTGTCTCCAACGACTTGCTCTTGAAGGGTGGCCTTGTGAACCATCGCCTCCTTAGACATGTAGCCCAAAACAAGAGCGCCCAAGAAACAGACGACCATGACAGCGCGCACAAAATTCATCGTTGCAAAGAAGTTCTTCACGCTTCGCCTCCTTGTTCTTCAAGCACAGCCATGTCGACCTTGATTCTAATCCCTGGAACGGCGATGCCCACATTCCCGTCCAGCACGTCGGTTCCCACTTCTTTAAACTCAGAGCACCAAGGCATCGACTCGACCTCCTTGCGGAAGTTGTCCCAAGCGCGCGTTGCAACCACACTGGTTTCGGCGAAAAAAGACATGTCCATCGAGACGAGGACAAGGTCATCGGTATTCGCCCTGCCGGGCTGGAAATCACCGTCGATCTTCTTGATCTTGAAGCGAGCGGTCTCGTCTTCTGAGAGCTTCTCTAGAACGTTAAGCACCCGAGTCATCGCGCCAAATGCCGACTGTGGCTGGCGAATCTCGGAGTTCTGACCCAGCTTCTTTTTCAGGTTTTGGACTTCCTTATCCAAGCTCCGCTCGATTGCGAGCAGACCGTTAAAGTCGTTAGCGTCCGGTCCATCGTCCGCAAATAGGCGATCGGCTTGTGCAATCAACGCCGCGCTAGGAGAGCGAATGTAACCGGCGGTTCCCTCCTTGGGGACTCCAAGCATGAAGCGGTTAGACGAGTCCAGCCACTTGTGCAGGTCGGCCTCAAGAGGGGCGATCTCCTTCTGCAAGATCACGAAGTGAATCCCCATCACAGCTGCGATCAAAAGGGCCAGGACCGCGAGAGGTAACTCAAGACGCTCTAGCTTGCCGGAAAAGACGAGCTCTTCGCGACGCAAGCGCGGCTTCATCGGGCCGCCACCCATGCGACCAAATGCGGCGCCAAAAACCACGGCAAAGGTTGAAGGTGTCGTACCTTCGGGAAGGTTTGTCCCCTCAAAAACCGGTAGCGCGCGGACGGCAATCTCATCGAAGAGCTCGCCCTCGATTCCACTCACGGCAAGGCCCGCGAGATAAATTCCATCGAGTGAGTTCGAAGTCTGCAGACCCGTTACCGTTCTGGAGATCTCGCGCAGCAGGCGCGCGCGCGCCGCATCGTCGGTCCCCGACATATGCGCGGCGCGCATCATGCGCACCGAGCCGCCGTCAACAACAGCAATCACTGCCGTATCGGTGCCGACGTTGATCAGGATTTGAGAGCCATCCGCACTAAGCACTCCAGCAGACCAAGCTGCATTCACAAGTGCGGACGTCTCCACTTCGGCCTCAAAAGGCTCAAGTCCCGCCTTGGTAGCGGCTGCGATTACAGCGCGAAGGGGCTCCTTGAGGACCGAGGTGACCAAGAGATGGGACTCGACACCTGTAGAGTTCACCGTGTGGAAATCGACGATCACATCGTCGATATTCCATTGGGGCAGCTGGCTTTCAATCTCGAACTTGATCACCTGCTCGATCTTCGCGGGATCATCGAAAGGCAAGGTCAGCGTGCGGAATGCAGCTGAGCTCGCATCGACTACAAGCCCGATCTCGTCGAGGGGGAGTTTCTGCTTCTTCGCGACGGCCTTCAAGGCAGCCGTTAGATCCCCTAGGGGATCCTCGGAGTCCGCGGAGATCTCGCCACGCGTACAAAAGCTTACGCTGGGTTTCTTCACGCTGCCGTCTAAGACGAGCAGCTCAAAATCGGTCCGGCCGATGCGGATTCCGCAAGTTCGTGCCATGGTCGGTCAGTTTCCTATAGATGGGAGGGCACCAACGGCAAGCTCATCAAAAGCTCGACGTTTGTCCTCGGGTAGAACCCTATCGCGAATCAGGTCGCGATACTTGCCGCCTATTGCAACGAGTTCGGGTTCAAGGGTCGACAGATGTCTGGACTTTAAGTCGTCGAGTTCACGCTCGAAGCGGTCCAACAGGTACTTTAGGTTGCGCTCGCGGTCGTCGGAAAGGTCGAATTCAACCACCATCCGATCGCAATAGGGGCCAAATCGCCCCTTGGAAGCCTCGACCGGGCCTGTGTGACGAAGTTCACCCGCCGCAAAGCCGGCAAGGCCTGAGACAAAGCTAAGCAGGAGGATCCAAAAGTTCAGGGGCTTCATGCGTGTCAGTCTAGCGCCTGAAGTTGCCGCGCTCTTTCTCGAAATCCAAAGTGCTCAGGTCCTTCTTCTCTTTTGCGTTCATTTCATCGAGCTCCCGCAAGACCTCGGGAAGCATGTCGGGAAGCTGCTCGGCGGCAAGATCGGAGCCGGTCGGCTGCCCCTGCAATCCAAGAAGGAATGAGAACGACAGAAGCAGGGCCGCAGCAACTGCCGTCAAGCTGAGCACAAAGGGCAGGATCGAGCTGTCCTTGACCCCGAGAGCTTGAGAGTGGGTACGAGCTGGTGCGATGGTGGGCTCGGGCTCGAGCTCGAAGACACTCTCCGCAAAAGCGGCGCTCGCGACGCGGGCCGAAAACCCCAAGGGGATTTCGAAGGACTCACTCGGCACAGCTGCATCCATCCAACGCTTGACGTTGGTGAGGTCGGCAGCCCGCCCTCGACAGGGTGGGCACGAAAGGAGGTGCTGGCGTAACGGACCCGCTTGGGTCTCGTTTAGCTCTCCATCGAGGTACCCGGGAATTAGAGTCTCGGCGCGCCCGCAAGCGACCGGATCTTGGCCATATGCTTTCATAGACTCTCTCCAAATTCAGGGAAGAGGCGCAAGAGCGCTTCCTTAAAGCGAGCTCTAGCTCGATAGAGTCGCGATTCGACGGTTCCAATCGAGATCTCCAAGAGATCGGCGATTTCCTGGTAGCTGCGCTCTTCAAACTCGCGCATTACGATCACACTGCGGAAAATGTCCGGCAGCTCATCGAGGGCGGCGTGGGTCATGTCGGCGATCTCTTCACGCTCCATTCGCGCACTTGGCGCGAGAATCTGCGGTATCCGCTCGGCGACGAGCTCAGGATCCTCCACCGCGCGAATCGGGCTTCTCCCGCAGCGCTTGATAAAGTCCAGCGCCGTATTGACTGCAATCCTCTGGAGCCAAGTCGAGAATGAAGCTTGATGCTGAAAGGAGTCGAGCCGCCGGAATGCCTTGAGAAAGGAGTCCTGGACGATGTCCTCCACCTCGACAGCATGGCGAGTGTAGCTTCGGACCACGGCAAAAAGCCGCGACTGGTGACGCTCGACAAGTAGCTGAAAGGACAGCTGGTTGCCTTCTAGAGTCTCCCGGACGAGGTCTTTGTCAGTGGATACGGCGGGTTGCATAAGTGATAGAGCCATCGCGGGGAGACAGACGCCCCCCCGAGCATGGTATTCCCGTCGCAAGGGAAAAGGGCCCCCAAAAGGGTGGCGCTTTTTCTCTTACCGGCCTCTAGAAGCCTTCGCCGGCGGCCTCAGAGACCCGGCCCATGAGGTGCCCCATCTTCTCCACTTTCGTTCGTAAGTACTTTTCATTAGTACTGTTATGCTCGATAACAAGGGGCTCTTGGGCAACGATGTCCAACCCGTAACCGGCTAGGCCGGCGATCTTCTTCGGATTATTTGTGAGCAGACGCATGTGCCGAACACCCAAGAAGGTCAGCATTTGAGCGCCAAGGCCATATTCGCGCAGGTCGGCCGGGAATCCAAGCGCTTCGTTCGCCTCGACGGTATCCAAGCCGCTGTCTTGTAGGGCGTAGGCCCGCAGCTTGTTGGCGAGTCCGATCCCGCGCCCCTCGTGGTTGCGCATATAGATAAGGACGCCGTGGGGTTTCTCCGCCAAGATCCGGAGCGCGCCGTGAAGCTGATCCCCGCAATCACACCGCAAGGAGGCGAAAATGTCCCCTGTTAGGCACTCCGAGTGCACGCGCACGTAGGTCTCATCCACCATCGCCTCGCGGGGCTCCAGGGTGTCCTGCCCGTCGGCGCCCTTCTTTCCGGGGTTCATTCCTACGGTAAGGGCGACGTGCTCCTCGCCGGTCAGGCTGGAGCGGAAAATCGAGGCGTGGAACTCGCCAAAACTCGTAGGGAGCGGAATATCGAGGATTACCGGCTCGATGAGGCGCTCATTCTGACGGCGCCAAGCGATGAGGTCGGCGATCGTATAGAGCTTGAGGTCGTGCTTCTCCGCGAACTTCATAAGCGCGGGCATGCGCGCCATGGTGCCATCCTCGTTCATGATCTCACAGATCACCCCGGCCTCCCGTGCGCCACACAAGCGCGCGAAGTCAACCGATGCCTCTGTGTGGCCACCCCGCACCAAAACTCCACCCCGAACCCCCCTCAGGGGGAAAATGTGGCCTGGCGAGACGAGGTCGCGCTCGGTTGCGTCGGCTGCAATGGCCGCCTGGACGGTCCGCGCGCGATCGGCAGCACTGATCCCGGTCGTCACACCTGTCGCCGCTTCGATCGACACCGTAAATGCGGTGCTCATCCGACTCTGGTTGCGCTGAGCCTGCATCTGTAGGCCCAGCGTGTCGCAGAGCTCGCCGCTCATCGGCATGCAGATCAGCCCGCGGGCCTCTTTGGCCATGAAGTTGATCGCCTCTGGCGTGACGTGCTCGGCAAGCATGACCAGGTCACCCTCGTTCTCGCGGTCGGGATCGTCCACCAGAACGATCATTTTGCCAGCGCGGAGCGCCTCGATAGCCTCGGGGATCGGAGAGATTTCCATGACAGCGTCGGGAGCAAAGTCCCTAGGTATTGAGAGTTATGTTCCCCTTAGGAGAGAACCCAAGGGGAAAACATTCTAGCGAATCTTGAGCTGGAAAACCTCGGATGAGGCTGTGAAACAATTGCCCGTCAGGGATCGAGGCCTTTGTGGACAACTTGGTGGACAACCTTGTGGATACGTCAATCGGCAGCCGTAAGCCACTGTATTCAAGGTACTTATGTCGTCATTGCCCCCCACCTGAGGTTGTGGATGGGCTCGCCCTTTAGCGGATGGGCCTTTGGCCGATAACGGGGAAGCCCCCAACCCCTGCCTCTGCATCCTGCACATGAAAACACAGCTACTGATCACTTTCGCAACTGGCGCCATTATCGCTTCTGTCGCCGTCGTTGGCAGCAATGAGCTTCAACGCCTTGATACCGCCCTGATCAGCGCCAATGGCAATGCGAACTCCGAGCGCCAAGCAGGAGCCGCCCTCGTCGCTCGCGAACTCAAACAGCAGCGCGAAGAGCGGACGGCCCTCACCCAGGAGCTGAATCGGCTCGAAATGGAGATCGACCGGCTCGAGGGAGAGCGGGCTACCGACATTGCGAAGCTGCAGGAGGATTACCTGCTAACTCGGAGTCAGCTAGAGGGACTATTGACCTCGTCTAGCAGCCAACTCACTGTCCTTGAGTCTTCCGTATCACGCATCGAGGGTGCCGAGTACGCGTCCCTGATCAAGGAGCTAAACTCCAACATGTCGGAGCACTGGGGTGTTCTCGAGGCGCGCCTCGAACGCAACGCGGACGAGCTTGAGGAGAGTCGCAACGCGCTCACCGAGCTCGACCTGAAGGTCAAAGAGAGGCGCGACACGGACAAGATGTGGCGGGAGCTGCTTGGGCCCGTCGTGCAGCTTGCGGGTGAAAGCAGTGTGGGTAGTGGTGTGCTATTGAAGTCTCTGCCCGTCGGCGAGAGGTGGCGCACACTTGTGGTGACGGCGTGGCATGTGGTGCGCGACATTCAAGGTGACCAGGGTTTAGACACGAAGGTGCCCGTCACGATTTACGACCAAGTTGGCGCTATGCGAATCGAATCCGCTTCGCTGGTTCGTCACGACGCCCTTATCGATGTTGCGGTGCTTGAGATCTTTAGTGCCCGTCCGTTTGCAAACGGCGCGGACCTACCGACCCGCGACACACTCCTGTCGCATCGCGTTTTTGATCCCATCTACGCCGTGGGATGTCCCCTTGGAAACGACCCGATTCCCACTGCGGGCGAGCTTGCGGATACTAGCCACGATATCGATGGCATGAACTATTGGATGATCAACGCACCAACGTTCATCGGGAACTCCGGAGGCGGAATCTTTGACGCCGAGTCCCATGAGCTCTTGGGCATCTTCTCCAAGATCTACAACTATGGCGTCACGCAACAGACCATCATTCCCCACATGGGTTTGGTCACCCCGATGGCGACGATTTACAGCTGGATCGAAGCCCAGGATTTGGACTTTGTGATACCGGAGTAGTCGCGCCGGACTCGGTGTGTAGAGGCTAGGAATCGAACCCGAGTCGCGTGACACTTGTACCCGGTGGAAGTGTCACGCGGACCTGAATATAGAGGCCGGGCGGCACTTCGCCACCGCCATTGCTCGCCTCTTCTGCGACCTCTTTCCAGTCGCCGTAATCCAGGCCATCCTCGCCGACGCGAACCGCGAAAGTAGGCTCCTGCTCGCCGGTCCAAGACCAATCCAATCGCAACCCCACGGGCCACACCTCCGGAAGCTCCTCACCAACCCGCATCGGGCCTCTCCGGGGATAGCCGGCACGTCGGAAGGTATATAGCGCGGTTCCACTCGCCTCGGGCCGTAATGCCAGACGCCAAACCTCGTCCAAAAATGTGTCCGTGTCTTGGCGGCCAAAGGGGACGACAAAGACATCCAGCCCCTCGTCATAAGCCATACCGAAGTAGCCCCCGCGGGGACCCGGCGCACCGGCGGTCCGCATTTCCGCCCACGTGTTTGAGGCCGTCTCGTAGGTCCACAGATCACTCGTCCGAGAGTCCAGTCCGCCGGTGATGCCACCAAACAAAACCGACCGGTCGCGTTTGGTGTCATAGGCAACCGCGCCGCGCACCCGAGGGCTTGGCGCAAGCGGGGGCGTTTTGCGAAGGACCCACGCCGAATGTTTCGCCGAGTACATCATCATCGAGTTCGCACGGTCGAGCAGTGGAAGTTTCCTGTCGCCATCAGGTGGTGTAATGTCGAAGCCGCCGAAACGCAGAACAAGCTCGGAGTCGGGGTCATACCACGTCATCGCCTGTACCTGGGTACGCGGAGTTATTGCGGACAAGAGCTCGTCTACAAACCCGGGATTGTTTTCATGTTCCAATACCCCTCCCCCTGAGTCCATCGAAAGCACGGCATCTCGAGTTGGAAACAAGAAGCGTTTTTTGGCTTCGTGATAGACGGGGCTAATGTCGGTGATGGGCGGCACATTCTGGCTTTGCTTCTGCTCCGTCCACGTCCTCGAGTTGACGTTAAATGTCCAGACGTCGGGGTACGAAACGTCTCCTCCGTTTTGGTTCGACCAACCCGAAAGCAGGAACGCATTGCGGGTGATGGGATCGTACGCCATGCCTTGATGACAGCGCGGTGCGGGCGCAAGAGCATAGGCTTCGGTCCAGCTAAACTTCGGTGCAGTCCAGCTTGGATCCTGCTCGTTCCTCAAACGCTCAAGCTCTAAGGCGCTTTCGAACTTTTCGATGGCGAGGTTGGCTTCGCGTCCGCTGCGGTTCGTGAAGCCCCCACCGACTCTCTCCCAGCGCTGCCCGGCGATGTCGTAGATCCAGGTGTCATCACCGTTGGCCATGTTCCCAAGGTCGGTGTCGCGCAGCTCGCCTCCGAACATCAACAACTTACCCTCACCGATGCTCAGCACAGCGTGACACGTTCGCGCGATCGGACCGAAGTTCGGCTGATCTTGCGTCCACTGGCCGGGTACCCAATCGATCGATTCCGGGCCCGCCGCGGTTTGGTTTTGAGTCCCTATAACCCAGTCTTCGGGTTGCACAAACGGGGTTGTGATTACGCTTTCCTTGGTGTCGATTCCGGAGCTGAAAGCCCAGGGAAGAGCCCGGAGTAATTCCGCCTGGTAGCGCGCACGAATTTCGGAAGTCGAAACAAAGCGGTCGTAAAGGCGCACCTCGTCAAACACGATCGACGGGTCGCCGCAAAGTACGTCGATTAGGGCGCGTGGCGAAACCCAAGCCGGACGGTTTTCCCTTGAGTCCTGCTCGCCCGGAGTTCCGAAGTTTTGGCTAGCGACCTCTCCATTGACAAAGACGCGCACCGTTTTTGTCGTTTGAAAGTCCACCGCGATCGCGACGTGGCTCCACTGCCCCGATTGAAGATCGAACTCCGCCCTGTCGCTCTTGGCTTTCTCACTAAACAAGACGCCGCCCGTATCCAGCCGAACGGTCCAGGCCTTAGCCCTTGGCTGTACCCAAAATTCCCAGCAGAAGACCGGCCCAAGATCGGCCTGGGTGTCCAACGCAAACTGGATACCCCCTCCTTCCCTCCAAGACTCGGCTGCGGCCAAGACACCCAGCGTAAACCCAGCAGCTTCAACCGATGCTCGGTCAGCTTCCAAATCGCTCGTCAGGTGAAAGACGACGCCCTGCTCCTCGACTGCGGCCTGGGTAAAAATGGTCGAGGCGCAAAGCGCAAAGGCGAATAGGAACATGGCACCATCATAAGGGCGGGCCAAAACGGGGTCACCTTTTGGGCACCACCGTTTTGCCAATTCTAGATTCCACTTAGTGGCGGAAGTGGCGCGCGCCGGTCATCACCATCGGGACGCCGCGCGCATCACACGCATCGATCACGGCTTGGTCGCGCATGGAGCCGCCCGGCTGCAAGATCGCGGTCACACCCGCGTCCATTGCGCTTTCGACACCGTCGGGGAATGGGAAAAAGGCATCCGAGGCCATTACCGTCCCCTGCGCTTCGTCCCCCGACTTGCGGGCCGCCAAATACGTTGAATCGACACGGCTCATCTGCCCCGCACCGACACCGGTCACGCGAGTGCCCTTGACAAAAACGATTGCGTTCGACTTTACGTGCTTGCCAATCTTCTCTGCAAAACGAAGGGAGTTCAGCTGCTCCGGGCTGGGCTGCGTTTTGGTAACAACCTTCAGCTCATCCTCGCCAGCGACCTTCAAGTCGCGCCCCTGAAGCAAGAAGCCTCCGACTACTTTTTTGACTTCGATATCGCTTGCGTCCCGTCCCGCGGCATCAAACGCGCCTAAGCTAAGAAGCCGGACGTTTTTCCCCCACTTGGGCTTTCTCGTCAGGAGCTCGAATGCATCCTCGTCAAAACTAGGCGCGATAATCGCCTCGACAAAACGGTTGCCATCGACGAGGAATGTCGCTGACGCCAAGTTCACTGGACGGGTGAAAGCCAACACGGACCCAAAGGCGGAAACGGGGTCGCCCGCCCACGCCTCTTCGAGCGCTTGTTCGATCGACTCCGCCGCAGCCGCGCCACAAGGGTTGTTGTGCTTCGCAACACACACAAACGGCTCGGCGAACTCTTTTGCAAGCGCGAGGCATGCATCGATGTCGACGATGTTGTTGTAGGAGAGCGCCTTGCCGTTCAAGACTTCAGCGGTTGCCACACTCGGCTCGTGGTTCGCCGTGTACTGGTAGAAGGCCGCCTTCTGATGGGGATTCTCCCCGTAGCGCATCTCGATCCGCTTCACGCCCGCCAAGCTAAAGCTGTCAGCGAAATCGCTGTGACTAAGGCCCTCGCGTGTCTCTTCATCAAACATCCAGCGACTGATCGCAGCGTCGTAACGCGCGGTCAACCCAAAGGCCTTGACGGCCAGCTCGCGACGAAGCTCCATTCCCAAGTCGCCACCGTTTTTCTCCATGGCGTCAATCACGCGACCATAGTCAGCGGGGTCGGTCACGATGCCAACGAAGCGGTGGTTCTTCGCCGCCGAGCGCACCATGGATGGACCTCCGATATCGATCTGCTCTACCGCATCGGCCCGAGAGACACCCTCTTTTGCGATCGTCTCTTCAAACGGGTACAGATTCACCACAACGAGATCTATATCCGAAATGTCGTGAGCGCGCATTGCGGCTACGTGTTCGTCATGGTCCCGCAGGGCCAGGATCCCCCCGTGAATCTTCGGATGCAATGTCTTGACACGCCCGTTCATCATCTCTGGGAAACCCGTGTACTCCGAGACTTCGCGAACGGCCACGCCAGCGTCCGAAAGTGCCTTGTAGGTCCCGCCAGTCGAGAGTAGCTCGACTCCCATTTGGGTGAGCATGCGGCCAAAGTTCTCGATACCGGTCTTGTCAGAGACGCTTACCAAAGCGCGCTTTATTCGTGACGTCATCACTTGTTCCCACGCCTATTTCGACGTGGTCTAGGAACCGAGCTCTTCGGTTCAAGGAGGAGGGAAGATGGAGCCGACGAGTTTACACAAGGCAACGGCCCCTAATCTCACGAGCTAGGATTTCACGATCGATTCTCCGATCAGGTCGTCGATCTTCCGCATCAAGCATTCGCGTGTATATGGCTTCCGAAGCAGTCCAACTCCGGAGCTGCCCTCAAAGTCACGCAGACTCTCGGTCGGATCGTGCCCCGTCACAAAAAGGACGGCCTGTTTGGGATGACGCTTGCGGATCTCCCGGAAGACCTCTATGCCCGACATACCCGGCATCACAACGTCTAGCAGGATTACATCGAAGTCTGGGTTTGAGTCAAAGAGCGCGAGCGCCTCGTCTCCGCCACCTGCTGAGATCACCGTGTGGCCAACTCTCTCCAGCATGAGCAGAGTCACTCGCCGCACGGCCTCATCATCATCAACAACGAGCGAGCGCTTTCGAGTCTGTTTCTTCCTTGGAGCCTCTGCGGGCTCGGCCCGACCCCCTGATGGACTTTCTTGAGAGAGTGGTAGGTAGATACAAAACCGCGCCCCCTCGCCAGGTTCGCTCTTTGTCTCAATCCACCCCCCGTGCTGCCGGACAATCCCGTAAACAATGGAGAGGCCGAGGCCAATCCCCTTGCCCGTCTCCTGACCTATCGTCTTTGTTGTAAAGAACGGCTCAAATGCACGCCTTATTGTCGTGGAGTCCATGCCTATTCCGGTGTCGCTAACCACAATCGTGACGAAAGACTCACCGCTATTGTCCACGTGGCGGCTCAACTCAAGATGGATCTCGCCTCCATTGGGCATCGCATCCCTCGCGTTCACGACAAGATTCTCAATGACCTGCCCTAGCTGTCCAGCATCGGCGAGCACAAAAAAGTTGCCCGGCGAGATCTGCACCTTCAGCTCGATGTTCTCCGGGACAAGTCGATGCAAGCTTTCGACCGAGTCCCCCACGAGTTGAGAGATGTCGGTCTCGATGCGCTCCAACATTTGGTGGTGCGTGAATGCCTGAAGTTGGCTAGCCAAGCGCGTAGCACTCCGACCCGCCGCTTGGATTTCTAGAGCCCTTGCATGCAGCTCCTTGTCTTCTGAAGGTCCAGAGAGAAGGAGCTCTGCGTTTCCCAGAACGATCGTTAGCAGATTGTTGAAGTCGTGTGCGATCCCGCCCGCCAGGCCGCCGAGTGCCTCTAGCTTTTGAGACTGCCTCAAGCGCTCCTCCGCCTCTTGCAAGGTAACTGTAGCGCGGTGGCACCCTATCATGACCCCGATTGCTCGGATTGCCGCGGCTAGAGACTCGACATGTTCTGCGGGAGAGTCCCCGTTTTTTCCAAAAACCGAAAGCGTCCCCTGCACGCAAGCCCCCGAAAATATAGGCGTAACAACTCCCACTTCTCCGACATACAGATCGCATGAAGAGCATGTCTCACTAGTGAGATGCTGGGTCCCTAGGGTCCCCATTGCCTCATGGTGTGGGCAAGTTTTCCCCTTTTGCACATAGGGGTCTTTCCTTACGACGCCATTCGAAATCCATGTTTCACATAGGTGCTCTTGACTGTCCTTTGAAAGTAGTCGTAGTCCTCCACTCAGGGTTGGTGGCGTCATTCCTCCGAGAAGAATCTTCATGGACCTTTGCAGCTTGTCATGTAATCCGAGAGGCAAGCTCGAGATCTCGAGTAGCTCGTTCACCTTGCGCTGTACGTCGAGACTGCTCTCTAGCTCATGCTGGACTCTCGCACGATTGAGCTCCGCTGCAGCACGGGTCGCGAAAAGGAGGGCAACTTTTTTGACGAGGGCGGGTTCATCAAAGGGCTTGTCGTGCATCAGTGCGAGGTGCCCAAGCACCAGGCCACGACTGTCCAGCATGCTCACACCAAGAAACGCGCGCGAACCGAGGGTAGCTAGATCGACATCTTCAGGGAACGCCTCTTGAGCGCCGTCGGCAATGGAGTAAAAGCCATCCCGCAAGACTTGAGCCCATGGAGTGCCTGCGGTGCGACACTGGAAAGGTGGAGCGAGCTCACCGTCCTTCACGAAAGAGAGACTGCGCACGGTTTCCGCTTCAAAAACACACGGCTCGGCAATCAGGACGTTCCTTATTCCAAGTGCTGCTCCCAATTTCAGGGCGAGCACGTCAAAGAATTTTTGACCGGTGTAAGAGCCAACGGCTTCTAGCAAACCGGTGATTGCTGCGCTCGACCGGGCGGCCGCTCGGGAAAGCTCTAGACGCTCTACGATTGCGCTTGCATGGGAAACTACGCCGCGCGCAAACTCAAGCTGAATGGCGCACGGAGCTGGTACGTTTTCGTCTCCTAGACTCACGAACTCCAGCACGATTCGCGGGCCCGAACTCGGGCCGGCCGCTACTCGTACGATGCTCTGCAATCCCAAGGACCGCACGTCCGTTTGATCCAAGCGCGGTTCCAACCTTGCCACCGGAATGACTTGTGTCTCTGCGCCCGCCAGCAGCTTCTCCATCAACTCGTCCCCCTCTATCGGGAAGGAGGCTCCGTCCTTGGGAGCTAAAAGGAGCTGGTTGCTCGAACGGATCGCAAGCCTTGTGCAATGCGTGCCGTTCGCTGGAGACCGGTACAGGGCGCTGTGGCTGAATCCGAGGTACTTCACCACGCGCAGGTGAATTGCATCCATGACACCGGGGATGTCGGTCACCTGCTCTAGCTCCCCCACAAGGTCGAGTAGGGCATTGGAATGTGTTGCCCGGAGCTCTCGTTCAGCCACAATCACTTGGCGCTCAGAGACATCGCGAACGATGGACGCGGTCAGCTCTCGGCCCTCCAGCCTCACCGTCCAAGCACGGAGCTCGGTCGGACAGAGGCTTCCGTCTGGTCGCATGATTGGCTGAGAAGAGCTGGTGGACCAGTCCCTCCTAGCGATCTCCTCAAAGTCCGGACTGGGATTGGGCACCATCCCCGCTGGGTGCAACTGCCAGATTCGCATGGTCAGGAGCTCTTCCAGGGGGCGGGCAGTGAGCTCGCTGAAGCTTTCGTTCGCAAATACGATTCTTCCCGAACGCGTCTCCGTCAAGACGACGCCGTAGGGCGAGGAGCCTAGGACTTGATGTAAGTCCCTGGGGAGGGAGAAGCCGGACTCCTCTCGCGACGAGCCGGACTGTGAATCTGGTGAACCCATAGGCGAGGTAGGTGAGCTAGGAGCAAAACCTATCCCTGATCCTATAGGTCAGGTAACTCCCGATAACAGGTTCAAAATGTCACTGTGTTCCCCCGGGAGCACTCAATCGCCTTGACCCCATGGGGGTCAAGGGCCTAGGCGCCACCCGTTTTTCGCAGGTAGTGCTCCATAAATTCGTCGATATCACCATCGAGAACGGCCCCAATGTTTCCCTTCTCAAAATTGGTCCGGTGGTCCTTGACCATTTGATAGGGATGCATCACATAGGACCGAATCTGGCTGCCCCACGCGATTTCGCCCTTGTTTCCGTACAGGCTGGCCAACTCGACGTTGCGCTCGGCCTCGCGAAGAGCAACGAGCTTACCTTTGAGCAATTTCATGGCCTGCGCGCGGTTCTTGTGTTGACTGCGCTGGTTCTGGCAGCGCACAACGATCCCTGTCGGGAGGTGCGTCATGCGGACCGCCGACTCCGTCTTATTGACATGTTGGCCGCCCGCGCCCCCAGCGCGCATCGTATCTACCCGAACATCGGAGTCCGCGATTTCGACGTCGAGATCATCATCGATGTCGGGGTTGACATCGACCGAAGCAAAAGCCGTATGCCGTCTCGCCTGGCTGTCAAACGGGCTGATGCGAACGAGCCGATGGACGCCCGTTTCGGCCTTCAGGTAGCCAAATGCATAAGGCCCGACGATATGCAGTGTCGCCGTTTTGATGCCGCCTTCGGGCTCAGGTGTAAGCTCGATCTCTTCGACCTTCATCTGATGCGCTTCGGCCCAGCGAATGTACATACGCATGAGCATTCCAGCCCAGTCGCAGGAGTCGATACCACCCGCGCCTGCGTTGATCTGAATGAATGCATTGACGCCGTCGTGCTCGCCGCCGAGCATGACCTTGAACTCGAGGTCGGTCAGGCCACTCGTAAGGGCCGCGGCTACCGATTCGAGGTCGTCCGCCACGTCTTCACCATCCGAATCGGCCCCCATTTCGATAAGCAGTTCGAGCTCTTCGATCTGCTCGTTCGCCTTCCGCACAGGCGTGACCACGGCGCGTAAACGCTGCATCTCCGCCACAACCAACTGGGCCTTTTCTTGGTCGTTCCAGAAGTCGGCAGACTCCTGGAGTTTCATCACCTCGGCTAGCCGAGCTTCCTTAGTAGAGTAGTCAAAGCCCCTCCTTCAACTGATCTAGCTGAGAGTTCGAGGCGGCGATGATGTCTTTGTATTCGCTAAGGGTGACCATGGGCGGCATTGTAAGTCAGCAGCCCTGCGCGGCAAGTCCGGCCGGGCACTTCTCTGCCGGCCCGCCCGAATATTCCGCTAGGCGCACCCGCTGCGCCGCTCTTGGACAGGCTACTCGGTCCGATCCAAGATCCCGATTTCGGCAACAAGGGCGCTGATCTCACTGCGCACTTTCGTTACGCCTCTGGAGAGAACCTCGCAGCCGTCCTCGGTCACCACAACTACGTCTTCGATACGGATTCCGATATTCGCCTTCGTGTCGTAGAGGCCCGGCTCCACCGTAAACGCGACTCCTGGAACCAACTTCTTCTGGTAGTCGCCCACGTCGTGAACCTCCATTCCGATGAAGTGGCAGGCGCCGTGGCGAATGAGGTCGCCGAATCCTCGGTCGCGCAGGACCTTGGCACAGGCGCTCTCCACGTCGCCGATGGTGCCGCCTGGTTTCACGGCGGCAATTCCCGCTAGCTGCGATTCGAGCACGACGTCGTAAAGTTCCGCCATACGAGGCGTGAAAACCCCGTCTGTTGGCCACGAACGCGTGATGTCGCTGGTGTAGTGGTTGTACTCCGGCGCATAGTCAATCAGCAGCATCTCGGACGGACCGAGCGGGCGCGTGACCGCCATGTAGTGAAGAACATTGGCGTTTGGGCCACAACCGGCGATAGCACCATAAGCCGGACCAGCGGCGCGACCCTTCAAATGCACCCATGTCATGAGTGCCGACAGGTCCCACTCGCCAAGCCCAGGGCGCGTGGAGCGAATAGCCTCAACCATCGCCTCGGCGCCAATGTCAGCGGCCCGACGCATCGCGTCGATCTCCTCCGAAGTCTTCACCCTGCGCAGCTCGTCGAGTTGAGGCCCGCAGTTCTCCACCTTCGCGCCAAAGCGGTCTTTTAGCTGCATGGCGAGTGCGCTTTCACGGCTCTGCCTTCCATCGAGGGGATCACCGGTCACCTTGCGATCGTAGGGCACGGCCCTGTCGAAGCACCCAGCTAGCTCTACGTGTGGCGCCATAGAGGTCCAAACCGTATCTCCTGCGGCAATGTGCTCTTCCAAATATTCCATTAGGCTGTCCGAGGAGCGCACGTCTTGGAATCCGCTGACCGCCGGGATCCACTTATCACCCGCATCCCACTTCTCGCCTTCCCAACTTTCGCCACGGCGGTTCTTGTTGGGCAGGAACAGAACCTCGGTGCCCGATGTGGCATCCATCACAAGGGTCACGTTGGGGCTCTCAATCCCCGTCAGATACCAAAAGAGCTTGTCCTGCTGAAAGGTCAGGTAGTCGCGCGTGTCGATCAAGCCGCGAAAGACCATAAGACCTTCGCCGACAGCGCTGCGCAGGGCGGAGCGGCGGCCCATGTGGAATTCCTTCCCGAGTCCGCATGTGATACTTTGCGGGACCTCGACCGGAACATCGACTGGGGTGGTGTCCGAGGAGAGAAACGCAAGGGCAAAAACTGGAAGGAAGGTCATCATCAAGACACTTTAGCGCAGATTCGGTGTTTTGCACGAACCCCCAGAAAAATGGGCCCCATGCCTTACAGAAGGTGCTGGAGGCCCCCTCCACCGGCGCAAGTACTCGGTTCTCATGGGGATCGCGGCGGAGACTGCGCTATCCTTCCGCCCATGAAAATCGAACAGCCCCTCGTCGAGGCCACCCTCGTCAAACGCTACAAGCGCTTCCTAACCGACGTCATTCTCCAGGACGGCAGTGAGCTAACGGCCCACTGTCCCAATACGGGAAGTTTGCTCGGTTGTAAAGATGAGGGCAGTCGGGTTTGGCTGCGCGACACCCAAAACGACAAGCGCAAGTACCGCATGTCGTGGCAGGCGATCGAGGTCAACGGCACTTGGGTCAACGTGGACACCGGGCTTCCAAATGAAGAAGTTTACACGGCGATTTGCGAGGGGCGCGTGCCCAAACTTGCGGGATACGATTCGGCCAAACGCGAAGTCAAATACGGCGTCAACAGTCGCATCGACGTGCTGCTGCAAAACGAAAGTGGCGAAAAGTGTTACGTCGAAGTCAAGAACACAACTCTTGTGAATGGCGACGTCGCCCTGTTTCCCGATGCGGTGACGGAGCGCGGTCGCAAACACTTGGGCGAGCTCGTCAACGAGGTGAAGGCGGGCAACCGGGCCGTCCAGTTTTTCTTCGTGAGCCGTAACGACGTGACCAGCTTTAGGCCCGCCGACGACATCGACCCGAAGTATGCCGCTGCGCTCCGCGAGGCTGCCGCCGCCGGCGTCGAAGTGATGGCGTGGAGCGTCGACGTGGAGCGCGAATCGATCGCCTTGTGCAAAGAGCTGACGGTCGAGCTTTAAAGAAATAAGGGGCGCCTCGCAGGTTTGCGAGGCGCCCCGTTTTTCGGCCTAGCTCTTAGATCGAAACCTCAAAGTCCAGCTCTTCATCACCCACTCGGTAGCGAGGCCCGCCAGGGCCCCCGATCGAGGACTCCCACGGGTCTTCCACACCAAGCGGCTCTACAATCTCGCGGGTCACCTGAACTGCGGAGTGGTAGCGGGCAGCCCGGATGACCGTACGCGAGAGAACCACAATCACGCTGATGCCAAACAGGGTCCAAACGGTACCCACCCCGGACGAAGCCTCAAAGGAGTGGTTCAGTGATGACGCGACTAGGCCCAGTCCAACAAACAAGGTCACCTCGCAAAGGAGCAAGCCGACCATGGGCCGGAACGCTGTGATAGGCCGCGTTAGTAGCGTGAAAAACGTAGCGATTCCAGCCCAGAGCACTGAGCGCGTTCCGAGAAAGGCAAGGCGCGTGCGACTATAGTCTGCCCAGGTCATCACAAGGCCAACCCAGACGAAGAACCCCGCATCCAGCACCCAAGAATAGTGGCGTGCCGTGGCCTCGGAACTCAACGTGTTTAGGTCCCCCTTCTCGACCCCAAAGACGCGCTCGAGAACCCCGGCTCCCATCACCTCTTTGTAGATCGCGTAGTGACCAAGGGCGAGCAAAACTAGCACCAGTAATGCCAGCCTAAAGAAGCGCCAGAAATACCGCGACCCGCCGTGAAAAAACCGATGAACGGAGTGCCCTTCCGTTCGCTCCAGGAAGACCTGCAGCCAACCGCCAGCACTAAAGACGCCAACTAGCATGAGCAAGAGTGCAAGCCAAGATGCCACCACTCCACTCTGAGTCCTTAGCAGGCCGAGGGACTCCGCGTGGTCGCTCCTAAAGTTCGCATCAAGCGACCCCAACTGGCTGCCGACTTCGTAGTGATTGCCAACCGCGCCCTGGAGCCAGGTAAACCAGGGCAGCGCCATCAGGAGCGCAAGGAAGATGGGCGCAGCCGCTGTCAGAAGCCAAAGCGGTGGACGGCCCAATGTGACGCGAAGTGCCGTCAAGAAGGTCCAACTGACCGCTTTGGTCTCATCTTCAAGTCCGCTCAAGTCGTAACCCGGCGGCAGATATTTCGACATTGGAGTCACTCCAACATCTCGGCCTTCGTCTTTTGATGTTTCCATGATTAGCCCCCGATCCCCATCTGCCAGTAAAACGAATGAACGAACCTACTGAAGATCCGCTCGCCCCAGCGCAGAGGCGCGACCTTGTCTTTTTCTGAGTACCACTGGTTGTTTGACATGTCCTGATCTAGGTACCACTTATGCTCGGGATCAAGCTCGACGGAGATCACCTTTGCCGTCTCCTCAAACTCCAACTTGATCCAGTTTTTTTCCGCCTGCTCTTCACGGGTCCACACGAGATTCTCAACCTTGTCCCCTTCGAAGGTAACGCGAATATCGAGAGGCAAACTCAGCTGCCCCTCCCGTGTAACCATGACTTTCGCACGGTGGCCAACCACGTCGTCTTTGTCCTCTTCGGGCTCGGCCCAGACGCCGTTCTCGTCCTGGTACATGCCGCGCGACTCCTCGATTGCTTTCGAGTTCACTGAGACGGCCCAGTCCACCGTTCCGGTTCCGCGGAAGAGCTCTTCAAAGTACCAGTTCATATCGACCCCTGCGCCCTCGTTGAAGGCCGCGAAAAAGTCGTCCGGAGTCGGGTGCTTGTAGCGCCAAGTCTCCGAGTAGTTCCGCATCCCCCTCAAAAAGACGTCGCGATTTACGAGGCCTTCCAGAGACCGCAAGATGACCGCCGGACGCGGATAGCTGTTCGTTCGATAGCTCGCGCTGTTGGCGTACTCCCACACCGGTCTGTCGACTGGGTCGATCCAAGAGTCCCTCAAGTATCCGGTGCGATCTTCCCATCGGGGATCAGTCTCCTCTGGCGAAAGCGCGAGTAGAGGTTGCTCGCGCCACCAGTCAACCAGCCCTGATTTCCCGAGCGGTTCGAACACCTTCCCACCAAGAAGGGGGACAAAGGACGGCACTTCATAGCGGCGTCCGGAGACGCCTTGCAGGAGCTTGCCGCCACCTTGCAGTGGTGCCATGCCGACTCCGTAAACCGCCACCTTGGAGTACCAGCTCGTCGAGCGCTGAGCTCCATAGGTACGCCACAAGACTTCAGAGTCGGTGTACGAGTTAAACCCCTCGTCCAACCATGCGCTCTCGGCCTCGTTGTTGCCAACCAGCCCATACCAGAACTGGTGTCCGCACTCATGGACTGTTACAGACTCCGGCCTCTGCATGTCGGGTTCCGTGCCGAGGCTCGTGCCACACGTGAACAAGGTCGGATACTCCATCCCCCCGGCAGCGCCAGCACCCCAGGCGGGGTCGACTACGGTGATGTGTTCGTAGGGGTATTCGCCGAACCACAGCCCATAAAAGAACAGTGCGGCCATCGTCGCTTCGGCATGCCGCTCCGCTTGATCCTCGCGCTCTGGGTGAATCATCACCGTGACCCGAACGGCTCCTAACTCCAGGTCTTTGTCCGAGCCTAGGGCTCCTTGAACAAAGTCCACCTCGCCGGGAAAACGCTTCTTCCAATCCGAGAAGTTGAACGAAAACTCCTTGACCAAAAAATCGGGGTCTGCCGCCCAGGTGAAGTCGTGCAACCTCGGCAACCTTCCCGTGCGATCGAGCTCGATCCGATCCTCGTCCGAGGGCGCCTTGAATTTGACCATGTAGCGCCCATCCCCGACCCGGCGGTCCAGAGTTTTGACCCCCGATGCGCGAACCTTGTCCTCGTAGCGCTCCGGCAGATTCAGCGTGACCTCGTAGGTCCCGTAGTCGCTGAAGAACTCCGTGTTCAAGTGGAACTGGTGGCAGTTCCACCCGCGTCCGGCCTGATACACGCCCAGCTTCGGAAACCACTGAGCCGCGAGGATAAAGTCGTCCTTGTAGCCTGTACGTCGACGCACGCGGGGAAGTTGGCTCTCCCACTCCACGTGAACCTTGATCGAGCTGCCCGAGGGCACCGGCTCTGGCAAGTCTACGGAGAACACCGTGCGATCCGCCTCGTTCCCGTCATCCTGAGACCGCCAGGTCAGAGTGTCCCCGACATCGGTCGCGGCATCGCCGACGGTGATGCTCTCGATGCGCATCCACCCCCATCCATCTTTAATCTGGGAGCCTCGGATTTTGCCTTCCCCCTCCGTGAGGTGGGTGGACTCCGTATTCGCAAAGGCGTTGAGATAGGTGTGGAACCACAAATCGCTAACGCTCTCGCCGCTCTTGTTGGTCCAGATGATGGTCTCTTCGCAGTGGAGGATTTGACTTCCCTCCTCTAACCGAGCGTCGATGGTGTATTCGAGCTCGTTTTCCGAGGCCGAGTCGCTCTGGCTAGGCGAAGTCTCCTGCAAATCTGTCTCGGAATTACTTTCCGAGATGGAAATTTCCGCAGATGCCCAGGATGCGAGCAGGAAAAGGCCGATAAGTGAGCCTCGCCCTATAGGGGCGAGACTTTGTAGCCGTGAACGCAACATATTATTTGACAAGGGTTTACGCCTCTCTGTTGTTCCCAGAAGCCGAACTGGCTCAGGATCTCTACGATTCTAGGCAAAAAGCCCTAAGGTCCTCACCGGACCTTCCGATAAAGGGAGCGGTAAGAATCTTCCATACACCGTAGACACGCATCTACGCCGGGGGCAAAGCAAACCATGAACATCAATAACGAACCACTAAGACGCCCAGAATCGCAGCGACCGCCGACGGCCGCAGAGCGCGCCTCCATGGAGGATACGCGCAAGCACGTCCAACGAGCGAATGTCGAGGCCAAACGCGTCATCCAGGAGCGCACAGAGGCAACCCATACAGAGTCTAAGCGCCGCGAGGACCGCATCGAGATCTCCGTTCGGGCCCACCGCTCCAACGAGGCGAAGGAGTCGAGCTCGAGTCGCCAAGATAAAATCGCACAGCTGAGAGAGCTACACGGCAGTGGGAACTTGAACTCCCCCGAGCGCACGCGCGCTGCGGCTGAGAAGCTTCTAAAGCGACTAAACCAAGCCTAGTACGAACTGGCCAGTAACCACGGGGGCGATACCATGAAAGTGGTATCGCCCCCGTTTTGTAGGGACCAAGGGCCAAATGACCCGGACCGGGGGCTAAAAAGAGAGGCGCCAAGACTCTCGTCTTGGCGCCTCTCTCTATTCAGTATCCGCTTGGCTAAAGCCCTTGGGCTATCTGCCAGGAGGCATAGCGCGCAAACTTGCTGGGCGACAGCAGCGAGACGCTCCAACTGTCGTCGGAAAGGCCCTTGCCATTGCCGAAGAAAGCCTCCAGCCCGTCAACAACGTCCCTGTTTTCGCCTTTCAAGTTAACTCCACCGTTCCATATCGCCATTCCGGTCTCCGACGAGACCAAATCCACGGACAGACTCAACCGCTGGGGCGGGTACGCTTGCCTTTGGATTGCTGTCGGTACAAGAATGGCATCCAGTTGAAAGCGCCTGGAGATTTCAACAATCGTCGCGGCCTTGTAGGTACCGCGCTGGTGTGGGTCACTGGCCGTAATTTCCATCAAATCCGAGGTGTTTAGCAGGACCACCTCCATTGGAATCGCACTTGCGAACTCGGAAAACAGGATTCCCTGGAGTTCGGTCGAGTCGGAGTCGCTGAGCTCGGTCCCCACAACCGGCAAGATGCCGATCCTCGACAAATTGTAGGTGTTGTAATCGCTGGCGCGCTGAAAGGAGGCCAGTTGGACCTGGGGAAGATCCCGTGGATGGGTGATCGTCTGGCAACTTGCCGCGAAGGCCAACGCCAATAAAGCAGTAAGACGAGGTGCAGTCATTGCTATCGGCCCCCGGCGTTCGCAAAGCTACCTGAGCCCATTCGGGACGCAGCTGGGGTCGCTTCCTCGGCAACTTTTAGTCGATCCTCGAGCAAGAGCTTTTCTGCTTGTAGGCGTCGGATCTGCGCTGTCACGAGCCGTGCCTCGAGGTCATCTTTCTCTTGAACTTTCTCGGCTAGGTCGAGCTTTAGCGCCGCGATCTCTTGTGCGTCAACAGAGGCGACGGCTTTGAGCGTCAGGATGTCAGCGAGCAGGCGGTCTACCGTGTCGCGCTCCAGGAACAGGCTCTTCTGGAGCTCCTCGTTCTTTGCAATCTCCTCGGTGTACATGTCGATCATGACGCCGCGCGTCTCCTCGCTGCCTTCCAACTGGTGCAGCTTGCGGGAGTTCTCATCCACGGGCTGGCCGTCCCATCCATAGGCGGGAGCCTTGCTGGGCATGTTCGCGTTTTCAACGTTCACGACGGCCTGTTCATCACCCCAGTCATCCGCACTCAAGCCGGTCGGAACAGTAGGTCTCACGGGCTCTTCTTGTTTTGCCGCGGGCGGGTTGGGAAGAGCGACAACAGTTGCCTCCACCTTTGGTACGGCCCTCTCACTTGGCGCAACCTGCTCGCTTACCGCTAAACCCGGTTCGGGCGCAAGGGGTTTGCGCCCCACGTAATACGGTGCACAGGAAACGGAAGCTAGGAGACAGGTACTGAGGATTAGGTTTTTCATGGTGAGGTTACTTCTCTTCAAATTCCAGTTCGATCAGGTGGACTTCGCCACAACTGCACGTCACTTCGACGGCCCGGGGAGCGCCATCGATTTCCACGAGTCGCGCCGACTTGGGAATGGTCCGCTTGCGAGTTGACGAATTGCCAACCGCTCCGGTGTCGGAGAAGTTGTTGACGTTATGCCCTTCGAGTTGAATCTGGGCCTTCTTGATAATTGATCGCATTGACATGGTTTGTTCCTTATTGGCTAGGCGCTGAGGTCGAGCTCGCCACCAGCTTCGTCATCCACGCGGTAGCCGACAGGGCGCGTGCCGCCGCGAGAGATTCCGAAGGGATGGGGGGGGTCGGGGATGGCTCTGGGCACTTCTTCTTTATGTGCGCCGTGCTCGCGGTGCTCCATCTCTTCCGCGAAGTCAAGCTGCTCCTCTCGCTCCCGGTCTCTCTTCGGGCTAACCCGATCCGGTTGCGGAACAGCTCCACTGGTTGAAATCCTAGAAATGCCGTCACCCATAACTCGATCCTCCTAATCCGCTAGTCCTACTTTTCCTTCCATGTAGGTGTTTAGCCGGTACAGAGCGCGGCTGTGGATTTGACTTACTCTTGACTCTGTGACTTCGAGGATGTCTGCGATCTCTTTGAGTAGCAGGTCCTCAGCGTAGTACAGAGTGATTACAGACTGCTCGCGTTCGGGCAAGGACTGGATGGCCTTGGTGAGAAGCAGGCGCATTTCGTCCCACTCCGCACTTGACTCAGGACTCTCACATCGCGGGTCTTCCACGAGGCTTCCCAGGGTCTCCGAGGGACCATCGTCGAGCGAGGTCCGCAGCGCCGCACGTGCACTTTGAAGAATGGTGTCGACATCCACCTCGTCGATCTCCATCCCCTTGGCTATCTCTTCTGGGCTCGGTGGACGGAGATTTTCCTGTTCGAACTTTTGAACAAAACGGTCGAGGTCCTTCACTCGATCGCGGCGGCCGCGCGGAAGGAAATCCATTCGGCGAAGCTCGTCTAAGACGGCACCGCGAATACGTGGAAAGGCAAAGGTCGAGAACTTCAGCCCACGCCCTGGATCAAAGGAGTCCGCTGCGCCGATCAGTCCGATCATGGCGTAGCCCTCCAGATCTTCACGGTCGGAGCCACCGGGAATATCAACATACAGCTGGCCCACGATATGGTGAAGCAGTCCCATGTGATCAACGATCAATTGGTCACGAACTTCCGGGGCCAGAAGGCTAAGCGGCTTGATTGTCATGCCTCATCCCCCTCGACTTTTGCGGACCTTGGCGGAGTGCTTTCGGCGCTCGCTCCCATAAGAAGGGCAGCCAGCTTCGCAACAAGGAGTAAGCCTAAGTAGGCGCCCGCGCCTCGCATGACTGCGATACTGACGGGTGCGTCATTCCATAGCGAAACGAGGGCCCCACCGGCTCCGGCCACAACGGCCAGTCGGCGGGTCAAGTCTTGCCATGCTGTGTGTAATGAGAATTCCACGTAGCTTTTATCGGTAGGTTGACTCCACAGTCTTTAGTTAGAAAGCGGTGTTGTTTTTAGTCCTGCGAGCGAAGCGACTCGAGCGGCGAGGCGCGCGACGCACTGGCCGGATAAAGATCGCGGTTCCGACAGCACAAAAGGGCGTTGCTGCAAGGAGCTCATGCGCACGGTCCGGGATTCGGGAATCCATCCTGCAAGGCGTGGATTCCTCGATAGAAACCGTTTCGCCACCTTGGAGAGTCGCAGCGCTAGCCCTTCGGCTTCGGCGGAACCGGAGACGCGATTCATCACCAGCGATGGCGTGGGCACTTCGATTCCGTGCTCTAGGCCCCAGCGATCCAGCGCCTTGAGGATTCCATAGACGTCCGTAATCGATGCGGGCTCCGGAGTGGCGACCGCGAGAACAAAGTCCGCGGCTGCGGCAAACGCTAGGACGTCAGGGCCAATGCCTGCGGAGCTGTCACCCAAGATGAGGTCGTAGTCGCCCCGTAACGACGCGAGTCCGTCGAACAGCCTCGCGCGCCTCGCGCGATCTGGCCGGCCAAGCTCGCCCGTACCCGAGCTCCCCGCGAGAAGGCTCGCGCCGTTAGAAAGGGGGAAAATGCACTGCCGGATCTCCTCATCGCCATTGAGGAAGTCCTCAAGGTTTCTAGGTGGGCTTACCTTCGCCAGAATGTTGAGGTTCGCCAGGCCGAGGTCCAGGTCAACAACAAGGACGCGCAAGCCCAGCTTGCCCATGGCCAATCCAAGATTCAACGTGAGACTGGACTTGCCGACGCCGCCCTTTCCACCCGTCAAAAAGACAAAGGGTATAGGCAGGCTAGTTCGCTCTTCGGTGACAATTACGCCAAGGCCTTTCGCTTGTTCGTTCACTGGATTTTCCCCGTCAAGAGCAGGTCGGCGAAGCGTGAGGGCGACGCGCGGTGGATGTTTTTGTTTACGTCTTGCCCATCGCAGAGGAACGAAGCTTCGATTCCGTAGCGGAGGAAGAATTCGAGGGCAATTCCGCTTTCACGGGTCTCGTCAACTTTGGTCAGCACGGCTGACCGTGGGTTCAGGACGGCGTAGGCGGAGCGCGCCCTCTCGAGCGCATCCTTCCCTGACGCCGCGGATAAAACCAGGTAGGTATCGAGCTCGGCGTGCTTTCCCGCACGCTCAAGGTCGCGCGCCAAGACCATTAGATTTTCGGTATCAAGAGGGGAGCGCCCGGCCGTGTCTACGAGCAGAACGTCGAAGTCTCCAGCGGCGTCGATCGCAGACGCGAGCTCTTCCCCCCCATGAGCGACAAAAAGAGGTACCTGAAGCACTTCGGCGTAGGCGCGAAGTTGGTCAACGGCGCCTACTCGATAGGTGTCCATCGTGGCAAAAGCAATGCGCCGCCCACTCCGAAGTAAGAGCACGGCGAGTTTGGCGAGGCTAGTTGTCTTGCCGACCCCGGTTGGACCGACGACAGCCAAGACCCGTAAGTTTCCACTCGCCTTGGGTGACGTAGGCTTCTTGAACAGCCGGCCAACGATCTTCGCTGTTGCATCAATTGCGTGGACGCCCTGAGATTGGAGGCGCTTGACCGGGCCGAGAATACGTTCGACTAAGAGGCTCGAGCAGCCCGAGGCCAACAACCGCTGGCGCACCTCGACAATATCTGCCGACTCCACAAAGCCGCCCTGCGGTGTAGGTATGCTTCCACGTGGTGCAATACGCTTCTCTTTGCCGGCGGCACCGCCCACTTTGGGTGGGTCGGTAATAGAGAGGGTCACTCCTCCGCCCGCAATCGTTTCCTGTGCAAGCACGACGGCATCTTCACCACAAACCGAGCGAGCTCGTTGCAGTGCGTCTTCCATCGTCCTTCCTTTTACGCGATGTATTTGCATCATTAGTCATCCATCCTGACTATGCCTTGGGTCTCCACGGACTTCGCGGGGACAACCTCGTTGTAGGACAGCACCGCCACCTTGGGCATGGAGGCCTGCACAAGCTCGTGCAAGAAGCGACGCACATTCGAACGCACCAGCAAGACGACGTCTTTTCCGCCGGAGGTGGCCCCGGCAACCGTCTCTGCTACGTTCTCCATAAGTCTCTGTAGCCATGCCGGGTTAACCGGTGCGGCATCGGAGTCTGTTCTGTTCCCAACCGAGGCGGCTAGGCGCGCCTCGAGGACGGGATCCAAAGTCACTGCATGGACGGTACCGTCGCGGTCGGCGTGCTTCTCGCAGAGCGCGCGGCCAAGGCGCTGACGAACAAGCTCCGACAAAATCTCTGGGTCGCGACTGCGCGCGACGTTGTCGGAGAGGCTCTCCAGGATCACCGCCATGTTGCGGATCGGAACGGCCTCCCTGAGCAAGTTGCGCAAGACTTGATGAAGCTCACCGAACGTCATTCGCGTGGGGAGAAGCTCCTCGACGATTGCGGGTGAGGACCTCTTTAGATTCTCGACAAGGTCCATAACGTCATCGCGGGTGACGAGCTCGCCAAGGGACGCCTGGATGATCTCGGAGAAGTGAGTCACCAAAACACTCGTCGGATCAATCACCGTAAAGCCATTCATCTCCGCCTCGTCCTGCATGGATTCATGAATCCACCACGCGGGGAGCCCGAAGGTTGGGTCGACCGTTTCTTTGCCCTTCAACTTGCCCGTTGCAAGCCCCCCATCGAGCGCCATAACGTGGTTTGGCTCTACGGTTCCCCGGGCGATCTCTTGGCCACCAAGAAGAATGCGATAGGCATTTGGTTCGAGGCGCACGTTGTCTTTGATGCGAACTTGGGGAAGGAGCACGCCGTCCTTCATCGCGATCCGCCGGCGCAGCTGCCCGATGTGATCCAGGATGCCCGTACCGCTCTTATCTTGTACTAGAGAGATCAGGCGAATGCCGATTTCCAACGACAGGCGATCTACGTTCAGAAGACCCTCCACCTCGTTGTCGGCCTCTGCGGATTCCGCGGCTTCGTCACTATGAGGCGAACGATCCATACCAGGTGAGAAGGTGGTTTCGCCGTCGCCTAGCATGGACTCCGCGTTTTCAACACCTCTTGTTCCTGTCCACAAAACGGCCAAAATACTGGCGAGCACGAAGAAAGGAATCGCGGGCATTCCCGGGAGAAGCCCGAGGCAGAACACCATGCCCGACGCGATCAAGGTCGCTTTGGGGCGACTGGACACCTGAGCCAGCAGGTTGCTTCCCAGACTGTGATTTGACTTCGCCTTGGTGACCAATACGGCCGCGGCGGTAGAGACAAAGAGTGCCGGGATCTGCGAGACCAGGCCATCTCCAATCGTGAGGTTCGTGTACGTGTCGGCTGCTGCCGCAATCGACTTGCCACTCATCGCGCCAATCGCGATTCCGCCCACTAAGTTGAGCGCTGTAATGATTAGGCCAGCGATCGCGTCACCGCGAACGAACTTACTAGCACCATCCATGGCGCCATAAAATTCGGCTTCGCCGGACACGAGCGCCCGCCTGCGCTTGGCCTCGGCCGAGTCGATCAAACCTGCGTTGAGGTCGGCATCGATAGCCATCTGCTTGCCTGGCATGGCGTCGAGCACGAAGCGTGCGGACACCTCACTAATCCGGCCAGCACCTTTGGTGATCACCACAAACTGGATGATGACCAAAATCAGGAAGACGATGATGCCGACGGTGCGGTTGGAACCAACGACATAGGAGCCGAAGGCCTCGATTACGCTTCCGGCCTTTCCCTCCGAGAGAATCAATCGGGTCGAGGCGACGTTTAGTCCCAATCGAAACAGCGTGACAAACAACAGGATGGTCGGGAAGGTGGTTAGCTCAGCAGAGCTCTTCACGTTCATCGTGACCAGCAGCAACATCAACGAAATCGTGATGTTGAAGGCCAGCATGATATCGAGCACGAACGGGGCAACCGGCGTGAGCAGCGTGAGAAGCATCGCCAAAACGCCGACGCCAACGATCCAGTCCGCGTACCGAACGATCAGAATGCCAAAGCCCTTGGCTTCGCTATTCGTACCGTTATTGAAATGGGGTTCGGTCATGATTTAGATCCGTTAGACAAGTACTGGAGGCGCTGACTTGTCGGCGCGGTAGACATGGGCGAGGACAGTTGCCATAGCGGCATACAGGTCCTCGGGAATGGGCTGACCGACTTCGACGTCGGCGTAGAGGGCGCGGGCGAGCGGGCGGTTCTCGTGGCAGAGAACGCCGCTTTCGCGAGCTACCTTTTTGATGCGCTGGGCCATGAAGTCAACACCCTTCGCCACCACGACCGGGGCGGCTAGAAGAGGGTTTCCATCTTTGTCTCGGGGGTAGCTGATCGCTACGGCGTAGTGCGTTGGGTTCGTAACGACAGCCGTTGCTTTCGGCACATCGGACATCATGCGATTGTTCGCCATCTCGCGCTGCATATGGCGAATGCGCGCTTTGAGGTGAGGGTCACCCTCGGTCTGCTTCGACTCCTCTTTGATCTCCTGCTTGCTCATGCGCTGCTCTTTTGAGAACTGTTGGCGCTGAAACAGGTAGTCGATCAAGGCGAGAAAAATCACGACGACCAGAATCGCCATGACCGTTACAAACAGGATCTTCCCGAGCGCGGACATCATGGGCCCAATGTCGGTCATCCCCATCGAGAGTAAGTTGGGAACGTTCATGTAGCCAACCGAAACAACAATGCCGCAGATCAGAATCAGCTTGGCCATGGCAAACCCGACCTTGACCCAACCGCGCATGCTGACCATGCGGCTCGCGCCTTGGATTGGATTTAGCTTTGAGAGATCGGCAGCAATCGCTTTGGGAGTAAATCGAAGCCCCGCTTGAGCCGCACCGGCTAACAGGGTGCCAAACGCTATCGGCGCGGCAATCGCGAGCAGGGGGAGGAACATGTCCCGCCCGAGTTGACTCAACACTGCAGAGGCTGCGATGTTGTCTATGTCAGTGCGCGCTAGGCTTGAAGCCATCACCGGCGCAGATCGAAGGACCTGGCCAAAGCTACCCGCAACCATCCCGCCGGAGACGAGGAATGCTCCAACTGCCAAGACAAGACCTACGGCGGCAATCATCTCTGTCGAGTAGGCCACCTGACCTTTGTCGCGGGTTTGGTCCAGCTTGTGGCTGGTTGCCTCTTCCGTCTTTTCGTCCTTAGGTGTTTGATCAGCCACCGATCACCCGCGCTGTAACGACCTCGCCGGACATTCCGTCTAGGAGAAGTGAGAGCCACTCGGACTGCAGATCGTAGATGTGCATCAAGGCTGGGGAGATGATGGGTGCAAAGATGTACATCGCGATCATCGAGAGCGCGACTCGCAACGTAAATCCCATCTCCAGTACGTTGATCTGAGGAACGACCCGCGCGAGTACGCCGATCAAGACCGAGAGCAGCATCAAGAAGATCATGACAGGCGCTGCGAAGGTGATGCCTGCCTTGAACGTCTCACCGAAGAACTGAACGATCAAGTCCACGATAGACAGCTCTATATTTACTCGACCTACGGGGGCACGTTGGAATGAGTCGGCTAGCGCTCTTAGCAGGACGTGATGTCCGTCTACTGCCAAAAACCCGATCAGAAATATTGTGTCGTAAATCCTGGAGACAAGGGCTGTCTGCACACCCGTTATGGGGTCGGCCTGGTTAGCCATTCCGAGCCCCATTTGGTTCCCGATAAGATCACCCGCCATTCGAGCGATGAGCTCAATAAGGATCAAGACAAACGCCAACGAGAGTCCGATCATGAGCTCGCGCAACGCCATGATTCCGAACACAATGGGACTGAGGTCCTGGCTCAAGTCCGCGCCTGTTGATCCAAAGAGAAGGAACGAAATCGCGAACACCAAAGAGATCCTATAGCCCGAAAAGGCCGCACCCGTTCCGAGTACAGGAGCGGCTACGAAGAGCGCTCCCGTTCGAACGAGGTACAGGCCGAAGGCGGCTATGGTTGCAGTGGTGAGCATGGTGAAGGAGGGCCGAAAGTTAGACTTAAGTCAGGCCGAAAGTGTTCATTCTCTCGAGCACGCGGTGGGCGTACTCGGTTAGAAGCCCGAGTCCCGGTGCGAGCATCAGGATGGCGATGATCCCCACCACCAACATCTTTGGAACGAGGCTTAGGGTCTGCTCTTGAATAGAGGTTAGGGCTTGGAAAAGGCTGACGGCCAGGCCGACCAGCAGGCCTCCGATGAGCATGGGTCCAGCGAGCATGAGGGCGGTCATGAATAGCTCGCGGGCTAGGTCGGTGATAACTAGGTCTAGATTCTGCATGGTTGGATTGGCGTCAAGCAGCGAAGGAGGTCACGAGGGACGAGACGATCAAGTGCCAGCCGTCGACAAGGACAAACAGCAAGATTTTGAATGGTGTGGAGATCATCACTGGGGGCAACATGAACATGCCCATAGAGAGCAACACGCTCGAGATCACTAGGTCGATAACGAGGAAGGGCAGGAACAATAAGAAGCCCATTTGAAAGGCCGTCTTTAGTTCACTCAAAATGAATGCGGGAACGACGACACGCATGGGTGGCCTGTTCCCGGTAGCGGCTACAGCTGCTGCGGCGCTTCCGACTCCGGTTCCGACGTTGGCCTCTTGTGCACCTGCCGCTTTCGGGTCTGCGGTACTTGGCGTATTGGGTTCATAGCCAGCCATTCCTGTGAACAGTTCGATTTCACTCTGGCGTGTATTCGCCAACAAGAACACGGAGAGTTCATCCCAAGCGACATCGGAAGCCTCGCCTGCGGTCAGCTCTTCCTCTTGATAGGGAAGCCACGCCGACTCGTAGATGCTGCTTGCGATGGGCCCCATGACAAATGCCGTCAAGAAGAGCGCAAGCCCGATCAACACGGGGTTCGGTGGCAGCTCGTTGATGGACATGGCGCGCCGTACAAACGACAGCACGATCACAATCCGCGTGAAGCAGGTCACCGTAATCAGGAGTGCCGGCAATACCGACAGCACCGTGAGGATGAGGGCGATCTCCACGGCCGTAGACGCAGGCGCCTCTGGGTCTTTGCTGCCCTCGCCCTCGGCGAGGGCCTGGTTTGGGCCCATGGCGGCGAGGCCATTGGTAAAACTCGCAACCATCGCGTCGCCAAGGCGCTCCCCCGATGATGTGTTCGTCGGTCCGACGAAGCTGCTCTGCGCGTCGAAATCCTGCGCCTGGCTAGAAGCCGAGAACAGGATCGAGAGGCAGAGCCCTAGGATTAGGATCAAGCGACTACTCATCCGACCCAGCCTCCGCCTACAGACTGCCTGTCCGTCGGTACCTCTTTGGGAGGCGAGGCCACTCGGGTGGCAGCTTCCGAGTACGTGATTTCGGCGACGGCGGCCGGAGCGGCTGCCTTCGCTTGAGCGGCAGAGACCACTCGCGCCTCGCTGTGACCGCTATGGGCCAGGCTTTTGCGAGCAGAGGTCAATATGGAAGAGAAGAGGCCGACCTTCGGAGGAGCCGGTGCGGCCGGGATTAGGGCCGCTCCCTCTTCTTTGTTCTTTGGATGCGCAGCCTCGCGGTTTGCGATGATTTCGAGGTTCCCCTCGACATCTTCCGCAGCGTCGAGCTCGCTGATCAGGGTCACGTCACGCTCGCCCAACCCAAGAACGAAGGTGCGGTCATAACAGCGAACGACTGCCAGCTGCCGCTTCCCACCTAAGGGAAGGATATCAACAACACGCATCGAACGTCGCGCAGCGCGACCACGCAGGTTGCCGGTTAGGACACGGCGGAATCCCCACGCCAGGGCCAGAATCGCAGCAACCAGGCCTAGGCAGACCATGGCATAGCGAGTCATGTCCACACCGGGCAGGCCGGTAGATTTCTCCAGGGCGCTGGCAACCTCGGTACCTTCCGAGGTGATTTGAGCGAGGAAGGGCAGCCCAAAAAGGGCTCCCAGGGGGCTAAAAGCCGCGATTGGGGTGGTGTGGGTGTTGTTTTTCACTGCAGGTTTGGGGAAGACCCGGTTCTCCCGGGGCATGCCACCTATCGGACGGCACACCGAAAAGCCTGATAGCACCACGCATGCCATCTCCCGTTTTTGGGCGTAAAAACTTCCCTGGGCACCCCTAGGACCCTCTAAAGCATGTTCCTGCCCCCAAGAACCGCCCTTTCCCGGCCTCGCCCCACTAGTGAGAATTTTCCACATGTAGCGTTTTGCTACACAACCTGAACGCCCATTCACTCGATAGGAGCCGTGTACCGATCCAGAGCAAGAACCACCTCTTCAAACTCTCATGCCGCCAACAACAACCAATCCCGCACTTGCCCCTGTGCATCCGACCCGCATCCCCGCATTGCAGAGGGATGTGCGCTGGGCTAGTGCACTGCAGAGGGCCGTGCTTGCAAAAGAGCCGGCGGCCGCCCTGGCGCTTTGCGACGCGCTCGTATCCCATGAGCTGGATGACTTGGAGCGCTTCGCATCCGCTGAAGAGCTAGATATTCGCCGGACGATCCATGAGATTGTCGATGACGCGCTGCGCGTGGTCGTCTTTACCCATGAGGCTCCTGGTGAAGAGTGGAGGCGAGTTTTCCTGCCTGACGAGTTTGGCCTCTTTGAGTTCCCCATGCTCATGTCGAATGCCGTTTGGCTGCGCCGTTGTGGATCGCGAGTCCCCGATGAAAATTCCGAGACCCTGCAGGCGGCGCAACTCAAGGCCCTCACTTTTAAGCAACAAGCACTAGCCGTCGGGCGCTTCTGCCTTTGCAACGACGGCCGAGCTGACATCAACTACGCTGCCGTGATTGCGGTCTTAGATCCGCGCCTTATCGCGAGCTTCAATAACTGGCTGCTGACGGTGCATTGCCTAAGTCCAAATCGGGTTGCCGAAGAAGACTCGGAGCAGAATCAAACCCGCGCACTCCAGGAATTCCTCGAGCTAGCGCAGCTCCCCCATGATCCACTTCCCGCATCTTCGTCACAATCTGCGGCGTCCTTTGAAGGCGCCTATTGGACAGAGGGTTCGGTCCGAAAGCTCTCCGAGGAGCTCAACGGTCGGCAGATCAAAAACCTCTACAGGCAGTTTCATCCCAACGAGAGCGAGGAAGGGCCTCGCCGCGTCGAGCTCGATGCCCTGGAGAATACGGACACTCTTGTCATCTGCCCAAACTGGCACGACGAGCACGTGATCCACCGCTGCCTTTCTCCGCTCACCGAGGGCTTGCGCAGAGAGGGGGCTCTGAACCTCCGCGTTTTCGGCGCGGCGAGTGCCGGCCGCAAGCCAAAGGCCACGGACTGGGGCGAGCAGTCCATCGACGTCTTACACAGCGAGCAGTTCGTGCTTACCGATTTGTCGCTGATCAGCAGACGCATCCGAAATTCCGGCATCGACTTCGCCTTCTATCCAGAGATCGTCCCCTCGAACTCCTCCTCGTGGATGGCAACCGAACGTGTCGCGCGCGTCCAGGCAACAGGCTACGGATTCCCCGTGACTAGCGGCCTTGCCACTATGGACTACTTCGTAGGCGGCGCCGCTGTCGAACCGAAGGAGACGGTCGGCAATGACCACACCGAGCAGCTCGTCCTCCTGCCTGGTTTGGGTGTAAGCACCACACCGCCACCTGTGCCACAAGTCAAACGACTGCGGCCCGTTGATGACGCGCAGGTTCACATCTGCGCGACCTGCTCACAACAAAAACTGGGGACGAACCTACTGCGCGCTTGGGACTCCATCCAGCAAGGCGAATCAAATACGAGCCTCAGCCTGTTCACAAATATGACCGAGGCCCAGGCAAGCGCACGGTCCGCGGCAATCGGAAAGTTACTCGTTCACGGCGATGTCGATCTGAACTGCAGCATCCCCCGAGCCGACCTAATCGGCATCATGGCCGACGCGGATCTCTACCTGGACTCCTTCCCCTATGGAGGGTTCAACTCTCTCGTCGAGGTCCTCGTTTGCGGTGTCCCCGTCCTTACACTGGAAGGCGATCAAGCTCGCAACCGCTTCGGCGCCGCCATACTTCGACGTCTCGGTCTCCCCGAGTTCCTCATCGCAAAAAGTTACGACGCGTACGTCCTTACGGCGAAGCGATTGATCCGCGACGCGGGGCTGCGGCAAGAGATCCGGGACAAGCTCGGCTCCCCTCAGAGCGTCCTTTCCAAGCTAGCCGATCCAGACATGTCGCATCACTTCGATGCTGCTGTCGAGTGGATGCGCCAGCAGGGACCACGTGGTCTATCGAGACGTGCACCGGTCCTAATCGAGGCCGGAGAGAAGCCTCGGTTCCTCATCAATTAACAAGCAAACTAGAATCCCCATACCTACGGCAATCGCTCCATGACCCATAGCCACAAAGCACGTCAAACTGCCGATCCTATTACGCAAACACCACCGAATACCGATTCGGAAATCCTGGCAGCACTGCCAAACGTGACCGTTCCGCGATCGGCGAATATCTCGATAGCTAAGTTGATGGCACCGCCAGCAACGAAGTACTCCTGCCTTGCGTGCAAGTCGATCTACAACTATGAGATCGCTCACTGGGAGCGCATGCCGCTTTCGATCTTGGGGCTTCCTCGCAGCGAACGCGAAGCGCTTGACACACCAGATTACGAGATGAATGTGCGCCAATGCGCGAGCTGTAGTCACGTATTCCACACCGAGTTTCGCTACGAGCATGTCCCCTACCGGGATGGCTCCAACATGGTTTTCAATGAGAGCATCTTGTGGCGCGAATACCAAGACGACCTCGCCAAGGAGTGGGCACGGGACTACGGGATTCACGACACGTGCGTGGTTGAGATTGGTTGTGGCGAGGGTCGCTTCCTCGAGCGCTTCCAGGCTTTCGGAAACCGCTGCATCGGATTCGAACCTGGACCGGACTCCAAGCTCGTCATCGACCGTGGGATCGAGTGCTTCGCGGAGTACTTTCATGGCCGCAGACTATTCGACTTACAGCCCGAAGCTATCCTCTGCCGGCACGTCCTCGAGCATCTCGACGCACCTGTCGACTTTCTAGAAGACATCGCGATTGCCTGCCGTGAAGCCGGCATGCAGCCTGTCGTACTTGCCGAAGTTCCCCTAATCGAAAAGGCGATTGAGCAGCGTCGGCTTAATGACTTCCAGTACGAACACGTCTCTTACTTCACTCAACTTTCGCTGCGAACCGCCTTTGAGCGAGCTGGCTTCGAAGTCCTAGATGTGCGTCCGCGATTTAATGAAGAGGTGGTGACGATCGCCGCGCGCCCGAAGATTGGCGCAACGCTTGAGCAGATTCGCAACGGAGCTTTGGCCTTTAAGAATGGCGTCGACTCGCAAATTGTCAACGTGCAAACAACTCTCAAGAGCTGGCGCGATGCCGGAAAGAAGACCGCGCTCTGGGGAGGGACGGGACGCGGCACTGCCCTGATTAACATGTTTCGGATCACGCGGGATGTCGTAGACATCGTGATTGACTCCGACCTTCGAAAGTCTGGTGGATTCGTACCGGGTACCGGTCAAAAAATTCAACCGCCAAGTTTTCTCGACACCAACCCCGTGGACAGAATCGTTATCTGCACCAACTGGCGCGCACGTGACATCGAGCGCGAGATTCGAGAGGACTGTGGTCTAGATGCCGACCTCTTTGTCTATATCGAAGGGAAGCTTCGCCGGCTGACGGACTCTTCGCCGCTATGATAATGATCACCCAGCAAGATATCGCGCGCATCCAAGTGGACGCGGGGTTGGCTGCGACGATGCAGAGCGCTCTCCTCGCTGGCAACGAAGAGGCTGCCACGAGTGCGGCCCTTGTCTTACTTGCAACCTCACCCGAAGAGGTTGCCCGCGAGGCCTGCGCTGAGGAGCTCAGTATTCGCTTGATGGTCCACGAGATCGCTTCAAGTTTGATGACGGATCTGATTTTTAGCGACTCTCATGACGGGACGTTTTGGAGGCGCTTGATGCTCCCGACGGGCGGGGGAGTTCTCGGCTATCCCATCTGGATGGGGAACATTAAATGGATTCGATTATTCGGGGGCGAGCCGCCGAACCCCGACTCCCACACCCTGTGCGTAGAGGACCTGCGCAGCCGAAGTCTAGTGGCCCAGGCCAAAATGCTGGGGCGGTTTTGTGTCACTCACGATGCAGCTACTGCACTTGACTTCAGCAAGCTCGCCGACGCGCTCGACCCGCGCCTTATGCCGGTCTTCACCAGTTGGTTGTTGGGGACGTACATGCAAAGTCCTCACCATATGGTGAGCGATCTTGTTGCCTCGAACCAGGCGGCTGGGATGGACTCCTTCCTTGCTCGCTGGAAGAAGAAGCCGCTAAAGCAGGCGGCCTCTGCGATGGAGCTCACAACTTCGTTTCTCGTTGCCTATCGAGAAGACATCGACGTACGAGGGTCCGTTCAGGCGATACGCGGCAACCTAATGCGCGATCTCTTCACTTCGGTTAGGCCTCCCCCTGCCGAACATGGGGCCCAAGAGATACGCGACGAACTACAACCACTTCTCACCACCGATGCGGCGCTGCTGTGCCCTAACTGGCGCGATGACCATGTTGCCTATCGGTGCCTAGCGGGTGCCGCCGAAGCCATGCGCAAACAAGGCAGTCTCGCCATTCAAGTTCATGCCAACGGCTCTCCCATCCGAGATCTCCGGGCAAAGTCCTGGCAGGACCAAACCGTGGCCGTCAACTTATCCCCCAACAGTCACTACCTTCTGGAGCTCGGAAGGGTCGCTAACGAGATCGCTGCTGCGAACTTGGACTTTTTGTTCTATCCCGAAGTCACACCTAGCGACTGCACTGCCTTTTTTGCAACACAGCGACTTGCTCGTGTTCAGGCTGTCGGCTATGGGTTCCCGCTCACTACGGGGTCTCCGCACATGGATTACTTTATTGGAGGAAGTGAGGTTGAACTCGACAGCTCTGAGTACACCGAGCAGCTTGTTCTTCTTCCCGGGCTAGGGGTCAGCACGACTCCGCCACCTCTCTGTGAATGGGAGCGAACGCGCGGCTACGACGACGGCGAGATCCGAATCGCCACGATTGCTTCGCACCAAAAACTGGGCGCCAACCTGCTACGTGCATGGGAGGCCATCCTTGGCGATCGACCCCATGCTTCGATGGATTTGTTCCCCGCGCTAACTCCCAACCAAGCGAACGCGCTGCTGCCGGCTATGGCGACGCATCTGAAAGATGCTTCGATAGATCTGCACCCTCGTGTCAAGAGGCAGGACATCCTGCGGTCGATTTGCGAGGCGGACCTCTACCTCGACACCTTCCCGTACGGCGGTTTCAACTCGCTCGTCGAGGTGCTTGTCGCTGGATGCCCGGTAGTCACTTTAGAGGGCAAACGTGCCCGGAACCGCTTTGGTGCCGCCATGTTACGCCGGCTCGAACTCCCCGAGTTCTTGATTGCAAAAACCCCTGCTGAGTTCGTCACCGCCGCGCGCCGGCTCATCGATGACCCCGGTTTGCGCATGGAGATTCGCGCGCAAATCGGCAGCCGCGAGCGGGTTCTTGCTCTTCTTGCAGACGATGACATTCACGAACACTTTGCCGCTGCGGTGGAGTGGATGCGCGAGCGCGGACCCAGCACAGGAAAAAACCAACGCTCCAGGGCGCCCGTTCTAATTTGTGCCGGAGAGAAGCCTCAACTTCTCACCGCCTGAGCTCGGGGCCTCCTTGCTGCTTCGGCCTTTTCCAAGCCCAGTTCGGTCCCGAGTGGAACACCGGATGAGCTTCGAAAATTGTCAGGCGTAGCTGCGGTGCCCTTACCGGCGCCGGAGGTTGGTCGCCCCCAAGGGGGACTCATTGGGACCTGAATCAAAAGGTCGACCCGCCGAGCGGAGGTCTCTTTAAGAAAGCTGGCGAGCCCGGCCTAGCAAAAGCAGCCTTGCGGCCGCGGTGTCTCAGAAGGAACAAGACACCGGCCCCATTTACCCGTGGAGGTTGCAGTCGATTCCCGTGCCACCCAAACTTACGAACTCCGCGTGGGAGTTTTGGCCGAGAGCCTTTCTAGATACGCGGACCTTCGAGATCTTCGCGGTAGTTGCAGCCATTTCAGCATTCATCATGTGCTTGACGAGCATATGAATACCGTGGATTCGGTCCACCTTGGGCTTGAAGTGCTGGGGTAGCTTGCGCGCCCTTTGAAGCGCTTCGTTTAGGTCACGGTCCGCCTGTGTGTAACACTCCGTCAGGGTGTCGAGCTCGCGAGCGTCAAAGCCAACTCCCTCAAGCGCTGTCAATATACGTACAAGGGTTCCTTCAAAGCGGTCTAGGCTAGCTTCAAGGGTGCTCATCCTTGCTCCATCTCCAGGTCATTCCACGCAGAGAGAAGCGTCTGTAAAACCACCTTGGCATCCCCGACGCGCTCCAAACTGGAATCAGCGATTGCTTCGATCAGACGAGCACTAATGAAAAGGTAGAGGCTCTCGAGCTCCACGCACAGCTCGGGTGCAGCGGACGCGTCCAAAGAGCACCGCAGCTCGCAGACGATGGATTCAGCGCGCCCGACTCGCTCGTTGAAGCGCGGCAAATCGCCGGCCTCAAAAGCTTCCGCGGCTTGACCAAGAAAACGCAAGCTACCCTGATACAGCATGCGTACCAATTTCAGCGGTGGTGCGTTTTCAATCACAGCCTGCCGGTAGGCTGCAGTGGGATCAGAGTTACTCATGGATTACTGGTTATACCCAAGGGAAGTTAGATTATCGACGGCCGAACCCTGCACTTGGAGTTTGGCCATGAGGACTTCAAGCGCGGCGAACTTCGACACTTGGGCTTCCTCGAACTTATCCAATCGATAGTTCATATCGATGATGTGATCTTTGAAGTCGGCGATGTTGTTGTTCAGGGCTTCCTTGCGAATAGCAAAGAGACCGTCCAGTGGGTCGCCGTTGATATCGTTGCCGGTAGAGTCGAGCAAGTAGTCGATTTCTGTGGAGAGCTTCGAGAATGCGCCGGTGGTCTCGTCACCGAAGAAATCGGCGAACGCGTTGATGTCGCCGGACATCTTCTCACCAAGCTTGTCGTCGTCAATTGTCAGGTTGCCGTTCTGATCGATATCAATGCCAACCAAACTCAGACTTGAATAGCCTTTGGTGTCCGCCATCACTGTGGCGGGGTCGGCTGCAATGAAACCGTTATACATACGCGACCGCACCGTCTGTAGGATGCGCTCGCCAAACAGCTCGCCGCCCGCTCCGTCGTCCTCCGAGTACTTACTCTGCACTTCGATGAAACTCGAGACTGCGTTGTAAGCTTGGACGAATTCCTTCAGGCTCTCTTTTATCGCCTCTTGGTCAACGGTTACGCCGAATGTGATGGGCTCGGTTGTAAGGGCAATCGCATCGATTGTCACTCCCGGAACGACGTCACTGAAGTCGTTGCCGGCCCGGTTCACGAGCAAGCCATCTATTTTGGCCTGTGCGTTAGAGGCCACCGAAAGCGGGACAGGATCGAAAGCGAGGTTGGCGTCTAAGGTGCCTGGTCCAGCGCCAGTTATGGTGAGATTCTCGATCGAGTAATCGGCACCGGTATCGTTTCCAGCGAGTACGAGCTGGTAGCTTGGTGACGATTCGGTTCCGGTGTTCACCACACTCGCCGTAACGTCTGCACTGATCGTTGCGTCCCCATTGATCCTCGAAGCAATCTGATTCAGACTTGACTCCGCCGGGTCAACGACAAGCGTGTGGCTGGTTCCGTTATAGGTAAACGAGATCGCGCCTCCATCGAGCTGGGCATCTGGATCGGTAATGCCAACCGTTGCCCGGCGATCCGAAGCTGCCAGGCTAATCACCTCTAGAGTGTGTGATCCGGTGAGCGGAGTTCCGGTAACCGTAAAGTTGGCATACCCATCTTTGCTGGGTGTAACCAGGTGACTTAGGAATCCGCCGAGGGAGCTCAGCGCGTTCGCTTTCTCCTGAACGGTCGCCACAAGCGCTTGCAGGCTAGAGATCAGGCTCAGCTTCTTCTCTTCAGCAGCCTGCTTGGCCTCCTCCGTTTTAATAGGGATCGCTTCCGCGCCAACAAGGGCATTGATAATGGCCGTCGTATCGAGGCCACTGGCTAATCCGCCAAAGCTAAGTGATGTTGTCATATTGCGTCTCCTGTTCCCTGTCCGGGGGCGTTCTCCCTCGTTATCGGACCATTTCCCGAAGATGATTAGGTTTCAATTTGGGATTTCCTGACGACCCGCCTCTTCCTTCCGCTTTGCACCTCCTAGGTGTTGGACCCGCCTCTCACTTTTAGCCTGCCCAATGGGGAAACACTCAAGGGCAGGCTACAGGGAACAGCCCTTGCCCACTTTGGGCCCCAACCCCTCTTCCTATATATAAGGGACATGGGGAGTGGCTGTTTGGTCACTCCGGAGAGGTGCCCGAGACGGCCCGGCCCTAGCGCGCAGGCCCGTTGAGGTCTGCCTCGTTTTAGCCACGTTCAAACCGATCTCCCTTAGTCCCCCCTTCTTGGGAGTGCTCTTTGGTCTCAAGAGCTTGGCCCGAGTAAGGTCTCACGCCGACCACCGGAGCTTCCGGGTCCGGCGCGCTCGATTTGTTGTGAGCTCTAGGCACATTCCCGGCAAGGCCCTCCCTTATCCATAGGTAACGCACCCAGCTCTCTGGCGAGATAGGCAAAAAAAAAGGACTCTCCACTCGAAAGCGGAGAGCCCAGCTCAAACTAGATGGTGATCTAGCCGAGGAGGCTCAAAGCACTCTGCGGCTGGGAGTTCGCCTGAGCGAGCACCGATGTCGCAGCCTGTTGCAGGATCCGGTTCTTGGTGAGCTCGGCCGTTTCAGAGGCCACGTCCACGTCGCGGATCCGGCTTTCAGCGCCGGAGAGGTTTTCAGAGTTCGTTGCGATAGAACGCATTGCACTTTGAAGACGGTTTTGGGTTGCACCGAAGTCACCACGCTGGGTAACCACGGAGTCAACTGCCGTGTCGATAGCGGCCAAAGCCGTGCTCGCGGTAGCGGCGCTCGTGATGTTGAGAGTTGCCTTATCAACGCCAAGTGCAACGGCCTGCATGTCCGTCGTGGCGATCGCGATGGTCTGACCGGAGTCGACACCCACTTGGATGGCGATCGAAGCGGTCGAACCGTCGAGAACTTTGATGCCGTTGAACTCGGTGTCGTTGCCAACACGTTCGACTTCGTCAGCAAGAGCACCGAACTCTGAGTTCAGAGACGCACGGTCCGCAGTGTTGAGCGTTCCGTTGGCCGCCTCAACGGCAAGTTCACGCATACGGACCAAGTTTCCGCTAACCTCGCCCAGAGCGCCTTCAGCGGTCTGAACCAAGCTCACGCCGTCCTGGGCGTTACGTGAAGCCATGTTGAGCGAGCGGACTTGGCCACGCATGCGCTCGGAAATACCGAGACCAGCGGCGTCGTCGGCCGCGGTTACGATACGAAGACCAGAAGACAGTTTGGCGAAAGATCCGCCAAGCTTTTCACCGTGAACGGCGAGGTTTTTCTGAGCGTTGATTGAATAGTTGTTTGTGTTAACTCTGAGAGCCATAACTTTTCTTTTGTTAGAGAATTTGGAGAAATTGGGAAGCCCACATGGGCCGGAAGCTCCACGCTTTTCCACCCGACCGTCGTTCGCCACAAGCTCCGGCACTAGGCCAGAGCCTAAGACGGTTTGAGTCGGGCGAGCGCGAATGCTCGAGTTTCTGCGGGGGCCTTATAACGACACTCGCTGCCGAGGAATAAGTCCGTTCAAAGGGACTAACGGCATGAGTGACCAGCGCGCCGAAGGTTCGGCGTGCTTAGGCATTCCCCAGACCTACAACTTGCGCTGCGGGCTGGGTCATTTCACGAATTGTTCAAAGAGCGATCGGCAAACTAGGTTTGTCGAATTCGGTTCTGCGCTATCGATGTAGCACAGTGATCTGGGGGCCTGGGTGCCGTTCCTGGAGCTGTCGCTCACAAGGGGATTGGCTCTCATACCTTCCTTGTTCAGCACCTTGGGTCCCCATATAGAGACTGCCCAAGCACGGCACTAACGAGAAATGCCACCCGTCCACAACCTGACACAACGCCAAACGTGCGCTCTTTGCGCGCCGCTTGATGAGGCTCAAAAGTTGGTGGTGATGGTGGCGTTCTAGATTATGCATGGTGACTAGGGCGGTCCCAGGTGGGGCAGGCCGCGGACGGGCGGCCTGCCCCTGGGAACCAAAGCCCCAGATCAGCCTTGAAGTAGGCTTAGTGCGATCTGGGGTTGCTGGTTGGCTTGCGCCAAGATGGACGCAGAAGCCTGTTGAAGGATTTGGTTTCGAGTGAGGGTTGCAGTCTCTGCAGCCACGTCGACGTCTCGGATTCGGCTCTCGGCCGCTGCGAGGTTTTCGACAGAGGTGGCAATCGAGCGCATCGCACTCGACATACGGTTCTGGCTTGCACCGAGCTGCCCTCGGAAGGAGACAACGGTGTTGACTGCAAGGTCAATCGCACCGAGTGCTGCCGATGCGTTTGTCGCGTCGATGACACTCAATACGTCGATGCCTAGGTCGCCGTCCGTAGTTCCACCGAGTGCTACGGTGATCACTTGGCCGGAGTCTGCGCCCGTTTGGATGTCGATCGGTGGGCTCAAGCCGTCAAGCAGATTGATTCCGTTGAACGCCGTAGTGAGGGCGATTCTGTCGATCTCAGCGACCAGCTCGGTGAACTCTGCGTTCAGTGAGGTTCGGTCGGATGTGTTCAAGGTTCCGTTGGCCGATTCGATGGCGAGTTCGCGCATCCGGACCAAGTTGGAGTTCACTTCGGAGAGCGCGCCCTCTGCGGTTTGCACCAGGCTGACACCATCTTGGGCGTTGCGCTGGGCCATTTGAAGCGAGCGGATCTCGCTGCGCATGCGCTCGGAGATGCCGAGGCCGGCGGGGTCGTCCGCTGCGCTCACAATCCGGAGTCCGGAGGAGAGGCGAGCGAAGCTGCTCTGAAGTTGGTTCGAGTGATTGGCCAGGTTTTTCTGGGCAGTCATCGAGAAGATGTTGGTGTTTACTCTGAGGCTCATGATTGGTTCCCGTGGTAGTGAGTTCTCATATGATTAGTCAGGCAGCTGAGTTGTCCGGCTCGGCTTCCCGTGTCCGAGTTTGTTCTCGGAGGGCCGGGGATCCGCATGAGTCTTTCCACCAATAAAGTTGGAAGTTTCTCGAGACGCGGCTCGATCCGGGGCACAGGAAGTGCGTTGCTGGGGCTGCTAGAGCTGTTTTAGAGAATCATCGTCCTTGGAAAAGCCTCGTCCGTGTGGAAGCAAAAAAGGGGAGGAGGTGGGTCCTCCGCTGGACAAGCGGAGGACCCAAAGTCGGCGACCCACGGGAGAGTCGCCTCCTCCAGAGAGGTTTATCTGCCTAGCCCTGGAGCAAGCTCATTGCGAGCTGCGGTTGGGTGTTGGCTTGTCCAAGCACCGAGGTTGCTGCCTGCTGCAGAATCCGGTTTTTGGTGAGTTCGGCCGTTTCGGCGGCCACATCGACGTCGCGGATACGACTCTCGGCACCCGAGAGGTTCTCCGAGGCGGTAGCAATCGAGCGCATGGCACTCGAGAGGCGGTTTTGGTTGGCACCGAAGTCACCTCGTTGGGCAACAACAGAGTCGATTGCGATATCGAGTGCACCGAGTGCAGCGCTTGCACTTACGGCGGTGGTCACGCTCAAGGTAGCTTTATCAACACCTAGAGCGACGGCCTGCATGTCTGTGGACGTGATGTCGATCGTCTGGCCGGATCCTGTGCCAACTTGGATGGAGATCGTGGCGGTTGTTCCATCGAGAATCTTGATGCCGTTGAACTCAGCGTCGTTACCAACACGTTCGATTTCATCAGCAAGGGCTGCGAATTCCTGGTCTAGGGAGGTCCGGTCGGCTGTGCTTAGCGTTCCGTTAGCTGCCTCGACGGACAGTTCGCGCATTCGGATCAGGTTGCCACTCACCTCAGCGAGTGCTCCCTCTGCCGTTTGTACGAGGCTGACACCGTCTTGTGCATTTCGTTGAGCCATTCCAAGGGAGCGGATCTCAGCACGCATGCGTTCGGAGATACCGAGTCCAGCGGCGTCGTCTGCCGCACTTACGATGCGCAGTCCTGACGACAGTTTGGCGAAGCTACCAGCGAGTTTTTCGCTGTGGACGGACAAGTTCTTTTGTGCCGTCATGGAGAAGAGGTTTGTGTTGACTGCAAGAGCCATGATGTGTCCTGGGTTATGTCTGGAGGAATGCCCGAATCAATGTGGTTTGGGCGGTTTGAATATCTCTAAAAGCCCGCGCAGTTAGAGTGGAAGGTTCATCTCAAACTCATAATGAGTTCGAGCTGGCCCGCCGAGCTGGCCCTACCACCATCCGGCACCCCGAGGGGCGACGGATGGATCGAAGCAAAGCCGAGAAAGGAAAAAAAACGGTATAGATGAACCCCTATACCAGGGGTGTTTCTTTGTGCTCGGGGGGGGGCAGGGTGCATACCTAACTTGTTTGGAACAAGGCAGTTGGAGACGTCTGCGTATGCTGGTGGAAGCTCGCACACCGGGACCACACACGGGCCCTGTAGGGCTTTGGTATCAGCTCGTCGTGAGCGGTACTTTGTGGTGGAGTTAGGCATGACAAATAGGGGGTTTGTGGCTTCTTTTTGGACAGAGCGGTGGCCGCACTGTCGCTGGGTTACTCGTTGTTTTCGAGCTGCGGTTTTTATGGGACTCGTCACGACAACCGCAAGTTGCAACGAGTTGATTTAGGTTTTGAGGTGCCCCGGATGGAGCAAATCACGGACGTGTGATTTGCTCCGGGGAACCGCCCTCGGACTAACCTTGAAGTAAGCTCAAAGCAATCTGGGGTTGTTGATTGGCTTGCGCCAGGATGGACGCAGAAGCCTGTTGAAGGATTTGGTTTCGAGTGAGGGTTGCAGTCTCTGCAGCCACGTCGACGTCTCGGATTCGGCTCTCGGCCGCTGCGAGGTTTTCGACAGAGGTGGCAATCGAGCGCATCGCACTCGACATACGGTTCTGGCTTGCACCGAGCTGCCCTCGGAAGGAGACAACGGTGTTGACTGCAAGGTCAATCGCACCGAGTGCTGCCGATGCGTTTGTCGCGTCGATGACACTCAATACGTCGATGCCTAGGTCGCCGTCCGTAGTTCCACCGAGTGCTACGGTGATCACTTGGCCGGAGTCTGCGCCCGTTTGGATGTCGATCGGTGGGCTCAAGCCGTCAAGCAGATTGATTCCGTTGAACGCCGTAGTGAGGGCGATTCTGTCGATCTCAGCGACCAGCTCGGTGAACTCTGCGTTCAGTGAGGTTCGGTCGGATGTGTTCAAGGTTCCGTTGGCCGATTCGATGGCGAGTTCGCGCATCCGGACCAAGTTGGAGTTCACTTCGGAGAGCGCGCCCTCTGCGGTTTGCACCAGGCTGACACCATCTTGGGCGTTGCGCTGGGCCATTTGAAGCGAGCGGATCTCGCTGCGCATGCGCTCGGAGATGCCGAGGCCGGCGGGGTCGTCCGCTGCGCTCACAATCCGGAGTCCGGAGGAGAGGCGAGCGAAGCTGCTCTGAAGTTGGTTCGAGTGATTGGCCAGGTTTTTCTGGGCAGTCATCGAGAAGATGTTGGTGTTGACTCGGAGGCTCATTGTTGTGGTTCCCGTGGAATGAGTGGTGAGTTGAAAAATCCAGAGGCGCTTGCCGGTCATCGTCCAATGACCTTTTTGGTGGCGTGCTCCTTTGGTGTCCAGAGCAGTTCTCGGACCCCGCGGGTTCGGCTGAAGCTTAGATCGTGATTTTGTGTGGAAAGTCGTGCCCCAGCAGCCGAAGGTGGCGTCCAGAATCGGAGAACCTTCATCTCTATGTATTACGACGACCCAAAACGCCCGGCAAAGATCTTTGGATCTCCTCTTACGAAGCGCCTCGAAGCCGAAATGATGCGCCTTGCGTCGACGCCGAAGACCACGGTTTCGATCCGGGGCGAGCTAGGTGTGGGCAAGCGAACCTTGGCAAACCGCCTGCACCTAGAGTCCGCACGGCGAGCTGGCCCCTTTGTCGCGCTGGGTGCGGGCGAGGCTCTCTCCGCAGCTGTGCTGGAGAGCGCGGTTGGGGGAACGCTGTACCTGTCCGACGTCACCAGCCTGGGAGCAGATGAACAAGAGGCGCTTGGCGCTCTTTTAGCCGGAAGGCTGGATTCCATCGCTCCCGAGCCTGGAATCCGGGTGATCTCGGCAGCCAGGGAGGACCTTGAGCAAGCGGTCGCAGAGGGGCGGCTGCGGGAGGACCTCGAATATCGGCTGAACGTCCTGACGCTCGAGATCTCGCCACTCCGGGAGCGTGTTGAGGAGATTCTGGACTACGCCTGGCACTTTTTGAGCACCTTCGCGGCGCGTTTGCGGCTGGGGACTCCGGATTTGGCCCCCGACGCGGAGTCCGCGCTGCTCGGGCATATGTGGCCCGGGAACCTTCACGAGCTTAAATCTGTCATGGAACGGTCGTTTTTTGGACTGAAGGGCGCAAATATCCTAATTACGGGCGCCACTCTTGGGATTTCCGGCCTGGACGACCTCCCCATGGGGGTCGATTCGCTCTCCAGACCGGCCTCGGACACCCTCTCCCTCGAGATTCTAGAGGAGGAGGCCGTTCGCCGCGCCTTATCTGCCAGCGCAGGAAATCGCAGCCTGGCAGCACGCCAGCTAGGGATCCATAGGACGACTCTCTACCACAAGATGCGCCGCTTCGGGATTCGGTAGACCTTTCACACCCCTGTTCGCTGCTCCGAAGGTTTTTAGGCACTTTTCCACAGCCCCTCCTTGGCTGTCCCGAATCGTGGCACGTGAGGCCGCAACAAATGCCCAAAGTGGGAAAGGATTACCGGATCTGGGCAATTGACCCCTAAAGCATTTCCGGGTCGGGGTCGATGAGTGCGGCAGAGCGGGACACCTACTCCCGTCCTGCACCCCACTCCCCTACCAATCCCCCGCCGAGATGACCACCGAATCCCACGCCTCCTCCAGAGAGAGCTCGCCCCAAACCGCCTGCGTAACCCCAGCTGCAAACAACACCGTGCTTGGACACGCGGTGCAGCGTGGATTGCGCATTCCAATCGATAGCCTGCGGACTTCGATGGAGAACTTGCGGAGCGAATTCGGCGGTGTCTCTATGAGTGATCTTGCGCTGGGCGAGGTGCTCGCCGAGGTGGATCGACTAGGTCGCAATGTGCAACACCTCCTGGATTACGCCTATCAGCCCGAGGCTCACGCAATCGAATGCACGGTGAACGAGATCGTTTACACCGCTCGCTTTCAAGTCCCCCACGACATGTGGAGTGCTCTTTGGATTGCGCGGGATTGCGACCTTCCGGGCATGATCGTCGACGGCCCCGTGCTCTCGAGATCGATTGCGCGTTTGATCGAAGCTGCGGCGCCACTGGCCCAGAGCGGAGTGCTTCTCAATGTAAAGCGCACCGAGAAGGGCGTCTCTTTCTCCATCACCTACCAAGGCGCATCCGACCACCTCGGCGACCCGACCGGCTTGTGCCACGCCATTGCATCGCGCGACCTAGCCGTCATCGGCTGCCCACTGACCGAGACGGCCAGCCGCTACGGCGACACGACAATCACCATCTGCGTTCAGAGCAACATGCTCTCGGAGTCGGCCGCCTAATGCACCCTCCACGCCCTACTCTTTTCGTGCTCTTGGTGGCGGACGCCCTCGGCAACACCGAGCGCCTCGTGCCACTCGCCGCTGCACTGCGCACGCGCGGTCACGACGCCATCATGTGTTTGGATTCCGAAGCGGCGCTGGCCCAACCCACTCCCGATGTTCTTGTGGTTGACGCTGGCCGCTGTGAGCACACGACTGCGAACCTAGCTATCACCGGCGCCTTCCTGGCACCGGGTAATGAGATGCGGACGATTGCAATCCTCGCTATGGAGGACTACATCACTTGCCGCGACGCACTCCGCGCTGGCGCCAACGACGTCTTCGCTGGCAGCTTCAGCATCGACGAAGTCCTTACAGCAATCGAAACCAAAACGCCGTGCACCTCGACGTCCGCATTGGAAGCAACCCGCAGCTTGCACCGCAGCTTTGAGACGGGTGCAAAAGGCGAGGAGTCTCTCTGCCGCGAGCTTGTCGCCTTCGCCACACGCGTCGGCCTGGGCCGCAGCCATCGCTTCCGCATTGCAACCGCCGCTGCCGAAGTTGCCAACAACGCAACCGTGCACGCCTACGATGGCGCGACTGGGCCGCTGCTCCTCTCCGCGAGTTACGACGGGGATCACATGTTCGTCGAGATCCGCGACCTCGGCGAAGGCTTCTCCCAAGGTGACTCCCCACTCGAATCCGAAGGCGCCTGCCAGGGAATGGACATCATTCGCGGCCTTGCCGAGCGCGTCGACATCGATAGCACCAACGCGGGCACCAAGGTCACCCTTGAGTTCGTCCTGACGCCGACGTGCTTCGACGAAGAGCCGTCTTCCGCCGAGCATCTTGACTACCTCACACCCTCCGCTACTCGCCGCTTTTTGGAGCCATCCGAAGCCGGCGCAGACGAGTTCTACAGCCCTGCACTTAGCAGCACCGTCGGTCGCATTTTGCTGGCCTCGGTGAGCGCAACTTCCGGCCGCTCCCAATCAGCACTCTGGAGCTGAACGACGCCCCTTCGCCATGACTGACACCGACGACCTCTTCGAATTCGGAGACCTTGACGATACCGACTCTCTCGAGATTGATCTCGACGAGCTCTTCGGTGATCTCGAAATGCTTGCAATCGATCTCGATGTAATCGAGAGCGCGCCCGCAGAGCAAGTGCTTGCGGAGGCGACACCCGCCCCCGTCAATGCCTCGGCGGTAGCAGCGCCCGCCGCTGCACCCGCTGCCGTCCCGGCTCCCGTCGCAACGCAGGCAACAGCGCCACAGTCAAGCCAGGAGAACCAAGTCCTCCAGCCGGTAGCCCCTGCGGCTCAACCGCAGGCCCACTTCCAACAGCCACCCTTCGCAAACACAGGCGTGACTTCCAAGTTACGCCTAACCAAGACGACAGCGGCAATCGTCTTCGCAAGCATAGTCACCCTCGCGAATGTTGCCGTCACGATGGGCGGACCCTCCAGGCCTACCGTACAGACTCCCCCTGTCGCGGGCGCGACTCAGCTTGTGAATGTTCCAACTCCATTCCAATACGACAATAGCGCCGTCCAGGGAGAGATCGAGGTCCTTCGGGCCGAAGTCGAAATGCTGCGTTCCCAGGGCTCGCCGACAAAGCCGATCCCCGCTAGCTACACCAAAGGTGGCCACCCCGCCTTCGACGATGTCAGCAAAAGCCTTCTAGAGGGCAACTTCGTCGTAGCGCGTCAAACCCTCTACGGACTGCTCGCCATCGTCGATCGCTTCGACACCTATGAGCGAGACGCCATCGAGGCCACCGCCAGCTACATGCTTGCCGACAGCTGGCGCATGGAAGCCGAAATGCCAACAACCGTAGGAGTCGAGTAATGTTGAAAGCACTTCTTCTCGTCGCCCTGCTCTCCTCGAGTGCATGGAGTCAAAACGATGTGAACCTTGTTGTTAGCGGTCATAACAACAACGGTGAGGCTCTCGTCTCTGTCAACGCAAAGAGCATGCGTGTGAGCGCTGTGGTCGAGGCCATCGCTGCCGAGTTCGGCCTAACGGTCTCAGGTTTCGCACCCAACACGATTCACCCATTGGTCACAGCGACCCTAAAGGACCGCCCTCTCGACTCCGCCGTCGAGATCGTCCTTGGAAGCTCTGGCCTGACCTACGAGCGCACCGGCAACACAATCTTTGTCCACGAGTACAGCCCAGGCGATCGCGAAGAGCTCTTAATGTCCGCAAAGATCGCCTATGCCCATGCGGTTCGTGCTTTCCCCGAAAACGAGATGGCTCCCAGCGCGCACTTGAGCCAAGGTTGGGTTGAAGAGCAGTACGGAAACTTCTCCACAGCGATCTCCATGTACGAGATCATCCCCGAGAAGTACCCCTTGTACAAAGAGGTCGCCGCAGCTTACTTTCACATCGCGCGCTTGAACGAAGAGCTCGGCAATTGGCGCGACGCGATTCAGTCCTACGACAGTCTTGAAAACCTACGTACCGAACACGAGTTTCACTCGGCCCAGCGGCTCGGTCGCGCCCGTTGCGATGTCGAGCTAGGGAATCCCCGTGCTGCCATCTACAAGATTGAAGTCTTGAATATGGAGCGTCGCACAAGCGACCCGGAGGAGCGCACGGCCCGCCTGATGGTTCACGCCCGTGCGAACAACGGACTGCGCGAATACGGATCTGCACTTCGCGATCTGGATGTGATCGCCCAGCTGGACTCTCCGCTTGTCGCCACACCCGAATACCTGCAAGCAACAGCGATCTCCCTGGAAGGCCTGGGAATGTTCGGACCTGCCGCCCAGGCGTGGCTTGCCTATGCACACAAGGTCGACGGACAGAAGAGGCTAATCGCTGTGGAAATGGCGGTTGAGCTCTATCTTGATGAGGACGATGAGGTCAGTGCGATCCACGCGCTTCGATTTGGAAAAGAGGTTGGCCTTAGCGCCAAGCTCACCAGCCTCCAGCTTCAAATTGATGAGCGGCTTGGGCTCAACGTCAAACAGGAAAACCAAGTCGACGACCCGACGAAACGTCTGGAGCGCGCTCAGGTCGCTTGGGATGGCGGTGACGCAATCGGCGCCTATCGCGAGATCTCCGCCCTCACCGATCGACACGGCGACTTCGCCGAGTCCACCCGGATTCAGCTCTACTCCCTCTGGGCTCGTTGCACGGCATCCATCGAAGGAATGCCGGCCGCCGTCGGCTTGATGCGCGAGCTTCGCAACAACCTGGATGCACTAGAAAACCGCTCGGCGCTCGACCTCGTTGCAGCAGAACTCTACGAAGCAGCTGGCCTCTTTGATGAGGCCGTCGACTCCTACGGAGGAATATACCGATGATGAAATACACAGGCACACTTGCCCTGGGAATGGGCGTCCTACTAGGCGTTCCCGCTTTCACCTTGGGAGGCGGGCTTCCCGGCTCTCTCAAAGATGCGCTCAACGATACGGTCCGGGCAATCGATGTTCTAAACCAGCTTGAAGAGCGCATGGGAACCGGCGAAGCCATTCCCGTGGACGCGGTCAAGAAACTCACCGAGGTTGCAATCCTGGATCCACGCGGACGCGACGAGCTCTTGGAGACACTTCGCAACGAAGTGGGTAGCTTGCAGAACAAAGTTGATGTGGCCGAGGCTTCCGTCGCACCCCCCCTTGCAGAGATCGATCCCCTCAACGGAACGAGCGCTTACGGGCCGGAATATTCTCAACCGAGCGTCACCGAAACCGTCGAGGACACCTCCACCGGCAACTTCGATGGACTCAACATCGCAGGAGTCTCCACAGGAATGTCAACGACCCTGCGCACATCCATCGCAGTGGGCAGTGGCTCCTCAAACGGTGGCCGTTCGGCCTTTGCGCCTGGAGAGACCGGGCCCGTAGCCACCTATCCCCTTCCTACTGAAACAGGAACGGAGACTGGTGCCGTCGACGAAGCGCGGAGCTCAAACTCGACAGCCACCGAAACGGGCCCGAAGATTTCCACGACGGATTCCACCAATAAAAAGCCAACGCCTGCGCCCGCCGCACAATCACCTGAAGGCAAGGGCTATAGCGCAAACCCGCTACTTCAAGCGAAGGCTTGCTACCGCGCCAAGCGCTATCAGCAGGGCCTCGATCTATTGGTCGGCGCTTCGAAGAGCGCAGAGGTCACCTTCTGGAAGGCGCGGCTCGAAGACAAGTTGGGCAACTTAGATGAGGCGATTCGCCTCTATACCTTGCTCAAAGACGACATGGCGGCTGGCGAGTATGCGGCCAAAGCCGAGAGCGAACTGGAGTTCTTGGTGTGGCGACGCGACTACGAAACCAAAGGTGACTCCAAGTGAGCCAAGTCCTTTCCCATACGCAGCAAGAGGACAAGCGAACGGACGAGATCGAGTCCGCGATGCGGACCTTCTCGGAGATCTCTTCGAACCTGCTGCAGAGCTACAACGCACTTGAGGCGCGCGCTGCGCGCGTCGAGGACGAGCTCGAAGTCACCAACCGTCAACTCGAGGCTAAGGTCTGCGAGCTCGACGAAGTGACGCGGAATCTCGAGGCCATCCTCACGGCTCTGCCTACAGGCGTTGTTGTTCGAAACAGCGCAGGTGCTATCGTTCGAATCAACGATGCTGCTGCCCAGACCCTTGGGCTGGATGAGGCGCACAAGAGCGAAGTGATTGGCAAGTCCGACATTCCAGCACTTGCCACTGCGCGCGCTGGAGACGGCGAGGTCGTCTTGGCGGGTGGCAACGCCCGCGTCCTCGACCTACGCTCATCCATGATTCGCGACGACCGAGGCGTAGTTGCTGGCACCGTCGAGATCATCGATGATCGCACGGAGATCACTGCCCTGGCCGAGCGTCTGCACTCTATGGACAAGATCGCCTCCCTTGGAACGATGGCTGGCGGCATTGCACACGAACTTCGCAATCCACTGAATGCCGTTGCTGGATTCGCCGACCTAATGAAGGCTCGAATCGACTCTTCCGCTATCGAAGATCCCAAAGTTATCCGCTGGGCCGACTTGATCTGTCAGGGCGCCCTCGAAGCAAACGCAATCATCACCAGCCTGCTCACGCTCTCGACCCCCGAAGGTCTCGAGCGCGTCGCAATTGAGACTGACGAGCTGTTCCAAGAAGCGCTGCACGCAGCCTCAACACCTGGCTCGGAACCCATACAGGCCTCGCTTGTTATCGAGGTCCCGTCCTTCTGTGGCGACCGCATCAAGCTGCGCCAAGCACTTCGCAACCTGATTGCGAATGCCTTAGAGGTCGCGCCGGGTGCACCACTCTTGATCAAAGCAATCTCAACCGAAGAGGGCGAGCTCGCCCTTGAAGTACACGACGCTGGCCCCGGCATTCCCGCCGGACTTCGCCGCCGTGTACTCGACCCATTTTTCACGACGCGCGCCGAAGGTACCGGCTTGGGGCTTGCACTTAGCAGCACCATCTGTGGCCTTCACGGCGGGCACCTTGAGATCAGAAACTCCCCTAGTGACCTTGGCGGTGCCTTGGTCGCAATCCACCTCCCCCTCCTCAACGCTCGAAGATGATTCATGTCTATCTCCTCGGATAACTCTGGCTCTTCAAAGCCCAACTCCAACGCCGTCAACCGCATTCTCGTGGTCGACGACGATGCCCTCTCCCGCGAGTTTCTCGCCGAGGCCGCCGAATCTCTTGGTTTGGTTGTCGACGCTGTCTCTAGCGGCAAAGCGGCCCTTGAGCGTCTAAGCGCTAGAGACTACGACTTGGTTATAACCGACCTGCGGATGCCCGGAATGGACGGCATTGAGTTGATCCAATCGATGAATGTGCGTCACAGCGAGGTGCCCGCGGTCGTCATCACCGCACACGGGACGATTGAGTCTACGGTGCAGGCGATGCGCCTCGGCGCCAGGGACTTCATGGTCAAGCCGGTCAGTCCCGACTCTATCCGCCTTGTCGTCGAGCGCGTTGCTCACACCTCAAGGCTCGAGCGCGAGAACGCCTACCTTCGCAAGCAGGTCGGTGGCGGTGAAGAGCCCAAAGTCATTGCCCGTAGTCGCGAAATGCTGGAGACACTTTCGTCCGCCCAGCGCATCGCGGGCTCCGATGGCACTGTCCTAATCACAGGCGAGAGCGGTACCGGCAAAGAACGTGTTGCAAGCTTCGTGCACGAGAACTCCGATCGCAGGGACATGCCTTTTATTCGGGTGAACTGTGCGGCACTTAGCGAACAGCTGCTCGAGTCCGAACTTTTCGGCCATGAGCGCGGCGCATTCACCGGAGCTATCAAGAGGCGCGAGGGGCGCTTTGAGCTAGCGAATGGTGGCACCTTACTGCTAGACGAAATCGGGGAGATCTCGCCTGCACTTCAGTCCAAGCTGCTGCGTGTTCTTCAAGAGGGCGAGTTCGAGCGCGTCGGCGGCGACCAGACCCTATGCGTGAACGTGCGCGTTCTGGCGACAACTAATCGTGACCTAGCGGCCGATGTGGCCACAGGCGGCTTCCGCGAGGATCTGTTCTACCGCCTCCACGTGCTCCCTTTGCACCTTGCACCTCTGCGCGAACGCACTGAAGACATCTTGCCCTTGGCCGAGCACTTCGCGCGGCACTACAGCCAGAAGAGCGGCCGCTCGACTCCCTCCTTCACCAGGGATGCCCGCGACCAGCTCTCCTCTTGGTCCTGGCGCGGAAACGTGCGTGAGCTCGAAAACGTAGTGCAGCGTGCCGTTGTGCTTTTGCAAGGCGACGAAATCACCTCGGAAGACCTGGTCTTTGGCCCGTCTCCTAAAGGAAACGAAATCGCTAACGACCCTTCGGTCACCGGCGTCCTTCAACCCGGCGAGATGCGCCGCGCCTTGGCGAACCACACGATCTGTGATGTCGAGCGCGAGACGATCCTCGGAACGCTCGACAGCACCCGCGGCAACAAGACGGAGGCGGCGCGCCGTCTTGGCGTCACTGCGCGGACCTTGTCGAACAAAATGAAACTCTGGAAGCAGCTTGGCCTAGTCGCCTAGTCACCTCAAACCCAAAGGACGCACATCATGGATATCGGAGGCCCAAAACTTGACCTGCTAGCGCGGCTGCTCTCTTCGAGCACCCTTCGCAGCCAGGTCATCGCCGGCAACGTCTCGAACTCCAACACGCCTGGCTTTATTCGCAAGGAAGTGCAGTTCGAAGACCAGCTACGCGACGCGATGCAGACCTCTGATCGCATGGCGGAACGTGTGATGCCAACGATTGCGGACGACCTGTCCGGCATAAAGGGGCCCGACGGCAACAACGTGTCCATGGAGACGGAGATGAACGCAATGAGAGAAAACCGACTAACTTACGAGACCTACGCCACCATCCTGGAAGGTCATTTCAGTCTGATTGATGCAGCCATCAGGGATGGGCGCTAATGTCAGGTCTAGATAAGCTTTTCTCCGGGATGCGCAGCACCTCGAGCGGACTGTCCGCCGAGCGCGTGCGCATGGACGTCATCGCCGAGAACATCGCGAATGCGCGCACGACAAAAACTGCCGGCGGTGGACCCTATCGCCGTCAGCTGGTCAAGTTCGAGCCTCTGATGCAACGCGCCGCCAACGGCCAAATGTTGACGGTCGGCATGAAGAAGGCCGAGGTCGTTGAGGACTTCGCGACTCCCTTCGAGCGCATCTACGCACCCGATCACCCCGATCGCGACGAGAACAATGAGATCTTGATGCCCAACGTTTCCGCGACGCGCGAAATGGCGGACCTGGTTTCCGCAATGCGCGCCTACGAGGCGAACCTGGCGGCCCAAGAAAACTTCACACGTATGGCCGAACGGGCCCTACAGATCGCGCGCTAAGCGCGCTGAGAAAGGAGCACAATCAAAATGGTCAACGGCATTGGTGGAGGCGGAGGTATGGCGCGCGAAGCAATCGCGGCAGCCATGCGCGCCCAACAACAGGCTGCCCAGAATATCTCGGGTGGCGCGAGCCTCCAGGCGGGCCAAGGGCTAGGTGCAACCGAAGCCCCAGGCGCCTCTGGGCCCCTCGGCGGAGTCGGTAGTATCGGCGGAACCGAGGCTACTAGCTTCGCGAAACAGCTGTCCGATGGACTCTCCCAGGTCACCGATCGAGTGGCCGCAACGGACCAACTCCCCGAACAAATGCTTAACGGAGAGGTCAGTGATTTCCACGATGTGGCCATACAGTTGAAGCAATCCGACCTTTCTTTCCGTTTCGCCCTACAGGTTCGGAACAAATTGATCGATGCCTATCGTGAAGTGATGCGCATGAGCGTGTAGGTGACCCTAAATGAATGACCAGTTCCGAAATTTTTTCAACGCCCTAAAGGGCACCGATGTTGGCACGAAGGTTGTCATCGCCCTAAGTTCTGTGGCGATGATCGCTGCCATCGCGGTGGTTGGCATGGTGTCTAATGAAAAGCACTATGAGGTCGTGTGGTCGGATCTAACGGAGGTCAAGGCCACCAGGATCTCCACCGCGCTCGCCCTAAAGGGCATCGACTTCCGCACACAGTTCGGGGACTCGAAGGCGATCATCCTCGTGGCCTCTAACGAGGTCATGAAGGCTAACCAGGCCGCCTATGAAGACGGCGCGGTGACGGGTGTCGAGAAGGGAATCCTCTCGGCAAACTCCTCCAGCGGTGTTTTCGACGGTCAAGGCGAACGCGAACAAAAACTTTTGGCCGCGCAGTGGAGTCACACCGAGTTGATGCTCGAAACTCTCAATGCAATCGTTGAGGCAAAGATCATGACCTCGATGGGATCGGCAACCGCAAGGGGCGCATCCCCACGTAGCGGATCGGTCACGATTCAAACTGCGGGTGGTGTCGCGCTAACCCGCGAAGAGGGTCAGCGGATTGCGGATACGGTGATCCACTCCCTCGCGGTGGACCCCAAATTGCTCACGATCACCGACACCAACGGCAGGTCCGTTTATACGCCTGCTGACGAAAATGATGCCAATGGCTCCCTAGCCGCTAGCTTCACACAAGAACAGGACTCCTCACTCGCCACCAAAGTGAACGAGATTCTTCGGATGCGCTACGGCCCCAACTTGGTCAACGTCGCATCGAACTCCACATTCGACTTCACCCAGAGTTCCACCACGAAACACGAGCTGCTCAAGTCGGTGAAGACCTTCGAAAGCACTGTTTCGACCTCGACTCCAGCCGGAGGCTCATCGTCAAACTCTGGAGCCGGTGGAGCCGCAGGTACCGCAGCAAACATCCCAACAGGAGTGGATGAATGGGGAGATGGAAGCGCCGGCCTCTCTGGCGGATCAGGAGGCTCGTCTAACTCCACCAGCGAAGAATCGGAAACCAAGTTCATCCCGAGCTACCAGGACACGTTTGAAACAAAAAACCAGCCCACTCTGGTAAGGCGCCATATCAGTGTTGGTATCGACAAGTCCCTAGCAGAGTTCAAAGACGACATCGACGCGTCCATCAAGACCCTTGTCGGGTACGACGACGAACGTGGCGACACTTATAGTTCAACCGCAGCTACGCCTTTCTTCGTGCCCGAGATTCCGGAGGGCATGGATGCCCTCGCTCCCGTCTTGCCGGAAAGCGGTATGGGTGTCGACTTCTTGATCGAAAAAGGGGTCGAGATTGTCTCAGCCATTGCATTCATTTTCTTACTTCTAAAGGGCATGAAGAGCGTCAAAGGTTCTTCCGCACTAGCCACCACCGCAGCAACGGCCTCTGGCGGAAAGATCAAGATGAGCCCAGGTGGATCCCCCATGCCAGAAATGGAAATCGAGCCTGAAATGCTCGCAAGAGCCCAGGTCGACGACCTCGTCAAAAACAACCCCGAGCGCGTCGCCCAGATTCTTTCGAACTGGGTCGTCGAAGATCGCAACGCGGTGAACTCCTAAAATGACTTCCAAGCCTCTGCGCGGCCCCGACAAGGTAGCCGCATTCCTGCTCAGCCTAGATGAAGGGCAAGCCGTCGGGCTGCTCAAGCATCTGCCGGACTACCTCGTTGCCGAGGTGGCTGAGGCTATGACTAAGCTGGATTCTTCGGCCGCAACGGAAGAGCGGATCAATGCCCTCTTCAAGGACATCGCAACAAAAACAAATGTGCGCGGGCCCGTCCGCCCACAAAAGGCCTCTGAAATGAAGGCCATGCTCGAGACCAGCTTCGGCCCCTCTCGCGCGGACAAGGTACTTATCGAGATCGACAACAGAAACGAAATGGAGTTCCCCTTCCGGGAAGTGGACAACTACTCGCCTGCGAGTATTGCCTCTGTGCTTCGCAACGAATCCGTAGCGGTCGGATCCGTCGTGTTGGCACACCTCAACGCCTCCTCGTCTGCCGCCGTTTTGGCCGCTCTCGACGAAGAGGATGCCCTGAAGATCGTGCGCGGGATGACCACTCTCGTACCTCCAAATTTTGAGACTTTGCGGGGTATTGCGACCGACCTGGTTGCGCAACTCCACAACGCGAGCACCTTCTCCACTGTCGATTCCAGCAAGCAACTAAAGACAGTTGCCGAGCTGCTCAACTACTCTGGAACGGAGCTTGGACAGAGCGTCTTGAGTGGTATCGAGAGCGACGACGAGGACACGGCAAAAGAGATTCGCGAGTTCATGTTCACCTGGGATGACCTTGCTACCGTTGAAAAGCGAGCGATGCAAAAGATCCTAGGCGCGGTCAACACACGCACGCTTTCGATTGCTCTCAAGGCTAGCACACCGGAGATTGAGAACAATATCATGGCGAACCTCTCCTCGCGTGTGCGCTCGATGGTTGCGGAAGAGCGGGAGCTCACCGGGCCCATGCCCATGTCCGAAGTCAACGTGATGCGCGCCGAAATCATGGACGCCGTTCGCGCACTAATGGACTCTGGCGAGTTCAGCCCAGCCAAGTCCGGAGAAGACCTTGTCACTTGATCCCCTCCTAATCCCGCGTGCCCCAAAGGCGGCGCGCCTCTTCAACGGAACGACGGACGATTGGCACGCGCAGCAGCGCGAAGTTGCGCGCGCGGAAGGTTACGCCAACGCCGTGCAGGACGCCGCACTCCGGCTGGACGCGGCCACCGATCAGCTCGACAAGGATCGTGCGCAGGCTCTCAAAGAGCTACCTGCCTTTGCACTGCGATTCGCCCAAGAGGTTGCGAGGCACCTTCTACGGACCACAATTCAAGCGGGTGATCACGACATCGAAGGGATGATTCGAGACGCGCTCGCGCGCTCGGGTGTTGGACGCGGCGCATGCACCGTTCACATCAATCCAGACGACCTCGAGATGCTCAATGGCGTCGTTTTTCGTAAGGGAACTGAGATCCAGGCGGACCAATCGCTTCCCGCTGGGACGATTCACGTCTCGACCCCCCAAGGCCTCTTGGTTCGGGATATCGACGATTGCGTGCGCGCAGCCGCAGAGCAAATTTACAAGATTATGCCGGGGCACAAAACGCCGATGCCCCAAGTCAAATCGATCCCACCGGCACTTCCTCCAATGGAAGACACCGCCGAGGCCCTATCTGCGGGCGAGCTCTGCGTCGAGGTCCCAACCAGCCAGCCCGACCTTGACCTTCACGACACCGAGGGCCCTACAGCCGAGGACGAGTCGGATGCTTGATCTCTTTGATGGTGTCTTTCACAGAGCGATAGCAACCGGCTGTCAGCCTCGCTATCAAGGTAGCATCGAGAAGGTCTCTGGCGTCATGGTTGAGGCCCGCGGCGTACCCGCTGCGATGGGTGAACTGTGCCTAATTGACCGCGGCACGCTTGGTTCGATCCGGGCTGAAGTTGTCGGGTTTCGCGACAACACGACCCTACTTATGCCCCACGGCGACTTGGCGGGCATCTCGCCCATGCAGAAGGTCTCTGCACTTGGCGCGCCGTTTACCGTCAACGTCGGCTCCCACCTGCTCGGCCAGACCTTGGATGGTTTTGGCGAGGCGTTTGGTGGAAGCCAAACCGTCAACTACCCGGGTTTCGACGCCGTTGAGATGCCCGTTCGAGCGGAGGCTCCGGCACCTCTCGATCGCCCTCCCATCCTACAACCCCTTCGCACTGGAGTCCGCGCCATCGACGGTCTGACCACGCTGGGCAAGGGTCAGCGCCTTGGGATTTTCGCCGGCTCTGGCGTTGGAAAGTCCACGCTACTCGGACAGATTACGCGCGGCACCGACGCAGACATCACCATCGTATGCCTCGTCGGCGAACGTGGTCGTGAGGTACGCGATTTCGTGGAAGAGGTCCTTGGAGAAGAGGGTCGCAAACACGCGGTAACCGTCGTAGCCACGTCGGACCGCCCGCCGATCGAACGCTTTCTCGCTCCCTTTGTCGCCGTCACCATCGCAGAGTTTTTCCGCGATCAAGGCTTGGATGTCCTTCTTGTGATGGACTCCGTCACGCGCTTTGCCGCCGCCTCCCGCGAGATCGGACTGGCCGCCGGTGAACCCCCGACTGTGCGCGGCTTTCCGCCCAGCTTCTTCGCCACAGTCCCGAAGTTGATCGAACGCATGGGAACCTCGAATCGTGGCTCCATTACAGGTCTAATCACGATATTGCTCGATGCTGACGACCCCAACGATCCCGTCTCTGACACACTTCGTGGGCTTTTAGACGGACACATTTACCTCACGAGAGAGCTCGCCAACCGTGGGCACTTTCCAGCTATCGACGTATTGTCCAGCTTGTCTCGCTTGATGTCCCGCATCGCCGAACCAGAGCACATCGCGCTTGCCCAGCGCATGCGTGAAGATCTTGGAGTCTGGCGCGAGGGCCGGGACCTTGTTGAGATCGGCGCCTATAAACCGGGGACGAATCCACGCCTCGACGGGGCGATCTCTCGCGTTGCCGCGCTCGATGCTTTCGCGCGCCAAGCTGTGAGCGACCACACCGAAATCGAGGAGACGGTCGACCTCTTGCGCATGATCTACGGAGGCGGGCCCGTAGCTTAGGCGCGGGTAAGTTTTGCCACGCGGCTTCCAATTTCGTCTGGCTCGTGTGCTGCGGGTGCGAGAACTTTTCGAAGAGACTGCTCGGGCCGAGCTCGGGATCGCGATCGCGGCGGCGAACGAAGCCGCGGCATATGTCGAGCACCTGCGCTCAGAGGTCGTCGCCGCGCGTGAGAGCCTCGCGGAGCTACAGACAAAGCCGAGTATTGATCCAGGTAGCTTGATCGCCAAGGACAAGTGTGTCGTCTCACTACTTATGGCACTCCGGCCTGCCAAAACACGCCATAGCCAGCTGCTGTTTGCTTCGGAAAAGGCCAAAGCAATCTGGATGACCAAGAAGGCCGAAGCTCAAGCGCTCGACAAGCTGTCGGTTCGCCACCGCGACAAGCATCGCGAAGAGGTGAATATCAAAGAGAACGCCGAACAGGACGAGGTTGCCAATTCTCGAGCCTTCGCTAAGTCAGCAGCTGAGACACTGGAGGAAAAGTCTCGCAAAGCTCGAACTTCACCCTTTAGGGAAATTGCCACTTCGCACGATAGTCAGTAGAGAGGCCTCTCCAAGGCTCAGTACCCGCAATGAAAGTGAACAAAATCATCGAGCTCGTCGCTCTTGTCGTCGGCGGATTCTCCCTGTTCATGGCGTCTTTCCTGATCTTCGCTTTATCGGCGGGGGTTCCAGCACATGAAGTCGCCTTGGTGGGTGGACTGTTTCCAAAACCGGCTTCCACCGTTTCCGGTACGAGCGGAGAGTCCATAAACCCCGCCAATCCAGATGTTGTTGACAAGACAATGGACGACGTGGTCATTGCCACGATTGGACGTCTGCCTGCCTATCAGCTGCAATCGGCTTTCAACGACGACGAACTTGCCGAAGTTGTCAACGAGCTGAAGCGCGTCAAGGCGGAGTTCGAAGAGGGAATCGTGGACATCGAGAAGCGTGAGGCTGACGTGGAGACCCACGCGGCCAACCTCGAAGAGAGGGCGCGTGTGCTCAACGAATACATGGCGACCATCGACCGCCGCGAGCTTGAAATGGCGCTAGTCCAAGAAGAGCTCGACGCGGGCGTGAAAGTAAGAAACGACCAAGATGATGCCCGCTGGGCTAAGAAGGCCAAGGGTTACGAGAGCGAGGACGACATCGACCTCCACGCAAGGCGCTTAGCGCTGTTGCTGCCAGAAGAGGCCGCGCAAATCTTGCGCTACCTCCAACCCGAGCAACGCACTCTAATTCTCAACGCCTTGGGTGATGATGACTTCCAGTCCTTCAACGACGCCTACGCGGCGATCGAAGAGTAGAAAGACCGCTCGCGCCCGCTCCATTAAAAGGAATGCGAACCCGTTACGTGTTCAAAGTCCTTTAGGGAAAATGGGGTTCATCCGATAAAGCCGGTAGAGGTACGCCTCACTTGTATCTCCAAACCCAGCTCCCCGCGAAACCAACGACCCCATGGATCTAGCAACCATCATCGGATTCCTGATTTCATTCGGGCTCGTATTCCAGGCGATGGCCGGTGGTGGTGGTATCGGTGGCTTCATCGACGTGCCGTCCATTGGCATTGTGTTCGGGGGGACCACCGGATCTATGCTGATGAACTTCCCCATGGGGCAGTGCGCAAGTGTGGTGAAGGTCACGATGCAGACGCTCATCTTTAAGATGAGTACGCCAACAGAGGAGATTGAGCGCATTGTCGAATACGCAAACCTCGCACGTCGCGAGGGTCTATTGGCACTTGAAGAAAAGCTGCAATCGGTCCAAGACCCCTTCTTCGCCAAAGGCATTCAACTTGTGATTGACGGCTTCCCCGTCGAGACCGTTCGCGACATCATGGAGCTCGAGGCGGACTGGCAGTTCCAGCGCCACGGCGCTGGTCGCAAAGTACTCGAGTCCGCCGCCGCGACGGCACCCGCCTTCGGCATGGTGGGTACGCTCATCGGTCTGGTAAAGATGCTCGCGAACCTTTCAAACCCAGATGACATCGGCGCAGGTATGTCCGTTGCTCTGTTGACGACACTCTACGGCGCCATGCTAGCCAACATGGTCCTTATTCCACTTGCTGGAAAACTCGAGGCGCGCGCCAAGGAAGAGGTTCTCTTACGCGACCTTATGGTGGAAGGCATTGTCTCTATTCAATCCGGAGAGAAGCCTCAACTGATCAAAGAGAAGCTCAAGAGCTTCCTAGCTCCATCGGCCCGCGCGGCAATCGAGGACTAAAGCGTGGGGAAGAAAAAGGACGGGCCACCGCCTGACGAGGGCGGACCGGAGACACCCGAGTGGATCGTTACCTTCTCGGACATGATCTCGCTGCTCGTGACGTTCTTCGTTCTGCTCCTGACGTTCTCTAGCCTAGAGTCCGCAGATGTGATCAAGTTGAAGGGTCTTACTAGCGGGTCCAGGGGATCCATCGTGACAACACTTGCGAGCTCCATGATTAGCGATCCCGTCAACCGCATGACCAAGACAGACTTCTCACGAGGTCTGAATGACCCCCACTCGCGTCCTCCCGAAGAGCTGCCCGATGACATTGCGGAGCATGGTTTTAAGAAAAGCGACGATCAGGTCGAGATGGACCTCAGCTCCATAGGGGACGGACTCGAGATCCCTTTTGGTGACCCCTGCTATTTCAGCCCGGGCTCGGCCGAGCTTCCCCAGGAGCTGGCGGAGCGAGCCTCGGAATTAGCAGAGGTTGTTTCGCACTATCCCTACATGGTCTTGGTAGAGGGCTTCACGGATGACGCCTTCCAGGCGACAAAAGCCTTTCCAGACGCCGAGTCCCTTGCACTTGCCCGTGCACGTGCAGTTGCAGACGTCATGGTTGGTACGACTGACCTAGAGCGCATGAAAGTTCTCGTTGCTGGCCCGGGGTCAGAGCGCCCGGTCGCGAGTAACGAAACCGCTGCAGGTCGAAGGGAAAACCGACGCGTTTCGGTGCGTTTACTTACGCTCCCTGCTAGCTACCAGAACTACCTTAAGTCCGAACGTCAACGCCTGGAAAGCGAAGGCGAACCAGGAGCTGGCGACACCTTCGCGGACCCCGAGGGAGATTAGCCATGGGCGCAAAACCAGAAGAGAAGAAGGCGGGCCCCCCCGCCTACATGGTCTCCTTCGGAGACATGATGACCTTGATTCTGACGTTCTTCATTTTGCTCGTTTCGATGGCCAAGACCCAAGAACCCGGCCTGATAGCGGATGGCCTAGGGGCCTATCAGGTCGCCCGGGACTCGCACGGCCTTAATGGAGTTCTCTCCGGCGCCGAAAAGCAAGCCATCTTCGATAAGTCACGCATGAAGTTCGGTTTGCCTACCAAGGCGGAAGAGCTGGCTGCAGGCGAGTTCGACATGACGACTAGCCTGGAGCTCCTTCGCACCAAAGCCGCCGAAGGTCTCAAGCCCCACGACGAGGTTCCGCAGCCGAACTTGGCGATGTTCGACCCCAACTCATTCGAGTTGAACTACGACGCTCGCCGATTCCTAGACCGAATTTCCACGACCATTCGGCCCGCAAAGAGGCAGATCCTGGTCCTCGAGGGCCACGCAGCGGACTCAAATGGTATGGATCCTGACCGCGATAGCGATTTGGCCTACAAACGCGCCCGAGTGGTAAGAAAGTACCTAATCGAAAACCACAATTTCGCCGATGAGAGGGTAGAGGCCCGCGCCTGGTTGATGGAAATCACCGGGCCTGAGGACGTAGCGACTCGGTCTGTCGACGGACGGCTGGTCACACCCAACTCGGTCTTCGAATAGCGCAAAGAATTAACCATGGCTAAGGAAAACAAAGAACCGGAAGACGGCGCCGACGGCGAAGCTGAACCCAAGAAGAGCAAGAAAGGGCTTTCCTTAGGTGGCGGTATGGTTGCACTTGTAGGCGTCGCCTATTTTGGCGCAACCATGGGTACGCCCTCGCTCGACCCTGTCCCTCAATACCAAGGCCCTTATGTGCTCTCGCTTACCGGCGAAGAGAGCCTTCAGGTGAACCTCGCAGTCACTGAGGGCAACAAGTATTTGGTCATGAAATTGAACGTTGAGTACGACTGCTATGACCCAGCGTATTTCGAGTTGCGCAATGCTGACGATGAAGGGCTGCACTTCAATGCCCTTATCTACGATCGCATGTTAGAGGTCGCAGGGACGAAGACTCCGGAGATGGTCTCCAATGAGGCCTCTCGAAAGGCACTGTGGTTGGAGCTGCGCGATGCGCTTGACCCGATCTGCTTCCCCATCCACATCGGGGACACGAACAATCCCTACACCAAAGATTCGGAGAGCGGCGTCAAGCCAGGCGACTCCACCTTGCTGTCGGATTTGCGAGGCCGGTTCGAGGACCATCTACTTTATGTCGATGCTCCCGCGAAGACCTTGCGCTTAGATGAGGGCGAGTCCGTTGGATACAACGGGGTTGAGATCGACCTCCTTGTAGAGAACCAAGACGGCAAGTCGATCTATGTCAACGTCAGCGAAGTCAACTCCGACTATGTTGGAGAGCTTAGGGTCGGCGTGAAAGGTCGCTTGCGCCGGGTCCTGGTCGAAAAATTCGGTCTACAGTAAAAACTTACCTGCCCAATGACCTCTAAGTTGACATCCGAAGAAGAGCAAGCTATCGCCGACGCGATGGCTGGTAGCGGTGTTGCGGGCACCAAGAATATGGACGTGACCGAGCGGGATTTCCGTATTCCACGTCGGCTCAGTCTTGAGGTCATCAAGAAGTTGGATGCCACTCTGCGCAACTCGATTCCGAGTTTGAAGCGGTCTCTACAATCTGTACTTCCTGCGGAGTTTGTCTTAGAGCCCACGGGCGTTCGGGAGATGACCGCTCTCGGGTTGTTCGAGGTCACTCAAGCACCCTTCGTGATTGCGCGCTTTGAAAGTCAAGGTGCTCCCGGTTGGGTTTCGTGGTCTCACGAGCCCGCGCTCGCCTGTGTGAAGGCTGCCCTGGGAGTGACTCCCTCCCAACGCGATGATGGCGATGACGTAGACCCGGACGCTGAGAAAGAGCAACGCGACTTCTCCTTCATCGAGCGCCGTGTTTTAGGCCGATTGATCGAGGCCATCCTCGCGCCAATCTCCCGCATGTTTAAGTTTGATGTCAACAACATGCTTGTCGCCGAAAAGGAAGACGACATCGGATCCTGGGAAGACGCTGGACAAGATGCGGATGCCCACCGGCTCTGCATCGACCTACAGCTCGACGCGCTGGGCATGGCAAGCTCACTCACCCTCTATCTCCCCGGCTTTCACTCCAAGGATGTCGAAGAAGAAGAAGAGGCGACATCTGTGCAAACGCCAAAGCACCTAGAGGCCATCCCCATCGAGTTGCGCGCTCTTTTTGACACCGTTCAAGTTCCTCTCAGCCAACTGCTGGACTTAGAGGTTGGAGACATTCTCCCATTGAGCCCTATACGCTCCACAAATTTACAAATCAACGTTGGCGACGAACCTGTTGCCCGCGGAGAACTCGGTAGAAACTTCGAGCGCCTTGCTATACGCGTGCTTGAAATCTTCGACCCACCTACTCTTGAGAACTAGTCATGGCTGAAAACGAACAAGCACAGGCGGTCGACGCGACCAAAGGAGTCGCGGCCCAAATCGATCAAGCGACGAACGCGGTTTCCGCGCAAGTTAACGAACTCGAACAGCTCCAGGCTGGCGGAGGTGGAGACGGCTCCATGAGCCTTAGCCAACTGTTGGCCGTGGGAGTTGAAGTCACTGTCGAAGTCGGTCGCGCCCGCTCGACATTTTCGGAGCTCATGAAAATGGGGCCCGGCACCTTGCTCGAACTCGACCGGGACGCCCACGAACCCGCCGACATTCTTGTCAACGGAAAGATCGTCGCCAACGGCGAGATCGTCACGATCGGGGACCGCTATGGCGTGCGAATTACCGCCGTCTTGAACGAGTAGATTTTATACCAAAGGCACCGCACTCTTCGAGAGCGGTTAGATCGGGAGGACGAGCTTCGGCGCGTGCTCCCTTTTCTATAAACTCGCGATGCCATCCGCTGTCCGGCACGCAAGGAGCTGGCAGGCGCGGCAGCGGAAACCCCATGAACCTCCGGCGCCTTTCGCCGACTTCCCCGACTTTCCGTGTAACCATTCCATTTTCCGTCCGTCTGTATCCCACCCGGGCGGGGGAGGAGGTGGAACTGGAACTGGAACTGGAGGTGGAACTGGAGATAGAACCGAAGCCTCTAACCTCCCGAACCGGTTCTCCCATAGCCCCGCGGCCAAAGCCAAACGCCGGTGCACCCAATAACCGTCGACTACGGGTTCACACCAAGTAACCGAGCGTCGAACGCGGCGACCCCTCGTCCCTCCATCCCTTGGCACAATCCCTCGGCAAGCCCTGGCGCTAGCTCCACACCGCGCTCGCCGAGTCCGACGGCAACAAACAGCCCCTCCACCCCGGGTACCGCCCCGACAATCGGCAACCCCGACTTCCGAGTCCAAACCAGCCGCTGCTCAAGCGCTCCTGAGGCTTGTAAACCGCCCTTGTGGAACGGCAACCTCGCAAGCACCAGGGCCGAAGGGTCCGCAACAAGTTCGGCCCCGCAACCGAGTAGCCCATGCGCAGAAATACCTCGAACAGCCACCGTCCCCAGCGCCGGCTCGCAGCAGATTTCCACTCCACGCACTAGGTCGACCACCGCGGCATGGGCGTACGTGGGCGCCTCACCCGGGCCAAAAAACGACTCCACTTTACTGGGATCTAAAAGCGCATCTCCCAAGTCGCCGGCGGAACCCTCCCCGATTCCCGCCTCCTCAACAACAAGCGGAGAGTGGAACTTACAGCTGCCAACCGTCCTCCCTACCAGACCGAGGGAGAGCCCGGCCGCTTCCTCGACGAGGGGCACACAAGTAGAAGCTGCAACCACCACCCGTTTCGTCTCGCAAAAACCCCGACTTGTTTCCAGCCCCACGACCCGCCCACCGCGAACGCGAATCGCCGTGACCTCGGTACCAAATCGGGTAATGGCGCCTCGAGTTCGCGCCAACCCGAGCAGCTCGGCCAAATAGGTCTTCACATCGACATGCCCCACTTGCGGAACCCAAATCCCGCGCTCCGCCTCCTCGGCTGCAACTCCGTAGACCTTTCGAGTGAGGCCCGCGCCCTCCACGACCACTGCCTCCACCCGGCGTGCCAACAACTGCGCCAGCCGAACGTCCACATCCTCGGACCCGAGCACCAGGGCACCGGACCACCCAAACTGAACCTGTCGCCCCGTATTCGTCTCAAAGCTAGCTGCCTCGCGCACACCCACCCGCGCCAGATTCCTCAACGCGGCGGGAACAAAGGCCTCGGAGATCAGCCCGCTATCCGCAGCGTCCAGCTCGTGCGATCCCGTCCCCTCAAACAGAACCGCCGGCTCCCGAAGAGGGTCCGCACCCCGACACGCCTCCAAGGCAGCCCAAGCCCCCATGATCCCGCCACCGACGATTGCTACTCCTGCATACATGCCCCGATCCTCGCATGCCAAACCCGCACGTTGCTCTCCCCCACAGCATTTTTCCTCGGCCTAGCCTCGCGCCAAGGTAAAATCCCGCCATGATTCCCGAGCGCAAGACCCGAACCGTCCACGTCCGCGACCTCGCCATTGGCGGAAGCGCCCCCATTGCCGTTCAAAGCATGGCGGCGACCCGCACCATCGATGTCGACGCGACGATGGAACAGGTGCGCCTCCTTGAAGAAGCGGGAGCCGACCTGATCCGAATCGCCACCGATACCCCCGCTGATGTCGAGGCGCTTGCGATCATCCGCTCCAACACCAACGCCCGGCTCTCGGTCGACTTGCAAGAGAACTACCGCCTGGCCGAAACCGTGGCCCCGCTGGTCGACAAGATCCGCTACAACCCAGGCCACCTGCACCACCATGAGCGCAGCCGCTCTATCGCCGACAAGGTCGCCTACCTGGTGGGCATCGCGGGCCAAAACGACTGCGCCATCCGCATCGGGGTCAACGCGGGCTCGGTCGCTCCCGACTACGCTGCGAAGTTCCCGGCGACCCCCGAGGGCCACGCCTCTGCGATCGTCGCATCCGCCATCGACCACTGCGAACTGCTCGACAACTTGAACTTCACGAACTACGTGGTCTCCATCAAAGACTCGGATCCCCGGGTTGTGATCGCTACCAACACGCAGTTCGCGGCAGCGCGTCCAGACGTTCCGCTCCACCTTGGCGTAACCGAAGCCGGGATGCCGCCGGACGGGATCATCAAAACGAGGATCGCCTTCGAGCAGCTACTCTCCCAAGGTATTGGCGACACCCTTCGCGTCTCCTTGACCGTCCCGTTTAAGGACAAGGGTCTAGAAATCCACACCGGCCGTCAGCTCATCGCAGACATCGAGGCGGGACGCTTCCGCTCCGTCCCCAAAGGATTCTTCGAGGGCCTCAACATCATCGCGTGCCCCTCGTGTTCACGAGTCGAGAACGAGGCCTTCATCGACCTCGCGCAAGACATCAAAGAGCTCACCAAAAATGCGGCCGACGAGAACATTACCATCGCGGTGATGGGCTGCCGAGTGAACGGACCCGGCGAAACCGACGACGCGGATATCGGACTCTGGTGCGGACCCAAGAAAGTCAACCTTAAGCGCGGCACCGAAACTCTAGGCGCCTATGGTTACGACGAAATCCTAGTTCGCGTCCGGGAAGAGTTTGACCGCCAAGTCGCTGGGCGCTCGGCTTAACATCCCGCGCGAGCGGCGACCGACCCCACACCCAACCTCGACCCTGCCCCCTCGCGCAGCGCCGAGCCCACTTTAGCTGTGGGTCGTTCGCCTGCGCAGGACCGGTGTGACCTCGCTCGCCTGATCAAAGAGGACTCTGTCTCACTACGGGCCTCTTCTGGCGCCCGCTAGTCCATGCTGTCCTGGGCTGGGTCGCTCAACCCCCATCCCCAGAAAAATGCGATCAAGGATCCGATCAGCGGGTACCACACAAACGCCAAAATTTTGGTCTCGCCAGCGTCCTGCCAGGTGCCATTCGCGGACAGCCACATGCTCCCGACTAACCCCGCTAAGAGCAGAAGGCTCTGGAATTGGAATCGCGAAGCGGTTACGCCCTCCTCACGAACACGCCGAACACCGGAGGTGATCCAGAGAAACAGGATCACAATCGAGGAGAACATCGTCAGCTCCTGAGCGAAGGGCTGGTGCCACGAGATCGAGAAAACAAACAGCACCGACAGCGGAGCACTAAAGGTGTAGCCCCTACCGGAGATGGGAAGTCGAGAGAATGCAAGCGCGAAGCCGGCCAGTAGACCGCCCGCTGTAAACGTGGCCATGGCCAGGCCCAGGTCGAGAATCGACTTGTAGTGGTTGGAGACCCACTCCATCCAAATCGCAACACCGCAAAGAATCACGGCCCAAAAGAGTACAAGCCAGCGCGAGTACCGCAATGCGGTCCGGGCCTCTTTCACCTCGTCAACTGCAATCCCTTGGGCGGCCAACCTCTTGATCTCGCGTTTTCGGAGTGGAATCCAAGTTGCCGACAAGACCGTTTGCGACAACGCCGCCATCACGGAATCCAAGCTACTGATCGCAGCGGCAAACACCCCAGCCATCACAAGTCCTTTTAATCCAACTGGGATTTCGTCCACCAAAAAGATCGCAAAGATCTTGTCAGCCTTCGACTCGAAGAGGGAGAGGGCCTCCCCCTCGAGTGGATTCTGGGCGTACCAAACAAAGAGGGCGACCCCCACAAAGCCCACCATGAGGGTCACCCCCATTGCCGAATAGGCAGCGAGAACGGCCTTCTTTGCCTCCTTTTGGTTTTTGCAGCAAAAGAAGCGCTGGGCCATCATCTGATCCGTTCCGTACATTCCGGCCATCCAAAAGGAGCTCGCAAAAAGGGCGGCCCAGAACGTGTAGGGCTTCGACCAGTCGGTACTAAAGTCGAGCAGTCGGAACTTGCCCGCCTCGTATCCCTTGCTGGCAATCTCAACAAGGCCCCCATCAATCCGCAGGGCAACCGTCCCAATGACTACGCAAATCCCAAGAAGGAACACGACAAACAAAATCGTATCGGTCCAAACAACGGCGGCGATGCCCCCCATCCAAGTCCACGCCACAGCAACGATCCCAATTGCGAAAACGCTACTAACGAGCGGCGAGACCCCCGTGGCCAGCTCGAAAGCCGCAAGCTCAGGACCGATCAGGATCTGGAGAACGAGGGCCGTCAAGTAGACCCTCGCCGCCTGCCCAAGCACGCCGCCGATCGCAAAGAGAACGGTCACGACAGTCCGGGCGCGGTCCCCAAACCGGTTGGCCATATAGTCGTAGGGACTGTAGATCTCTCGCTCGTAGTACGCCGGGACAAAGATAAAGGCGACTACGCATCTCGCTATCAGGGCACCGATCAAGCCGAGCTGAAGATAGGTGAAGTCGCCGCCCTCTTTAAAAACAACGGAGGGCAGACCTATGAAGGTCAAAGCGCTAATCTCCGTAGCTACAATCGACGCACTTACCGCATACCAGGGGAGCTTCCGACCGCCGAGAAAAAAGTCTCGTATGGTCGCCTGCTCACCAGACTTGCGGTGGCCCACCCAGGTGGTCAACACGAGGAACGCCAGAACAACAAGCCAGTCGATCCAGGTGAAGGTTCCAAGCAACTTCTGCTCACCGGGAATCATGCCTAAAATCGAAAACACGTGGAGGGGAATGGGGAACATGGCCTCAGGATGCCTGAGGTCTGCCTCGGTTTCCATCGGCAAAGTGCTCGCACCTCACCAACACTTTGCCACAATCGTCTGCATGAGTGACTTGACGAACAACACCGACCCCGTTTTCGCAGCCTTTGCCGAGGCGCGAGCGACGCTGGATGCCTTCATCGAAGGGCCCGGCTGTCTTGCTGGAATCACGCACCTGGCCGACCTAATCGAGACAAGCCTGACGACCGCAGACGGCCGCCTCCACGCCTGCGGTAATGGCGGAAGCATGTGTGACGCCATGCATTTTGTCGAGGAGTGGACTGGACGCTTTCGCGGTAACCGTCGCGCACTATCGGCGATCTCGATGGGCGATCCTGCGCAGCTTACCTGCATCGCAAACGACTTCGGATTTGACGAAATCTTTGCCCGCCAGATCGAGGCCAACGGCCGGGCAGGTGACCTCTTACTTGTCATTTCGACAAGTGGAAATTCCGCCAACTTGATCCGCGCCGTCGAAGCCGCCAAAGAGCGCGGCCTCGTTACGGCTGCGCTGCTCGGCAAAGGGGGCGGCGCCATCGCACCACTTGTCGATCACGCAATCGTGGTTCCCCTAGCTACGACATCCGATCGTATCCAAGAGCTCCACATCAAGATCATCCACACGGTAATCGAACTAGTCGAGCGGCGCCTCTTCCCCGAAAACTACGCCTAAGTTAAGCGGCCTCGCCCTTGCCGAGCTGCGCCTCTCGATAAGCCTCAAGCAGATCACGGCCCAACTCTAAAGCTCCCTCAAGGGATTCGCGGGCCTCGTCAACCGCACGGCCCAAGTTGCTCGCATCCCCGACGTCGCGGTTTTGCAGCTGCCCCGCCTGTTGCTCGAGTTTCTCAAGCAAGGCATGAAACGAGGGAGAGCCGCCCTCGACGGATTGCGTATTCGCTGGGTTCGGCGCTCCCGGTGTCGCGCCTTGAGTCTTCGAAACTCCGAATTGTTGAATGGGGTCCATCTGTGATTACCTCATGAAGTTGAGAAGACTATTGCTGATCATCCGGTTTCCGCTCATTTGAACTAGCTCCAAGCGCTGCTCGGCCTGAGTTAGCTCGAGCACCGCTTGGCTGAAGTCCACATCCCGAAGGTCGGAGCGCATTCCTTCGAGCTCAAGAGTCTGGCCTTCAAGGCGCGACAAGCTGTTCGTCATACGCACACTGCGCGAACCGAGAACGCCGATACCACCAAGCAGGTTAGCCTGGTTGCGATCGAGCTCGTCCAAACCCATTCCAAGGCGGTCGACAACCTCGCTGCTCTTGAGATTGGATCCGTTCTCTAGGGCATCCACAACTTCCTGTAGAGCGTCAAACATATTGACAGTACCCTTGAACTGCACAAGCTCTTCGCCCGCAGAGCTGACCTCACTCAGGTTGAGGTGAACCACACTTCCCGTCGCGGAGTTCTTCAGCTCTAAATCAGTCTCGGAAAAGTCAATCGGCGTATACGTCGTTCCGTCGATCGAGACAGACCCCGCTCCCGTAACAACCGACGTTGAGTCGGCACCTGTCCATCCCGTCATATCGAGATGAACTTCAGCTCCCGATGCGGTCATAACAACGACATCAGCCGACTCTGGACCGGCGACCTGAGGAATGGAGACCGTCTCCCCACCAAGAGAGATCGTTCCGGCTACCGAGTCGATCACCAGCGTCCCGTCCCCGATGATCGTATCGTCGGCCCCTCCGTTCACGAGGGCAACACCAACCGCTGCCAATCCTGGCGCAGTGGTGCTGTCGTGTTTGACTTCGACATACTCGAACCCGGTTCCAAAGTCCGCCGTCGTTCCGCCCGACAGGCCAGTGAGCCCCGAGAAGCCGGTCCCGGTCGCTTCGTTCTTGGAGAACACAGAGGAACCCGTAACGTTGATCGGGATATCAACACCTTCGCCGACGGGTACTTTTTGGAGGTCGCCGTTACCGTTGTATGAAACGTACTTCGTACCCCCACTGCTCGTCTCCGAGAAAGGAGGCGAGGTGGTATTCGTACCACCAAAGATGTACTGCCCTTGAATACGGCTGTTTGCGAGCTCTACCATCTGGTCCCGCAAGAACGAGATCTCTGCTCCCAAAGACTTGCGGTCATCCTCACTCAACGTTCCGTTCATCGACTCAATTATCAGAGTTCGAATCTCGGTTAGGAGCTCGGAGGAGTCCTGCAAAACAGACGCGCCGTAGTCGACAAGCGTGCGCCCGTCCGTCACCGAATCAGAGTACGTCGTATTGTGCGCGATGCGTGAACGGAGTGAGATTACGCGCGCGGTCGCGCCGGGATCATCCGAAGGTCTGAGCAAGCGCAAACCAGTTGAGATCTGGGCCTGGCTCTTGGTTAAATCGTACTGATTCGTTCGGATGCCGCTCAGGAACTGGGTGTAGCTGTAGCCACTGCTGATTCGAAGACTCATAGATTAGACCAGATTAAGGATAGCGTCGTTGAGGCCGTCAACAACCGTGATGTAGCGGATAGCGGCGGAGTAGGACTGCTCGTAGCGCATCAAGTCGATGAGCTGTTCGTCCATGTTGACTCCGGAGACTTGCTCGCGTTGAAGCTCGAGGCTTGCGAGTAGAGAATCATTCGCCTTGTATGCGGTTTGAGATGTGCTGGCCTCGAAACCGATTCCGCCGATGAACTGACTGTAGAACTCGTCGAAGGTCTCGCCTCCGAGTGCGTTTTGGGAAGCGTCTTTTTGGTTGAACATTGACAGTAGGGCGCCACCGTCAGCCTCTCCATGGGAGAACCCGGCCGCGATCAAGTCGGGGTCCAATTCGATGTCCGCGCGCAGGGAGATGTCCACAGCTCCCGAACCCGTGAACAAGCTGTTCAGGCCCAAAGCAACCAGCACGTCGGATGTGTCGGAGTCGCTCACCGTATCCAGTTGGAAGTGATCACCATTCGAGGCGGAAAGATTTCCAAGGCCGAATGAAATGGAGACTCCATTGGCGACCGTGAGATCAGATCCGGGGACGTAGCCTTCGCCAACGTCGAGGGTCACCACGAGCTCTCCTTTCTCGTCGAACACCTGGACGCCAAGTCCCGGTGTTGTTCCAATCACGCCGTCCCCGGTAGGGACGAAGTTATAGACACCATTGCCGTCGCCTGTGTAAGTTCCGGAGATCACCGGAGCAATACTGTTCGCCGATCCCGTGAACGCCTGGCCCGCTTTTCCGGTCCAACCCAAGCCGCCCAGAGCAGAGCCACCAGTGAGAGTGAAGTTCTCGAGCTCCCCTGCTCCCGCGGACTGAAGGAAGAAATGCTCACCTACGGTGTTGGCCTTTATACCCAAAGCGCTTGCGCTTGGATCGCTGTTGATGACGGCCGCGATCTCCTTCGACGTCGCTTCGGTGATGTCCTTAAAGTCGTTGAGGTTGAACGTAATCGAGAGGGGGGTTGGAACTCCCGCAACATCGACACTCAGGTCTAACGTCTGGCCATCCGAGAGGGCGAAGGGGCCTTCGCCTTGTGTACCCAAGGAGGCCTTGCCACTGCCAAAGGTTCCGCCATTGTCCGGGTTGGAATCCAACGTCGGGCTAAAGTCAAATCCGTATCCACCTTCGCTGACAACCCGTAGATTTCCAAGGCTACCGATCTCTGCATCGAGGTGAGGGATCTCGTCCAACGCGTCAGCCAGTTCACCAAGGGTCATACCGACCCCGTTGACTCCGACCTTATGCTTCGTGATCTCTCCCGTCGCATCTTCCGTCATCGTCACATAGAGATCGCCCGATTTTACATCAAAGGGAAGGCTGCCATTGTTCAGGAGCTCATCGGTAAATTTACCGTCTCCATCTGCGTCGGAGATGCTGTTAGCGGCGACCAAGTGCTTGAACGGTCCACCAGCTGGAACACCTGTACTGTGGACCTTATTCATCTGAAAAATCAGATCCTTGGCCAGCTTGTCGAGGTCCGTCAAGATGCCCGGCATCGTGTTTTGCGAAATGTCCAACTGCGCCCCAAGTGCGCCACCAGAGATGTCAATATTCCCGACCACGCCTTGAATATTCACCGCGGGCTTTCCGTTGTTCGCCCCCTGAAGGCTCATCTTGTAGGCACCCTTTGCACCAACAAGAGTCGCGCCGCCGACGGACACGTGCATGGCTCCCGTACTGTTCTCAACAACCTTGATACCGACCACATCGGCCAAGCCCTCCAAGAGGATGCCACGCTGATCCCGGAGGTCATTGGCGGGCACGCCGCTCGCCTCGGTCTCGGATATCTGCTGGTTCATGATCGCAATCTGCCCCGCCAGGTCGTTGACCTTATTGACGGCAGATTTCGCCTGCGCCGACGTGTCCTGGTCGAAGGTGTCGAGTGCGCCCGCGATCTGATTAAATGTTGAGGTCAGGTCCAGCGCTGCTTGCGCCATGCTCGTCCGCAACACCCCATCATTGGGAGATGTGGACAGGTCGGACATGCTGCCAAAGAAGTCGTCCATCGAGGTGCCCAAGCTAAACCCGTTGGGTTCCGCAAAGACAGACTCGATCTGCTCGAAGGCAACCATGCGGGCCTCAAACGAACCCCCAATACCAAGCCGGGATTGGATACGCCCCTCAAGGACATTGTCGAAGCTACGCTGGATACTGGTTGCGTTCACGCCGGAACCAATCATCAACCCGCGCACGTTGAGTGCCTGGGAAGTTCCGTAGTTCACATTTTGTTGCGAGTACCCGTTAACTCCAACGTTCGCAATGTTGTGACCGACGGTGTCCAGCCCGACCTGAGAGCCGAGCAGAGCTTTTAGGCCCGTGTTAAATCCTATTCCACTCATGACTAAGCGTCCGTGTTGATCAAGGTTCCGCCCTCTTGTAGGGCTTCACAGTTTGTGTTGAGGACATCTTCCACGACCTCATGGATCACGCCTTGGTGATAGCGCGCGAAGGTGCGGACACGCTGAGCGACTTGGCCGATCTCGACCAACGTGGCCTTTAGGTCTTTCCGCAAGACGGCAAGTCGGCGTCCATTGGTGCCCAACCGTGCCGCGATACTTCCAAGAGTCAAAGTTGTTGCTGAGACACTCCAGACACGCTCAAAGTCTTTCATCAACATGTGCCTGCGGCGATCACGCGCTGCACTGCTTGTGCGCAGACTGCGACCAAGGGCAACCTGTTCGTCCAAGGCGTCAAGGTTTGTCACCTTCAGAGCTTCCTCTTGCTTTGCTAGGTTCCGCAGCAACTTTCGCTGCGCGTTGAGCTCTTCCTGGACCCATGCTTCCAAGCGTGGGATAAGGCCGTCGAGTAAGAAATTCATGACTTGTCTCCTTCGAGTGTTGTGATCGCAGGCTGCTTCGAAGCTGCCTCGATACCCAGTTGGACTTTTAGCATGCCGGCCATTCCGAGCCCGCCGTCAGCGGCGATAGCGTCGCCCATATTCCTGTCGAACCATTCGTTGTAAACGTCTGCTCCAGGCCCATCGCCGAAGAGTCCCTTCGACATCGAACCGCGGAGCTCTTTCACTAACATCGATGCAAACAGCGACTCCATCTGGTTCGCGGCCTCTTCGATTTCCTTCTCCGTTGACGGGCGCTCGCTCGAGCTCATCGACTCGACCTTGTTTATCATCTCCCTACGCAGGCTATCCTGCATGGAGTCCGCCGCAGCGTTGCCGATACCGGCCGTACCTATTCCTTGGATAGCCATTACTTGGTTTGGATCTGGGCGTAAAGCATGCCTGCGCTTTCCATACTTTGGAGGATTTGAATCATGTCGCGCGCAGTTGCGCCGAGAACGTTGAGTACCTCGACAACCTCATTTAGGTTGGCGGCACCTTTGATAATCGAGATTGGACGGTTCTCCTCTTCCACGACAAGTTGAGTACGTGGGACGACCTCAGTACTGCCGCCAGAGAGTGGTCCAGGTTGGCTTGCCTCGGGCGACTCGGCGATAGTTACCGTCAGGTTGCCCTTGGTGACTGCGCCCGGTCCGATACGAACCCCAGCCCCGAAGACGATCACACCTGTGCGCTCGTTGATGACGATGCGGGCGAAGGACTCGGCGATAATTTCGCGCTCGAGGATGCTGGCGAGGAAGGCAACGTGCTGATCTTGCAGCACGCCTTCCGGTACCGTAACGCGTACGGTCAGTCCGTCGATTGCGACGGCTGCCCCAGGGTAGATCCCGTTGACAGCGTTGGTCACCTTGACTGCGGTTGCGAAAGAACCATTGCGCGGCGGGGCGTCCAGATAAATGAAGCCGTGCTCGCTAACGATCTCGGACTTCACCTCTTCTTCCACTTTGCACCCACCGATGACCATGCCGACTGTCGGGTGGCTTGTGGTGGCTGACACTCCCTCGGCACTCGCCGAGATTGCACCGGTAGAAAGGGGGCCGCCTGCCGTTCCATACAGTGTGCCGTCTGGGCCTCGAAGGTACGAGAAGAGCAGCACGCCGCCGGTTAGACTGGTCGCGTCCCCCATGCAGGCAGCCGTCACGTCAATTTGGCTGCCGGCCTTCACGTTGGCTGGTAAGACCGCGCTCAACGTAACAACGGCAATATTCCCGAGCTGGATTTCGTTTTCAAGTACGTTGATATCCATCTCGCGCAGGTAGTTTGCTTTCAACCGACGCACCAGGCCGCCGCTGTCACCGGTTCCGGCGAGACCCTCAACAAGGCCCACTCCGGTGATGGTGTTCAACTCTTGGCCGCGGACACGCATGATGTCGCGGATGTGAACGGAGAGTCCCGTCTCGACCTTCAAGTTCGGCGTGCTCGGGATGCGAGGCAGAACCGAATACGTTGAGCTCGACTTACCTGTTGGCTGCGTCGGTGCCTCGACACCGCCGGTGATCGGGATCACAACCGGGATCGATGGATTGACCGCAGGCGTTCCGGACACGGGAGCTTGGAAGAGGGCGAGTAAGATGGAGGTGATCATTGGGATGAGTCGGGGATGCGGAAGCTTGAGTTGGGGAGAGGCGCTTTGAAGTTGCCGCTTCTAGAAGGGCCACAGCCATGAAATCGCAGCGTGGAACTTCGCGCCGACTCCTGTCCGGTTGGTCGCATTGGTCATTGGCCCCACGCCCGAGTAGGTCACTTTCGCCTCGGCGACAAGCTCCGAATCAATCGTGTTGGTGCTCGAGATATCCCAGCGGCGGAGGATGCCACTGAACTCAATCACTTTGGACTCGCCGTCGATGCGGACCTCGCGGCGTCCCTCAATCACCATGTTCCCATTGGGAAGAACGTCGGCCACGATTGCGGTCAAGCGAGCGCTAAAGCTACCCTTCTTGGTATAGGTTGCGGAACCGCTAAAGTCGTCTGAGCTCGCCGCCCCAAGAGAGGGAAGGGGATCTATCGACTTTCCAAAAATGTTGATCTTGCTCATCTCGTAGTCGAGCGCCGTGGACTTGGAGTAGTCGCTTGCCTCCGTGCTATTTACGTTTGCCTCTTCGCGAATCAACACGGTGATCAGATCGCCAGGGCGCGCCGCAACCTTGTCGGCAATGCTGGAAACGCCTGCAGCGCGGGCGTTAAAGATCGACCCGTTGCGGGCCTGAGCTGAGGAGCTGTCCGCAAAGAAGATCAGGGCGCATCCAGTGATAAGAACGCGGAATGTGGTGCTTGAGATTCTCATGGTGTTGGTGTTCGGCTACTTGCGGTTGAGGTTGAGTTCGACATGCTCGCGGCTCTTGATCACACCGCTCAGCTCCAGGCCTGTGTCGGTGCGAACGACGCGAATCAAGTCGCCAATCGATCCCGTCTGCTGCGCGATCACTGAGACCTCAGCCCGAATCGCTCCCTTGATTACAAGCAGGGTGATCATGTCCCCTTTGTGGAGGATCGCTGGGCGTTCAACATCACCCTCAATCACGACTTGGCCTTCAAGTAGGGTGCGATTAGCAATCGCGCCTAGCATCGAGGCCGGAGTCAGGACGATGCCTACACCGCCCTCGGGAACAACGGTCCGCTCGATGCGAAAGAGGGCGGGACTTACACTGGTTCCCGCTGGAAGGTTGCGAACAAGTACGGGGAGCTTCTCCCAGATCTTGAGCTCCCACTCTGCGAAGACGCTACGGTACGTTACGCCGTTTACCTTCACCCGGATCGTGACTTTCATTACGCCCGTCTCAAGGTCTGCGCCTTCGAGTACAACTTCGAGCACGGCGTCGCCTCCTTCGCCGTCACTGAGAGGAACCTCGAGCTCTCCAATCGACTTGACCGGCTCCCAGGTGATGTCGCGACCTTTCACCAGTTTCGCCAGCTCCAAATCAACGGCAGCAGTGAACTTCTCCCTGGTGACCGTCTGCACCTCTGGCCTGATCTTGCAAGCAGAGCGCCCCGCGAACGAGACTTCTAAACTTGGTATCTCGGCACGAATCTTGGCGCGGATTTTATTGCGATCGATGGTGCGCGAAAATCCAGGATTCGGCGCACGGTCGATCTGAAGTGCTTCGAGAATCTCAAGCGTTTCTTGGTCGGCGCCGGTAATCGAAGTTGCGATTTCGCCGAGTTCGATTTCGGTCCCACGGACGGTGGCGTCCATGGGGAGAACGATCGTTACGCCGGCGAGCAGGAGTGATGTGAAGGTGGCTATCATGGTAGGAGCTCCTTAGCGGATCATCTGGTTGACTTGTTGCATCATCTCGTCGCCGACCTTGATCGTGCGACTGTTGAGCTCGTAGTTGCGTTGGGCTTGGATCAGCTCGATGAGCTCGTCCACAACGGCGACGTTGGCTTGCTCTAGGAATTTGTGCTTGATCAGTGCGCCACCTGCTTCGCCGGGAGTTACCTGTGATGCCGTACCCGAGCTGGGCGTCTCGATGTAGTAGTTGTCTCCGATGGCCTCTAGACCTGCGGGGTTGGTAAAGCGGTGAAGAGTCAGCTGGCCCCCGGTCGCCTGGGTCCCGTTGACCTTGTAGGAAATGTTCCCGTCGATGCCGATGGAGATCTGTTGCGCACCATCTGGAATCTTAAGGCCACCGGAGATCGGGAAGCCGTCTGCCGTCACGATCGTTCCGGTTGCGTCTTTGTGAAGCGCACCGTCACGGGTGTAGTAGGTTTCGCCGCTCGGAGAGTCGACGGCGAAGAACCCCTCGCCATTGATAGCCACATCTAGGTCGCCACCTGTCGGGATGATGTCTCCCTGCTGATGGTTCTTCACCGAACTTGCGATCTGCGCGCCGGTACCGATCTGCATCCCGCTTGGGTCCAAGTTGTCCTTGGTCACATTCGCACCTGGCTTGCGATAGTTTTGATACAGCAAGGAGCGAAACGACAGGCGGTTCTTTTTGAAGCCGGTCGTGTTCACGTTGGCGATGTTGTTGGCAATCGTCTCTACCTGGCGCTGCTGTGCTTGCATGCCGGTGGAAGCTGTGCGTAGTGCTCGAATCATCTGGTTGGGTTGGGGCTTGGGTTCTTGGGTTGTTTGTACTTTTGTGCCGGGCGGGTCCTTAGCGGATCGTCGTCAGGCGTTGGTAGCTTTCGGCGAGTTGCGACACGGTGTTCGAGGCGCTTTCATAAGCGCGCTGTGCCAAAATCATCTCTACCATCTCTTGGACGGGGCTCACGTTGGCCGCTTCGACAGCCTCTTGGACGATCACGCCCGTCACGGGCTCTTCCGATACGCCACCCTTGTTGTGGTAGAAGCCCTCGTCATCGAGAACCAGCCGCTCCGGCTTATCGAAATTCATCAACCGCAGTTGGCCCATGCGCTCCTCGCCCTGGAACACGTGGCCTTCGCCGTCGACGCGAAGTTCATCACCCTTGCTGGCATCAATCGTTCCCGAGTGATCATTCCAGACCATCGGAGTGCCGAACTTGGACACCAGCTCGCCTTCTTCCGTCAGACGCAAGCTACCGTCGCGGGTGAACATTTCGCCCTCCTCGCCTTCAAACGTGAAGAAGCCACTTCCATTGAGGGCAAGGTCCAAGGAGTTGCCCGTCTCAAGGAGCGCTCCCTGCTCGAAGACGGTCTGTGTATTCAAGACTTGTCCAGTGCGGGTCTCTCCGTTGACCACCTGCTCAAAGGAGAGGGTCGAACCAATCTTGCGCTTGTAGCCGTTGGTTGAGGAGTTGGCGATGTTGGTAGCGATCATCTCAAGCCGCTTCTCAGAAACGGCCATCGATCCCACTGCGTCATATAATCCTGTACTCATGGCATTCCTAGACGCACCCTCCGTGCCAAGTGGGACCGCCTATCCAAAGCCCCTCTCAAGCCCCACAGGTGGGGTGTCGAGGGCCTTTGGAGCGCTCAGGGGGTCCTTTCCGGAAATTTGTTCCGGGCCCATTCTTTCCAACCCGGAAGAATTTGACTCTGCGCACCCCGCCTATACAAAAAAGGGCGGCGCTTTCGAAAAAGCGTCGCCCCGAGTGAGCCTGATCGCGTGTCCATAGGCGGGCGTACCCCGCCCCACATCGGGCCCCGTTCTAGTGTGCTGTCTACAGCATGTTGTTGGCCTCGGACATCATCTCGTCCTGCACCGAGATCACTCGGGCGTTGGATTGGAAACCGCGCTGTGCCTGGATCAATCGAACGAACTCCTCTGCGGTGTCCACATTCGACTCCTCAAGGGCGCCGCCAACCACTTCTCCAGCAGCTCCAGTGAAGCCCGCGCCGAATGTCACTTGACCACTGTTGGCAGTCTCCTCCCACATGCTGTCACCGGCCTCCTGCAAGCCACCCTGGTTCGCAAAAGTAGCGACTCCGAAAGAGCCCAAAGAGGCCACCTGTCCATTGCTGTAAAAGCCCTGGATCGTGCCGTCTTTTTGGACGTCCATCGTGGCTAGCTCTCCCGCCCCGTAACCGTCTTGGCCGCTCGCCAAAACAGAGGCATCTCCGCCGAACTGAGTCACTCCGCCGAAGCCGCCTGGCTGACCGAAATCTAGGCTAACGGACTGCGACCCCTGACCCGTAAATTGCACCGTTACGCTTCCAGCCGCCGGACTCAAAATCGATCCATCCGCGTTGAAAACGATACCGGTAATGGAGCCACTACTCACGGTGCCTTCCGAGGCGGGAATACTCACATCCAAGTTCCAACTGCCGTCCTCTTGGCGCTCGTAATCAAACGAGAGTTGGTGTGCTGTTCCAGAGGCGTCGTAGACCTCTACCGAGGTAGAGGAGGTGTCGGGACCTTGCCCATTGGTGGTCAAGCTCATCACGTGATCTGTCCAATCACTGCCGCCCGTTTGATTGACCCCATCAAGAAGCACAAGGGACAAAGTCGCCTCGCCCGTCTTGTCGGCTGTGAGCTCCATCTGTTGGCTGGTCGGGTTAAAGGCAACGGTCGCTCCTGCGAACTGGTTATCTAAAAATGTCGCCAAGTCACCGACTGTGGTGCCATCGGCTCCATAGACAAATGATGCAGCAAGCGGAGCACCATCAGCGTCTGACCCCGAAAACTCGATCGTGTCCCCCGGCACGTAGGGTGTCGTGTTTGCGGTCAGCGCATTGAGATCTGTCCCCACGCCCGCAGGCGTTTCGGACCCCGTCACGAGGCTGGTCCCAATTCCGATTAGTGCCGCGAGGTCCTTCCCCGCCTGTCCTGGAGTTACCTTGATTGAGGACTTCTCTCCTTTCACTTCGCTAGTCACATCGATCATGCCACCTGCGCCAAGTGCAGCTGTCACATGGTCCAAACCATTGATCGCATCGACCACGTCTTGGGCGGAGATGGTCCCGGTCGTACTGGTCACTGCGACCTCTTGCGCCGAACCATCATTCATCGTCAAGTCAAACGTGTAGGCCTCTCCCACCGGAACGCCAAACGGACCGACTACAGTCGTTGCTAGAGTGGCGGCAACGCCCGACTTGAACGGAGCGGAGCTCGTAAGCTCCTCGGAGAGAGGGCCGGTAATTTCACTGGGAAGATTCCCTTTGAAGTCCAGGCTGCTAGTCGCCTTCGGAGGGAAGACGTTATCAACTTTGATGTTGATCGGCTGACCGTCTGCGCCAAGTACTTTGTACCCCGAGCGCAGGTCGGTCATGTCGTAATTCGAATCGAGAGCAAAGGTTCCGACACGGGTATAGAAGGTGTTTGAGCCCACTTGAAGGCCAAAGAAGCCCTCGCCCGCAAGCGCTAGGTCAAACGGACGGCCAGTTACGGAAAGAGCGCCTTGAGACAAGTTGCGATCGACGGAACTCAATACAACACCCATGCCAATCTGTTGCGGATTCGTGCCTCCCGACACGGAACCAGGAGCCGTGGCTGGTTTTAGAGTCGCGCTAAGTTGGTCTGAAAACAGCGCACGTGCTGACTTGTATCCGAGGGTGTTCGAGTTGGCAAGGTTGTTACCAATCACGTCCATCCAATCTTGATTTGCATGCATGCCGCCAAGGGCGGAGATAAAGGCGCGGGTCATTGTCGTTCTTTAGTTTCTGTGTTTACTTCGCTTGTCGGAATTGATTTGGCCAGTTGGTACAGGACTAGGCGGAGGCGCCCGTCTCTGTACCAACTCCCGACGTGACTTCACTCACGAAGAAGAGTGGGACCTCTACTCCATTTATCTTCAAGAAGCTAAGCCCGTTGTCGATCTTGATGCTGTCGACGGCACCGCTCTGTTGAGCTCCCGTGGACGGGTCCGTCCACGTGACATTTTTGCCGATCAGCGCCGATCCTTCGGTCAGCTGGGACAACAGTGCATTGCTATCGTCGAGGAGTGCCATGCCCAGGAGGTTCTGGTTCATTTGCTCCATCTGCTCAAGACTTGAGAAGCTCGCTAGCTGAGCGATGAAGTCCTCGTTGCTTTGAGGGTTCATCGGATCTTGGTTTTTCATCTGCGTCACGAGGAGCTCCAGGAAGGCATCTTTGCCGAGCTCTTTTTGAGCGGGGACACTGGCGTTGACACCCGAAGCGGTCTCTGTGGTTAGGCCTTTTAATTCCATAGTCTTGTCCTTTGTTTTGGTGAGCACTTAGCGCTCACACGTTTTTGGGGGTTGCGCAGGTTTCCTCGCGCTTGTGAATAGATGTTTGTTTGTAGAGTCGTGTTATTCCGTGAGTGCTGACTACACCCATGTGTCTAGGCCACCACGTTGCGTGGCGGCTTTTTTGGTCGCTTCCCTTGCCTCTAGTAGGGGTCCCTTAGGATTCGATCCCCCGCCCTTCATACTCTCCGCGAGAGAGGTATTCCCGAACTTCGGTGCGGTTGGGTTCGCCTGCTCGAGGCCTTGCTTTAGCCCCAGGCCCGACTCGAAGTCAACGGCCATTTCTAGGTCAAAGTTCACCACCTCGAAGCCTTGTTTTTCTAGCGCCATTTGGAGCTCCGGAAGCTGTCGCTGCAGCGCTTCGAGAGCCTCTCTCGTTTCTGTTCGGACCGTCGCGGAAAACCGGCCTTCACGCAGAGCCAGAGTCATCTGAACTCGGCCGAGAGCCGCGGGGCTTAATTGCATGCTGATCTCCCGACTGTTCGGGGAGAGCTGAGATTTTAGTTGGCGCAAAATGGACGCTTCCCGGTCGATGCGCTCCTCGCGATCTACAATGAGACGCTCCATAATGTCTGCCGTCTCGGAAGTCACCGGGGGCTCCGTCGCCGGCGCCACTTTGGATGGAGTTACCGTCTCGCGCTGGCCCATCTGACTTTGCTGCCCAAGGTTCGCTTGGCCCCCCGCGGAAGCGCCGGACACGGCGGGCGCGGCTGAAAGCGGGCTACTGGAGGCGTTCGTTGCGGCAGAGCCGCCCTTGGCCTGGACCACGCCGCCGGAGACAGCAGCCGAAGCTGCCTGGGCCTCCTGACCCTCTGGTGAAATCTTTTCCTGGTGGCCTTTGCCCGTTTCCGCGGATGCCGCTGTGGCTTCGCGTTGGGCAGGACGGCTTGCGCCCCGCTCCTCACCAGCTTGTGGCGTAACCTTTTGGTTCCGCGCTTCGGTGGGGATGGAGACTTGGGCCTGTTCGGCCGTCAAATCTTTGCTGCGAGTGGTGCTTTTTGCGTTGCGCTCCTCGCGGACCTCACCGGCTTGCTCGCGGCCGCTTTGCGCCTTATCAAGGGCATTTTTCCCGGTTTCCCGGCGATCCGTTCGCTGGCTTTGAACCGCTTCGGCCTGCTGACGGTCCGAGTGACGCAGCTCGGCCTGGGTGTTCCCTGCGGCCTTTTGCGCACGCTCGAATTCAGTTGCGAACTGTGCTCCCGAATCGGGCGGTCCTGGCTTGTTTTTGGCGGCATAGTCACCTGCAAGGGTGACCGTGGGCTTACTCAGGACGCTGTTGTTGATTTCTGATGACATGTCGCCCCTAGGGACGCACGTTGGATGCCAACCTCTCTCCGTAGCCGTAAATGATTATCCAATAACAACTTACAGCGACACACGCTGCGCCGTGGCTAGGCGCATGGCGTGAAAAGCGTTCCCGCTCGCGAACTATCTTCCGCTAGAACCTACCTTCGAGCGCTCTTCTGCCGTTCCGTCTTCATGGCCAATCACAAGGTGATCGGCCAGACCGAGGAAGAGGCCGTGTTCGACAATACCCGGTGTGCCCGCCAGCGCCAGAGCGAGCGCCTCGGCATCTGCGATCCCTCCCTCAAAAGCGCAGTCAAAAATCTCGTTCCCGTTGTCGGTCAAGTAAGCCTCGCCGCCGGCACCCGCTCGCAGGGTCGGTTCGGCTCCAAGCGCCAGCAAAGCTCTTTTAACGGGAGTCCGGGCGAAGGGGACGTACTCGACGGGCAAGGGGAAACTCACCCCGAGCGTCTCGACAACCTTGTCGAGACCAACAATGATCACAACCTGTTTAGAGAGGCTGGCAACCACTTTCTCCCTCAGCAGCGCGCCCCCACCCCCCTTGATCATGGAGTAGTCGCCGTCGATCTCATCGGCGCCATCAATCGTTAGGTCGATCTGGCCCACCTCCTCGAACCCCACAATCGGAATGCCAAAAGCGCGGGCCTTGGTGGCTGTATCCAACGAAGTCGGAATCCCGCTTATGGACAGGCCCTCGTCAGTGATCCGCTCCCCGAGGCGCTCAAGGGTAAAAAACACCGTAGAACCGGTGCCGAGGCCGACCACCATCCCATTTTGGACCCTTTCCGCCGCTGCGCGGCCCGCTGCTCGTTTAGATGCACTCATATTACGAGTGATTTTCAGGCCCCAAGGGCCCGGGAGCAAGCCTCGCGGCAAGAAGACTCGAAAGTCTTTAGTTTTATCCCCCCCTTCGTCGATAGGGGGCCTATACTTCCCCGTAAGTGAGAATCAGTCTCAACAAGAAACCATGACACCGCTCTCCCGCCTCAACCTAGACTCTCCCGCCACGCTCAGCCAGCTTGGTGGAGATCGCTCGTTTCAACGCCGCCTGATGGAGCTTGGCCTCTTGCCTGGCACGCGAGTGCGTGTGATTCGACGCGTGCCGCTGGGGGGCCTATTGGAGATCGAGGTGCGTCGCAGTCGCGTCACCTTGCGCATGAGCGAGGCCGATCTGGTCCTCGTCGCCCCCGTCGTCGGCTAGCGCGACTCCGAGCACCCCAACCTTATGCGCTCGCCACTGATCGCAATCGCCGGTAATCCAAACACCGGCAAGACCACCCTCTTCAATCAGCTGACCGGCTCGACGGGTAAGGTTGGGAACTATCCCGGCATCACGGTCGACCGCCACATGGGCACGGTCGAGCTCCCCAAAGCCGGACCGGTGCGCGTAATGGACGTACCGGGCACGTATAGCTTGGCGGCTCGAAGCGAAGAGGAGCGCGTCGCGATCGAGGTCATTGCCGGCCTGTCTAGCAACGACTCCTATCGCCCCGACGCTGTACTTGTCGTTACCGACGCTACGCAGCTCAACCGGAACTTGTACTTGCTCTTGCAGGTGCTCGAGCTAGAAGTGCCCACCGTTGTCGCCCTTACAATGGTCGATGTTCTCGAGGCCAAGGGTGAGCACATCGATCAAGCTGCCCTTGCGCGGGAGCTTGGTGTTGCCGTGGTCGAGGTCACTGCAAGCACGGGACGCGGGCTCGATAACTTACGTGCGGCCTTGGATCGTGCACTGCTAGGTCCTGCGCCCACGCCTCGCTGGACTCCCCCCGAAGACCTGAACCGTTTCTTGCAGCCGCTCTCGGATGCGCTCCCCAAGGAGTGGAATGCCACGGGATCCCGCTGCACGGCGCTCTGCTTGTGGGCCCTTCTCTCCATTGATGACTCCGACGAGCACGTCGGCATAACCCCTACGTTACGCGCGGCTGTAGACACTTGCCGCAAGAGCGCAAGCGAAGCGGGCCGCGACATTGAAGAAGAGGTGATCGCCGGCCGCTACTCTTGGATCGATGAGCGAAGCGAGAGCTTCCACCCCTCCGGGGAAGGCCGCGTCCACCACTCGACCGACAAGGTCGATAAGTTACTCCTACACCCCCTCATCGGTTTCCTTGTCTTCTTGGGAACGATGACCGTTGTCTTCCAGGCGCTCTTCTCTTGGGCTGACCCCATGATCGGCGTGGTGGAGACCGCTGTCGGTTGGCTGGGATCGCTAATCTCCGGATTGCTCCCTCCTGGCATCTTTCACGACCTTATCGTGGATGGTCTTATCGGAGGCGTTGGCGCGGTGTTGGTTTTCCTACCCCAGATCCTGCTGCTCTTCCTCTTCATCGGACTGATGGAAGACACGGGATACATGAGTCGCGTCGCGTTCCTAATGGACCGCGTCATGCGCCTAGTCGGACTCCACGGTCGCGCGTTCGTTCCGATGATGAGCAGCTTCGCCTGCGCTGTTCCAGCGGTCATGGCGACCCGCACGATGGAGCGCAAACGAGATCGCCTACTGACGATGATGGTCGTGCCCTTGATGACCTGCTCCGCTCGACTCCCCGTCTACACCCTCTTGATTGCCGTGATGGCGAGGCCGGGTGAAGAGGCCCGCTTTCACCAGGGGCTCCTGATGGCAGGCATGTACATCTTCAGCACGCTGCTCGCACTCATCGTTGCGGGTGTTCTTTCGCGAACGGTCATCCGTGGACCCAAGGTCCCGCTGATTCTAGAGATGCCGCCTTACCGAATGCCCCATTGGCCAAGTGTGGTGCGGATGCTTCGCCAGCGCGCAACAGTCTTCGTCCGCGATGCGGGCGGGGTTATCCTCGTGTGTTCGCTGGTCATGTGGGCTCTGCTCGCCTTCCCTCGTAGCTCTGATTCCAGCCCAGAACTCTCGAAGATGCAGGTGGAGCTAACTCAACGGACAGAGCTCTTGGCAAGCTCGGAAGACACCGGGTTCAACCAGGAGGGTGGAGCGGAAATCGCTGCGGAAGATCGCATTGGTGCGGACTTCGGCTCGGTGGAGAACCGCGCCGCGTTCCAATTGCAAACCGACGAACTTGCAACTGCCGTTGGTCAGAAGCTCTCCGCGGAGCGTCTTGCCACTAGCTACGGAGGTCGCTTGGGTCGAACGATCGAACCCGTCATCGCACCTCTCGGCTTTGATTGGAAAATGGGGGTCGGCCTCATCGGCGCCTTCGCGGCGCGCGAGGTTTTTGTAAGCACGATGGGAGTGGTCTACGGAGTTGGCGAAGACCTAGACGAAGAGTCCAACCTGCTTAGAGATCGACTGCGCCGAGAGACGCGGCCTGATGGGAGCCGCGCCTACACGCCACTTGTCTGCTTCAGCCTGCTTGTCTTTTTTGCATTGGCTTGCCAGTGCATGACCACTCTTGCGGTGGTCTACCGAGAGACCAAAGGCTGGCAGTGGCCGACCTTCTTGTTTAGCTACACCTTAGTCCTGGCGTGGGGCTGCAGCTTCCTTGTTTATCAAGGCGGATCGCTGCTCGGCTACGCGTAGAGCACCGTCTCCTTTTACTTGCTATTGGACACCCGTCTGTAGCGCTAGCAGGACACCCTCACGCAAAAGGCCGCGCGCAGACCCCTTTGCGCGTTTGGCACGGATCTCGCCTTTGGTTGACCATTACGCAAACCCCAGAGGTCACACCATGATTCGCAACGCAATTCAGCGCGCCGCCCTTGGCGCCTTTCTTCTCGCCGCCCTCGGCACGCAAGCATCCGCTGGCGTGGTTCAACTCGGTGCCGCCCAGCATCACTCTCCATCACTTGGTGTCGTCGCGAGCAGCTGCACCCTTCACGCCCACTGCGTGCCTCAAAGCAACTGGATCCCAGCCCACAACGAGCTGGTTCGGCAGGAGGTCTGGATCCCCGCAAAGCAAACCCAAGTGTGGGTCGCACCGATTTTTGAGCAGCACTGCAACTTCTTCGGGGGGACCTATCGAGTGCAAGTCGGAGGCGGTTACTTCCAAACGCACTGCGAGCCACGGAGCAAGCAAGTCATCGTTAAGAACATCTCTGTTCCAGGGCATTGGGAGCAGTCCTGTCTGGCGATCGCGGCGCCTCCGATAACCATTTTCAAAGGCCACTCAAAAAAGGGGTCGACCTTCCAAGGCTACGGCCCAAAGGTCTACGGCAAGAAGCACAAGATCAAAGGGTACGGCGGCTAAGCCCCCACGCCTATAGGAACGACAGGAGCGCAACTCGAGACCCAACTTCGAGTTGCGCTCCTGCTTAGGTTCCAGCTTCGCCAAGTAGGTGCTTGCGAATTTGTTCGGCAACTCGCTCCGCGCCTTTTGGGGTGAAGTGCAGGAAGTCGTAGTAGTTCTCCAAGCCTGGCTCGAGATCCTTCGAGAGATCGATGTCAATCACGCCGCGCTCACGCGCGACCTCACCACAGCGCTCTGCAGTTTTCCGCATGAGCTCCCGAACAAGACGGTGACTGTAGTAGGTGTCGACACCCGAACCGTAGATGACCCCTTGCGCGAAGTTCCACATCCACTTGGACTCGTCGGGGCTCATCTCTTTATCGAAGCACGGCTGGCGAACCACAACCACTTCCTTCGCCATCGTCTTGGCGAACTCGATAAGGCCGCCGAGCTCCGTTGCGAACTGCTCGATCATCTCCGTAGGGTCGGGGCACTCATCCAACATCACGCGCGCCTCTTGGCGTCGCTTTCGCTGTTGTAAGATTCGCTTGCCAACAGCGTTGCGCACCTCTTCCGTTGGCCGCAGCCTACGGTGTGCACGCACGACAAGCGCGCGAATGGCCGTCCTCTTGGGGTGCCATCCAAAGGGCCCTTCCGGGTGGAGCTCGAATAGATGGGATAGAGCGACCCCGTCTTCCCACGGCGCTTTGGGTGTGCTCAACTCGAGCCAGCGCACCAAGTTGCTCGCGCCGACCATCAGCACGAGACAATCCAGGGAGTGGTAGCGCGGCTGTATTTTTTCGAGCAAGGTTTGAATCTGCGCGCAAGAGATTCGCGAGCGCGCAATACTGCCGACATGGGTGCGTTGGACTTGCAGTTGCGCAAGGTTAGATTCGCTGGCAAGCTGGGTCTCGAGTTGACCAGCGACGGTCTCGGGTTGATCCAGGTAGTAGCCTTCGACACACGATCCGCCCGCGAGTAATACTCGATAACACGACTCACCCGCTGCGGGCGGAGCACCCCCACGCTCACCATCTCGATTGGCCTGCCAGTGCACAACTGGCGGTAGCATCGGTAGCGATTCCCGATCTAGCAGGAAGCGCTGCTTGCGGTTGGGCCACCAGCAATAGTAGCCGCCCTTCGAACGCAGTACGGCCCGCGCCAAGAGCTCGGCGATTACCCCGCAAGCTGCCAAGCCGCCCACGGATACGGCGAGAAGTTCGAGGGCACTCACGCAGTGCGCCTCCGCCAAAGTCTTGCTACGAGCTCGCCCCGTAGATCGAGGTGCGCATCCTTGCGGTACACAAAGAAGATCCACGTCAAGCCAAACAGGACCACCATCCCTACCCCGGAAGAGAGCACAGGAAGCCAACCCTCGACGCCAAGTCCGAACTTGCACCAGAGCAGGAATGAGACGGGAACAAGACTTCCGAGAAGCGCGCGCAAAACGACATAGCGCAGATAACTTGACACGCTGACTCCAAGCTCGCGGCAGGTAATCCACACGACGTAAATCGCGAAGAGAGTGTTCGGGATCGCGGTCCCGAGAGCGACACCATTTAACCCGTACGACGTTTCAACAAGTGCGAGGCTGATCACTAGATTGAGTGCTCCCATGAGGAGAATCGCCAGCGCTGGTTTTTGCGGGAGACCAAGTCCCATAAGGACAGGGAGCGCCACGCCACGGACGGGCAAAAAGAAGAAGAACGAGACGACCAAGATTTGCGTGATCGACCCCGACTCACTTCGGTAGCTGTCCTCGAGCCACGCCTTTAAGAACTCTGGGCCAAGCACAAGCAAAAACAATCCGATGCAGAGCGCGATTGAGAGCGCGACTTTCGACCACTTGAAAAAGATCGCGCTCAACTGGGAGATGTCTCCTCGGGTTTTCATGCGCGTCGCAAATGGCATCACAACCAAACCGATACCAAGCACGAGTGAGATCATGTACTCGAAGAACTTGTTGCCATTGTCGTACATCGTTACCCCCTCGATGGACCAGCTCGACTCGCCGATGACAAGCGCGTCGATGCGGAACGCGAGCAGCGCGCCGATGTTGAGCAACATGGAGAACAGGCTAAAGCTGAGGATGTCCCGCATGCGCGAGCGGTCGTAGTTCGCTAAGTTGAACTTGACGTGCGGGTGCCGACGTTTGACGACGTACATCGCGACGATGAACTCGAGAGCGAGGCTGATGAACTGGATGACGGCCAGGTAGACGATGTCCGCATCGTAAGACAGGAACAACATCGTCAACGCAAGACGGACGATGAGCTCGCCGGCCTGGATGGCGTTGCGATGATAGAAGTCGTGGTGTGCGGCGAGGATTGCGTAGGGCAAGCGACCAACGAAACCAGCGCCGAGCTGAACGACCACCATGAGGTAGGCGATGCGCGCCCCTCGAAGTGCGTCGGGCCCTAGTAGCGCAACCTTCTCCCCGCTCAGGTACTTGGAATCAAAGAAGAAGTACAGTCCGCCACCGATCAAGACCGCTGCCGCACCGAGCGCCAAGCACATGCCGATGCAAGTCGACAAAACCTTGTTGTACCCCTCGTCATCTTTGCGCTCGATGCACTGCGATAGAAAGCGCACCGACGCCATGGGCACCCCGACGATGAACAACTTCAAGATGCCTGTCATCGCAACGATCACAAGCCACACCCCATACGAACCGCTGTACAACGTCTCGCCGCTCGCGGTAAGTTGCGCACTCGCGTGAACGTCAAACGCCTCCAGCATGAATGGAGTGAGCTGCATCATCACGAAGATCTGAACGATCGTGAGGAGCCAGGATGAGCCGATGTACTTGAACACTTTGGAGTTACTTGGGTGGTTCGGGGAAGAGCAGGAGGGCCAGCTCCCCACCCTCTCTTCGGACCCAATCGGCAAGAACTTGGTACCCGTCCGCGTTCAAGTGAAAGCGGTCGCTCGAGTAGGCCATAGCGAGCTGTCCTAAAGGATCACGCAAAGGCGCCCGGTTGAGATTCAGAAAACCCACGCCGCCACGTGCGAGGCAGAGCCTAGCCACCGCGTTGTTGAGTTCATCGAGGTCTTCACTTTCGCCACGTGTTGTGTCTCGCTGGGGCAAGAGGCCGAGCACAAGCACCTCAGCTTGCGGGGCCAAAGCGACCAGGTCATCAACGACTCCCTCGACGCGCTGTGCGACGGCCTCTGGCGAGGCCCCTAAGCGTGTGCGATCGAGACTTCCGGCGTACAGCACGACACCGGAGACCGTCGGCCAAATCTCCTCTGAAGTCGCCGAGGCTAAACGGGCCCTCAGGAGCTCGGCCTCTTCCTCGCCGACGCCACGATTGATAGCGGGGACCCCTTGGAAAAGGAAGGGGAGCGGCATGCGCTCGATGGTTGACGAACCGAAAAACAAGATCGCGCCGGGGGGGACTTGGTCCACAGCGAAGGTGGCCATTCGCGCCTCGCGGTGAAAGGCCCTACGCTCGGCGTTAGCCGCATCGACATCTTCGCCCGCGTGTTGAATATCCCAAAGACCTGGGACAACGTTGATGTACCAGAGACCTCCAGCCAGGAGCAGGCCCGCTACCAATGTGCCGATCTTTTTCACAACCCGTGATTATGGCGAAGGGGGGGATGGCGAGGGGAATCCGTAGCAACAAAATCGATAGCGAACCCAAGGAAAGAGGGAGGCTCGCAAATTCCTGCGGCCCCCCTCCTCGCTCACTTCTGACTCGTACGTCGCTCTACTGAACGACGCCCTGTAGGAACTCGGTCATTCCTGGCGCCTTTTGGAACCCGCTCTCTTGGCCGGCTGATTCCGAGACTGGATCCACCACAACAAGCCAAGGATTAGCGACGGACGAGGCCAGTTGCTTTTGCAGTTCCAGGTTGCGGTCCTTTCGTGGACCATTGGCCCCGTCGGTGTGCAGGCGCACCTCAACAAAGTTGTCCCGAAGAAGTGTGTCAATCGTAGGGTCTGAGAAAACACGTTTCTCAAGCACGCGGCAGTTCGCTCAGGTGTAACCCGTGAAGTTGACCAGTAATAATTTGTCCTCGGACAAGGCTAGAGTTTTCGCTCGGTCGTAGGCCGCCACGTCATTGTCGTCGATGTCTGTTTCATGGAAGCGGTCTTCATCCACGGCCAGCGCGCCGACCCAGTGGTTTGTGTAGCCGGGCAGAAAGGCCGCCATGATGGTGTCTTTCTCTTGGCCGTAGAGGATGGCGCCCGAATATACCGTGAGGGCAAGGAATCCCAAACCGGCCACCATACGGCCACTGCCGATCTTGGGTTTCGATCCTGAGCGGCCTTGGCCGACACCAAACAAATAGCCTGCGGTTATCGCAAACATCACAATCCAGATAACAAGAAGAGCCTCGTCTGGCATCACCTTACTTTGGATCGCTACGTCCACGTTTGAGAAGAACTTAAACGCGGCCGCCAACTCGACAAAGCCAAGGGTGGTCTTCAGGGTGTTCATCCACTGACCACTTGACGGTAGGGATTTTAGCTTTCCTGGGACCATGGATAAAACGGCGAACGGAATAGCCATCGTCAGGCCAAAGGTCCCCATGCCCAAAACGAGACGGAAGAGGTCGCCCCCCACTTCACCGGCCTCACCGCCCGAGCTCGCACCGACGCTTAGGATGGCGCCAACGATCGGAGCCGTGCAAGTAAAGGAGGTGATGACTAGGGTTGCTCCCATCAGGAACACACCTAACAGCCCGCCCTTCCTCGAAGCTGTTCCGGCCACGTTCATAAGAAAACGGGGAGGCTGCAAGTTGACGATGCCGAGCAGCACCATGGCGAAGTACACGAAGAAAATGCCGATGATTAAGTTTGTCGCCCAGTGCGTTGCAAACTGAATGATTGCAGGGCCAACGACAACGCCCGTCAATATGAAGATCAGCACAATACCTGCGCCATACGCTAGCGAGAGCCCGATTGGGGCTTTGCCCGATTTGTCAGCTTGCTTGGTGAAGAAGCTAATCGTGATCGGAATCATCGGGTACGTGCAGGGCATCAGCAAGGTGAAGAGTCCCCCGCCTACGCACAACGCCAAGAAGGCCCAAAGGCTTTGGTCTTCAGATTCGTCTTCGGGCCAGTCTTCCCCTGACCCCAAACCCGCGGTCTCCAATGCAACGTCGGTTTTCGTAGCGGGCAGGGGCTCCACCTCCGTGGCACCCTCTTCAAGTGCGACCTCCGCTCCCACGGCAGAGAAGGTCCCGTACATGCTCGAAGCGCCCCGTCCAGCAGTCGAGACTGTTTCGCCATAGAGGATACAAGTGCCATCGACATCCGAGCAGGTTTGGCCATTGACCTGAGCGCTTAGATCCGTCGGTGCTTCACCTTCAAAGGTGCCCTCGACGGTAAACACAAGGCGGCCCTCATGAATATAGATCCACGTCGGCTTGCCCTCCAACCCGTACTCTTGCGGGGACTTTTCCGCCTTCGGGAAAACGGGCTTCTCCCAAGTCACGTCGGCACCGATCGCGGTCATCTCAACCGAGGTCACCTGGCCGATTGCGTCGGGCGGGCCGAGGTCGTCCGAGTACAGGTGCCAAGTATTCGCGATGTCAATGGTAACGACGGCCTGCACCTTGTTCCCGACGATGCGGTGGTTCAAGTTTGCCTTAGCTTTGATGTCCGCCCCAAAGAATTGAAACTCAGGAATGGTGGAAGCTTCTTCGGCCGAATCGACTTCAACGGCCAAGGCTACAGGACGCAGCTCGCTGGGGAAGTTCGCGAACAACTTGTCTTTTCCAGCACCCCGGCTCATCAAATCCGATTCGCCGTAAGGGACACACTGACCTGTGGTGTCGGTGCATGTTAGCCCGTCGATACTGGCGAAGACTTCCGCGTCCGCGAGAGCTTCATCATCCCACTCGCCAAAGGCATAGAGGGTGAGGGTTCCCTCATGGACATAAATCCATGTGGGCTCGTCGAGGCCAAGATCTTGCGGGATCCTATGCGGTTCGGGAAACCACGTCTCACTGAAGGTAACCCCCTCGGATTCGAACGAAGCGGTGGTCACCTTCCCGACGGCATCGGGTGGCCCTAGCTCTGAGTGATAGAGGTGCCAGGTCGGATCCATCTTGATCTCGAGGGCGGCCTCGATGCCCGCGTCCGTCACTCGGTGATAGAGTTTGGCTTGAGCTTTGAGCATTTGAGCCCCCGCCAATCCGGGCAGGATCAGCAAAGCTACAAGCGCTGGAAGGAATGCGCCAAGAAGGCGAGAAGGTAGTTTGATTTTCACTTGGGGTGTTCTGCTAAAGGGCTCAAATGCTGCGCGGCGCGCTGCTTCTGCGTAGAGGAGTCTAGTCGGTTTTCACTTCATGCGAGGAATAAGCTTTGTCTTGGCCAGCGGTACCTGTTGCCGGAGGGGCGCTCCCGAAAAGGTCACCCGCTAGGCCACCCGCCCCATCACACGGGTTCATGTGAACATGCACGCCCGTCACCAGGGATTCCGAGAGCTGGATCGCATCTTCGACCCGGTGGGCGATGGTGTGGCCTTGAGATACGGACTGTTGACCATCAATGTTGATCTCTAAGTCGACTCGAACGTCTGATCCCAGGGGGTGAATACGTACGTTTTTCACACCCCGAACGCCCTCAACACCTCGGGCGATCTCTGCGATCCTAAAGCGCATCTGCGGGTCGGCGACGCGATCCATCAAGACGTCGAACCCCGTTCGAACGCTGCCAAAGCCCATCATGATGATCAACACACCGATCACGCCCGCCACGAGGCCCTCAAATGCGGGATACCCCATCGCACGTGCGCCGATAGCCGCCAACACAACCGTACTCGACAGGGCGTCACCCAAATTGTCCCAGGTTAGCGCCCGCAAACTGATCGATCCGATCGCCTTCGCTGCACTGCCTGTCACCGTGGCCAAGCCTAGGTTGATCAAGATCGAGACCAGCGCGACGCTCATGGCGAGGGTTTCCCCCCCCTCCCGAATCGCCTCGGTCTCCCCCATCAGGGCCTTCCAGGAGACTCCCGCGCCACCGACAACCAAAACCAGTCCGACAAAAAGGCCCGCGAGAGCCTCCAAGTTGCCGTGGCCGTAGTGGTGGTCATCATCCGCAGGCACTGCCCCCCATTTGAAGCCGACCCAAGCGACCGCGCTCGAAATCGAGTCCGCCGCCGAGTGCCAACCATCCGCTATCAAAGCGGGCGATCCAAACAAGACGCCAACCCCCAGCTTCATGGCAGCCAGCAGGCTATTGGCGACCAAACTCAGCCGAAAGGCTTGGCGGCCAATTCCTTCACCCAGCTCGGTTTCTGAGGTCGTATTTATCTTTGTATCCGTATTCATTAACGCAATTGGTCCTTGTGGCCCGATGCAGACCCCCCCACTCTAACTTCCCGCCCCGCGTCATTCTCCACCAACACCCGATTCGAACATGCTGCGCCTCCACTTTCGCCAAGCGGCCCTCTCTCTAGCCGGCCTTTCCCTCGTCACCGCGCTTGCTTCTTGGGATGGAACCTTTGGGAACCCCCAGGACCCCGCGACTCCAGCCACCGAAGATCTGGGGCAAGAGGTCGACCCCTTGGCCCCGAAGGGCTGGACGATCGACGAGAAGTGGCGGCCCCTTCTTGGAACTTGGACCTTGCTGAACTTTGTCCACCCTGTCGAGATCATGGACGCCGATTCGATTCGCGGCTATCTGACGATTAGTGAAGGCTTCATGACCATGATCATCCATGCGCGGCCCATGGCTGGCGTAAATGAAACGGCGTTCCCAGATCATCTCGCTCAAGCGGGCCTTCACCGCTGGCGTATCGAGAGGGACGACATCATGCAGCTAGCGACGGTCATGGGGCACAGCAACTTCGGCTACGAGCTGGAATGGGAGAAACCGAACGAGCCCCGCGAGTTCCGCCTCGAGCTCGACAAGGATGTTCTCTCGCTTACTCGGCCTGATTTTTCGGTACTCACCTTCCGCCGCGTGACCAGCATGGAGTTCCCCCAACAGGCGCTCGATCGCATGCGCGAGATGCACAGTACCGGCGACTGATCCTCGGATTGAGATATGAAACGAGGGCGCCCGATTTGCATCGGGCGCCCTCGTTTCGTTTCGCTAACGCTCTAACCTAGCACTGGCTATAACCACAGCCGTAGCACTTAGCACACCCCTCTTCGAAGGCCAAGGCGGACTCGCACTGCGGGCACTTCAGCTTGAAGCGCTCGGCACCTTTTGGGCCCCCCTGACTTCCGGGAGGAGCGGGGTTGCTGGTCTTTCCCATGTCGACTTCAGACGAGTCCACAAGGCCGAGGAGTAGAGCCTCTAAGCCAAACTTATCACGTGCCGAAACGTAGCGACGGAGGGCGACGGCTAGACCATCGGCGAGTGACATGATGCGACCGTCTTTCGTCGGAACCGTCAGGCTCGAACCGATTCCGCTCAACTGCTTCATCGCCAGCTCAAGGCTGCCGTTCGAGCGTAGCCACAAGGAGAGCATCCGACAGATCGCCTCTAGATCAGAGTTCGCCACGTCGCCACCTTTGCCCAGCTGGGCAAAGACCTCGCGGGCACGACCCGAGCGAGGGTCGACACTCACCTTCACATGCATGTTTCCAAACGGAGTCGCTTGACGAATCCGCAGGCTAGGCATGATCTCGGGCAGGCGGACGGGAATGGGGTCTTTTACAACGGTCTCCGCCGCTGGCACACTCTGTCCAGCCACCGGAGTGCTTTTAGACTTGAGTGTCATGGGCTGCATCTCGCGGCAACCATCGCGATAGACCGTGATGCCGTTGATGTCGAGGGCCATAGCCAACTCGTAGATCTCCTTCACGTCATTGACCGTCGCATCGTGAGGGAAGTTGATCGTCTTCGAAATCGACGCGTCGCAGTGGCGTTGGAAAGCTGCCTGCATGCGCGTATGCCAGTACGGCGTGATGTCGTGAGCCGTAACGAAGACCCGCTTCGTCTCATCGGAAACCCCGTCGATGTGGGCGATCGTGCCCTCTTCAATGATGCGGTCGATCATCGACTCTGTATGGAAGCCCTCTTCGCGCGCCTTCTCGTCGAAGACGTAGTTGACCTCCTTGAGGACCGTAGGCTTGCCATTGGAGTCCTTCATGATCTGACGAACAAACGCCAAGGAGAACATGGGCTCGATACCACCGGAGCAGTCGGCGATGATTGAGATGGTTCCTGTTGGCGCGACGGTGGTCGTGTAGGAGTTGCGGAGACGCACGCCCTGCGCTTCCCAATCCGAGCCTTCCCAAGCCGGGAACACACCGCGCTCTTCCGCCAGCATTTCGCTAGCCTTGTGCGATTCGATTTCCAAGATTCGCATGATCTCTTCGCCGAAGGAGCAACCCTCTTCCGAGTTGTAAGCAATGCCCAACTTGAAGAGTGAGTCCGCAAATCCCATCACGCCGAGCCCAATACGGCGAGTCGTTTTGGACATCTGGTCAATCGCGGGAAGTGGGTACTTGTTGACCTCGATCACGTTGTCTAGGAAGCGCGTCGAGGTATGAATCGTCGCCTTAAGTCCCTCCCAGTCGAAGGTGCATGGTTCGCCGCTGTTCGCGCCCGCCCGAACGAAACGCCCGAGGTTGATGGAGCCCAAGTTGCACGAGTCGTAGGGGTGCAGGGGCTGCTCGCCGCAAGGGTTGGTAGCTTCGATCAGACCGATATTTTTAATCGGGTTCTTCTCGTTGATCCTGTCGATGAAGATGACACCCGGCTCACCCGTGCGGTGCGCGTGCTCAATAATCGTCTCCCAAAGTTCGCCAACCGTCCAGAACTCGCCGGTCCCAACATCTTCGCTGTTTCGCTTTTCCAGCTTGGCCCACTCTTTCGTACGCGGGTTGTGAACTTGGTGAATCGCTGTCGGATCGGAGCGCAGCTCGTCCATGAAGCGATTGGTGATCGCAACAGAGATGTTGTAGTTCGTAAGCTGCGTCAGGTCGTCCTTGACGTGAATGAAGAGGTCGATGTCGGGGTGATCCACCCGAAGCATCCCCATGTTCGCGCCACGGCGGAATGCGCCCTGTTGGATCGCCTCGGTAGCCTTGGAGAAGACCTGGATGAAGGACATCGGTCCCTCCGTGGTTCCGCCAGAGCTCGTGACCAGATCGCCACGGGGACGAAGCCGTGAGAAGCTAAATCCCGTGCCGCCACCGGACTTTTGGATCAGCGCCGTAGCCTTGATCGAGTCGAAAATCCCCTCGATGGAGTCTTCGACGGGAAGTACGAAACAGGCGCTGAGCATGCCCATCGCGCGCCCCGCATTCATGAGCGTTGGGCTGTTGGGCATAAAGAGGCGCTTGGCCATCAGCTCGTAGAACTCGCCCGCGATCGCCAATGTTTTGGCTGGCGACGCCCCAGGGAAGGCCTGTTCAGCCTTTGCGATGTGGGTTGCAACTCTCCAGAACAGCTGACGAGGAGTTTCGAGCAGCTTGCCGGTCGCTCCGTCCTTTCGCAAATAACGACGACTGAGCACTTCAATCGCGTTGTTTGTCAGGCTCGGATTCGGGAGATTTGCGGGTGGGTCAATATGGGTGAGGGCGGCGTGAGGCTCCATGGCTGCGTTTTCCATGGTTTCACCGGCGGTTTCCATCGTGTTCAAGGCTGCTCTATCCTGGCTTGAAGGGGGTTGTTTGGAAGAGACACTTGGACAGCCGTCAAGGGAGCAGTTGGGACGTAATCCCTTGATAGCTAACAAGTTAGGTAAGAATAACGCGACCAAGTGCAACCCGGAACACGCAGACCCCATGATTTACCTAGGGGATGGGGTTCGCAAGACAATTACCAAAGGGTATCCGCTAGATGTTGTGGGTACGGGACTTAGGTCTCTTCCGCCTATCGGAACGAGGCCTGCTGGGGTCCTCTCGGGCCCAGCACCACGGGCGAGAAATGCACCGCTACCTTTTGGAGATACGCGCGCGCAGGGCGGCCAACTCCGGTGCCTTGGTCAGAATGGACAGCGCCAAATAGCTCAAAGTACCCGCCAAAAACGCTGCGAAGAGGGAGACAATCCCACGGACCGTACTCCCAAGTGTGTTTGCGAGCGCGGCCTCGACGGCACTGTGGGCTCCCAGGGCGAATCCACCCGCAATCAAAGAGGCTACCAACATCAAAGCAAGGCGCTGGGCCCACATCCTTGCGCCAAGGGAATCGGACCCCGCCAAGCGCTTGCTGAGCCCTGGGGTAAGCAGGGCCAAGTTGCCCCAAGTGCTAATCGCCGTGCCTAGCGCTAGCCCCTCGACATCCATCTTCAACACAAATAGGAAGGTGAAATTGAGGACGATATTGGTCATGAGCATGAGGCTTGAGACAACCACCGGCGTCCGGTAGTCATCCAGCGCGTAGTAGGCACGTGTCATCAGAAGAACTGCGCCTGCTGGCAGCAGGGCCAACGCCAACATCGAGAGGGCACCCGCGACCCGTGCCGTTCCATTCGCGTCAAAAGCTCCATGCTCGAACACGAGTCTAGCCATGGGTGTTGCCAACAAGAAAAGTCCGCAACTGGCGGGCAAGGCGAGAAACGCGACCCCCAGCTGAGTCTTGTCGAGCACGCCGCGAAGACCGTTGAAATCACGGCGGTGCCCGAGCTGCTTGAGGCGCGGAAAGACCGAGTTCATGGCGGCAATCGCGATGAGCGCCAGGGGAAACTGTTGGATGCGATTCGCGTAGTAGTGCGACGTTGGACCTCCATCCGGAAGCCACTCGGCCATCAGTCCGTCAACCATCACATTGATCTGGTACACGGCCGCACCAAACGCGAGCGGCAAGGCGGTCAGAAGAACGGTGCGAGCCGAGGGCCCACCGGGGGCACGTTTAACTTTGGGAGCACCCCGGAAACCAAGCTTTCGCAGTGGCCCAAGTTGGCAGGCAAGCTGTAGGAAGCCCGCCACAAGGACTCCCCATGCCAACACACGTGTCATGGCCATGTGCCGGGTGTACTCCGCTGCCGTTAGTGCTCCCGATCCAGAGCCCGCCAGCAAGCCAGGCTCTAACTCGAGCGCGGGGGAGCCGGGGGCAAATTTAATACCGATCAAGACAAGCGACAGAATCCAAGCGACATTCAAAAGGACCGGACCCACGCATGGCATCAAATAATGCCCGCGTACATTCAGCGCGCCACCAATCAAAGCGGATAGGCAAATCAAAATCACGAACGGTGCGAGCCTAATCGTAAGCTCAAGTACGGGGCCTGGGTCCTTCCCCAAGAGCACCTCCAAACCCTGCGCGGAGACGAAGTTTGGCAGGAGGTACGCCATGGCCATGACGACGGCGCACAGGACAGACAAGGTTCCCGCAGCCAAGCGCATCGTGCCCCAAAAGAGATTGGCACCGGCAGCCTCGCCTTCGTCTTCGTCCACCTCGGTAAGGCGAGCGACCAGGGAGGTGGATAACGCACCTTCGCCTAGAAAACGACGGAATAAATTCGGTACGCGCCACGCGGTCAGGAAGGCGTCAAAAATCGGGGAGGTCGCTCCAAAAATCGAAGCGGAAAGCATCTCGCGAATAAAGCCAAGGATCCGACTACCGAACGTCAACCCCGACACGAGAAAGGTACGGCCAAGCAAGTTGGAGTGCCGCTCCGTCAAGCCCTTGTGACGAGATCCGGAAGTAGAGTCATCAACTTCCGGATCTCGAATGGCGCGTTCCTTATTCAATCGAAAGGCTGTGGGTCAGCTGAGTAGTTCGCCCGTTATTCGCGAGACGATTTTCCCATCTGCGGCGCCTTGATGAGTTGCAAGTACATGCTTCATCACTTTCCCCATATCGCGCTTCGACTCGGCGCCGACCGCCGCGATAGCGTCCACAACAATCGCGCGAAGCTCCACTTCGGTAAGTGCCTTCGGGAGGTACTTCTCAAGAACTGCAAGCTCTTCGCGTTCGATGGAGGCGAGGTCCTCTCGGCCCGCACCCTCGTACTGCTCAAGTGAGTCCTTGCGGGTCTTTACCGCTCGAAGAACGCACGCCTGAACATCTTCATCTTGCAGCTCGCGGCCGAGCTCGATCTTCAGGTTTTTGGTACCTGCCAAGAGCATCCGAAGTGTGTCCCGCGTCCGCGTATCCTTGGCGAACATGGCCGTCTTAACGTCGGCGCTCAGAGTTTCGAGAAGGCTCATTCTTGGCCTCCGTCTTCCTCTGAAGTCTCACTCTCTCCGGCTTCCTGGACTTCGCCAGACGCCACTCCTTCCGAGGTTTCGGTGCTCTTCTCGGGCGTTTCGCCCTCGGCGAGCTCCTCACCTTCGACGCCATCCTCTTCTACAATGTCGTCGGCGTTAACGATCTCGGCAGCGACAATAGCGTCATCAGCTTTAATGTTCACAAGGCGAACACCTTGCGTGTTGCGCCCCATCGGACGCAGGTCGATAGCGGGTGACCGAACGATCATTCCAGAGCGCGTGATAAACATGATGTCATCACCGTCGTGGCAGCGTGCAATCGTGACCACGTCGCCGTTGCGCTCAGTCACCTTGATGTTGATCACACCCATGTTGCCGCGACCCTTGATTGGGTAGTCGGCGATCGGCGTACGCTTACCGTATCCGTTGGTACACGCCGTAACGATCGTGGCGTCCTCTGTAGCCGTAACAACCATTCCGACAACAGAGTCTCCGCCCTTCAAGCGAATGCCGCGGACACCACCGGCGTTGCGGCCCATGTTGCGAACTGCCTGCTCGTCGAAGCGCGCCGCGCGGCCTTTGGCCGTAGCGATCACGATCGTATCGCCGGGACTCGAGAGAGCCACGCTGACGACCTTGTCATCGTCCGCCAACTTGATCGCGATGATGCCAGCGGTGCGGGGACGTGAGTACGCTTCGAGTGACGTTTTCTTGATTGTCCCGAGTGCGGTCGAGAATACGACGGAGCGCTCTCCATCGAAATTGGCCACGCGCAAGACGTCCGTGATCGCCTCGTCTTTTTCAACCGGAAGCAAGTTCCGAATCGAGCGCCCTTTCGAAGTTCGGTTTGCCTCTGGAAGTTCGTACACCTTCTTCCAATAGACCTGGCCGCTGTTGGAAAAGAACAAGACGTAGTCGTGTGTGCAGGCAACAAAGAGAGAACGCAAAACGTCACCCTCTTTGGCATCGGAACCCTTCACGCCGCGTCCACCTCGACTTTGACTTCGGTAGACGTCGAGTGGGACGCGCTTGACGTACCCCTCGCGAGAGAAAGTGACCACCATCATCTCTTCGGTGATCAACTCTTCGATGTTGAAATTACCAACGACCTCTTCACGAGAGATCTCGGTGCGACGGGGATCGCCATACCTAGCCAAGATGTCCGTAAGGTCTTCACTAATGATTCGGTCGACGCGCTCTTTGCGAGCGAGGATGTCCTCGTAGTCCGCAATCTCGACGAGCAACGCATTGAATTCAGCTTCGAGTTTTTCACGCTCAAGTCCGGTCAAGCGGCCGAGGCGCATATCGACGATCGCCTGACTCTGAATCTTGCTCAGGCCGAACGCGTTCATCAAGTTGATCTTCGCTTCGTCCGTATCCTGGGCCGCGCGGATGATGCGGATGACCTCGTCAATTTGACCAACGGCGATGCGCAAGCCTTCGACGATGTGTTTGCGCTCTTCCGCCTTGCGTAGCAAGAACATGGTCCTGCGACGGATCACATCGGTGCGGTGTACGAGGTACGAATCGAGCAGGTTGCGCAGGTTCAAAGTGCGCGGCTGCCCGGTGTCGATTGCCAAGTTGATGATGCTGCACGTCGACTGTAGCGGCGTGTACTGGAAAAGCTGGTTGACGATTACCTGGGGGTCTTCGCCCATCTTCAGGATCACCACCAAGCGGATTCCGTCGCGGTCGGACTCGTCGCGCACGTCAGAGATACCTGTGACGCGACCGTCTTTTACAACGTCGACGATCTTCTCGATGATCAGGATCTTGCGAACCTGGTACGGGATTTCCGTGAAGACCAGCTGCTCGCGCTTCTTGATCTCCTCGACGTGGTACTTCGCCCGAACGATAACCCGACCGCGGCCGGTCGCGTAAGCCTGGAGGATTCCAGAGCGCCCCATGATGATGCCGCCCGTAGGGAAGTCCGGGCCGGTGATGATCTCACACAGCTCCCGCATCGTGACGGAGGGATCATTCAGAACGGCACGGAGGCCGGCGATGACCTCCGTAACGTTATGGGGCGGCAGACTGGTCGCCATGCCGACTGCGATGCCGTCCGAGCCGTTGCAGAGCAAGTTCGGGAAGCGACCCGGCAGAACGACGGGCTCCAGCAAGCGGTCGTCGTAGTTGGGCTGGTAGTCGACAGTTTGCTTGTCGAGGTCCGCCATCATCTCGACTGCCGGGCCGTCCATTTTGGCCTCGGTATAACGCATGGCAGCCGGGGGGTCGCCATCGATAGAGCCGAAGTTACCTTGGCCGTCCACCAGGGGATAGCGCAGGGAGAACTTCTGCGCCATGCGAACGAGCGTCGGATAGATGACGGATTCGCCGTGCGGGTGGTACTCGCCCGAGGTGTGGCCAGCAATATTGGCACACTTGCGATACTTCGCGCTGGGCCGAAGCTTGAGGTCATTCATCGCAACAAGGATCCTGCGCTGAGACGGCTTCAGGCCGTCTCGAACGTCGGGCAGAGCCCTTGAGTGGATCACGCTGAGCGCGTAGTTGAGGTACGACTCGCTCATCTCAGTCACAATCGACCTATCGTCGATGCGGCCGTGGTTGAACTCTTCTATCGTGTCGCCGGATTCAGTCATCGGAAAGCGCGGGATGCAGTCGGGACCCGTTCCGTGCTTGGAAAAACCAAAAACAGAGGGTCGCGAGGGGGTGAGGGAGTCCCAAAACGGGGCTTCCCAGAGCCGCGCATTATCGCCGATGGGAGGGTCTAATTCACCCTGCTTCTATTAATTAAGAGGGAGAGTTCTCAACCCTTGCCCTTGCATGGCTCCCAAGCCGGTCCCAAAAGGAACCCTCGCCAAGCGGTCGACCATATTGTTTACTGCGATCTGCCCCTTCCCGCGACCCACCTCCCCCCATGGGGGATGCAGCCCATGAGCCTCAAACTACCCTTCATTCTCACTTTCCTAGCCGCCCTAGCCCTTCCGCTCGCCGCAACGACCTTCCAGGACGAGCCGGTCAAGACGGTGGAAGAGCCCGAAACCGAGGTGGCGTTCCCCGTCACGCTGACCGTCTTGCCCAAGACGGAGAAGCGCGAAGCGGTTAGCCATCAACTTTCGGGAGTTGGTGTTCGCGAGAAGACGATCTTCAAAGTCGACGTGTACGCCCTGGGATTCTATATGGACGAGGAGGCGGCCCTCCCTGCTCTCAAGAAGGCCGCAGAAGACCTAAGCGCCTCCAAGCTCGAAAAGAGTGCCGCATTCCGCAAGGCTCTCCTGGGGGACGATTTTGGCAAGACGATGCGCCTGGTGATGGTGCGCGATGTGGATGCTGAGGACATGTCCGAGGCGTTCGACGACGCGCTTTGGCCCCGGATGAAGGCCCATTCCGACAAAGAGCAGGACCGTATTGCCGCGAAAGCCGCTCTAGCGGAGTTTAGAGGCTTCTTCGAGAAGGAAGCGAAAGACAAGCAGGTACTCGACTTCACCTGGATGCCCGGCGGCCTCATGTACGCCGTGGTCGATGGAAAGCGCTTCCCCGTCGTCAAGAGCGAGTCGCTTTGCCGTGCGCTCTTTGACGTCTTCGTAGGGGACGACCCCATCTCGGGGGGCGCCAAGAAGGACATTTTCAAGAACCTTCACAGCAAGTTGCACCCCAAGAAGTAGCCATAACGAGAGGCCTTGGGCCCTCTGAAGCGTCTGTCGGGCCCCGATTCATGGGAATCGGGGCCCTTTCTTATGCCCACTGGCAGGGAATCGAGCTTCCTTTCAAGACTTACCCCCCATCGTGTCGATCCTTCCTATGGCTCCCCAGCCCTAGGACTACCCCACATTGATCACTGCGTTGGAACCTCGATGCGTCACGTCTACTACCCCCTTAGTTTCTCCTTGCTTGCCCTCACCGGGCTCGTGTCCTGGACATGGCCCCCATTCGCCTGGGCGTACGCCCTGCTGCTCCCGCTGTTCGTCCTGGGGGTGCGCGACATGCGCCAGACTAGCCACTCTGTGCTGAGAAACTTCCCTGTCGTAGGGCACGTGCGCTACCTCCTGGAGATGATCCGGCCGGAGATCAACCAGTACTTTGTCGAGTCCAATCAAGACGGCCGCCCCTTCAGCCGAGAAGACCGCTCCATTGTCTATCAGCGCGCCAAGAAGCAGCTCGCCACACTTCCCTTTGGCACGCAGAGGGACGTGCGCGAGGTCGGCTACGAGTGGATGAACCACTCGATGTACCCACGGGTTGCTCCCGCCCAAGCCTCTCGCGTCTTGTTTGGTGCGAAGACCTGTAAGAAACCCTACTCGGCTGCCCTGCTCAACATCTCAGGGATGAGCTATGGAGCGCTCTCCAAGAACGCGATCGAAGCCCTAAACGGAGGCGCCAAGGACGGTGACTTTTTTCACAACACCGGCGAAGGTGGAATCAGTCCTCACCACTGGAAAGCTGGCGGTGACCTCGTTTGGCAAATTGGCACCGCCTACTTTGCATGCCGTGATGAGCACGGACGCTTTTCGCCCGAGCTGTTTCGGAAACAGGCACGGCAAGATGCCGTCAAGATGATCGAGATCAAGCTCTCGCAAGGAGCCAAGCCCGGGCATGGCGGCATTTTGCCGAAAGAAAAAATCACGGACGAGATTGCGGAAATTCGTGGGGTATCAAAAGACAAGGATGTGATCTCGCCCCCGTTCCACTCCGCGTTCCACGGGCCCGAACAGCTGCTCCGATTCATTCAAGACTTACGCGATCTCTCCGGTGGAAAACCAGTCGGTATTAAGCTCTGCGTCGGTGCCCACAGCGAGATCGAAGAGATCTGCCAGGCGATGGTCGACCTCGGGATCACGGCAGACTTTATCACTGTGGACGGTGGAGAGGGCGGGACGGGTTCAGCCCCCCTCGAATTCTCCAACTCAGTAGGCTCTCCACTTGCAGACGCCCTTCCTGTCGTCGACGATCTACTTGTTCGCTACGGCCTACGTGACGACGTAAAAATCATCGCATCGGGACGGATTCTCACGGCCTTCCACATGGCACAACGACTTGCCATGGGGGCCGATGTTTGCAACTCCGCACGCGGCATGATGATGGCACTCGGGTGTATCCAAGCTTTGCGCTGCAACTCGAATGCATGCCCGGTTGGTGTCGCAACACAGGACCCGCACCTCGTTGCTGGGCTGGTGGTAGAGACGAAACGCGAGCGGGTCAAAAACTATCAACACGGCACGGTCCACACTCTCATGGAGCTGTGCTCGGCGGCCGGACTTGGAAATCCGAATGAGCTAACTCGGTTCCACATCAATCGTCGGATCTCCGCAACGGCGACTGCAACATACGCAGAGATCTACGGTCCGGGTCAAATGCCTGACTTGATCTTCAACATGAACGAATTTGACCCCGAAGAGATCGATGCCCGCCTTAATATGAATGAACTCGAAGCGGAAGAAGATCGGGCAAACTCAGAACGAAAAGCCGCGGGCTAGTCCGTCCGAAGGATCACGGTGACAGCCTTGGCAACACGCTGCCAAGGCTGCGTCAATTCCGGGAGCCAAGAAAAATCTCCGGCTAGCAGCTTATCCCTATCGGGTTGAGAGGCGATTGCGAGGTTCGCTCTTAAGTGCCGTTCTCCGGGTGCACTTCCGAAACTACGCATAATGGCGAGATCGAGGATCGGGACGACCCTGCCTATGGATTCACGAGTGGGGTCGCTCTCGAGAAGGGCTTCCGCCTCTGCCGCCAGGTCGTCTCCGGTGAGCGCCACGCGATCGCCAGCAAGAAAAACACCTACATCGATTAGGCGGTCGAAGTGAGCTCTGCCGAAGAGCTCCTCGGTGTTGGTCTCTTGCTTCTTAGTCCTAAGAAGTTCTGCGGCGCGTGAGTACTCACCGAGCTGCGTAGCGACAAGAATCTCGCTCGTTTCCGCTGTCGAGAGACTGGCTCCAACGAGTAAGGCTACGCCCAACACAAAGCAGACCAATCCGCCGCGGCGCAGTTTCCTGACGTCTGCTTTTAGCCGAAGCCCAACGGTAGGGTCTGCTTGAAGAGCGCGCAAAAAGAGGACTCTTCGAGAAGTCGAGAAGTGTCGGAAGCCACTCTTGTGTTGTCGACCTGTGAAGGCGGTCAGGTTGATCAAGGCCCTTGCTAAGCCGTCTGCTTTTGTCTCGGCAGCATATAGGTCCGCCTCGAGTTCAAACCTTCTCGACAAGAACCCGATCCAAAGAAGAAGGGCTACAAAAAGCGTCAAACTGATCGTCCATGCCGCCGAACCTTCACCCGAAAGTCCAAGCGCCTCTAAGCCCAAAAAGCCCGCCGAAAATCCCAGGATCCAGAGCACGAACGCGTACACGTGGCCACCCCGAATATGACCGAGCTCGTGTGCGAGTACGGCCTCAAATTCATCCGGGCCAATGCTGTCGAGAAAGCGATCCGAAAAGACGATACCCCAACTTCGGGGGGGCTGAACGAGGACCATCGCGTTATTGATTTCGTAGTCCGTTCGCCACTCGTAAAATCGGACGCGCGCTACACCAACGGCTGCTGCGATGCTTTCCGCGCGCCGAGCAAGGTGGCGCTCCAGGGGGATCAAGTCGAGACTGAGGAGGAGGATACGAGACGCGAAAAATCCGGCCGCAACAAGAGAGAGAAGGAGCTGAGCAAACTGCCAAAGCGGCGAGACGAGGTATTCCGCGCGGGCAGCCTCCGGAATAAGGAGGGTGTCACTGAGGCATAAGAATGCGAAGAAGATTAGCCACAGTGCCAAGGGAGTTCGTACACGCCAGCTCGGGGACAATAGGTTCCCGAACGGCTTCCACCGAGCTTCTGCCGGCGGCGTGCAGGTCCCCATATGTGCGATGAAAAGTGGGGCAAAGAGTGGCGCCGTCATCACCCCCATATTACCGTCGTGAATCGGCTTGAAGTCGGTGAGTGAAAACACCCAGGTCGCCCACCTGGTCCCCCAAAGAAAGGTTGCAAAAACGACCCACGGAACAGCGAAAGAAAACAGAGAGAGCCAGCGCTTTTGGGGGTGTGCCTCGACTAATTTCCCAACGGTACTAGCCAGCCACAGGAGCGGCAGCGCCCACAGGGGAGACACGTCAAGGGTTGTTAGGGTCGGGCCATCTTCCAGGATCAGGGTCGCTGCCAGAAGAGCGCCGGCCAAGACAATAAGGTGGTAGGGAAGGCTGAGCATGGAGCGAGCTCGCGGCTAGGAGAGCAGGTCCCCCAGGCGCTTCTCCATTTCTGCCCGCATCAAACCAGCGGGAGCAAAAGTCGGTTTTTTGATAACTTCAACGTCAATCTCGGTTTCCGTAATCGCGAAGCGCACCCGGACACTTCCCATGGGTGTGCCGTGCTCGACTTCGCCCGCATGGGGGTCACTCGGCCGAGTCTTGTCGGGCTCGACAGAGACGCCACGCCCGTCCGCTTGCTCTCGGAGTCTTTTGAGTGCCTCGGCCGCTCCGAGTCTGTGGGTTACTTTAAATTCAATCGCCATAGGAGGGCGATTCTCCCACAGGCAGATCGGGCCCCACCGGCATTTTCATATTATTGGTGCAATTCTGGGGTGCGATCCGCTCCCTCACCACATTTGTCCTGCGCCGAATGGGCGGGGTACAAGATAGAATCCTCCCTGCCATTTTCGGCCCCCTTCTCAACCTCGACCCCCATATAGAACGTGAGCGGCATCTACGACTCCATTCTTGACGCAATCGGCAACACGCCCCTCGTGCGCCTCAACCGCATCGGCAGCCATACGGGCTGCGAAATCCTCGCCAAATGCGAGTACTTCAACGCTGGAGGCTCCGTAAAAGACCGGATCGGCCGCCGGATGCTGCTCGAAGCTGAGAAGTCGGGGCGCATCAAGCCCGGCGACACACTGATTGAGCCAACTAGCGGCAATACGGGGATCGGCCTCGCGCTAACGGCCGCCGTTCGCGGGTACCGCATGATCATTACCATGCCCGAGAAGATGAGCCACGAAAAGGCTGTCGTACTTAGGGCGCTTGGCGCGGAGATCATTCGGACGCCCACCGAGGCCGCCTTTGATGACCCTGAAAGTCACATTAGTGTTGCCGAAGATTTGCAGCGCTCGATGCCGAACTCACACATCCTAGACCAGTACTCAAACAAGGACAATCCGGATGCTCACTACTATGGAACTGCGGTCGAGCTGATCGAGCAGACCGGCGGTAAAATTGACTACCTCGTAGCGGGCGCCGGAACGGGCGGAACGATCTCGGGAACGGCCAAGCGCCTCAAGGAAGAGATTCCTGGCATTAAGATTATCGGCGTCGACCCAGTAGGTTCGATTCTTGCGGGACCGGGCGAGGTCGGCTCCTACAAAGTTGAGGGAATCGGGTACGACTTTGTTCCCGAGGTCATGTGGCAGGACATGGTCGACGAGTGGGTCAAGAGTGAAGACCGCGAGTCCTTCTTGATGGCACGTCGATTGATTCGCCAAGAGGGTCTTCTGTGTGGTGGCAGCTCGGGCGGTGCCGTTTGGGCCGCGCGGCAGATCGCTGAAAAATACGGTCCCGACAAGCGGATTGTTGTGATCCTTCCCGACTCCGTTCGCAACTACTTGACCAAGTTTGTCGACGATACGTGGATGCGTGAAAATGGCTTTTCCGAGCGCGGCTGGGAAGCACAATCCGTTGGTGACCTCCTTCGCACGATGGGCCATCACGGAGTCATGCGAACGGCCACGAGTAACGACACGGTTGCCGATTCGGTCTTGTGCATGAAGGAGCACGGTATCAGCCAGCTCCCCGTGCTTGACGGTGAGCGCCTGATCGGGATAATTACCGAATCGGATCTGCTTGGGCGGATTGTCGAAGGGCGCGCAGTCCTTTCGAGCTCGGTAGCGGAAGTTATGTTTCGCAACGTCGTTACCGTGAATCAAGATGATGACGCCGGTAGCCTGACCTCACTGCTCTCGAAAAGCCTCGTAGGCCTTGTTGTTGATAACGAGAAACGCCTCAAGGGAATCATCACCAAAATGGACTTGGTGGATTACCTCGGCACGCGCTAAGCGAAGGTGCAAATGGCAGCGCCCGCCTTGGTCTCTTCAGCTAGAGGTCAAGGCGGGCGCTGCTATTTAAAGGCCGTCTTTAGTGGCGCTCGAACTTGGCCGCCAAACTAAGGCTTCCGACCCAGCCAAAACCAACAAAGAACAAGAGTAGAAAGGGTAAAGCCCCCCATAAGCCGAGCTGAACTGCCTGGACAACAGCCCAGGCAGACCATACGGAAAGGCCGAGTTCAACCACGCCAAATCCCAGCCACCCCGACCAAGATGGCTTGTATCCGGACTGCCTGGGCATATCCACGGCCCCACGCTTTGGCGTGCGAACAAACACACCTGTCTCTCTTCCGAGCCCCTCTATCACGGCACGCGTCTGGCTAACGCTCATGCCAACTCCTAGCGCCATCGCACTCGGAACATCGCGTACACGGTCACGTGCACTGCGTCCTTGAACCCGCTGGCTGGAGTCGTAAAACATGATCACAGGCAGTGTGCAGGCGAAGAGAGCGCCCGAGTGAACCCACCACGGGATCGACTCCTGCAGAGGCAGCGTCAACGGAAGTACCAGGGCAAGCCCAAGCACGAGCGGATAGCCCACATTCCCCGTCAGATGCATAAGTGCTTCCATTTTGATCTTTGCGGACACGTCACCGGCGAGGATACGTCGCCACAGTTTCCGATAGACCTGAACGCTGCCCTTTGCCCAACGGTGCTGTTGCGACTTAAATGCTGCGATGCCGGGGGGAACTTCCGCCGGCGCCACGACGCCCGGTATGTAGAGGAACTTCCACCCCGCAAGTTGAGCTCGATAGGACAGGTCTAAATCCTCGGTCAAGGTATCGTGCTGCCAACCGCCTGCACCTTCAATCGTGGCTCTGCGCCACACGCCTGCGGTACCGTTAAAATTGAAGAAGAGCCCGCGATGATGGCGAACCGTGTGCTCGATGACAAAGTGACCGTCTAGCAGCGTGGACTGCGCGCGTGTCAGCTGACTCTCATCGCGATTCAAGTGACCCCATCGCGCCTGCACCATCCCGATTCTTGGGTCCCGAAACCTGCTGACAGTCCGCTCCAAAAAATCCGGTTGTGGAATGAAGTCTGCATCAAAAACGCAGAACAGGTCGCCCTTGGCCAACTTCATACCTAAATCTAAGGCCCCCGCCTTATACCCGGTGCGGTTAGAGCGGCGCACGACGGTTGCGTCGACTCCTCGAGCAACCAAGGCACTCACTTCCCTGTCGACGAGCTCGCGGGTCTCATCGGTCGAGTCATCGAGTATCTGGATCTCGAGTCTATCCAAAGGCCACTTCAACTCTGCCGCCGCCGCGATCAGTCTCGCAGCAACCGTTCGCTCATTGAAGAGGGGAAGTTGAACGACAACCCGTGGGGTCTCCCATGCTGGTGCTCCGGGCGCGTCTTGCGCCACAGCCTCATTCCACCGGAAATGAAAGAGTAGGAGTAGCCTGTGCAGTCCATAAACGGAGAGCACAGTGAGCAGGGAAAAGAGCAGAGCCAAGAGCATGGTGAGAGGGGGAGGAGGAGGTGCAGGAGGAGGATCATAACCATTATCCCAAGTAGGTGAGACTGCCAGTAAAACCAACTCGACCCAGACTCCCGGCTTACCTGAACCTAGCATCCAGTTTTCCAAAATCCTCATCCGAAAAGGGATGTGGCGAAGCCGCGGCCCAAGCTCGTAGTAGGATGACCATCATGAGTAAGAAAGAGAATCAGACCGAGTCCCCCTCCCCTTCGAAAGCCCCCTTAGCCGCCTCGCGTTTATGGCTCGGTGCTCTCCTCGGCGGCTTGGTTGGCTTTGCCCCGAGCCCTGATCTCGCGCCCGGACTCTGGGTCTCGCTCCTCGTATGCTTTTTGCTCTTTAGGGTGCCGCCCGTCTTTACGGTGGTAATGATCGGGGCCACCAAAGCCATCTCACTGTTCACCCTTAGCTTATCTTTCGGCGTGGGGCGTTTTCTCCTGGATGGCCCCACACAGGAGCTCTTTCGCAAGGCCCTCGACACGCCTTTCCTAGCGCTGTTTGGTTTCGAATACTACGTCGTCACGGGGGGCCTCTTCCTTGGTCTTGCAATCGGCACCCTCGTCGCGTCGCTCGCCCTTTACAGGAGGAGTGTCCCGGACGGTTCACCCAAGGCGAAAGGCGCTCTTAGGCCCCTCGGTGTTGCAGCTGCGGTCCTCCTGTTGGCGGGCCTCTTCGCTCTGCAATCCTCCGCCGCTGAAGGCATCTTGACCACCGCCGCCTCAAAGACCCTGAGCCAAGTCAACGGCTCGACGGTTGACGTTTCGGGGATTGAGCTCGACCTTGGTGAGGCCACCTTCGGTATCACGGATATCGCTTTCTCAAACCCGAAAGCGCTCAACACCGATATCTTCCGCGGCATCGAACTCAAAGCCGACCTCTCCAGCGCCGACCTGCTCACCAAACGCCTCCACATCGAGCGACTTGTGATTCGCCGAGCCAAGAGTGGCACAGAGCGCGCCGTTCCCGGAGTCCTCATCGGTGGGGAGACAACACCTGAAGTGGAGGAACCCGAAGAGGGCGAGCGCTCGATCGAAGACTACCTCAAAGACTGGGAAGTCTGGCGGGACCGACTTGCGCAGGCGCGAGGGTGGCTCGAAAAAATGGCGGAGGAAGATGACACTTCGGCCAATGAAGGCGAGACGGACGAGGAGCGCGCCGATCGAGAAGCCGAGCAATTTGGCTATGCCTCTGTCATCGCCGAGCACCTATTTACCGAAACCCCCTCACTTCGAATCGATGAGATTACAATTGAGGGTTTTGAGTTCGACTGGCTCCCCGGCGAGTCCTTTGGACTCAGCGCAAACAACGTCTCCACGCAACCTGGCCTGATGGATCAGGCCATGAGCATGTCGTTCGCAAGTAGTGGCGACCTATTCAAGCTCGCGCTCTCCCTGCCTTCGTCCCGGCTGGGCAATGCGGGTGAGTTGGACTTTTCCCTTACAGGGATCTCGATGGAATCCCTGACAGGCATGCTCAACCTCGGCGACGGTAATTCAATCGGCGGTGGTTCGGTTGACATTTCTCTTCGTGGGCCGTGGAGTTCCGGGAAGGCGGGCTACATCGATCTTCCCCTTGAGGTCTCCCTTAACAACTTCGAACTCGCGCTGGGCGGCTCGAAAAAATTTCCCGTCAGCAACCTTAGGCTACCCATCCACCTGCGTGGACCGATCGACAGCCCGAACGTTCGGGTGGACACCGCAGGGCTAACCCAATCCTTGATGGACGCAGGGCTTTCTGAGCTCGTCAACTTTGTGGACGCCGAGAAAAGCCGACTTATCGATGAGGGGAAAGCCAAACTGCAAGGTGCGCTCGATGAGCACGTGCAGGATACTTTGGGTGGACTGCTAGGTGCGGACGTCAAGATCAGTGTAGATGACCTGCTCGAGGGAAACCTCGAAGAGACACAAGCTCAGATCGAGGCTGCTGCAAAGGCGAAGGTCGAGTTGGAAGCTAGGGATCTCGCGGCTAACGAACTGGAAAAGTTGCTAGGTGACGACGCTGGAAAAATGAAGGAGCTCCTTGAGAAAGGGTCCCAAGCGGAAATCGAAAAAGCGCTCAAGGACCTGGCTACCGAAAAAGCAAAGGAACAGGGGAAAGCAGTTCTAAAGGACAAGCTCGGTGAAAAACTGAAGGGACTAGGCGGGCTGTTTGGTGGCGGTAGATAGTCGCATCCTCTCCCGGCGTGCGAGCTCGTTGGCGTAGGATCTGCCAAGTGTCTCTGCGTTTTTCTTCATCCACTCCTTGATGTCGATTCGCCCAACGCTTGAAGGTCGTGTGCGCTCTTCCTCGGTGGGTAGCAGTAGGTTTGCCATGAGTGCGCCAACCTCTTCGCGGGTCAGCGTCACGTCGTGCACCAAGCGTCCGATCAACCGTGAGGCCCATAGGCCAAACCAAGTGGGTACCGGGACAACGGGACGCCGAAGGCCCATTGCCTTTGACAACCCGCGAACCAACTCCTGATAGGTCAAGACGGTCGGTCCTACCGCTTGGACAATCTCCGAGCCCGTCGCGTTACCAGCCCGGACCGCGAGCCGGGCTAGGTCTTCTACGTGAATGGGTTGCAGTTGATACTCCCCGTCACCGAAGATCCCAAAGATGGGCAGGTGCCTCAGACTCCATGCGATGTTGTTGATCAAGATGTCCTCGCCGCCGAAGATCACTGCGGGACGAAGAATCGTATAGGGCACACCGACTTCCCCGAGAGCAGCTTCGAGCTCTGCCTTTCCACGGAAGTATTCAAAGGGGCTGTCCATTGAGGGCTGCGTGATACTGACGTGTACGATGCGCTCAACCCCCACCTTACGAGCACAGTCAAACAACAGCTTGGTGTTCCGCACGGCTTCGGCTTGGGAAAACCCGGCCTCAGAGAAACGCACCCAGTAGGTGTTATAGAGAACGCGAGCTCCTCGCATCGACCTGCAGAGCTCCTCGGGGTTAGCGAAATCTAGCGGGTAGGCAGCAACTAGATTTTCTAGCTCGTGACCAGCGCTGTCGCGCCCCGTAAGGGTCCGAACTTCTTCGCCCGCCGCAAGCAGGGCTCGAGCAATGTAGCTCCCCGAATAGCCAAAGGCGCCGGTCACGAGGTGAAAGCTGGAACTGTGTCCTCTTTTCTTCATACCTCAAGCATAGCCCAATCCATTTTCACTTTCGAGTGAAAATGGTGAAAACCTTCACTTTAGGAGTCTCATTGCCCAGGCCATAATCCTTCCCGACCTTTGGCGCCCAATTTTCTCCATCACGCCGTCTGCTGTCTCTGCGAAGTTTTTCAGCTCGGCCACCTGCGCGCGGAAGGCCTTTGACTCCGCGTCGCGCAGGCCCCGGGTTGTCTCTAGGCACCCCACCAAAACCTCGAGCACCGGTTGCAGCTCTTTTCGTTTTCGCTCTCGCGTGATGATTTGGATTACCTTCCAGACGTCTTTTTCGCCGACGAAGTAGGCTTTCAAATCGCCCTGAATCTGTACGCGCTTCACGAGCCCCCACTCGAGGAGCTCCATGAGGTTCTTGTGGGCGTTGCCCCGGCTGATCGAGAGCTGCTCCATCACCTCGTCCGTGTTATGGGGTTCACTAGCGATCATGAGCATGGCGTGAATCTGACTCATCGTGCGGCTAACCCCCCAAGAGGGACCAAGGTCAGCCCAAACCCGGAGGAGCTCCTCACGTGCCTCGATCAACTTAGCCGGTATCTTTTTCCCACTCATCGGCGTCAGGCTACGGCTCTTTCATCCAAAGTGCCAGAGTTACGCGGAGCCCCCTGCAGATCCATCTAAAAGAGTTGCCCCTGGCCTTCCCGTTTTGTGATCGCCTGCAATGCCGGATAAGCAGCTACGAGCTCTGGGGGTGCGGAGACCAGCTCACCCGTAAGTCCGTACTTGATTTCAATCCCGTTCACCGCCGCCTTGCCCGCGAAGTGGTTGTTGGTCACCACGTAGGTATCTCCCCCTGCGTGGGCGAGGCGCTCAGCGTAGCGCGCGAACATCGCAGAATCCTCTTCGCTGTAGAGCCAGTTGTACTTGTCGTCGCGCTCTTTTTCGGAGTCGTACCAGTCCTCCGCATTGCGACCGTGAACTCGGAGATATCCCACGGGGCCGAGGAAGTACGGAAGAGCATTGCGGTCACCAACCTGGGGCACAACCTCCTCCGAGGCGGGCATGTCGATGTGCGCTAAGTTGACGCCCTCTCCCTCAAGATAGTGCAGCGCATCCGCGCCGAACCAGCTGCGGTGGCGCAGCTCAACAACCAAGGGGAGGTTGCCCGAAAGGCGCTGTACTCGGGCGAGTCGCGAGCGCCCCGCCGCATCGTTCTCGAACCCCTGGTGGAACTGGGCCAGCGCAACGCCCAGCTTTCCCGCATTTGTCATCGGCTCGAATGTCCGGCGAAACTGAAGCGCCTCACTCTCGCCTATTTCGCCGTGGGTGAAGTCCCGATGCAGCTTGATACAAAATCGAAAGTCCCTCTGATCAGCAACCAGGTCGACCCACTTCTCTACATGCTCAACTCGAGGGAGCGCATAAAAGCTGCTGTTGATCTCGATGCAATCGAAGTAGCGTGCCAGGTAGGAGAGAGGGTGAAAATTCGGTCCGCCACTTCGTGGGTAGACTCTGCCTTTCCAGTCTGCGTAGGACCACCCCGCAACGCCCACGCGGATCACGACTGCTTCTCGGCAGAGTCCTCAACATAGGGGTCCCAGTGCTCGGCGAAATCTTCCTCTGGCCAGTCTGGCCTTACGCCGAGCTCTTGAAATCCCCTACGCTCCGCTGAGAGGAGGGCCGTTCGGAAATCACGAACGGCGGCCTTCAGGCCCTCGTCATCGGCATCGCGCGGAACAAAAATTGGCGGCTCATAAACCACGGCCACCTTAGAGCCCCACTTGGGGATAGTGAAGCGGTCCCATGAGTTCACTCGCCATGCGGGTTCAGCGACAAAGCCACAGGGAAGAATCGGGTAACCCGTAGCTCGAGCAAGCCAAACCACACCTGCCGACCCAGAGTGCCTTGGTCCTCGCGGCCCATCTGGAGTGACTACAATTATTCCCCCGACCCGCAGACTGCGAAGCATCTCGCGAAGTGCCTTTGCCCCGGTCCGACTCGACGACCCGCGAAGGACGCTCATCCCAAACTTGGGCAGCAGGGTGTTCATCAAATCGCCATCCTTACTCGGAGAGACGAGCACCTTAAACGGGTAGCCGTCGTGATGGGGCAAGCCTGCGATCATCCGCCCGTGCCACAACGTCCATAGGCACCCCTTTGCAGAGAGCACCTCATCGAAGTTTGACTGATCGATGACGGTTACATCCCAAGACTTGGCAAGTCTCCGCAAAACAATCGGCGCCACAAAGGGCATGAGATAGGAGCCGACCTTTCGTCTCGCACGCCGGATGGACCTTTTTATTTTCTTGGGGAGCACGGGCGCATTCTAAGCAAAGAGTGGGACGTTCGCGATGTCGACTCGCCTCTACGGCAAGATGTCGTCACCCGCACCACCACCATCAAGCCCGTCGGGGCCAAAGGAATAGAGCGCATAATCTCCAGTGGAGAGCAGGGCGTAGTGGAGCGCGTTACCCCACCCATCTACCGGAACCTTCGACTCGCCTATGTATCCATTCGGGTAGGCCTTGGATGGTTTCAGCAGGAATTCTAGGGACGATGGATTGCTTCCCATCTCGAGGGAGTACAGCAGAAGGCCAACCTCGATCACCGGGAAAGCGACCCTCGTGTCAAATTCAGCGAGGGGCATATTGATGGCGATTTCGAACTCCACCGCATCCCTCTCCTCAACCACTGTCCATGGTTCTGGAGCGAAGATTTCCTGCCAAGAATTTCCCGTCGCGAAATACAGTGCCGCAACCCCGCCCCCGAGTGCAAGCATGATCGGCTCTGGACCGAACGCGCTCTCTTTGTGAGTTCTAAGGACTCCGTCTTGCAGCGTTGTCTCGCTGAACGACGGGGCAATGTGCCTCGAAAAGATCGAGGCAGAAGGTAGCGCACCGAAGATCTCTTGGGGAAGATCGATACCCGCAGAGAGCATTCCGGAAAGCGCTAGACCACCCTTGTAATAGGACGAAAGGATATTGCCCAAATCGAGATAGCCAGCACTTCTCAAATTCTCTGGTACCTCTCCCTCTTCGCCGAGTATGCGAGTAAACAAGGGGTGGCTACCGCGTTCATAATCCTCGCCTTTCGCCCGGCGACGGATCTCGCGCTTTATCAGTATCGAAGAATTGGTAATCCAAAGCTTCCCATCCAGCACCGCAAAGGTCGGTGTAAGGCCTACGGGAATCCCTACATTAAGAGATGTGTAGCTCGTCCCCTTATAGGGCCGGCGAGATACCGAGAAGTCGCTCTCAAGCTCAACCAACTTGTCGCATAGAGCGTCGAGGGCCTTCATCAAGTCCCCCTCGTTCGTAACGGGAACGATGGCAAAAAGTTCAGGGATAGAGATTCCGCTCACCGGGCTGGCCCAAAACGCAAACTCGTTGCCAAGGTTGTCCACCAAGTCTCTTGTGAGATCTACACCGAGGCCACGCGCAAGTTGGGTGACGTCACTGTCCTCGCCTACCAGGCTAAGGAACAACTCCCACATTCCGCGCGGGTTCATCGCGCCGGTCTGCACAAACACGGCGTCATTTGGAATCCACTCAGCAACATTAGCTAAGGAAGCTACGGTGTTGATTTGGCTAGGGGAGGCGCTGGTGCAGCTGTCCGATTGATACAAGCCATTTGAGATGCGCGTGACCCAGCCACCCTTAGATCCCGAGACACCCATGAAGTCGAGAATGGCCTGGCTGGCGGTGGGCTCTGCTTCCGACTTGGATGCAGACATCGCTGTGTTGACGAAGCCCCTCCAAGCCACCACTCCCTGTCCTCCAGATGTGTGCGTCATTGCTTTTTGGTAGCTCTCGGTTGCTGCCAAGCTAGTCGGTGCGACCTCGCCAGCTAAGGTCTTCTGGATCGGGTCGGTAAGCTCTCGGCCCTGGATCATTCCGAAAGTCGCGAAGGTCCGGTTCTCCACCATTTGCAAGCTGAACTCGATCGGCGGTGCTCCCCCTGGGCCTCCAAGGTCCTCGGGAGCCACTCGAAACGAGGTCGGTGGAAACGGGGGCGGGACCGCGCCCTCCATGGGCTTCAGAATGGTCATCTGAAGAAAGGGAAGGTTCGCCTGCGCTTGTGCATACAGCATGCCAAGCAGTGGGGCCACGTGCTCGGGATGGTGCCATTCGACAACAAGCTCCAAACCTACAAGTGAGGCTACGCGGGAAATCGCTAATGGGACGAGCTCGTCATACGCGCCCAGGTCTTGGTCCCCTCCAACACCTCCAAGCACTCCATCTTCGCCCAGAGCCTGGAGCGTAAAGGTTCCATCGTGGCCTGGCTTGTAGTCGAAGCGGCGACCATAGGAGTCCAAGAGAAGGTACTCTCCCAAACCGAGGGCGTCGAGGTCTCTCGGCAGAGCTCCCGTGCTTAGGTAGTCGCCTTCGATTCGGTCGCAGAGAAACTCCAAGTCGGCTTGCTGAGACGATGTGACAAAAGTGCGGAACTCATCAACAAGTGCGTCGAAGGCACCCTCGTCAAGGGACGCTGAAAACGACACGCCTTTGACGTTTCCGAGCAAGGCGAGAGCTTGTTTTAGTTCTGGAGCTTGCAGCTGCTCAAGCGCTTGCTCGGGACTTGAAAATCCAGCGATCTCCAAGAGACCGGCCAACTCCTTATCCATCGCAATTTTAGCAATAGCTGTCTCCCGCCAAGCTCCAACAAAGGATGCAACGTCGGGGATATCGACAAAGAGTTCTGCTTTGGATGTGTGCAGGCCGGCGTTGTCCTGGGGCACACAAAATACAGAGGCGGCGGAGAGAATTAGATGGATAAGCATAGAGGTTCAGCGGCGCGATCTAGATGCCCGCGAATGCGCGGAGCTCCGTTTCGGCATCTTGCAGTGCACCCTCTAGGGCGCGCAGTTCTGATTCGATTGGGTCGCCCTTCTTGAAGGCGGCCTTGAAGGCGGCGTGCTTGGCTTTCACCTCTGCGTTGTCGCCATCGAGCATGTAAGAGACCACCAGTCCTGACTCGTTCAACAGTTTGGCGGACTGGTCGGGGTTGTCGACCGTTAAGTTCATTTTGAAGATTGTGCTCAGTGCGTCGCAGCCTCCTCGAATGTTAGAAACGGACCACTTGCGCATGGCCGCCTGATCGCCCCCATCTTTGTTGAGGTAGTAGCGCTCGCAATAGCTAGCCGTTCCGTAGCGAAGCCAATCGGGAAGTTTCTTTTCACTTAGGAAGCTGCCCAGGTCGAACTTGCCGTCTTTCTTCATTCGCACGATTGCGCGAGGACTTGGGTCGAGAGCTTCGACAAGTGAGAGGGCGGCGGCGTGCCGCGCGAGGAGCCGACCAAAACTGTTCCCGGCATCACTGCTTGCATCCCAATAGGCAACGCCTGCTCCCATGTGGTTCCCCGACTCAGTGTCGAACCAAACCTCACCGAAGTAAGCCCCATGGACAGAAGACAAGCCACGCAGCTCTGTGGGTTGAACTCCAAAACTCGGGTTGCCGGAAGCAAACGTTCCGTACTGGCTTGTGCTCCGCAGAAGAGCAAAGACTACGGGATCAATCGGGACCCGCCCCAATACACGAACGAAGTCGGGGACGATACTTGCCGCCTCCTCCAACGCCTTCAACGCCACCGAGCGATCGGCAGTTGTGTAGATCTGGAATCGACCATCGTAGGAGGGGATTTTCCAAAAACGCTCCGAAAGGCTGTGGTAGCGATTCGCATCGCTTTCGGTCTTCCACTCTTCCCCGCACTTGAATTTTCCGGCGTCCGCCTCGGCAACTTCCTCGGGAGAGATCCACATCAGGTCGTGTCGGACAAAACCCTTGTTTATGAACTCAAGGTCACTTGCGTTCACCCAATTTCCGTCGGGGTCCTTGGCCATGCCCTTCTCTAGCCGCTCCACGTCATCGGGGTCAACCCACTCCCCCTTGTACTTTACGAATCCAGCAGCCTTGGCTGCCGCATCTTCTTTTTTGGCCTTATAGGCCTCGTACTTCTTCTCGGTCTTGAACCACTGATCGTCGTAGAAAATGTGCCCGCTAGCTTCACGGGCCCCTTTGTGGTCGGGGTCTAGGCTGAGGATCTCCCGCAAGACCTTGCGGTCCTCCTTCTGTAGCTTGAAGGACTCGCAGTAGTTGTGGACAAGCCACAGCTTGGCTACGTCTCCTTCAGCTGCAGCGAATCGTTTTTCAAACTCCTCTTTCGCATCCTGCACGACGCTTGAAGTCACAGGGGTCGAGGTTGCCAAGGGCTGGGGAGAAGGCGAAAAGCTAAGAAGGACGGCTAATAGGGCGGCGTTCATAATGAAGATTCGGGTGAGGGATCCGGACCGGGAGGGCATCAGGGTATCGTCCTGGGCTTGCTTTCCATGCCCCTCTGCGGTCCAAGAACCCTTTTCATCGCAAATTAAATGGAGAGAACGATAAGATGCTCCGCTTCCAAGCCTGGGCACGCCGCCCCACAAAGCTCAACCCACACCAGAAACATGGCTGATCACAAGGCCCCCACACAAGTCGTAATCGCTCCCTACGAGGAGACCTCTCAGCTTCAAAAGTTGGTTTCCACCTACGCGATGCCGTTTTTCGTCGTCGCCTTGGTCGCCACGGTTTTCATTCTTTGGAACCAGACCCGCCAAGAGAACAAGAAGCAGGAGCTCGACAAGAGCTGGAACCAATTGGCAGCCCAGGTCACCATGGCAACGATTGGAACCGGCGGGCAATTGCCCTCACCTGGAACCCTTGGAGCCCTAGCTGAGAACCTTAGGGACACCTCCGCGGGTGCCTGGACCAAAGCTCTCGAGGTCAGGAGCTTCATTGAGAGTGAAGATTGGTCTGGCGCAGAAGCCGCACTGGCTCAACTCGAACAAGATTACCCGAATCACCCAATCGTTCGGGACACCCTTCCTATTGGTGAGGAAGGGGCCCTAGAGAGCATGGCCGTCCAGCTGCGAAGTTACATCGAGAGCGAGCGAGCGTTCGTCGATGCCAATCCTGGCCTCTTCCAGCTAGCAGCGCTCCCCGAGGGATCCCCTAGAGTAAAAATCACCACCAGCGCTGGCGATATCATCGTGGGGCTCTTCGAAGACCGGGCCCCGGAGCATGTGGCAAACTTCATCAAGTTGGCATCAAGTGGGTATTATGATGGCACCAAGTTCCACAGAACGATCCCTGGCTTCATGGTGCAGGGAGGCGATCCAAACACGAAGTCTGGTGACCCATCGACCTGGGGTCAGGGTGGCCCCGAATACAAGATTGCGCAAGAGCCCAACAACCTCTATCACTTTAAAGGAGTCCTGGCGATGGCGAAGATGCCCGGTGATTCCGAGAGTAGTGGAAGCCAATTTTACATCACGACGGGTACCCCCCACCACCTAGATGGCCAACACACCGTTTTTGGCGTTCTGCTTGAAGGGGCTGATGTGGTTCGGATCATCGAAAACGCGCCGGCGAATGCGGACACTTCGCTCCCAGAAGAGCCGACGACGATAACGGAAATGACCATTCTCTAGGGACCCGTTACAGGTGTCTCTCCCCGAGACCTATCTCCCGTGGGATAACAAGGACAAAGACACCTAGCACAGTATGCGGGCTTGCCAAAAGGTCCTACAACCTAAGAAGAGAGGGGCGCCCCCACCAGCTGGTGGGGGCGCCCCTCTCTTCTTGTCCTAACCCCCGGCATCGGCAGGAGGGAGGTCACTTATCGGCATTGCAACTTCCTAGACTTCCTGGCGCGGGGCGATCACGTCATAGATACGCTCCAAGTCATCTCTATTGAAATAATGGATCACGATCTGGCCCTTGTACTTGGGCCCGTTCTTTAAAGTGACCTTGGTGCCCAGGGATTCGCGGATGCGATCCTCCATCGCCTTGGCCCATGGAACCAGGGCTGGCTCCGCGGGGGCGGCACTGGCCTCGGGCATAACCTCTTTGGGAACGCCCAACTCACGCACCAAGACTTCTGTTTGCCGAACAGATAAGTCCTGCCTAATGATTTGATCGGCGAGGGCGTCTTGAGCCTCGGAACCTTGAAGGCCAAGAAGGGCCTTGCCGTGCCCCATCGTGAGCTGCTCGGACGCAACGCATAGCTGTACTTTGTCGGATAACTCCAGTAAGCGGACAAGGTTCGCGACCGAAGAGCGCTTCAGGCCGACCCTGTCAGCAACTTCAAGCTGGGTCAACCCGAGTGCATTCATCATCTCCCGATAAGCAAGACCACGCTCGATGGGGTTTAGATCCCGACGCTGAACGTTCTCGACGAGGGCCAACTCAAGCATGTCCGAATCCGAGACAGACTCCCGAACGACAGCCGGAATGGAGGTCAGGCCTGCCAGGCGGCTCGCTCGCCAGCGCCGCTCGCCTGAAACCAACTGGAATCCATTTTCGATCCGCCTTACCACTACGGGTTGCATGACACCATGGGCCAGAATACTATTGCGAAGCTCTTCTAGCCCGCTAGGATCAAATACACGCCTTGGCTGAAATGGGTTCGGTCGCACCTCGCTCACTTTGACGGAGTTTTCGGAGGCAATCGGTGTGGGGTCTTGAATAAGGGAGCCGAGCCCTCGGCCTAGTCTCTTGGAAGTCATTGGTTGAGATGTGACTGTTTGGATGGTGAGGAAACCTACATGTTCCACGTGGAACACACAGGTTAGAACAACGCACACAACATGTCGAGTGTGAAACAAGTACAAACACTACATCTAGAGAAGACGAATGCTGCCCATCGTTTCTGTGCGGTTCTAGGGACATGGATACAAAAGAAGCACCGAACATAGAGAGCCCGCGCAATCTTCACAGCACCACGGCGCAATCCCCACCATGCAACCCTTTGCACAATCTCAGCTCGCCCTAGCCCGCCTTATCCGTCAACCGGGTACTTGGATCTCCCTTTGGGCATGTTTTGGCCTGGGGCCAGCACTGTCGGCATTTCAGCGCCAGGCTCCTATTGGGGACGATGCTGGGGTGGATCTACTCCCGTGGCTCTTCTTGGCTGCCCTAGTGGGGGTCCTGATGGGCTCCAGGCTAATCCCAGGCACGGAGCAGGCACGCCGGGCTTCCGTGTCCACTACCTCTGGAGATTTCCTCTTTCTCGCTATCCCCGCCCTCTTAATGGTGTTGGCTGCCCTCCTCTCGCTCCGGATGGCCGGGGCGGAGCCGCCCTCGCTATTGGCGCTTGCGTCAACGCTTCAACTTGCCGCGCTGGGAGCCCTCTTGCTACCAGCGGGGCCCCTTGCACTCCTAGCTATCACGTGGGTTCTCCCACCACTTTTCCCGAGCGCCAACCTTTCGCCGCTCCTACCTTTTGGCCCGGAAGGAACCTCTATCCCAGCGGTTCTGGCTTTCTCTTGCGCACTTTTGCTACTCACAACCCTTCGCCCCTATGCGCTACGCAGTTCTAGGTGACATTCACAGCAACCTGAGTGCCCTGGAGTGTGTCCTTGAGGACATTCGGGCGACCCAGGTTGACCAAATCCTCAGCGTGGGCGACGTGGTGGGGTACGGTGCTTCCCCCTCGGACTGCATTCGGTTACTCCGTGAAGAGGGTGTCATTGTCGTCAAAGGGAATCACGACGCTGCTTGCGTTGGCGAGTTGAACGAAAACACGTTTAACCGATACGCCCTCGAGGCCGTTCGATGGACACGGGGAGTGCTAAGTACGGACGAGATGGACTGGTTGCGCGAGCTCCCCCTTGAGGTCACGTTAGAACACTGCCAGCTTGCCCACGGGAGCATCCACGAACCCGAGGCGTTTGAGTACATCCGAACAACCCGGGACGCGGACCCCTCACTGGAGCTCATGACAAGGCCCGTCGCCTTTGTGGGGCATACCCACATCCCGATCGCCCTTATGCGGTTGCTTGAACCTGTCGGATCTACAGCCTATTCCCCGGACCTGGATGTCGATCTTCGCGAGTCGGATCGCTGCCTTGTGAATGTAGGCAGTGTCGGCCAACCCCGTGATGAAGATCACCGAACGGGCTGGGTCCTGTTTGACAGTGAGGCCCAAACGGTCAAGCTGAAGAGGCTCCCTTATCAGATCGAGGTCGCTGCGAGCCGAATACGAGACGCAGGGCTGCCTCGGATGCTCGCGGATCGGCTGTACTTGGGTGTTTAGGTCACAGCCCATGGGGGTTTAGCCGGGCTCGCGCTATTGCCTAAGTCCGGGCGTACCAGTCCCCCATAAATCGCAAAAAAAACGGACGGAGGAACGAGGCCGTCCTTAGTCGCGGGACGAGTGTCCCAAGTAAGACAATTCGTCGGGCAGATTCTCGATCCCGTCTTCTCCAAGCCCGTTTTTGAACAGCAGGGCAATGTCGCGGAGGGGTGCTACATCCCCCCGAAAAGTGAAGGTCTTGACGTCGGGATAGGACCCCACTGTCACCAAAACCTCTAAAATAGAGCCGGCATTGCAGGTTTTACCGCCGACCTCGAGCTCAACTGCGGTCCCGTACTTCGAAACGATGCCGACGATTAGGGCTGCAGGTCTAGCGTGCAGCATCAGCTCGTCCGGAATCTGAATAACCAACTCTCTTGCGTCTGTGTATTGCGGCAAAATATCTTGGGCTAGGGGCCTTCCCGCCTCCATAAGGAGGTGGGCGGAGACTAGGAGCTTATTCAGGATCCGGTCTTGCACTTCGCCACGGTGGATAAGCCTGGCAAGACGTTTTTGGGCTGCGTGGCCCCGGGTTTGATTCTCGTGTCGCTCAACGAAGTGCGTGAGACCGGTAACGGCCTCAAGGGTATGGAGCGCCGCAGAGCCTAGCCCACGTAACTGCGAGAGGCGTGGGTCCTGCTTTTCAAGGCTCGTGCCCTTTATGTGCGTGTCATAAGCCGACTGAAGGTTGTGAACTGTAGCCTCAAAAACACGTGCCTGCTCTTCTGCACAAACTGTACTTAGGAATAGGTTACGGGTATCGGGGTCCAGTTCAGTGCTCTCGCTCAGGTGGGCGAGCAGGTCGCAGGCTGAAACGAATTTAGAGGCGACCTCCGCGATCTTTTGATGATCATCACTAGGCTCCTCTTCGTCAACGTTGTGGGGGAGGCGCTCCTGGATGGTTGAAACCTCAAAGGAGACGTCTGAGAAGGTCCCCAAGTGGGGGGATGCGCCCAAAGAGGCCATTTCTGCGTGAAGCTCTTTCAAGAGGAGCTCGACGCAACTCTGTATGAATGCTCGCACGTTGGCGATTCGACCCTCAAATGCGCTGAACTCGGCGACTTGGAGAATGTTTACGAGTCCGTACGTTTCACACCTGGAAACGAGGTGTCCGAGACTGTGGCCCGCGCCCGCAAACCCCCGCAAAGAGCCCACCAGCTCCCTTAGGTAGCTAAACGTTCGATTCCGAGAAGCCCCGTAATCATCCAAGAGGGTCTCAAAGGTCTCGGCCTGTGAGATCAGTGGGAAGTAATGCCGCTTGTTCCAGATCTCCCCAGAAAGACCCGCGAGAGCGCCTGTAAGGGTGCAAAATCCCCCGCACTCCTCCTGCAAGACAGACAAGAAGCGCTCTTCAGCAATGACGAGCTCTAAGGCTGGGGCGGTGGTTGTGGTGAGGTCAGACATAATCCGTATCGAGAGATGGTCCCTCGGCGTTTTGTTGGGTGGGAGCAAGTCTGCAGGCCTAAAGGTACCAGAGAATTGGCCACGAGCAGGACGTTTTGCCTTTCTCTTCGGATGAATCTCTGTGCGATCTCAAGGCAGAGGTCCTTACCGGTCGAAGGTTGGGGTGCCGCACCACGGGATCCTACTGCGCCTCCGAACGCAGCAGACCCAGGTGCGGCCTCCTTTCCGTCCCCTGTCGGCGCCAATACCACCTGGAGGCCCGCCATCTCTTCCGAGAACTGCCTGGAGACATATCTCCACGAAATCAACGAGGTCCCCCTGCTCACCGCTGAGCGGGAGATCGAGTTAGGTCGCGCCATCCAAGCTGGCGATCTAGAGGCCCGCGAACACATGATTCGCGCCAATTTGCGGCTAGTCGTTTCCATCGCAAAGAAGTACACCGATCGAGGCATGGTGCTTGCGGACCTGATTGCTGAGGGCAACCTTGGACTCATGAAGGCCGCAGAGAAATTCGATCCCGATGCAGGATGCCGATTCTCAACCTATGGGACTTGGTGGATAAAACAGGCCATCCGTAGATCCTTAACCAATACCGTCCCCGCGGTTCGCGTTCCTGGATATATGGCCGAATTGGTCAACAAGTGGCGTTCAATTGCCTACGAAATGTCCTTCACCATGGGAAGGCAGCCAAGCTTGGAAGAGGTCGCCATTGAAATCGGTGTCCCGGAAGAGACTTGGCCCTTACTGCGCCAAACACTGTTGACATCGGGAACAACCTCCCTCAACGCCCTTGAGGGCGCCGGTGGTATCGATCCCGAAGCCGATGGTGCAACCCCCGAGGAGGCCACCACGATGGTGGACCTCATGGAGCACCTCGAGGTCTTCCTCAAACAGCTCGATGACCGGGACGCGCGGATCATCCGTCTCCGGTACGGAATCGCCAGTGACTTCGACGGGCCGATGACTCTCAAGGAGATTGGACGCCAAGTGGGCTTGACCCGTGAGCGCGTCCGCCAAATCGAACGTCAGGGACTTGCCCGACTTTCGAAGATGATGGGCGGCGAGTAGCACACAGCACAACGAAGTGCGACAATCGGGGGACGCGCATTGCGCGTCCCCCGATTTGATTAATTCACCAGCTAAACGGGCCCCTAAGGGCACTCCTCTTTATGTACACCTGCCGTTTTGTGTACATAAGTGCCCGTACTGCGACTTCTTCTCCATCGTTGGCCAAAACGAAGACCACGAGAAGTTCTTGGACACCCTGCTCGCTGAAGCGGAAATCCGTGCGCCAAGGTCCCCCAGAACGATTTTTTTTGGTGGCGGCACCCCAAGCTACTTCACCGCGCCTCAGCTGGAGCGTTTACTAGCTGGGCTAGAGAGAATCACAGGCTACCGCAGCTCGGCTGAAGAGGTCACCGCCGAGTGCAACCCTGAGAGCTTGTCCCTCGAAAAAGCAATCCTGATGCGGGAACTGGGTGTAAACCGGCTCTCCGTCGGCATTCAGAGCCTAAATCCCGCGACCCTAAAATTCTATGAGCGCCCCCACAGCCCCGAAGAGGCCCTGGCCGCCGTTGACGCTGTCCGCACAGCCGGATACGAGCGCTGGTCCGCGGACCTAATCCACGGTGCCCCCGGCGAACCGCTCTCCGACATCGAACATAACATACGTCAAGTACTGGACTTAGGAGCTTCGCACATCAGCGCTTATGGCTTGACGTACGAGCCGGGAACACCCCTTTACGCGAGCCTCAAAAAAGGAGCCTTTGAACCCCAAGACGAGGATCGTGAGCTAGAAAATCTGGCCGAGGCCCGCCGCGTCCTGTTCGATGCGGGCCTTAACGCCTATGAGGTATCCAACTTCGCAACAAACGGGCAAGAATGTAGGCACAACTTAAATTACTGGCGGAATGGAGGTTATGTGGGGATAGGACCCTCCGCTGCCAGCCATGTAGAGGGAACACGTACGGGAAATGCACGCTCTTTGGGGCGCTGGAGCCGCGACGTTCTCGACAAGGGTGCTAAGCCCGCCTGGAGTGAGACCCTGGAACCCATCGATCGCCTCGGAGAGACCTGGTGGCTGGGATTGCGGTTAGCCGTAGGGGTCGACCCCGCAGAGGCCCGCGCACTAGCGAAGTGGGAGGGGCCGGATCCAACGGAGCCCATCCGCGAGCGACTTCTCGAGCAAGGCCTACTGAAAACGATGGAAAACCGAACCTACATCCCGGAGAGCGGGTTGGCCTTGACCGACTACATCGGGAAGCAGTTTTTGTCCCCAGGCGCCTAATTTGAGCGCATTTTTGATCCCGAACTAGCTCTTCCCCAGCGTTATGGATGGCTAGGGGAACGGTTGAGGCACCGGGCGGATAGGATCTTCGCGAACACCATTAGGTAAACGTCGTCGTGAGCAAGAAAGCTAAGAAAAAAAACAAACCCCAGAAGAAGAGCTTCGCCCTCTTTTTCCTTCGTGGCCTAGGAGCACTCCTCCCCCTGGTGCTGACGATATTCATCTTCGTCACCCTGTTGGGATTTGCGCGGACCTATGTCACCAAGCCGATCAACAACACGATCTACTGGAGTTTAGAGAGCAACTCGTTTGGCTGGAAGGCGCTCCGCGAGCTCGGCATCGACCCCTATGCCGCCGAGTTCTTGGACGTCGATAACTTGCCGGTCAAGCCGACCAACCTGAAGCTCCAGTACGAGCTAATTCCCACCAAGGCAGAAGGGGATATTCGCATCTCTAGCGAGACAGCAAGGCGCGATGTTTTTGAAAACGTCCTTCGCGATGAGCGTGCCGAAAACGAGGGCTTCTTCTGCGATCTCGAGAATCTCTGGATCGACAAGGAGCACCTGCGCGACGCGGTTTCGACGGTAGTCCACCCGCTCATTGGGTTGCTGCTATCCGTCTTGATCGTACTCTGGCTTGGGTGGATTGTTACGGGGTTCATCGGGCGCAAGATACTCGAAAAATTTGACCAAGCTCTACTTGCGATTCCGGGGGTTCGAGCCGTCTATCCCTACGCTAAGCAGCTCGTTGAATTCTTCATAAGCGACAACGAGTTGGAGTTCGACACCGTTGTCGCTGTGCCCTATCCAAACAAGTACGTCTACTCGCTTGGATTTGTCACAAGCCAGTCGCTCAAGAGCATGCGTGAGGCCACCGGCAAAAACCTCGTCTCCATCTTTATTCCATCCTCGCCCATGCCGATGACGGGCTACACAATCCACGTCCCGCGCGAGATTCTGATACGGGTTCCAATCACTGTCGATGAGGCCCTGCGAATCACCGTCTCTGGTGGCGTACTTGTGCCGCCTTCGGAGTTTGTCGGTAGAGGGATCGGCGAAGAGCTAGAGGCAACCAAAGGCGAAGATATATCGGAGCGGATTTCGAAGGCTCTTGCCGACGCTGGCAACAAGCCAGGCGACGACGACCTCGACCCATAGACCTCTGCCTTGAAACAATCAACCGAAGCCAGTCTCCAAAAACTGACACCAAAATAACCGCGAGGACCAAGCGTGAATTACGCCGACCGACTGCACGCCGCCATCGAGAAAACGGGCAACGCCTGCCTCCTTGGAATTGACCCACACCTAGACCAGCTCCCCCTTGAGTTCTCGGACGCGCGGGACACCTCACTTCCGCGCGGAGAGCGCGCCGAGGTCATGGGTGACTTTTGCGTTGCCCTTCTAGACCTTGCAGAAAACCTCGTTCCTGTGGTCAAACCTCAGTCTGCATTCTTCGAGGTCTTTGGAGCCGACGGCCACTACCAGTGGGAGCGCGTTGTCGCCCACGCGAAGTCGCTTGGCATGCTTGTCATTGGTGACGTAAAGCGAGGTGACATTGCGAGTACGGCCGCAGCCTATGCACGCGGCCTCCTGGAGGGAACGGGCGGCGTCGATGAGGTCTCTCACCTTTGCGACGCCGTCACCGTAAACGCATTCTTAGGTGAAGAGTCCATCACGCCGTTCCTGGACGTCTGCAAGAAAACGGGAGGGGGGATTTACGTTTTGGTTCGCACCTCGAATCCCGGTTCAGCAGATTTTCAGCTTTGCGGTGAGCCCACGCTGTCCGAACGAATAGCTGACGCCGTCGCTCGCTGGGGGAAGGAGTTAATGGGATCCAAAGGCTACAGCTCTGTCGGTGCCGTAGTTGGTGCTACCCACCCAGAAGCCCTAGCGGAGATGCGCGCGCGCATGCCACACTCCCCCCTCTTGCTACCGGGTTATGGGGCACAGGGAGCCGGCGCAGAAGACATCGCGGCCGGCTTCCACAGAGGCGGGCAAGGAGCACTCGTTAACTCTTCGCGGGGCATCTCTTTTGCCTATAAAAAGGCCGGCCGTCCCTGCTCCGAATGGCGGGAAGCGTCCACAGAGGCCTTGAATGTTATGATTGAAGAGATCTCTGCGGTCGCCCACTCCGCCGTATGAGCTTAAGAAGTGAGTTCCTGAGTGCCGACATACTCGGCCTGTCGGACCTTGCACGTCACGCACTCTCCGGGCGACCGGTACCCTCTCGTTTTGCGTCACCGTGCATTCCTAAAACCCTAGGCGACCTCTCTCCTCCAGAGGAGCGCTTCCTTCCTGACGAGCGCGCCGAACTCAGTGCCGCGATCGAGGGCCCGCTGACGGCGCTGGGTTCACACGTAGCTGTACTTGAGGCTGTGCGCGCCCTTGCAACGCCAGGTGCGAGTGCCGTTGTTGCCGGGCAGCAACCAGGTTTTCTTGGCGGGCCCCTGTTCAACATCTATAAGGCTGTTCACGCGGTTCGACTGAGCCGCGACCTTCAAGAGAGGTGGGGCAAACCCGTCGTCCCTGTTTTTTGGAATCACGCAGACGACCACGACATCGCGGAGGTTCACAACGTGCGTCTAGTAACCCCGAACTTGGACTTGCGAAGGTTACACCTGCCTGGAATGTCCTCGGGCCGCACACCCTTCTCGGCAGTCCAAATTGACGCGGAGAAGCAGCGCTTAATCTCAGTCACCGAAGTTCTTCGGGACACCTTCGCTGCGGACATGTTCACGCAGGAAACGCTCGAGTTATTTGTTCCTCGTGACGGGGAAACTTTAGCTCGGGCTTGGACCCGCTCCATGACGACCCTCTTCGGACACCTCGGGTTGGTCGTGATTGAACCAGACTGGATTCGCCCAAGCCTCTCGCGCTCACTCGCCACTCTCGTTGCACCAAGTCCAATCCCCGAGCTCTTGGAGAACAAGGCGCGTTTGGCCTCCGCTGGGTTCGCGGTCGCAATCGAACCCGAGGAGGCCGCCCTCGTTTACCACGTTGGCCCCAATGGACGCGTTGCGCTCCGCGCTGGAGGAGATGGCTACCGCTTCGATGGCGAGGCTGGTTCGCGCACTCCCTCTGAGCTTGCCGCAGAAATTGTCACCGCCCCAAACGACTATAGCGCGGGCGCCCTCCTTCGCCCGTTAGTGCAAGACCTAGCGCTACCTGTCGCCGCTTATGTCGGTGGCTTTGGAGAGCTCGCATACCACGTTCAGTTGGCCGAGTTGAGACGCTCTCGCGATGTGCCTGAAACTCCGTTTGTTCCCCGGCTTAGCTGTACGCTAATCGATGACGCCGTCGAGAGCTCTCTCGAGCAGGCGGGCTGCACGGTGGGGGATTTCCTTCGGACCAAGGGGGCTTGCGCACGATCCGTTGATGAGGAGTCCTGCACCGATGACACCTCGCTTTCTAGTGAACTCCACGCCATGTCAAAGTCATTTCGAAAAGAGCTCAACGCACTTCGCCCGCGCTTGGCGGACGTCTCTCCACACCTTCCCCAAATCCTCAAGCACACAAGCCGGATAATTCACCAGCAGATGCAGCGATTCGCTGACAAGGTGGACCGCGTAGCCAATAACAACGTGGGGGGTCTTCGGCGAGACGAGCGGAGGCTAGACGTGCACCTCTTACCTAGTGGCGAGGCCCAGGAGCGTGTTTTGACCGGTGCCCAATTCTTGTCCCGTTTCGGCCGTGAATGGATCGATGCCTTACTCGACGAGATGGATGCACTGCCTTCCGAGCACATGGTTCTCTATCTCGGCCCCGCACCGAAACGAATACGAGAGCAACGCCAACCTGGCACCCCAGGAGAGGACAAGTGAGCGGCCTCGACATCCTTGTCGTCGCCGCACACCCGGACGACGCCGAGCTCTTCACGGGCGGACTCATCCTGTCAGCGCGCGCCGCGGGTCTATCTGTTGGCATCATCGATCTAACACGTGGAGAAATGGGGACGAGAGGGAGCGCGGAAGAACGATCTGCCGAGAGCGCCGCCGCGACAGCCCTTATGGACCTTCAACACCGCCAGAACCTGGATCTTGGGGATGCGGGGCTCGTGGCGAACCTGACCAACCGCAACCGGCTGGCCTGCGAGCTTGCACGACTGAAGCCCCGTGTCGTGATTGGGCATCCTGAAGGAGATGCGCATCCAGATCACGCCGCAGCCTCCCAACTAATGAGAGACGCCTGGTATGTCGCGGGGCTGCAGAAACTGATCGAAAAGCTTGAACCGGGATTAACTGCCCACCGACCTAGCAGACTGTTTCACTTTTCATCAGGCTCACCTTGTGCGTCACTACCGAGCCTTGTGGTGGATATCGGGGACGTCTTTCAGGCAAAGCAAGACCTCTTGCGGTGTTACGCCAGCCAACTAAATCAGAACGGCTCCTCGGACGCAGGCGAACACTTTATGCTTGGAGCGGATATCCTCGCACGTAGCGAAATCAACGCCCTCTATTGGGGAAGCCAAATAGGAGTACCTTTTGGCGAACCCCTCTATCACCGCGGACCACTACCCGCAGACGTAATCGGCCTTCTGCGCTAACTGCGCACGGCCCCAATAGCATCATGACCATGCGACGTATCGCGATCGTCAATCAGAAGGGTGGAGTCGGTAAGACGACGACCGCTGTCAACCTAGGCGCCGCCCTTGCACTCGCCGGTCGGCGTGTTGTGCTTCTCGACCTGGACCCCCAGGGGAACCTGTCTACACACCTTGACATTGAAATCCCCCCTGGGGAGCCGTCCACCTACCAGGTCCTTTGCGACGGCCTCCCTTTTCGAGACGCCCTGCGAGACACCTCGACGCCCGGGCTGCGCGTCTCGCCGACAAACATCGACCTGTCGGGGGCCGAGATGGAATTGGCTTCAGCGCTCGGTCGCGAGAGTATTTTGAATGACGCGATCGACACCTGGGTAACCGAGCACTACAAGGAGCACGGCGAGGACCCTGCGGACTATTTAATTGTCGACTGCCCGCCGAGCCTTGGCTTACTCTCCGTGAACGGACTTGTCGCTTCGCGTGAGGTTTTCATCGCACTTCAGACTGAATTTTTCGCGCTACAGGGCATGAGCAAATTGGTGGAAATCGTGCAGCTCTTAAAGCGCCGATTGAACCCCGATTTGGTGATCACGGGAATCATTCCGTGCCTGTACGACAGCCGCCTGCGCCTCGCGCGCGAGGTGCTCGCGGAGATTCGAAAATACTTCCCGGGCCCTGTCTTCAACAGGTCGATCCGCAAGAGCGTCAAGTTGGCCGAAGCCCCCAGCTATGGCCTGTCCATTTTTGGGTACGCGCCCAGCTCTCCAGGTGCTGGAGACTACGCGGAGCTCGCACAGGAAGTCCTCGCACAGGAAGTCGCACCGATCGTCGAAACGCCCCTAGAAATAGAGCCTCAAGCCGAAATTTACAAGCAACCAAAAGCCAACCCGATTCTCCCCGAGGAAGAGGTCAAAGCGCAGGTTGAGCCTGTTGTTTCTGAGGTCGTATTTCCCCAGGCCGTTGCGCCCGAAGCCGAGGTTCCCGAGACTGTTGTTGCCGACGTCGTCTTTCCGGATGTTGTCCTTGCAGCCATCAATCTCCCGAATCATGCCAACGTCGAATCCGTTAAGCCTGAAGCTGCAAGCTCTCTGGAAGCGGGAGACGAGGGGGCTCCCCCGGAGACCGTGGAGTTGGAGCCCGCGTCACAAATGCGGAGCCACGAATACAACGACTCTGGAACCGTGACGCCCCCCAGGCGGACAGCGACAAAGGCCGCCGATCTTCCGCCACTCCCCGAGTCTGCATTTCGCGTCGATCCGTGATCGGATAAGCCATGCGTATTGGCATCCTCTGTCACCCAACCTATGGGGGTTCGGGAGTTCTCGCCTCCGAGCTAGCCATACAGTTAGCCGAGCGCGGAAATTCGGTCCACCTGTTTTCTCACGCCGTCCCTCCACGACTTGCTAAATGCGAAGGGGGGGTTCACGTTCACGTCGCCCGCGGGATGCCCTATCCCATCTTTGAGGCGCCCCCGCACAACCTCGCAATTACCTCAAGCATCCTAGATGTGTTCGCGACGAGTGGACTCGACCTTCTTCACGCTCACTATGCGATTCCGAATGCCACATCCGCGCTACTCGCACAAGCGGCCGTGCAGCAGGCAGGCGGACGGCTACCTGTGATCACAACCCTTCACGGAACGGACATTAACCTTGTGGGTAAAGACGAGTCCTATGCGGCACTAACCAAGTACGCACTCCATGCGAGCGACGCGGTGACGTGTGTTTCCAGCGCACTCGTGGAAGACACATATACCTGCATCCTCAAGAGCCGGGAGCTCCCGCTAGTCGTAATCCCAAACTTCGTGGATCTATCTAAGTATGCAGGGCCTTTTTCCCGCTCGGGAGCTTGCGTACGAATTTTGCACGCGAGCAACTTTCGCTCCCTAAAGCGCGTAGGTTGGCTCGTGCAAGCATTTGCCAAATGCGTGCACCTGACGGAATCTAAAGTAGAACTCCATCTAATTGGCGATGGACCGGAGCGCGCCCAAGTCGAGGCGACTGCTATCAGCTTGGGCCTGGGGGATCGCGTTCGATTCATGGGCGAGCGCGACGACCTCCCCGGTCTATTGGCTAGCTCTGACATCTTCGCCCTAAGTAGCACGCAAGAGTCCTTTGGGCTTGCTTCACTTGAAGCTATGGCTGCCGGACTTCCCGTGGTCTCTACTGATGTCGGAGGCGTTGCCGAGGTCGTCGATCACGGGACCACCGGTTTTCTTTGTTCTGTGAATGACATAGAGGCTTACGCGCAAGCCTTGGCGAAATTAATTGAGAGCCCCACACTTCGGAGCGCCATGGGGGCCGCTGGAAAAAGACGTGCCGCGATTCGCTTCAGTTCAAACACCGTCGTCGACCGATACGAAGCGCTATATAGGGAGGTCTGGGAGAAATGAACCGAGTCTATTTGGATCACAACGCAACGACGCCACTGCGGCCTCAAGTTCGCGACAGGTGGATGGAGTTGCTGGACCGAGGTTTCGGCAACCCCTCTAGCTTGCACGCAAGTGGTAGAGCCGCAAGAAACATCGTTGATGAAGCGCGCGAGATCTTTGCCAAAAGGCTCGCTGTTAGCGAGTCCGAAATCGTGTTCACCTCTGGCGGAACCGAGTCGAACAACTTGGCACTTTTGGGCACGCTGCAGGGCCGCGAAATTCGGGGCTCGGTGATCACCAGTCCGCTCGAACATCCCTCTGTTTTGGAGCCCTTAGAGGCCCTCGCAAAAGAGGGCCACGAGGTGCGCTTCACAAAGGTGAATCGTGCGGGTCGCATTCACCCCGAACAAGTTGCCTTCCAAGCAGAGTCCGGAAACGTAAGCCTCATCTCTTTGCACCTCGCCAACAACGAGGTCGGTGTTGTGCAGCCCATCTCCGAGCTGGCCTGCCTGCTCTCTGGATTTCAAAAGGGGCCACGACCCCTTTTGCACGTCGATGCCGTGCAGGCTCTCGGCCGAATTCCGCTTGACCTAGACGGCAAGCTTGCGGGTGTAGACTTGGTCAGTCTCTCGATGCATAAAATAGGTGGTCCGCTTGGTGTTGGAGTTCTTGTTCGCCGCGCCGGCAGTCCTCTTTGCGCTCGCACCTTTGGCGGAGGACAAGAAGACGAACTGCGTGCTGGGACGGAGAATGCACCAGCTATTGCTGCGGCTGCCCTGGCCCTAGAATTGGCACTCGGCGAGCAGGACGAGCTCGCGCAGAGGCAGCGCAAATTCTGCGGACAAATTTGGCAAATTTTGAGCGCGCGCTTTCCACAGTTAATCCTCGCGGGCCCGCCACTCGAGCAACCATCGGAGCGCCTTCCGAACACGCTAAACATCCGCATGCCAGGTACCGACGCCCGCATGCTTGTGACTCGCTTTGACATGGAGGGCTTGGAGCTTAGTGCCGGCTCCGCTTGTGCCTCCGGGGCAGTAGAGCCATCTCACGTTCTCCTCGGCATGGGGCTTAGCGAAGAGGAGGCTCGCTCTGGACTTCGCATCTCACTTGGTTGGAGCACTTCGGAGGGAGATTGCAAGAGCGCGGTGGAACGAATGGTGAAAGTTTTTTCTTCGTCGCACGCAACTAGCGACAGCGGCACCACCTTGTGAACAAATCGCGAAGCGTTGGGGGTAACTTCGTTGCGCGCGGCGCTTCTGTCTCCATAATGGCTCTCCGCTTGGGCGCTTCACGCCGATCTCTCTTCCACTGACTCACAACTAGCGCTTCGGCTCCTTCTCTGCTGTCTGCCCTCCGGCGGCCCACGGGAAGAACTCCTCTACGGGAGAGGCTGAACCGGTCGCGGTGAACTTCATCGACAGGACTTCGGCACGGCTCTCTTGCGAGCGATTCAGGATTCCCCCCTCCAGAGCGCCCAAAAATGCCTAAGTCTCCGTACTCCCTTGAGCAGTCCGCTGCATCCGTGATCACCATGCCACCCTCCACAGCCGCGGATCCCGCCCCCATGGAAGACCCGGAGCGGAGTGCTCAGGCTGATCGAGTTGACCTTGAAGTCACGTGGGAGCAAGTGCGGGCCGTCTTGCGTGAGTCCATCGACCAAACGCCTTACTTCACCTGGTTTCAGCAGGCTGTTTTGCGGTCATTAACGGACAGCACACTCACCATCGCCGTACAAAATGAGTTCACGCGCGACTGGCTGCTGGACAACTACATGGACCAGATCGAGTATTCCGTTCACACGGTCTTGTCATCGAGACTTAAGGTTGAGGTTGTTGTCGATGCTGAGCTAGCTGCCCGCAAAGCGCCACGCAGAGATCGCAATCTGCATGCTGCTGGCAACGCGGCTCCCCCGGCAGAAAATCCTTCGAAGAACAGTGCAGCCCGCCAAAAGGCGGGACTTTTGCGCTCGAGCGATGTTGTCCTTAACCCCTCCTACACCTTCAGCAACTACGTAGTAGGCCCCTGCAACCGCTTTGCACATGCCGCTGCTGTAGGAGTCTCGGAATCACCTGGCGGCCCTTACAACCCCTATTTCATCCACGGAAGCGTTGGTTTAGGAAAGACTCACCTGCTGCAGTCCCTCTGTCGTCAGATTCTCGATGACGACCCCAGCACGAACATCCTCTTCCTGTCTTGTGAGACCTTTATCAACCACTTCATCGATGCGATTGGAAAGGGTGATCAGACCAAATTTAGGCACAAGTACAGGGACGTAGATGTCCTCGTTGTGGACGACATCCACCTGCTAGCCAATAAAGAGCGAACCCAGGAAGAGTTTTTCCACACGTTTAACGCCCTCTATAACGCTGGCAAGCAGATTGTGCTGTCGTCGGATAGCCCTCCTAAGGATATTCCTAGCCTTGAAGAGCGCCTAGTTTCGCGCTTCAAGTGGGGCCTGGTTACCGAAATCGAGCCTCCTTGCTATGAAACGCGCATGGCTATCATCATGCGAAAGGCCAGCGAGAGGGGCATTGTCCTGCCCGAAGATGTCACCAAGATACTTGCGGAGCGCCTGGACTCGAATATTCGAGAGCTTGAGGGCGCGGTCAACAAGTTACAGGGCTTCTCTAAACTAATGGGTGTTCCCATCAGTATGGACCTCGCTCGTCAGTGCCTACAGGACGTCTTTTCAGTGCGCCGCGGTCCCACCTCCATGGACGATATCGCCCAGCTTGTCACCGAGCATTTTGATGTCCGCCTTAGTGAATTACAGTCAAAAAAGCGGCACAAATCCATCGCCTGGCCACGTCAGGTATCCATGTATTTGACCCGTAGAATCACCAAACGATCCCTGCAGGATATCGGTGGATTCTACGGCGGCAGGGATCACTCTACGGTCCTACACGCAATCAAGAAGGTCGAAGAGCAGCTTGCGCAAGACCCAGGCCTCCAAAACCTCATTGCCGATCTAGAAACCAGGCTGCGGCGCGCCGCACTTGTCTAACAAGCGTGTCCATATTCACCTCACAGGCGAGCCCCACGGGCCCTCTAGAGGTCTGGCAGGGACACATGGCAGAACATCCTGCAATAGATCTATCTAAGCCCTCAGACGGGGCTCAAAGGAGTGGATTGCACACCACTTCCATCCCTATAATGGCGGGAAGAAATCAGGCTCCCGGTCTACCCATTTTCTCATCGCGGAATTCCGTGGTGACCCATCTTGTGGATAACCCGTGGATAGCCTCTGGAAACAACGTTGGCGGTACGCTGATAACCACAGTCCAGGCTGTGTGCTTCCTAGGGATGAATTCTTCACAACTCAACTTTGGAGAGGTTCTTTTCTGCAGCTCCCCGGAGCTCTGTGGAAACGCGTGTCTAACTTTGCACTCTTCCACTGCTTCTCCACAACACTCACAGGGCAACCCACACTCAAAAGAGTTGCCTAACATCAATCAAAACAACAACTTACGTCATACCTGTGGCTAGTTGTCCCCAGAAAAAGGGCCCCTCTGTTAAGACTACTAAATTCTTAAAAGAGGTTATCCCCAGACCAACCCCCAAGCATCCATGAAGATTCTCTGCAACCGAGAGCAACTCCGTGAAGGCCTGTCTATCGTAAGCAGCGTCATCCCTAGCAAGAGCACTCGCCCGGCTATCGAAAACGTCTGCCTCGTGGCAACTGAGAACGCACTTGAACTTGTTGGTACCGATCTGGAGGTTGCAATTCGCTACCGCATCGACGATGTCAAGGTTGCCGAAACAGGAACCCTGCTGGTCTCCGCTCGCGTCGCCAATGACTTCGTTCGGGACTTGACCGAGGAGACGGTCACGATCGACTCCACGAGCGGAAACTGCGTAATCACGAGTGGTGGCGACCATGCAGAGCTCGTGACGGTGGACTCCGATGAGTTTCCTGTCGTCGCGCGTTTTCAGGACGAGAACTCATTCCCGATTTTGGCCGGGACGTTTAGCAAACAAGTTTCACGCACCGTCTTCGCCGCAGCTCGCGAGCCAGGGCGCTATGCCATGCACGGCGTTCTGATCGAGGTAGAGGACTCCCAACTTCGCCTTGTTGCCACGGACGGCCGTCGCCTGGCTGTGACCAACACACTTCTCGATTGTCCCGAAGGTACGAGTAAGCGCTCGATCGTCCCAACGAAGGGGCTCCAGCCCTTTACGCGCATTCTCACGGACCCGATGGCCCGGGTGCGTATTGCTTTTGACGAGGCACAATTCGCCCTCAAAACGGATAACGCCGAAATCTTTGCACGCCTCATCGATGGCGAGTTTCCGAAGTATTCGCAGGTCGTTCCGCCGGAAGGTGCGTGCAAGGTAGAACTCGACGCAAGCTTACTAATCAGCAAGCTGCGCCTTGTCTCGACAGTCACCTCCGCCGACGCGCGCGCGGTTCGCTTGGCCTTTGCCGAAGACCACCTCCAAATTGTCGCGAAGGCAGCTGGACGGGGAGAGGCAACTGCGCAAATGGTTGCGAACTACCAGGGCAAAGATGTCGACATCGTCTTCAACCCGGATTTTTTGATCGACGGTTTGAAGCAGTGCGAATCGGATACCGTGCACTTCGAGTTCACCGACCGAACAAGCCCAGGCAAGTTTCAACTTGGCCAGGGATATATTTACGTTGTGATGCCAATCACGATCGATGCGTGACAAGGATCCTAAACGCGGTCGGGTGATTTCGATGGGGGATGCCCTCGACCGATTTCTCAAAGAAAACGATCTGCGTCGAAGCGACCCCAACGCAACTATTTTTACGACTTGGAACCAAGCTATCGGACCAGCCCTTGCAAAACGTGCTGTTCCGGTTCGATTCGAACGAGGTGAACTAACGGTTCTCGTCGAGTCTGCCGCCCACTACCAGGAACTTACCAATTTCACAGGTTCCCAACTTAGACGTCAAACCAACGAGCTGCTCGGTGCACCCCGCATCGAGCGCATCTTGTTCAAGTTGAAGCGCTGAGCCCCCGCGATATGTCAGACGAAGAAAAGAAACCCCAATCCAGCTACGGCGCAAACTCCATCACGGTTCTCGAAGGTCTCGAGGCAGTCCGTGTACGACCCGCCATGTACATCGGTGATACCGATGTGCGCGGCTTGCATCACCTGATCTGGGAAGTCGTGGATAACTCCATCGATGAGTGTCTCGCAGGACGGGCCACACGTTGCGACGTCACGATCAATACGGATGGTTCCGTTAGCGTTCTAGATGACGGCAACGGTATCCCTACAGCGATTCACGAAGAAGAGGGAATACCTGCCGTGGAGCTCGTGCTCACAAGATTGCACGCGGGTGGCAAGTTCGACAACAACGCCTACAAGGTTTCGGGCGGACTGCACGGCGTCGGAGTATCGTGTGTTAACGCCCTTTCCGAGTGGCTTGAAGTTACCGTCTATCAAGGCGGCAAAGAGCACAACATGCGCTTTGAGAGAGGCGCAAAAGTCCGCGAGCTGCAAGTCGTAGGAGATGCTGATAAGACTGGAACCCTCCTAACTTACAAACCCGATCCCAAGATATTCACAACACTTGAGATCGACCTAGAGATAGTCACCAAGCGCCTTCGCGAGACGGCCTATCTGATGGGCTCACAGGGAGTCGCGCTATATCTCGAGGATCTGCGCATTGGTAAGTCGGAGCGCTTTGTCTATCCAACGGGTCTACTGGCCTTTGTAGACCAGCTCTGCAAAAACAAGGAGCGTGTACTTCCCGAAACTGTTCACTGGGTTCGCGAGATCGACAGCGAAGAGAACCCGGGTGCAAGCTACCGCGTTGAGCTTTCGTTTCAGTACACCGACGCGTATTCCGAGCAGATCTTCACCTTCGTCAACAACATCAACACGCACGGTGGCGGCACCCACCTCGCTGGGTTGCGTTCCGGATTTACGCGCACGTTCAACAACTACATCAAGCGCGAGAAAATTGCCAAGGAAGGCGCGAAGCTTCCCTCGGGTGAAGATTTCCGCGAGGGGATCTGCGCGGTACTTTCGGTCTATGTTCCGGACCCACAGTTCGAAGGTCAGACGAAAGACAAACTGGGTAACCGCGAAGTTCAGGGGGTGATTGAGTCGTTCATCGGCGACTGCTTCCAGACCTACCTTGAAGAGCACCCCGTGCCCGCGAAGTCTTTGGTCACTCGAGCCTTGCGCGCAATGGAAGCGCGAGACGCCGCTAGGAAGGCGCGTGACCTCGTCCGACGCAAAACGGTTCTCGCCAGCGGCAACATGCCCGGAAAGCTTGCTGACTGCCAAAGTAAGGACAAGGAGAAGTCCGAGATTTACCTAGTCGAAGGTGATTCCGCTGGTGGCTCCGCTAAAGAGGGCCGCGACCGCCGGTATCAAGCTATTTTGCCCCTCAAGGGTAAGATCTTGAATGTTGAAAAAGCGCGCCTAGACAAGATGCTTCAACACTCCGAGATTCTAATAATCATCTCGGCCTTAGGCTGTGGCATAGCAGAGGAGTTCGATCTTGAAAAACTCCGCTATGGCAAGACGATCATCATGACCGACGCCGACGTGGACGGCTCTCACATCCGGACTCTGTTGCTCACGTTCTTCTTCCGCCACATGAAGCCGCTGATTCAAGCTGGCCGCCTGTTCATCGCGCAGCCGCCGCTCTACAAGGTAAAGAGGGGCAAAGCGGAGGAGTACTTATCCGACGAAGCAGAGCTCAGCCGCTACCTTGCAAACCTTGGCATTGGTGCGGTCGTGCTCAATGACGAAAACTCGAAGAAGAGCTGGACTGAAGTTGAGCTCAAAATGATTTTCGACGAGCTAGCAAAGCTGGATGGACTCTCGACACGTATGTTGCCTGCTTGGACCCAGGTGCAGCCCGATACTCTTCTGGCATCATGGGACGGTACAACCATCCCTACCCACTGGGTGCGAACGGACAATGGCGACAATTTCTTCACCAGCGCGGAAGAGCATCGCAATTTCTTAGAGTTGCAAATGAGCCTCGTGGCGGAAGGTCAAGAGCTTGGGATCTACACGGGTCCCGACTGTGAGATCTCTCCTAAAAATGCCGACGTGAGCGTGTGCCCTGTTGGGCGCGCCAGCGACGTAGCGGAGATTCTTACGAACCTCGAGGGTTTCGGTCTTACGATCAAAGGTGGTGGCGATTGGCTTCTAGAAGGTGTCAAAGGCGCAGGCCAAATCAAGTCTCTGCTCGAGCTTGCTCGGACCCTAAAACGAAGCCTTCAAGACCAAATCGATATACAGCGCTACAAAGGTCTTGGTGAGATGAACCCAGATCAACTTTGGGAGTCAACCATGGATCCCAAGACAAGGCGGCTCTATCGCGTTGAGCTAGAAGATGAGTTCCGCGCTGACGAGATTTTCACCATCCTGATGAGCAGCGGGGTGGAGTCAAGGCGCGAGTACATCGAGCGCCACGCTTTAGAAGTCACCAACCTTGATGTTTAGCCCGACCGTCGAACGCAACACCCGTGGCAAAGCCTAGAGCAAATTACAGTGAGTCTCGCTTGGCCCGAAACCTAGTCGAGCGTGGCTTGGTCTTGGGCGAAAGTTTGGAATCACTATTTCAATCCTGCTCAGAGTCCGGCGGACTGCTCGCCGAGGCGCTCGTCAAGGGAGGGTTTCTTTCAGACTGGGAGCTCTCGCAGGTTGCCAGCGAGGTTTTCAACCTGCCCTTCCTTCCGGTGGACGTTCATAGTCCTGCGGACGAGGCGCTCGTGGGGGTGGACCCTGAATTTCTAAAGCGCTGGTGCCTTGTTCCCCTAACGCGTAACGACGACCTACTAACCGTTGCGATCCCAGGTTCCATTTCACCTCAAGCGCACGACGAGCTTTGCGCGATGGTAAATGGACAGCTCGCAATCGTGATTGGAACTGTTCTCTCGAATCGACTTTGGCTTGAGACCAAGTTCCCGTAGAGCCAAATTTAGTCCGTCGTGTCCGCAGCTGGCTTAGGCAATTCGGCTTCGGCTTTCGACGAGGGTGTCTCGCTAGCAGGTGTCTTAGCGGGTGTATTGACAAGCTCCGCGCCGATGTCGCCCTCTTCCTCTTTCTTAGCGGGAACGCCCTCCGGATGGGGTGCAATTCTGGGTGAGGGGGGCCGCCAGCTCGCAGGCTCTTTGGTTAGCTCCTTGGCAGCCTCCTTGAGGGGATTGTCGATCAGCCTGCGCGCGCGCCTGATCTCCTCGTCGAAGCCGCTCTCGCGCTTGAAGTCGGTGACACCACGTCTCAACTTTTGTAGCTGCACGGCGCCTTTGGCTGCGACCTCGGGGAGTCGCCGTCCAAAAATTAGGACGGCGGCGATCAATACGACAATGACTTCGCCAGGGCTGAGATTTGAGAAGAAGGCCAGCATGGTGGGATGATTATGCCGCAATCAGCGGGGTTCGACGAATCCGATTTTTGAGGGCCGGAAGAGGAGCTCGGGGCGCAACTTCAAGGTCAAGGTGCTCCCGCCTTCACCGGAGACCTCGCTGACGCCGAGCTCTACCATTAGATCGTGACCGTAGCGGCGCACAATAAAGGCGTGACCAAGCTCGGCATCTTCCCGAAAGGAGAGAGTCTGCCGCGCTTCAAATTCCCACTTGGGCGTCCACCGATAGCGCACTTCGGCTGTCGCCGCCTCGTAGTGAATCGCCAACTGATCATCGAGAGCTCGATGGTGGGAGAGTTCAAAGCCCAAGTTTTCCATGGGGACGAAGCCAAAGCTGGAGCGAGTTAGCAGGGATCCCTCTCCTTCCAAGCTGTAACGCCCGTCATGGGAAAGGCTGATTGGGACCTGCCCAATCTTTGTCCGCAACCCGGCAAAGACATCCGCGCTCTCCCAACCTGAGCCCATGTCATCGTTGAAATAAAGTGTCGCGAGCTCCATGTCAAACTGCTCGTCCTCGGCCCAGCCGAAGAGGCGGCCTGAGAGCCCTAGCCTTAGAGCGTCCCGCCCCGTTGGCAAATCCGCAGCGTCAAAAACAACGGGAGTCCCACCGCTCTCCTCGTGAACCAGCGCCTGGCCAAAGTCCACAAACGGGGAGAGTTGGGCGATCGTTCCGTCGTCAGCAGCGTGCCAAAAAGTATTGGAGAGCCGCAACCCGGCAGCAATGTCGAGACGTGTGGGCGCGTCATCTTCCAGCGTGTCTTCATCCCACGCGGTGGCCCGGAGCTTCGCATAGGGAGTGAGTGTCCAGCTACCGCCCGCCTCGCCAAGCAAAATGGGCATCTCGAACAGGTGAGTAGAATCCAGGCGCGAGACGCGACGATCCCCAAAGCCATCAGCAAAAGGCGCAGGAAGGGCGAAGGGGCTTTGGTAGAGAAAGCTTCCCTCTCGCCGGCTCAAGATTTGTGCAGAGGAGTCGGAACTGTAAAGGACGTCGTGTCCTCCGACTGCCTGAGTTATCGGGGTTCGATCCCAAAAAGCACGCATGCTTGGCAGCTCCTCGGTTTGGGTCCGCGCCGAGTCCACCTGTAGCTTTACACGTACAGACTGGAAGCTATCCAGGTCGGCATGACGCCAGTTAAGATAGTTGTCACGCTCTTCGTAGTTCAGGAATTCGTCCTCCCAAAACTCAGCTTGTACGCCGGGGTCACTCTCTGTGCTAAACGCTAGATCGACCCAAGTTTTTGGATCGATAAAGTAGCGGCCGCGCGAGCGCAGCCAGGTGCGGAGGTCGCTGCGGTCAGCTTGGTCGACGCGGATAAGACCACGGTCTCGGTCACCATCAGCGAGGCCTCCCAGGTAGGTCTCCAGGTAGTAGCGGCCCTTCGACTCCAACTCTAAGCCGAGGTCGATAAGAATTCCGCGCGAACCCAACCAAGATAATCTCACGTGGCCATCTGAAGTGGTCGGAGCTCTCTTGGGCTCGTCACTAGAGGGTGGATCGCTTCCATCATTTACGCCGATCAGATCCGAAAACCACTCACCAATACTACCGGCGTCGAAGTCCAAAGTCGTGTCGATAAACGTTCCAAAACGAGCGCTACTGCCGGCTTTGATCTGAGGAAAGACAGGTGTACCGTCCTCGTCCGCGTTCCACGAGATCGGCGGCAGAGGCAGGCGCGCTAGCCCGTAAGCACGAAGCGAGTTGCCTTTTAGGGAAACGTCGAAGCTGTACGCCTCTTCAGAGTTCGCGCGAACAAGCTCTAGTTGTTCCGTTTGTACGTAAAGGTGGCGATCTTCAAAGGTGCAGGTGCTAATTACGGCATCGTTCGAATGCAACGTTCCGTTCGGTTCCCGGTGAAGCCACTCTGCTCGCGCTCGCCAAGTGACATCACGACCGCGTAACTTTCGGTTCATAAAAAGCTCAGCGTCGGCAATCCATCCGGACTCCGTCGTGAGGTTTAGATAGAAGGCATCCGCGCAGGCGACCCGCTCACCGTTAACTCGATATTCGATTGGGCCCTCAAAGTAGACCTCGCTTAGAAGTTTGAGGGCGAAGTCGCTGGTGAGGTTGTCCAGCAAATCCTGGGGCTCGAGCGCTTCTGGGATTTCGGCCCCGAGAGAACCCCGGGCGCGCTGTTTAGCCTGGTCGATCCAAAAGATGGCAAGGCTCGCACTTAGCTCTTCCTTGCCGCGAGTAAAGATCGGCCTGTCGACAATCTGAAGCGTGTAGCCATCTTCAATGACGTAGCGCATTCCTGAGTGTCGAAACAGGTAGGGCGCATCTTCCGGGATTGAAAGATTTATGGGAAGGCCCGGAGCTTGGAATAGACAGAGTGCCAGCGAAAGAAGAGTCATTCTTTAGCCTCTCCTGCGTCTTCCAATTTCGTCATCTGTTTTAGTAACTCGTGCAGTTTTGGGTCCATGGTCACTTCGCCCTTTCCGCACTCAAACGCCATCAAGTGAGAATCAAATTCGATCCACTGACTTGTGGCCAAAATGCCCAGGAGGCAAATCGAAGCTGGACGCCCCGCGACTCGAAGGTGCCGCCCACCTTGTTCAAGAATTAGGTCAACTCCAAAGAGCTCGAAAGTCTGGCCCTGACGCAGGCGAACCTGACCGTGAGCCAGGAAAGAGACGTTCGGAAAAATGGCTGTAGACTCATCAGCTACGCCCCGGATGAGCTTGTCCGTGAAGGTGGCGTGCTCGGCGGTGAGTTGGATTTCAGGCGCGCCTTCAGATGATCCGGAGATAGCGACATCTCCATCGAGCTGTAACGTTCCGGGGACTCCCTCGAGGCGATTGCAGTGAATGTTGATTGGCTTGGAGTCGCCGTCTCCCATGAAGGAGACACCGGTGACGTCAATGTTGACACCCTCTGCGATGAGCTCTGAATCGGTGGCTTCCATCCAAAGTACTCGCCCACTATAGCGGGCGTTGCCTTCACCGGATTTACTCGGAAATGGTCCCGAAACAAGGGCGCCTTTTGGGCCACCGTCGAGACGGACGCGATCGCCGTTGTTGCGCTCCAAGTTAAGGACGTCACCTTGACCGAAAAACGCGGTGACCCTTTCTCGAACGGTTACGCCACCTTCGGCGACAAGGTTGAAAAGAGACCGCTCTCCAGACGGAAGGCTGGGGTCACCCTCTCCGGGAAGCAACTCAAAAGAAGTGGCGGTGATTTTCCCACACGCAACCGTCCACTCTTTTTCAAGTGTCGTCCAAACAGCGGACTCCACGGTGTGCGCGATAAAGACAACTTCGCGCATGCCCTCTTCGGAAACCTTCTGTTCGGCGGAAAGGGAGCTGCAAAGTAGAGCGAGGGAATCGCCGGCGAGAATCGCCTCACCGGAAACACCACCACTCGCGGTAAAGCTCAAGTCCTTGGCGAGCAACTTCTCTAACTCTGCCCTGTTCAACTTGGGAGCACGCCCATCGTCCGTAGAACTTTCAGGCAAACCGCTCACACGCAAAGTCTCGCAGTCGAAGCGGAACAACCCATCCTTAACGGGCAGGGAAGCGTGCACATTTTCATGTGCGCGCAAGATAGTGCCATCCCTCGAAATGGCCTTCGCGCTGACCTCGGCACCGTTCATCTTGAACTCGGCTGAAGTGTCTTCTGCGCCAAGGATTTTCAAAGAGTCCAGGCCCGATAGGATCACGACATCTCCCAGTCCACTCGCGACGCCCCCTTTCCCTCGAAAGGAGAAGCTAACGTCGCCTCGGGCATCAAGCTGCCTGGCCATAGGGTCAAATCCCGTAACGTCACTCGCCTTTGCACTTAGCTGGCCGGTCTTATCGGTGAGGACGAAGTCGATGTCGTGGGCTTCAGGTATCGTCCACCGGTCGCCATGTACAGCCAGCAAAAGTGAGCGTGCTGTTTTCCCACGAACGGAGACGCCGGCGTTTTTCAACGTGCCGTCCGCACTGAAGGTTGCCGCGCCTTCGCTGGCAAGGAGAACGGTACTTCCGCCATCTTCTAACGGTGAGTAGTCGAGAGAGAGGGAGTCTGTTCGAAACAAAAGGTGACCAGCCTCTGTGAGACTGTCGAGCGCGACGCCCGCACTTCCCTGTAGAGAGAGGCTGTCATGCTCTTCCGAAAGAGAGCCAATAAACCCACCTTGTGAGGTGAGCCTGGAGCCTTCCCAGGTCAAGGTCGTCGGAAGCCTCGTGACAAAGGTTGAGCTTTGGTTTATGGCAACGGTGAGGGGCCCTTCACAATCAAGTTGAAGAGGTTGGGAAGAGAGGGGAGCGGCACCCCCTCCGGCTTGGGACAAGTCGAACTCGACATGTGGTTTTCCGTCGACTGTAAACGAGCCCACTCCCAGTGAAGATTCCGACTCCTCGAAGTCGAACGTAAACAGAGATCCGGTAAAGGTAGATGCACCAAATGCCAAGACGCCTGTTCCGTCGACCTCGACGCCATTGAATTGGAATTCCCCATCAGGCCTCCGGACGCCATGAAGGGTTAGCTGGTCACTAGAGAGGGTAGCGAGCTGCTCCGCCAAAATGGCGAGCCTCGCGTTACCCGTAATGAGGAGCGTGAAGGGGATGTTCCCCTTGGACGCAATCGCCTCATCAATAGATACACCAACGCCGAACAGCTCGATCGTGCTGCCCGACAGGCGGTAGAGTGGGACTCCGAGTTCATCTCGAACGATTCCAACAGCGTCGCCATCGATTTGAAGTCGTGGCACTTGGCCGTCAGCGTGAATCGAGGTCGCCTCAAATTCTATTCGCGGTGAGACAACGCGCGGCCGAGAGAGTTCGCCCGCCTGGTTTTTCGACCCTGCTAGGTTGAAGGTCTGAGCTGGCAAGTTTCCCTTGAAGTGCGCCCCCGTCAAGGTCATGGGGGCCAGGGGATGACCCTCCTTGAGCTGCATGGTGACCCCTTCCAGTTCGAGATGTTCCCAACCGATTTTAGGGACGATAGAGCCAGGCTCATTCACTAGGCTGGCGTGGCCACCCGTCGCGGCTAGTGTTCCCTTGTTGAAGTAGGTGACTAGGATGCCCACGAGGTCGATTGAGCCCTCGGCGTTTGTTGAGCTGTCCCTAACCTCCATTTCGCCGATTGCCTTGCCACCTCCCGGTGGGAAGAACTCAGCGCGAATCTTTTTGCTGACCTCAACGCGCACAGTTGGACGAACGTCGTCCTCACCTGCTGGGTCAGCTTTGACCGTCTCCTTTTTGGGGTTCTTTGGGAGCGCTATTAGACGTTCAGTTTCCACGCTCGGCTCAGGCGTTGACTCACTCCAACCGGGAACCGAAGAGACACCGCCTTGAAGTTTGAACAAGACGGCTAGGCCGGTCGCGAAAAGCAGGATGAAGATGAGTAGCTGTTTCATCAGAAAATAGCGCCGAGTCCGTTAGGACTCAAACCGCAAGAGCGCCTCTTCCCATAGATCTTTGGCGCGCAAAATGGCCTCACAAAAATCCCGCACGGCACCACGGCCACCCTTGCGATCAGCAACGAAGTCGGCGCGACGTACAAGCTCATCGCGAGCGTCGGCGGGGCACGCGAGAACCCCCGCGCCTCGGGCCATCGCGAGGTCCACGATGTCGTCACCCATCGCTGCAGTCTGTTCTTTGGTGACGCCCAGCCGCTCTTGGATGCCCGTCAAAATCGGGTACTTGCCTCCCCGAGCGTGTAGGTGGAGCTCTTCGATGCCGAGCTCTTTCGCTCGGCGCTTCGTAGCGGCGCAACCGCGGCCTGAAATCCAAGCCACGGTCACCCCCGCGTTTCGAAGGAGTGTGATGCCAAGCCCGTCGGCCGCATGAAACGCCTGAAGCTCTGTCGTGCTTTCCGCGTTTCCATCATCATCGCCACGGGAGTCATAATAGATGCGGCCATCGGTGAGCACGCCGTCTACATCGAGTACGAGCAGTTTTATATTGGCCAAGCGCTGCTCTAGTGGAGCGCCTTGGTTTGGAGCAAATCCCATGCGCTAAATCCTTACGGCTAGAAGGTCTTGAATGTCGAGCAGCCCGATGGGGTGTAGCTGCGAATCAACCACGGCAACCTGGTCGATATGAAAATCGTGGAGGATCCGAACCGCATCGTCAACGAGATCGTCTGCTGAGACGGTCTTGGGACCATGTCCCATGGACTGATCGATCGGCGCATCTAAGCGGTCGGTCACGGTGTGACCAACGGTTTCAAAGAGCCTACGCAGGTCGCCATCGGTGAAGATGCCGATCAGGGCGCCCTGTTTATCAATGATGAGGCCGGCGCCGGGACGACCAGGCGTTTTGGACATTTGAACGAGTGCTGCACGGAGTTTTGTGCCACTGGCGATCAGCGGCAGCTCCGACTCCTTCCGCATGACCTCGCCAACGCGCATCAGCCTTCGACCGAGGGAGCCGGCCGGGTGGAAGCGCGCGAAGTCCTCACGGGAAAAGCCCCGCTCGGCTTGGATCACCATGGCAAAAGCGTCACCAAGGGCGAGCATGGCTGAGGTGCTGGCTGTAGGGGCGAGCCCCAAGGGGCAAGCTTCGTCGATAACGCCTATATCGAGGGTGAAGTCGGCGAGTTTTGCGAGGCTCGAGTCCCTGGAGCCCGTCATGGCGATCACGGAGGCGCCAATCCGCCGAACAGCCGGAAGAAGTGCGCGAATCTCGGCTGTCTCCCCCGAGTTTGAAAGCGCGAGCACCACATCTTCGGACCGAATACGTCCCAGGTCCCCATGGACAGCCTCGGCTGGGTGTAGAGTGAGGCTAGGGGTGCCTGTAGAGGCTAAAGTCGCCGAAATCTTGGCTCCAACAAGTCCAGCTTTTCCCATACCCGTAACGACTACGCGCCCGCTTTTGGCGGCAATTACCAGGCTGACCGCCTGATCGAAGTCCCGAAAGTTAGCTGCAAGGCTCTCTCCAAGTCTTCGAATGGCCTCCGCCTCTTGATTTACGACCTCTTGAGCAAGCGCTAGCCGGCCCACAGTCCCTTCCTTATAGGTATTCACAGGTGTTCTCCTCTTGGGCGATACATCTCTCGCGCGACCCGCAAAGTTAGATGTGCCCGCGCAGATTGTATCCATTGAAGGGGCATGTCTCGAAGCAGTGCCTTCAAAGAAGGCGACTCTGGGCCAGTTCGCCGATAAACTGCGTGCTTCGTGAGTATAAAAAACAGACACAAAGAGCAGTCCACGGCGCCCATTCTTCCTGCGTCAGCTGGCCCAAAGGTAAAAAGAGCGAGCGGCCGCAGGGTCGATTGGCCCGGGCTTTTTCGCAGGGTGCTTGTTCCTGGGGTCCTTTGCGCACCCGTCCTTATGATGGCACAGGGCAGCATGGCTCCATTCCTTGGCGCTGTTCCCTACGGAATGGACGGAGTTGGGATCGCCCTCGTCATCGGTTTGCTGGTGGTTTGCTTGGGCATTCACGAGGCTGCCCACGCTTGGGTCGCCTATAAGTGCGGCGACTCCACGGCGAAAGACCTTGGGCGAATCACCGTCAACCCGATTGTTCACATCGATCCAGTTCTGACGATCATCGTTCCGCTCATGCTCTATCTGTCACCGACCGGGTTTCTTTTCGGAGGCGCAAAGCCCGTCCCCGTGAACTATCACCGGTTGCGATCTCCCCTACGGGACATGATGTTGGTCGCTCTCGCCGGGCCCGTCTCTAACTTTCTGTTAGCCGCCCTTTTTGCGCTAGCCCTGCGAGTGGTCGGCGAGTTCGGACTCTATGAACCGGACCAAATGATGGGGGTGATTCTCCGTCAAGCCGTTCTGCTCAACTTATCCCTGGCAGCATTTAACATGCTTCCGATTCCGCCCCTAGATGGCTCGCGTGTAATGGCTTGGATTCTCCCTGAGAGTTTGCGGCCAGGCTTTGTAGCCATCGAACGTTTCGGGCTGCTACTGGTGCTGGGTGCGATCTTGCTGCCGGGAGTTCGCGACGTCACCACGAACATAATCATGTCTTCGATCAACGCCATGGCGGAGTTCATCTATTGGTTTTTGGACCCCGTGTTGGCGCTGCTGCACACGCTTGTAGGAATAGTCGCATGAAAGAGTCACAGCAAGAAGATACCGGTGCGGAGCAGGGCGAAAACAACTTTACCGTTCACCTAGACCGCGTCTTCCAGGGCCCCCTCGATCTGCTCTTGCACCTAGTGCGCGAGCAAGAGGTGGAGATTCACGAGATCGAAATCGGAAGTGTGATCGGGGCGTTCATGGACTATGTGAATGCGCTTGAAAAACTAGACCTAGAGTTCGCTGGCGACTTCGTTGTGATGGCAGCCACGTTAATGGCTATCAAGTCCCGATCACTCCTTCCGAGAGATGAAGTTAGCCTTGAGGACGACCTCGACCCACGGGACGAGCTGATCCAGAGGTTGATTGAATATCGAAAATTTAAGAGCGCCTCTCAGGATCTAGAAGACCGCGCAGCTGAGCGCAGTCAGCTGCAAAGTCGAGGGTGGCAAGGCGAAGTTAAAGCCTTTGAGACGGAGCCCGTTTTAGAGATGGGCGAGCTGACTCCATGGGACCTTTTGGGCGCATTTTCCAGGCTGATGCGCGAGGTCGATACCGGTCAAACCGAGAAGATCTATCGTGACACGCGCCCCATGCGCTGGTACGTCGAAAACCTGGTCCAGAACATCAGCGCCGCGGGAAGAATGAGTTTGCGCGAGGCGACCGAAAGCCTCGGAGATGGACTCACGAAAGCGAGCCTGATCGGCACGTTCTGCGCACTTCTCGAGCTCGTGCGCCTGGAGCTTGTGGAAGTTCAGCAGGACAAGCAGACTGATGACGTCATCCTGGTTATCCGGGAAACCGACGATGCCAAAAACGTTATGGCTTCAACGGTCTTCGACGACGATATGGAAGACGAAGATCCTGAGTCCGACCTGGACACAGAAGTCTAAAGCTGGCCTCGATGGACTCAATCTAGGGTTTGAGACCAAACTTTAGAAACATCGGGGAGGAGTTCTGGGTGTGTATTGGCGATGGAATGACCTCGAAAAACAGACCACCCCTAGCCCGCAGCTTGGCTGTTGCCGGGAGGGTGCTCGTTACCTGCAAGGTTGCGCTAGATGAGAGTTCAGCCGGATTTGTCGCGCGCATTTTAATGGAGGCCTTCCGGGGAAAGGCTACAGCCTCTCCTTGTTGCCCTGGCCGGTGTAAGGGATGGCGACGGGTAGAGAGAGACTCCCGAGGGGATTAGAATGCCCTCTTTTTAGGCCGCTAGATTCCCGAGACACTTGCAGCTTTCACGTCCGGAGGATCCCTACGAGTTGCACGCGGATTCAGGCCGGTTTTGCCAGGGGAGGTTTAGCACTACAGGCCCGCCCACGCCGCACCTGTAGGACCCTCAAGCGGCAAGGCTCTTCTCGCTGGCTTGCAGGGGGCAGGACGACTTTGGTGTGGGGCTATTTGTGATCACTTCTTGTATCCGAAGGCCCCGTGCGTGGCTGCGGTCTCCTGGTGGCGAGATCGGTAACGGTTAGCAGAGAAGCGAGCACCCAAGCCCGTTTGAACGTTGTGATCAAGAGGTCTGTGCCAGGCCGGGGCGCCCCGCCGGATCACGAGTACCGGTAGAGAAATTCTCTACGAACTGCTGCCCTGCAAAGGTTCACCGGTAGGTCAATCGACGTCGCTACGAACGCTGCAGCGAGTTAAATCGGCGAGGCTGCCCCCGGGATTCGTGTCCCGGAAGTCCCGCTCTCCATTGATGTTTTCCGTCTAGGTTGTGCGGACTCTGCGCGTCGCATCAAAGATTGTCTTGCTCGGTGAGACCCCGGAAACTTGCGGTCGGAGACTCCAGCTTCTCGCAGCCGTTTTTCTCGCGCAAAGCGCGGGGAGTATTCCGCTTAACCCGCTGGAGTAGAAAATCTAAAGGCGCCGCTTCTTTTGAAGACAGACCAGCAAAATCACAGGTTAGTTTGGATCGTCCTGCGGATAGGGTCCCGCGAAGGTGACAAAATCTGCCATCGCCCCGTAGCGCTCCACGACCTCAGCATCGGACAAGTCGGGAGTGTCCTCCGCGACAAACGTGACGACAACAACCTTGGCACTTGGGCGCCTCTCGCGAAGGACCTGCACGATGCCTCCATCGTTGTTTGCGTGATAGCTTCCCACCACCAAAAAAGCTCGATTGGCACCAGCGTCGAGCGCCTTTAGAACGGTGTCCGCCATCGTTCCATCCCAGAGCCCTTGCGATCGAAATTTGGCCTTTACGGATTCGCTAGGTACGAAGGGTTCTTCCGGCCCCGGCGCGTCTCCAGTGGTGAGGTCTGCAACCCCGTGTCCTTCATCGAGTCCCGACATCATGGTGTAGAAACCCTCGCGGTAAGGACCCGAGGGAAGCACGCTGGGGATTTGAAAGAGGCGCTGCTGCTCTTCGCTCAGGGCGGCTAGGGCTTCGTACCCCAGAGCCTTGGCGGCCCGGGTGTAAATACGGGGGGAGTTGGCGGCGTAAACGGGAACACCAAGCTCATGGGCCATTTCAATGAGTGGCCTGTGCGGGGTGGCGGTTGTGCTGGGCGCTGTAAGGAACGTCTCCTCGACGGCCTCCCACTCCACGATTCCTTCCGCCCAAGCGTCCAGTAGGTATTGCCAATCTCTCGTGATGAACTCTAGGCAAAGAGCGGCACTTGGGTCGGCCCGCAAACTGTCACTGAAAATCTCGGCATGATAGGGGAGGCCCACTGGATGTCCGTGAAGCTCCGCCAGAAGGACGATGTCGGCGTCTAGGGTAGCCTGGACGACCTCTTCCCAGAGAGCAACCTTGCCCGTGGCCCCTGAGAAGATGACCAGCTCGGCCACCCGGTCTTGCATGGGAAGAGGGGATGCCAGGTGTGGGGTTGCCGTGGTGGAGAGACACGATGTGAGACTGGCGAAGAGTACAAAAGCGCGAGCGCAGACGACCAGGGTGGTTTTCATCCCTTCAGCTTGCCGTCTCGCGGCCTATTTGGGCCAGGTCTTCTCCCTGAATCGAACGCGCACGGGGCGGGGCAGGGGGGGGACCTACAAACCCTAACGGCAAAGGGCGTTTAGATTCCGTAACGGGCTGGGTTCTCCAGGTGGGACAGGCCCAGTTTGAATGAAGCGGACGGTTGCTTGGAAATGGGGGTGTTCGCCTTCATTTGATCTGAAATAGGATGCTTTCAGCTTCTCAGGCCACTGCGCCCTTCAGGAAAGATGTTACCTCCGCACCGAACGGCCCATTTGGTTCATCTTTTGCAAATGTAGAAGGTCTCGCCTCCCCAGTCTCCACTCTATACCTATGAAGAAGTCCTCCCCCTGCGGCCTCACCTTTGCCGCATCTCTCCTGCTCGTACCCACACTTTTCGCCAGCCAGGGTGGAGGCGTAACGATCGACGGCCCAACCGGCCAAACGGGAGCCCAAGCTGAATCCATCGGAAGTACGGGGAGACCTACGCAGGATCTAGGATGGCTTGTCTCGGTTCGGCCCCAGGTGGGCCACGCGGCTCGACTCCAAAAACTAGGTGAGCTCCGAGGGAGGTTGGCGACAAGCACAAACCCGACGGATCGAAGAGTTTTGCGCGTTGAGTTTGAGACGGCGGCAGAAGAGCTGGTGGAGAGTGGAAGGATCACCTCTTTGGATGCTCGGACCGATGCGCGCGCCCGAGGTTTGGTGGTTGGCGAAACCCTGTGGCTTAGCCCAGGTTTTGCGATCGCACCTTCCGATGGGAAACTTCTGGACTCGCTACGATCTCATCCGGACGTCCTCGCTATTCAGAAGGTGACATGGCAGATGCCTCAAATTGGGACAGCTATGAACGCACTGCACCATGACGGGGCCGCCGTTCACGCGATGAGCTTGGGTGGCATCAATCTCAAAGGTGCTGGCGTGGAGATCGCTGTACTCGACTCTGGAATGGATCTCAATACAGGGAGCACAGGCCGACCCCATAAGGCCTTTTTCGCCAATGGCAACCCCGTTGATTTGAGTGGCGGGGGAATCGGTGGCAGTCGAGTTCTCACCTCCAACACGTTTGGAACCCCTTACTACTTCGGACCACAAGTGGCTGAGGACTTGCACGGGCATGGAACTCGGGTTGCCTCGACAATTGGAGCTGCCAAATGGAGCTTCGGCCAGGACGTCGCCGACAGCTTTTCAAGCGAGGCGCACCTTCATAACTTCAAGATCAGCGACGATGCATTTGCGGGTGCGCCCGCGTCTATATTTGTCATGTCAGCAGCGCTTGAGGCGGCGGCTCTCGACCCATCAATCCGCATCGCGAACATGAGCTACGACGGCACGGCAAACCCGAACTGGTATCCGAACATGGCGATTGACGCCGCGTCCAACGCCGGAGTTTTTGTGACGCTCTCTGCGGGCAATGCGGGTAGCGATTTGACGTTTGCCCACGGCGCCTATAACGGAATGGTGGTTGGCGGGTCGTATGAGTTTACTCCCTCTCCCTATTTCACCAGTGCAATCGGCCCCCTTGCGAGCGCGACGACAGGAGATCGCCGGTATCCAGATATGATTGCCGTCGGTGACCAGGTAACTACCGCGCAGCTGGACAACGAGGCGAAGTACACCATCGCTACAGGCACCTCGATGTCCGCAGGTTTCGTAGCGGGTTCCGCTGCCCTGCTACTGCAAGCCGACCCAGGTTTGAGCCCCGTCGAAGTTAAGGCCACTCTTCTCAACAACACTTGGAGCGTCCTGGCTGGGGATCAAAACGCAGTGGGCCTCGGCTACCTTCGCACCAAGGAGTCTGTAGAGGCAGTCCTAGCTGGTGATGTCCGAGACGGCATGATTGAACCGGACTCATCCTCGGCACATCTTGTCACGTTGAGTGCGGGGCAAGTGGCACGCTACACACTCGTCTGGGAGAGGATTCACTCTGGGCCCCTGAGTGGTCCAGACGTTCCAGATTTTGACTTGCGAGTATTTGATCCATCGGGGTCCCTAGTCGCATTTTCTGCGACCCTGTTTGATGTCGAAGAAACGGTTGGGTTCACCGCGCCCGTGACGGGCACCTATCGGATTGTGATTGCAAATGACGAGTCGTCGCCAAGTGGCCCTGCCATCCATTACGGGTTGGCGGGAACCGGGCTTGGCGCTTGCTCGACCGTTCAGGTGAACTCCATAGCTCCAGCAAGCTCACCAGCGGTGACCACGCCCGCTTTACCCAACCTCGTCTGGCTAACAGGTTGCGGTCTTGACACGGTTACTCAAGTGCGCATTGGTGGAGCCCAAGTCGCTTTCGGGATCACAAACCCGGAGTCCCTTACCCTCGCGATTCCACTTTTGCCCGTCTATGGCCTTACCGACGTGGAGCTTGTTCATCCCGGAGGCGCGTCCGTCATCTCCTTGCATTTGGACGCAGTTGACCCACTACTCGGAGGCCTTAGCGTGGCCCCGTATTATCTCGCCACAGACGTCATCTATGGGTCGAAGCCGGGCGACCTTCATATTCTTGCATTCTCGCTAGCTCAGCAAGCCTCCACGTTGCCAGGCGTAGTGGCCATGGATATCGGCGCAGGGTTCACGGACCTGACGATCGCGATGCAAAGTGTGATACCAGCGGGTCAGGGGTATGGCGTGTTCACGATCCCGGCCTTTGTCGCATCTTTGGCGACACAGTACTACCTGCAATCCGTTGTCATAGATGGGGCTGCACCCACCTTTCCACTTCCAGTGAGCAACGTACATACGGTTGAGTTTTTTCCCTAAGAGCATCTCCCGACTTGGCCAAATCGCCACGCCAACTTTGACCGCTATCGCTGTCAGCTTCGGCCTCGCCGTTCACTCCATGTGGGTTCACAAACGGGTTCGACCCGCAGCTGGGTTCTTATGGATGCGGATCTCGCAACACTACCCAGCAGTGTGAATCCGTCGGCCCGAGGGAGGGCAGCCGTTGAGGAGATCTTCCGGGCAAGCGTGTACTCCACACGGTCTTGCCCGGCCGATCGATGGCTGGGGTGCCATCAGCATGGCCCATAAACTTTAGGCGTGACAGGCAGTTGACCTACCCCGGGATGACTTGGAGTTGCTTGAACTAGTGAGCCCAGCCAAAGTCGTCTCGAAAAATAGAGCTAGATGGGGGGGGCCGTGAACTAAGGTAGAAAGTTCATGGGCTCTCCAATCACTCTTCCGCTATGGCAGTTCTACCTGCTTATCGCACTCGCATTTTGGGCTAGCCTTACGCTGTTCCTGGTTCCGAGTGTTCGCTGGTTTCTACGGAGGCGTGTCAACCGTGTGCTGGAGAGGGTCGATCAAAAGTTGCACATCCGTTTGCAGCCTTTCAAGATGACCAAACGGCGCGTGCTCATCGATCGACTCATCTACGACCCCGAAGTGTTGGCGGCAATGGATGCGCATGTTCGGGAAGAGGGGTTGCCCCGAGAGGTCGCCCTTGCACGAGTAGAGCGCTACGCCCGAGAGATCGTGCCGGCCTTTAATGCCTACACCTACTTCGCCTTGGGGTATTGGCTTTCGCGAAAGGTGGCTTCCAGTTTGTATCGCCTTCGCATCGGAACGGAAGACGAAGCCAAGCTCGACGAGATCAGTCCAAGTGCATCGGTGGTGTTTGTCATGAACCACCGCAGCAATATGGATTACGTCATGGTGTCGTACCTTGCGGCTTCGCGCACCGCTCTCTCTTACGCTGTGGGGGAGTGGGCTCGGATCTGGCCTCTGCAACAGCTCTTGCGCTCCATGGGCGCATTTTTCGTCCGTCGGGAATCTCACAATGCGCTCTATCGAAAAGTACTGGTGCGCTACGTTCAGATGGCGACGAAGTCGGGAGTGACCCAGGCCGTGTTTCCCGAGGGTGGGCTCTCCCGGGACGGTTTAATGCGCGAGCCGAAGTTTGGGCTGATCGACTATATGGTGCGAGATTTTGACACGACCGATAACGCTACCGGGCACGACGTCGTGTTTATCCCGGTCGGTCTGAACTACGATCGCACCCTCGAGGACCGAACTCTTCTCGCATCCATTCCGGTGGAACCGTCGGAAAGCGGGGAACCCCAGAAGGCCCTCGGTCGGATGTTGGTCCTCGCAAAAACGTCGCGCTTCCTGCTTCGCAATTTGGGATTGATGATGCGCAACAAGTGGTACCGATTCGGCTACGCATGCGTAAATTTTGGCGCACCAATTTCCCTTCGAGCCTGGCTAGACGAGTACGGTGCGGGCAGCCCAAAGACCCTGCCCCAGGAAGAGCGCTTTGAAGTTGTCGCCAAGCTCGTTGGTGACCTGATGGACTCCATCGGACGAGTGATCCCCGTACTTCCGGTGTCCCTAGTTGCCGAGGTTTTCCTCGCGCGCGAGCGGCCGCTTAGCCTGCTTGAATTGCAAGCTAGCGTCTTCGAGAGGATGACGGAGCTCGACCAGAAGGGGGCACACTTGTACGTGCCTAGAGAAGATCGTAGCTATGCGATCGAGTGCGGGTTGCGGACACTGACCCTGCGGAGACTCGTTGTGGAGACGGAGGGGCTCTTCGAAAGAGTACCCGCCGAGGAGAAGCTCCTCCGGTACTACGCGAACTCGATCCGGCACCTATAAAGCGCCGGTGAAACGCCCTACTCGCAGAGGGTCCCGGACAGTCCGTTGCTGAAAGCGACTCCGCCGGTTTGGGCGGAATCGAAGAGTACGGCTTGGGCGAAAATTGACAGTCCGGCCAAGCTCGATGAGGACGGAACCGAAAAACTAGCCGATCCAACTCCCGTGGAATCCGTTGAGATGGGGAAGGCGATTAGTCCCGCCAAATTTACGAGCAGGGTGCCTCCGGCAAAGGGGAGTGCGGTCTGTCCGAATCCGACACCGACCACGCCGGGTGTCGTGACTCCGATGGGGCCACCGCTAAGGTCAACCACGTGGTTGGCGCCAATCGCAGACGGCGAACTCGTGCTGAGGCCGAGGACGTTCGCGCCTCCAAAACCATTCCCGTAGACCGTGTAGTTGCAGGGTGGATCGATGGCGAAGTCCCAGATGCCTCGGCCGTACGTTCCGAAGCGGATCGAGTTCGTAGAGGGGATCGCCTCTGCGCTCCAGTATAAATTTGAGGGAGCATCGACCCCGGTGATGTCGACCCAGGCCGCGTCGGTAGTTCGCCTCCGATAGGCGGAGGTCTCCGTGCCGCAGAACATGGTGCCCGATCCGTCCGGTGCCTCGGCAAGACAGTAAACCAGGGTTGGCGGGAGGCCCGCAGACCAGTCCGCGAAGGTCACACCCCCATCGACGGATCTCCAAACCGCACCGTTGGAATACCCGCTGCCGCCGATGTAAACCGTGTCTCCATTTTGGGCAGAGGCGCGGATCGCCGTACCGTGAAAATAGTGCGGGCCCGGGACTCCAGCAGTGGACGCCGTCCAGGTGACACCGTGGTCGTTCGAGTAGAAGAAGTCCCCTTGGTTTGTAACCGCGTAGGCGCGAGTCAGTTTCGCTGATGCGAAGGTGACGCCGGTTAGGTACTCGCCAGGTTGAGATTTGAAATTGAAGGTCGACCACTTCGTTGGCGACCAGCTATTGCCGACTCCCTTTTCGTAGCGGTAGAGGTATTCGGCGCAGAGGAAAAAGCGCCAGATGTGACCGGGGTCTGGTGCAAGAAAGGGAAGCCAGGAGTAGCTCTCACTAGCCGGGAAGTCTGTCGTGTGGAGGGCAGGTGTGGTCTCGCCGTCTTGGATCAAGACGAACCCAGGGTAGACCGAGTAGACGAACTTGTGCGTCCCGTCGCTAGACACAGCGTGCGCGTAGTCACCGCTGATGATTTGGTCGAAGTCCACCAAGGTGGAGCCACCAGACGCAGGCGCTCCGGCCCACTGGTAGCCCTGATCTTGAGCTCCTGCGGCGATGTGGTTGACGTCTGCGGTGGAGGTCAGCGTCGTGTAGTACTGGCTAATTCGAAGTCCATCGAGAGAGAGGTTTTGCACGGAAGCCAAGCCGTCATACGATCCGAACAGTCCGCCGTCGGTGTTCACGTACCAGGTCTCGGATCCGACGCCTGTGGACACGACGTCGATACCTGGAATGTCGGCGTGAAGCTTTGTTGAGGGAGATCCGTAGTAGTCTCCCCAGCCGTTAACTTTGGCGAACACGCTTCCGCCATCGGTGGAGCGCCAGGCTTCGACTCCCCCCCAAACAATCAAGTTAGGATTCGTCGTCGAGGCGTTAAGACTTCCCCAGTAGTCCGTTACGTTTTGTTTGAAGATCCATGACAAACCGCCGTTGTCCGATCTGTAGAGACGCGTTCCGCTAGAGGCGTGGCTGACTGCGAAGATGCGTGGAGCGCCGGCTTCAGAGGCGCATAACTCGACGGAGGTTCCATGCTCGGGAAGTTGTCCAAGTGGGGTCCAATTCTGCCCAGCGTCTGTCGAGCGAACGAGCCCGAAGTTGCCGTATGCAAAGAGCTGAGAGCCGCCGGTTCGATCGCACCAAGCGTCTCCCTCGTAGCTCTCCATTTTGTAAATCGAGAGGAAGTTCGCGCCCCCATCTGTGGAGCGCAAGAGGTCGGTTTTTGTCGCGCCCGATTTTGTGTAACGCGCAACCATGTACACGTTGTGCGATCCGTCCGTCGCCGAGAGGATTCGTCGCACACCGTTGATCGATCCAGGCAGTCCCGTGGGGGTAAGCCATGTCGCGCCGCTGTCTTTAGAGTAGTGCACGCTGCCGCCGTCCGTGGCAGCGAGGAGCACGTCGGGGTCTCCCGCAAGGGCGGCTGGAGAGATGGCAAGGAAGTGCGCGCCTCCGTACAGGTTGTCCCCCAGGGGTTCCCAGTTCGTGCCGTCCATGTTGCCCCGCCAGATGCCCGCCTTGGAGGATCCAACATACAGCTTCGTGCCGTCGGGAGAGTGCGTTGCGGCGTGCACTCGACCGGCTTGATTTCGACTTCCAACTTCCGTCCACCGCGAGATCGTTGCAGCTTGGCTTCCACGACTGCTTGAGATCGTGTTGCGCTTCTCGAGTTGTGCTGCACCGTTTTGCGCCTCGATTTCCTTCCAGTTTGTACCTGGTGCCGCCCAATGGCGCTCCGCCATCCACGCCTTTCGCGCGGCCTTGTTCTCTTTTTCCGCCCCCTCTCGCAAAATGTGCTCTGTAGGCAACGGGGTTTGCCGATCCCCAAGATCACGTGGGGAATCAGGAGCCGCACAGGCGCATATCAGAAGGAGAAGGAAGAGGCTCTGTGGAAAACGCATGGCGAAAAGTGGGGGATCGGACGAGTTTGAGTCGTGGTGGAACTCAGAGGGACGCACAAAGGGCGGCCAAGGTTCCCTACCTATCGTTGGGGAGCGAGTAGAGGGGGGCGAGCATGCCTATTGCTAACCTTTGCAAGATGAGAGCGTCGAATCCGGGCTCCGCACCTTTACGTTCGTCGCTCTGTCGTCCATGATACTCGCGCCCGCAATGGATCTCGGGTATATCTCCAACACAGACCACTTCCACACCAACAGTCCAATGAGTCAAGCCGCCGACGTCACTGATGCCCAATGGGACAGTGTCGTTTTAAAAAGTGAAGTTACCGTATTGATCGACTTTTGGGCCGATTGGTGTGCTCCCTGCAAGGCAATGGGCCCCTATGTGGATCGCCTTGCAGCTGAGTACGAGGGCCGCCTTAAAGTCCTAAAGCTCAACACTCAAGATAATCCTGACGTGCCCGCTAGCTACGGCATCATGTCCATCCCCACTTTCCTGATCGTGAAGAACGGCGAAGTGGTCAAGCAGATCATCGGAAGCCAGCCATACGATCAGCTGAAAGCTGCCGTCGATCCGTACCTCTAAGCCGACCAACAACCTTTTGCTCTCCGGCGCCCTCCTCATTTGCGCGTTCTCTTTCTAGGATCCCCCCCCTTTGCAACGCCAGTTCTGGCTGCGCTGCTTGAAAGCCGGTTTCGTCCGATCGCCGTCGTGACGCCTCCGGACCGCCCGCAGGGGCGAGGGCGCCGCGTAGAGCCTTCCCCGGTCGCATCCCTCGCGGATGCGGCCGGTGTTCCTTTAATGCAACCGGCGTCAGCCAGGGACGAGGGCTTCCAGCAAGCCATTCGCGACTTGCGGCCCGACGTCATGATGGTTGCGAGCTACGGCGAGATCCTCAATCAGTCCTTCCTAGACATTGCTCCCGCCCTGAATGTGCACGGCTCCCTTCTGCCGAGGCATCGCGGCGCCTCGCCGATTCAAACGGCCATATTAGAGGGGGATATCGTGACGGGCGTTTCCATCCAACGCATTGTTCTTGCGCTTGATGCGGGCGATATCCTGCACGAAAAGCGCACGCTCATCGGCCCAACGGAAACTGCTGGTGAGCTGTTCGCTCGCCTTGAGGCGCTGGGCACAAGGGCCGCTGTCGAAGCGCTCGAATATATAGATACTGGCAAGGCCATATTTGTGCCCCAAGATGAATCGCAGATGACGCACTGCCGCAAAATCAAAAAGGAGATGGGTGTGGTGGACTGGACCCGCAGCTCGAGAGAGCTCGACTGCCATGTTCGGGGGATGAATCCCTGGCCCTCCGCACAGACGTCGCTAGAAGATGGGCGAGGTCTAAAGATTCATCGTGCAACCCCCCTGCTGGCCGGCGAACTGGACGCTAGTTTGGTTACTGATAGCGGCTGCAAGGGTCCAGGAACCGTGATTGAAGCAAAAACAAGGCTACTTGTGGCCACCGGAGACGGCGTTCTCGAGCTGCACGAAGTGCAGCTCGCAGGGAAGCGCGCTATGCCTGCTTCCGACCTTTTGCGCGGCCTTTCGATAGCCGTCGGCAGCAAATTGGGCTGAAAGAGGTGTGCGCCGAAGCGCCACATAACCGCTTCACCCGTCCACTACCTAGCCTTCCCCGATTAGACTGTTGGGCTAATTCGGCAACATAGGCGCGCGGGACTTCCCCGAGAGACGCCTTGAGCAACCCTTCCACATCCCTGTGGCGATTCAAACATGGTCCGACAACTAGCTTGGGAAATATTGCGATCTGGCAAACCGACGCCTATGCGCGAGGTTGATTTCGCAGCAGAGCAGGTGGGCCTCGATCCTCGCGATCGCGCGCTCTTGCGCCGTATCGTAGGCACCGAGGTGCGCCACCGCTCCACGATCCGAGCGATCGTAAACAGGTTCGCGCGGGGTAATCCTAAGGCCGACATCCGGGCGCACCTCCACGTTGCGCTCGCGCAGATCTTTTACATGACCCGGGTTCCACAGCGCGCCGCTGTCTCCGAGGCCGGCGAGGCCACCCGCCGCACGCTCGCTCCGTCGAAAGTTCCCTATGTCAACGCGATCCTCCGAACCGTTCTACGCGAGCGGCTCCCCGGTGCGATCGGCGATCCGACGTGTGATGTCTATGGGACGGATTGGCACTTTGAAAATCCGCTTTTCGCCGACCCCGAAAAGCACCCGCTGCTGTGGATTGAAGAGGCGCTCTCGATCCCCTCGGCCCTGGCAAAGCGTTGGGTGAAGCGCCACGGAATGGAGCGCACCTTAGAGCTCGCGAAGTACTTTTCAACGGAGCCGTGCCTGTCCCTGCGGGTGACCGGAGATCGCGATGCGATGCGCGCGGAACTGGATGCATACCTGATCGAACAAGAGGGTGCACCCGAGGCCAATGCGGATGAGCTCGGCGCGCCAACGAGATTTCGCGATGGCGAACACGGACAATTCCTTCTGGTCGAGGGAGGCAACTACGGCAACCTCTTCCATGCGCCGGCCTTTGTTGAGGGCCGGGTAACCGTTCAAGGTGAGTCCGCTTTCCGCGCGGCGGAGCTTATGCAAGCTCAACCGGGCGAGGAACTTTTGGACCTGTGTGCAGCTCCCGGTGGCAAGACCTCGGTTATGGCAGCTGCCGGAGCGAAAGTGGTCGCTTGTGACGTCTCCGAGCACAAGTTGCGCCGGCTTGCCGAGACCGTGGAGCGCCTTGGCTTTGGCGAGCTCGTCGAGCTCGTTGAGCTTGACGGGAAGGCTGAGCCAAGCGATGGTGCTCTTGGGGACCGGACCTTCGACGGCGTTTTTGTCGACGCACCTTGTAGTAACACTGGCGTGCTGGGAGCGCGCCCGGGAGCGCGATGGCGCTTTGGAAAAGCGAACCAGGCCAGCCTGCGTGCACTGCAGTCGAAACTATTTCACCAAGGTGCTGCGCGCGTCAAACCCGGTGGCCGCCTGGTGTGGTCGACGTGTAGCTTAGAGAGCGACGAGAACTCCCAGCACGTGCGCTCCTTCCTAGTAGAGAACCCGACCTGGTCCCTCGAAGAAGAGTGCGAGGCGCTTCCGAAGTGGGCTAGCCACGGCGGTCCCATCGATGGCGGCTATGCAGCGCGGCTGCGCCGCGGTAACTAGCTCACCTAAAAGGTATACCCTAGGCAGCGTGACGCTCACTCCAAGCGACTCGGTCTCAAACTTTCGACTTCAAACCAATCGGCCTAGGCCACAATCGACCCTCTAAAGATATGGCGAAAAACTCAGAACGCAGCCGCCCCCAGAAGAGCTCGGGTGCGGGCGCAGCTATCGCAGGTTTGGGTGTGGTCCTCATACTTGGCGTGATCGTTGTTCTTGGAATCATGGCCTCCAAGGGTAGCCAGGTCAAAATGGAAGTGGATGTTGTCGCGGAGAAGCGGGACCCCTTTGAGGGGCTTGAGCGTGACGATGGAATGATTCGAAAGGCGCCCAAAGCGCAGACGTTTAGCGGAAAGTCGTTCGATTCCGAAGCGGCCGAGTGGGAAGCTGTGCTGACCCTTCAGTATGAAGCTGCAGAACTTCACAGCAAGTCCGGAACTTTGCGCGAAGCGGGCGACAGCGACTGGCGCAAAGTCGCCCGGGAAGCAAAGGTCTTGTACGAGGAAGTGCTAGAGAAAGGCCGCGCCTATCGAGCCATCTATGCCGGTGAATTCGGCGAGACAGCATCGGAGGTAAAGCGATTAGACCAGACCTTAGAGATCTGGAATCGGACTCTGATGGGATTGCATAAGACGGTCGGGGCGTAGGCCATGCGCCGTGCCCTTGTTACAGGCGCCTCGTCTGGAATTGGCGAGGCGACAGCGAGGCTCTTGGCTTCGCATGGATACGCGGTCGCGCTCTTAGCGCGTCGACTCGAGCCGCTCGAAGCTGTTGCGGCTGAACTTGCCGCCGAGGGTGGAGTGGCCTCTTCTGGTGGTCGTCACCACGTTGTGACTTGCGACATGACGAGCTCGGCATCGATCGCCCAGGCCGCCAAAGACCTTGCCGAAAATTTCGGCACAATCGACTTGGTCGTCTGTAACGCAGGTGTCGGCTACCGCGCAAAAATCGAAGAGCTTGACGACGACCTACTCGACGCGGTCTTTGCCACGAACGTACTCGGCCCGATGCGGCTTGCCCGCGAGCTGCTCCCGATCCTGCGCCTGAGCGAGCGCGCGGTTTGGGTCAACGTCTCGTCGGTGGTGGGGCGCCGCGGCATTCCTGGCCAGGCCGCCTACAGCGCCACGAAGGCAGCCCTTGGCTCCTTCGCCGAGGCCCTGCGCCTGGAGTGGGCCACCGAGGGCAAGGGCGGCATCGCGGTCTGTACCTTGAACCCGGCCCTGACGGCCACGGGCTTCTTCGAGGCTCAGCCCAACCCGGGCTCCCTGCCCAATCCGGACCTAGCTGGTGCGGCCGGTCCGATGGATGTGGCCCGGGAGATCTTGAAGCTCGACAAGAATCCCGAGCCCGAGCGAAGCCTGCGCTGGAAGTGGTGGCTGCTGGGGGCACTGACTCCGATCTTTCCGCGTCTAAGCGATCGTATGCTCGCGAAGAAACTTGGCGGCGGTTGGCAGGCACCCTCGAGGTAGACCCGCTCGCAACGGCATTCCCGGGTATGATTTCCGTCCATGGGAAGCAGCCCAAAGAACACTGAAGCGAGGGAACTTGAGAAGGCCGAGTCCGTGAAGCTCTTCGCCCATCCAGGCATCGACTTCCCGACGATCCTACTGGCGGTAGTCATGTGGGCGGGACTAGCCGCGAACTTCGCCTGGGCTGCTGGCGTCTCGGAGTGGACAGCCTGGATTGGCTTGCGCCATGTTCTCGTGGGCACGTTCTTCTTGAACATGTCCTTCACGATCTGGCACGAGGCGGCCCACGGAACCGTCTTCCGCGCAAGGGCCGCGAACGATGTGCTCGGCGCACTCACTGCATGGCCCGCGATGATCCCGTACTTCACCGTTCGGCGCGACCACAACCTACACCACGACTTCGTCAACGACCCCGAGCGCGACCCGGACTTCTGGTTCCTGGAAGGTTCGATCTGGTCCCTGCCGTTCCGCTATCCGAAGGGCGCCAAGCGCGCCGTGGAGATCGTCGACCGCAGCGGCCGCCCGGCTTGGGAGGTGAACCTCGATCGGTTCCTACTCGTGCTGGTACTCGTCGCACTCGGCCTGGGCATCTGGCTCGCTTCACCCCTGGCGGTTCTGTTCGCATGGATCCTGCCCAAGGGATTCGCCATGTGGATCCACGCTTGGTACGTGAACGTGCTGCCCCACCGCGACCTGCCCGCCGAGCGCTTCCACGACACGCGCATCTACACCCAAGCTTGGCTCGTGCCGCTCACGATCTGCCACAGCTACCACGGCCTGCACCACATCTGGCCAACGCTTCCTTGGCACCGCTACCCGCGCGCCTTCAAGCTGAAGCGCGACTTCCTCGAGAGCCGCGGCGTGCCGATCTTCCCAAGGTCAAAGACGTCATGAAGAGCGAGCCCAAGCGCCCGGCATTTCTAGCCGACGAGAGCATTGCCCAGACGATCGCCAAGGAAGAGGTGACCTGCTGCGTGTGCGGCGGCACGGACTCCGAGCTTGTGGCGAAGGGCTTTGACTACGAGTACAAGACATCCCGCGACGAGTGGCACTACGTCAAGTGCAAGGGCTGTGAGCTGGTGTACTTGAACCCGCGTCCGGCCACGTCCGAGCTGGGCACGATCTACCCCTCGAACTACTACTCCTTCGACGAGTCCCAGCGCAGCAATGGACTCGTGACCTTCTTTCGGCGCAAGCTAGAGGCGATGAAAGCGAAGGCATTCGAGCGCGCTCTCGGCAGCGGAAAGAAGCGCATCCTAGATGTGGGCTGCGGCGACGGCCGGTTCCTTGGGGCCCTTGCGGACTACGGTCCCGAGCAATGGGAGCTCTTCGGTATCGACATCGACGAGCAGGCCGTTGAGCGTGCGCGAGCCCGCGGTATCCACGCTGAGTTTACGCGCCTCGAAGACTATGATCCCGGTGGAGAGAAGTTCGACATGATCGTTCTCTTCCAAGTCGTCGAGCACGTATCCGCACCGGACGAGATGGCGGAGAAGGTGCGCGGCCTGCTGGCACCCGGTGGGCTGTTTGTGGTGGAGACTCCCGACGTTGCGGGTCTGGATGAGTCCATCTATCGAGACGGACTTTGGGGCGGCTACCACATCCCACGCCACTGGACCCTGTTCACCCCAAGCACACTGGGCAAGCTGCTCACGAATGCGGGCTTTGAGCATGTCTCGAGTACGCCGCTAATCAGCACGTCCTTCTGGATCAACTCTTTCTACAACTCGGCCCTCGTGCGCGGCAAGGGCGCGCGGACGCTCAAGTTCTACGACTACCAGAATCCCCTGCTACTCGCCCCGCTGATCCTACTCGACAAGCTGCGCATGCTTTTCGGCGCGCGCACATCGAACCAGCGCATGATTGCGCGGCGCGTCGAGCGCTAGCGATCGACTAGGCACTCGCGCCCAGAGAGACGCGCGCTCTAGTATTCGAGCCCGAGCTTCTCGAGCTTCGGCTGGATCACCATGCGGCAGTAGCCCTGGTTCTTGTTCTGGCGGTAGTAGTCCTGGTGGTCCTGTTGCGCGCGATAGAACGTGCTCGCCGCGGTGATCTCGGTGACGATCGGGTTCGCGAAGACACCGGATGCATCGGCCAGTTTGAGCGACTCGGTCGCGTCCGATTCTTGTTGCCCGTCGTGGAAGTAGATCGCCGAGCGGTACTGGGTTCCCACGTCCGCACCTTGGAAGTTAAGCGTCGTCGGGTCGTGCAGCTTCCAGAACCAGCCGAGCAGCTCGCGGTAGGAGATGACGCTTGGATCGAACTCGACTTCCAGGACCTCCGCGTGGCCCGTGGTGCCCGCGCAGACAGCTCCGTAGGTTGGGCTGTCGACGTGGCCGCCCATGAAGCCGGCGCTCATGGAGAGGACGCCGGGAACTTGGACCAGGACGGCTTCGACGCACCAGTAGCAGCCGGCGCCGAAGGTTGCGATGGAGGTGTTGGAGTTGCTCATGGCGGGAAGATAGCACGAAGGGCTCAACTTGGCTGTGAAGGTGCAGCGAAGAACGGGGCGCCTTGTTAGGATTCGCCCATGTACCGCATCGGCTACAACACGAACGGGCTCTCCCATCACCGACCCATCGACGCCCTGCGCGTGGCTTCAGAGCTGGGTTACGAGGCCTTAGCCTTGACACCGGACCCAGGTTGTTTGGATCCCTACAACCTGCAGCGCGACCATGTGGACGAGCTGCGCTTGGCTTCGGATGACCATGGTGTCGAGCTCGTGATTGAGACAGGCTCACGCTACCTCTTGGATCCAAGCCGCAAGCACTTCCCCACGCTGCTCGAGCTCGGGACCGAGGACCGCGCGCGGCGCGTGGACTTCCTTAAGCGCTGCGTGGACTTGGCGGCGCTACTCGGTGCGCCGGTGGTTTCGGTGTGGAGCGGCGCGGCCCCGGAGGGCGTCGTGGCGGACTGGCGCGAGCGCACCGGCGACCCCGATCCCGGCACAAACTGCGAGCGCCCCTGGCGCTTTCTCTGCGAGGGCATAGAGCAGCTGCTTGGCCACGCCAAGGGCACGGGTGTGCGCATCGCCCTTGAGCCAGAGCCTGGCATGTTCGTGGCACGCACCAAGGGTTACGGCGAGCTCTTGCAGCGCCTGGGCTGCTCGGGAGACGAGCTTGGCCTAACCCTGGACGTCGGCCACTGCCTTGTGACCGGTGACTCGATCCCGAGCGAGGTCGAGGCCTGGAAGAAGCGCCTTGTGAATGTGCACCTGGACGACATCAAGGACGGGATTCACAACCACCGCATGTTCGGCGAGGGCGAGCTCGATCTTGGCGAAGCCCTGCGCTGCCTTGTGGATGCGGACTTCGACGGTGTCGCATCCGTCGAGCTCTCACGGGACAGCCACCGCGGCCCTGTGGCCGCGGCCGAGGCCATGATGCACATCCGCCGCGCCCTCGGCAGCTTCGCGAACTAGGGCTGCTGCCGGGCGATCGCCCAGCCGCAAGCGCCGCAAGTCCTAGCCGTGGGCGGCCGCCAAGACCTCGGTGTCGCTCAACATGCGCGGGGAGTTCTTCGCCGCCTCAAGCACCTGCTGAATGCGCTGGTCCGTGGCTTGTACACCGTTCTTCTCCAGCACCCAAGCGACGTTGGACTTGCCGCTCATGGGGCCCACCTTGATCGACTGCTCCATGCCAAACATGCCCGCGGGCACGCCCGAGTAGACGCGGTCCGCAAGCCAGTGGTCACCCTTATTGAAGGCCTTCACCACGGCGGCGGCATGGACGCCAGTGCCGGTCTCGAAGGCGTCCTTGCCAAAGATCGGGTAGTTGTGGGGGATCGGCGAGCCGATGGTCTCCGAGGCGAGGTGCACGTACTCGCCAAGCTGCGCCATGTCGTTGTCGATCCAGCCGTTGAGCTTGAGGTTCGCGAGCAGCAGGTCCATCTCCGTGTTGCCCGCGCGCTCGCCGATGCCGAGTGCTGTTCCGTGGATGCGCGTGGCGCCGGCTTCGATGGCCGCCAGGGAGTTCGCGAGCCCGAGCCCGCGGTCGCGATGCCCGTGCCAGTCGATACCGACGTCAACGCCCATGTCATCAACGATGCCTTTGACGAAGGTGACCAAACGTTTCGTACCGCTCGGCGTGATGTGGCCGCAGGTGTCGCAAATGCAGAGGCGACTTGCGCCAGCCTCGATCGCGGCCCGATAGAGTGCATCGACCTCTTCCGGCTTTGCGCGTGCAGTGTCCTCCGTCACAAACATGACGGGTAGACCCTCCTTATGGGCAAATTCCACACCAGACTTCGCAAGTCCCAGGACCTTCTCAAAATCCCACCCCTCGGCGAACATGCGAATGCCGCTAGAGCCGATAAACGCGCAGACTTCGACGGGGGAACCCAAGGTCTGCACCATGTCCGCGACGGGTTGAATGTCACTGATCATCGTGCGGCACGCAACGTTCGGGGTGATGGCAAGGGACTCCATCTCACGACACAGGGCTGCGATGTGGTCGCGCGCGTGCTGGCTGGCACCCGGTAGGCCCACATTCGCAGTGTGGATGCCGAGGTCATCCATCAGGTGAATGAGCCGAATTTTGTCCTCTAAGCTGGGCTCAACCGCCGATGGGCTCTGCAGGCCGTCGCGCAGGGTCTCGTCGTCGAACTGAATCTCGGTCGCCAACTCGGCGTATGGCGTATTCCAGTCGTAGATGAGTTTGGTTTCGTCGAGGTTCGTCATGTCGATATGCTTGAAAAATAGGTGCCGACGGCAGGTCGGCAGCATTGTACGGCTTCTCTTGGGGCGGTGGACGCACTGCTTCCTGACTGTGGCCCTCGAAATCTCCAGCGAGGGCATTTTTGGAGGGGCCAAGATGTCGGAAAATTCCACAACACCAGCCGCCATACGGGATACGGTTTATGGATCGCCCAACTCGTGAACGCCCCAAGAATGGGCGAATTTTGAACGTACACCTTCTGATTTCAACGATGAACATCCCCAATTTCTTCGCATCGGCTCTCGCCATTCTTGCGCTCTCTTCCCCTCCGGCACTTGCTGGAGGCACTCCTTGGATACTGTCTTTGGACCAACCGGAGTACGCCCTTCACGAATCGATTAACTTTCAGGTTTCCGGCACACCGGGTGAATTTGGATTTATTCTCTTCGACCCCATCGGCGGCCCCTCCGAGCCCCTCCCGGGCCTCATTCTTGACATTGCTTTCTCGCCGCAATTCATGATTATGCCCCTCTTGTTACCAGCATCGGGGTCCGTCAACTTGCCCTGTGGCCTGACTTGCGATCTGTTGGCGATCTTGACCTCGATGCCCCCCCTGCACGTTCAGGGAGTGTCGATCGACCTCGCCACAGCGACTCCTTCTGCCTCGAACAGTGTCGTCCTTCAAATCAACGACAATTATGGTAACTGCGGTGCGTGTAGTGACTGCTTAGGCGGCGTTGTCTTCATGACGATGCGCTATGTAGGCCAAACCGCCGGATTCGTCGAGGCGGTGGAGTTCGACAAGAGCGGCGCCGTTAAGAACACCTATTTTTCGGGAAGCCTTCAGCCGTTTGACGTCATCTCCATCAATGGCACCGGCAAGAGCAACAAGCTCGGAAAGATCCTTTCCATCCTGGTTGATGGCGCTGTCAGTACAGAAATCAACACCAGCTGCTCGAAACCAATTGGCCCAGGACTCTCCTTCGGGGACTTTTTCGTGATCGCGGCCGATAGCAAGGATAACGGCCCGATCTGTCCGCAAACAGCTAGTGCCGGCGACGGCTGCGCAGACGGCAAGCCGATTGAGTTGGAGTTCCGGTATACCGGTGAGGATTGCAGCGCGAGCAGCCACGGACAGGACTCTACGAAGGCAACTTGTACCGGCGATCCAGCGTTTGCCGCCACCGTTCACGCGCGCGCCTTTGGCAGTCATGGGGACGTCTACTTTGATGCCGACGTAAATTTAGGAGACTCTTTTTGGGTCAAAACCTCAGCGGCCGGAGTGACCAAACTCGACAACAGCATGAACGTTGAGCTGACTGACGCCGCCGGCAACTTGCTGCAGGCTGTAACCTTCCACGCCAGCTGCTCCCAGCCCATTGGAATCGGCGATGTGTATGGCGCACTTGCGTTGATCGGATACGTCGCGACTCCCTGATCCAACTTTCGAGGCTCTAACTTTAGAAGGCGCCCACTATGGGCGCCTTCTTTGCGTTAACTGCGAAGAACCCGGGTCTGACCCTTAGTCCTTCCAGTCAATCCGGATATCGTGCGGGTACACCATGTCAAACACCGACCGCAACAACGAAGAAGATCTGCGCACCCTCGCGGACCTGATCGAGAACTCACCCGAGGCGCTTCCCGCGTTTTTGGCGGAGCTACACGCCGCGGATTTGGCTTCGTGGATGCAGTACAACTCCGGTCCCAGCGTGACGGCGGTCTTCCGCGCCTTGGACACCGAGGCCCGCGCGGACATTTTTGAATTCGCCACCAACAAGGTCGAGGCGGAGATTGTGCAGCTGCTCTCGCCGGGCGAGCTGATCGATGTCGTCGCGTTTCTTGGGGTGGACGAGGTGGTCGACCTCCTGACTTACGTCGAACCGCACGTCGCCGAACAGGTCTACGCGAGTGTTGAAGTGGAGCGCGCGAACGACCTCCGCCGTCTGCGCGGATTTGCGCCCGACACCGCGGGCGGTTTGATGACGACCGACTTCGCGACCGTGGGCCCCGACTCACGGGTCGGCGACGCCATCAAAGAGCTCCGACAAGAAGACGAGCGCACGATCGATGAAGAGGCCGGAATCTTCGTTGTCGACAAACAGGGCCTCCCCCTGGGTTGGATTTCCGATCGCGACCTGATTACGACGCCGATTCATACGCCGGTTCGGGACATCATGTCCGAGATTCCGGTGACGACCCTTGCTAGTGAGGATCAAGAGGAAGTGGCGATCATGGTGACGCGCTACAACCTGCAAGCTCTTGCGGTTGTCGACGTCAGGGGTGCCCTGATCGGAGTGGTCACAAGCGACGACGCGGCCGAGGTTTTCGAAGAAGAGGCGGAAGAGGACATTCGACGCATCGTCGGTACCTCGACCGGCGAACAGACTCACCTACCCGTACTCGTACGTGTTCGCCAACGCCTGCCGCTTCAGCTGTTGACCGTAGTTGGTGGCCTAGCAACGGCCTTTATCTTGCGGTTGGCCATGCCGGGTGTAGGGGGCGAATCGGGAAGTCTCAACTCCGACGTGTTGCGCTACATTCCGATCATCATCGGCTTGGCGGGAAACGTGGGAATCCAAGCCTCTACGATCCTTGTCCGGGCTTTTGCGACTGGAGAGGTTACGCCAGACCGCGAGTCGAGCGTGTTTGTCAGTGAGGTCTTGACCGGCCTTCTGATCGGAATGATCTGTGGCGTTGGAACCGCGCTAATCTCCGGCACCATGGAGTCGCACCTGGAGAACAACGCCGTCTTTGGGCTGACCGTGGGCCTTTCCGTTTCTTTGGCTGTAGCTTGGGCGTCCGTGCTTGGCTCTTCGATCCCCATGTTTTGTCGGCGAATGGGAATCGACCCAGCCATCGTTGCGGGTCCTTTCTTGATTACGATGTCGGACATAAGTGGGATCGGCATTTTTATGTTGTCCGCACACCTGCTCCTCTTCTCCGCGGGCTAGCTTCTCAACTCGCCAAAACAATGACTTTCAATAAGGGAGAGAGGAGGCGGAAGCGGCGGATCGGCTTGGGTGTCGGCGCACTCGTTTTTTTTGTTGGAGTGCTCGGGCTTCGAACTTTTATAATTCGGCCTTACCACGTGTCGACCTCATCGATGGAGCCGACGATCCACGGTGACGGCGAGCGCGTTCTTGTTCAGTTTTGGGGCACAGGGGAGCTAAAGCGCTATGACCTTGTAGTGATCGATCGAGGGGGCGGAGGCTCCCCGCTCGTGAAGCGTGTTGGAGGGCTTCCCGGAGACCGCCTTCAACTTTCCGGTGGAGACCTGATCATTGGGTCAGAGCGCGCGGGCCAACTTGGTGATACCGCGCCCCCGGTTAGGCTATTTAGCAGCTCAGACACCGCACTCTCCGACGCATTTGATTTCCGGGCCGCAACGGGAGGAGTCGTAACCCCCGACTATCCGTGGGTCGTACTTGATGACGACGCCGACGCCGAGATTCAGCTGGACGCATTCGAGCTTGCCCCTGGCCGGGAGTACGGCATGATGCGCTACTCGGAGGAGCTGCGTGATAGCTATCTTGACGGTCAGGGCGAGTCTGTTCAGGGTACTCACGATGTGAATGACGCCTCCTTGGCGTTTGATTTCCGCCTGAGGCGAACGGGTCGGGGCGGTCGCATTCGGGCGCGGCTGGTGGAGCAGGCGGATTCGTTTGAGGCGATCCTCCAAATCAACCAAGACTTCATGGGGTACAGCTTGCGGATTGAGCGCAATCCAGGTGACGTCTTGGGGGCGACGGTCGTCGATTTCGGAGGCCGGCCCCCCCTCTTGCCGTCACCAGGAGAGATCGAAGATCCGGAGTGGTTGCGGCTCTCTTTTTCGAACGGTGACAACCGCTTGCACGCCAGTCTAGTTGACAAAGAGGGCCGCGTGCTTGCGGAGGTCACTTGCGACTACGAGGCAAATACTCCCTATTTGGGGGCGCGGTTGACTCCAAGTTTAACGCCCGTGCGCAGTGTTGCCTCTCGTGTTGCCTTGGGCGGCGAAGCGGTGACTATGGACGTGCGCCGAGTAGAGATCTCTCGGGACCTGTTTTGGCTTCCGGTGGGTGACTACGGTGTAAAGGCGCCCTTTGTCCTAGGGCCAGATGAGTATTTTGTGCTCGGCGACAATAGTGCAAAGAGCGCTGATAGTCGGCTGTGGGGGCCTATCCGAGCGGAGTCCATCATTGGCCGGCCAACGCGGGTTGTCTGGCCGCTTGCTAGGGCGAGGAAGCTCCACTAGTCATGGCTGCCATTAATGTCGTTAAGCTCGAAACCTCAGCGCCCGATGATAGTTGAAGTGATGGTGAAGCCTACAAGTAGCAATCGTGGAACGGAGCCAACAGATGAGGGGGCGGCCCTGATGTTGGCATGGCAAGGTGGTGACGAGAGCTCGTTCGACCGCCTTGTGGATGCCTATTCGGGTCGCGTCTACTCCCTGCTGACTCGCTTTTTAGGACAATCCCCCCGGCGTGAGGACCTTGTTCAAGAGGTGTTCATACGCGTTTTGCGGGCTCGCGAACGCTATCAACCCACAGCGCGGTTCTCGACCTGGCTTTACCGCATTGTCTTCAACATAGCGACAAACGAGCGCGCCCGCTCGGCTTCGCGTCGCCACCTCTCCCTTGATCAGAGGGGCCCCCAGGGTGACGAGGCGCACAATTTTGGAGACCGGATTATCGACGAAAGAGCGCTCGACCCCGCCTCTTTCCTTGAAAACCAAGACGTCATTGGCGCCGTTCGCGCGGCCATCGCCGATCTGCCCGAACAGCAGCGCATGGCGCTAATCCTCGCCAAATACGACGAACTTCCCTATAGCGAGATTGCCGAGATCCTCGACTCGTCCGAGAAGGCAATCAAGTCGATGGTCCATCGCGCTCGCACGAACCTTCGCGTTGTGCTTGAGCCCTTTTTGCGGAGCCAGGTCGAATGAACGCGAACTGCAAAGACTTCCGGCACCGTTTGCGCGACGCCCTTGAGGGCGGGTTGCGTGGCGAGTCGCCCTCTCCGGAGGCTGTTCGCCCGCTTAGTTGGCACGAACACCTGTTCACCTGTGGCGAGTGTCGCGATTTGCTAGAGACAGAAGAGGCCTTGGAAGAGGTGCTCGCGTCTCTGCCTGTCCCGATCCTTCCGAAGCGGCTTGCGAAGCGCATCTTGACCCTACTTGCTACGGAGCGCAGGCAACGCGGGGCCGAATATGCCGACCTTGATGGGGTTCTCACGACGGGCGATTCTGTAGAAATCCCCGCTGGGCTTGCCCGTCGCATTCTCGCCGGAGTTTCTACCGCGCGCGAAAGGGGCAACATGGATTCACTCGACGCCCTTTTAGAGCTTGTGCCGAACCCCGTCGCTCCCTTGGGTTTGTCTGCGCGCGTTCTGGATGGAGTTCGCGAGGAGAGCGAGCTCGCCCTGGACGCCCTGCTCGACCTAGTGTCGGCTCCACGTATACCCATTGATCTCGCCGAGAACATTCTAAAAGGGCTGGACGGCCAGCGGGCGGGAACGCTCCAAGCCACAAAGTTGCGACCAAACTTTCGAGCGCTCCGCTATGTTGCCGCAGTCGCGGCAACCTTGGCGATCGTGCTTGGCGCATGGCGGTTCCGCTCAGAGAAAGAGCTGACCGGGTTTGGGGCTGGACGCGAAGGTCTCGTTCAAGAGAGCGCGGCTCACGGTCGCCCGGAGCGCGATGAGCCGAATGAGAATGTGGCTGGGCTCGATGTGGAGGGTACTGTCGATGATGCGTCCAACAGCAGCGTCGATCAGATTGAGGTCTTGGAAGCACAAACAGCCCCCAACCGAAGCTTGCTGGCATCCCTTGATGTTTTGGAGGATTGGGAGCTGCTCATGTCGGAAGACATCGACGTTCTCCTAGGCTCTCTCGATGAGGCTGACGCCGAGCTCCTTTTTATGATTGATACAGCGGAAGGCGAACCCATCTTGGAGTCCGACGAGGGCTGAGCCGTGAACGCAAGAATTCCATTTCTATCCCTCCTGCTTTTCGCGGCCCCCTTGTGCTTGGGCGCGGGCGCTACGCTTCAAAATACGGAAGTCCCAAGGCCTGCTGCAGGCAAGGTCCAGGAGAAGGGTGCGCCCAAGAAAGACGGTGATATCGATTGCCCCAAAGAGCTGACCCCAGAGCAGCGTTGGGAGCGCATGACGGACGATGAGCGCAAGGTTCTTAGCGAGCGTTTTGAAGCGCTTCGCAAGCTGTCTCCCGAAGATCGCGAAGCGCTAACAAGGCGGGCGGCAGAGTTGGCGAAGCAGCGACTCGACTATGAGGCTCGCTTAGACCCCAAGCTTCGCAAGGAGTTGGGCGGGCTCCCACAGGAGGAGCGCTCCCGCATTCTTCGTGATCACCAGATCACCCAGCGCCGCCGTGCGGGCGAAGAGATCCGCGCTTCCCTCGAAGAGGGACCTCGACACCTCGTGGAAGAGATGTTCGAGAGGGGCGAGGGGCCTCCGCGTCCCTTCCACTCCATGCGGGACCGGCTCCGCGATGAGCTGGGCGACAAGGTCGTGAAACATTACGGCGAGATGGGTCACTTGACCCCGGATGAGGAGCGACAATTGATGGCGCTCTCCGGGGAGGAGCTACTCATCCAAGCATTACAGATAAAGCGCAAGCGGATCGAGGAGCTGGTTTTGGAGGTTGGTCTGCCCGAGTGGATCAACCAGGAGAAGTGGGTGGAACTCCAGGCGGAGCCGTCCGTTGAGGGGTTCCTTAAGGCGTGCCGCAAGGCGGGCTTTGACGAGCACTTCGGCTTTGATTTCCAGGGATTCCAGGGGGCTGAGCGCGGCCACGGCGGAGTCGGTGGACCCCCTCCGGGTGGACCACGGCCTCTTGGTCCCGACGGTCGCCCCAGGGGAGACAGGGGGCGAGAGGGGGATTCGCGCAAGGGGAAACCACAGCCGCCAACTCTGGAGGAGCGAGAGATCCGGGAGCTAGGGGATCTGCTCCGGCCGACGTTGGTGGACCGCCTGGCTTGCAAGGATTTGCCCCTTCTGGAGCGGCGCGCAAAGATTGATGCTCAGCTGAGGGAGCGGGCCGCAGCCTTCCTGAAAGGCCGGGTTTGGTTTTCAGAGCAGGACAGCAACCAAGTCAGCAAACGTGGCGATGGCGATTTCGTTGAGTTTCTCTTGCGCTTTGTCCACGAGCGCCGGGGACTTGGACCCCACCCCAAGGGAGAGGAACCCAAACGCGAGGAACCCAAATTCGACAGGCGCGAGCCTAGGGCGGGTGGCCCCCCCGAAGACGGCCGTCGGCAACCGATCGCCAGAGACCGTCTCCGCTAGAGCGGGCTCTCAGCACAAAAGGTTGCAGCGGATTCGCTCGTTGGCCCTGAAAATCGCCCTTCGCCGTTTATCCCTCGACGCAAACGGTGATAATCCTCGGCATGTCTACTGAACTCTCTCCGACAGCGGTTCCAACAGCGAGTCCGGCCCAGGTTTTGCGCTGCATCGGGAATGGTGAGGGGTTTGGCGAGTGCTCGGGCGAGTGCACCATTATCGACCTGCGCAGCCCTGGTGAATACGAAGACGACCATATGCCTGGGGCTGTCAACTTGCCGCTCTTCGACGACGTTGAGCGCGCCTTGATCGGAACACTCTACAAGCGCGAATCTCCCGATAAGGCCTTTTCCGAGGGGCGCGAGTTGGCTCGCAAAAACATCGGCGCACTCTTTAGTGGAATTGCAGCAGCGTCCGGTTGGAGCTTGCCCGACGTGGATCTGGGGGCGAAGGTGCTTGAGATTACGTCCACTGGGATCGATGCATTGACCCAGACGCTGAGTGTGCAACCCATCGAGCAGATGCCCGAGCGTCCCGTTATCTTGCATTGTTGGCGTGGAGGCATGCGCTCGCTTAGCGTGGTAGCCCTGTTGCGCATGTGCGGTTTCGACCGCGCCGTTGGCGTTGTACATGGGTACAAGGGGTATCGCAAAGAGGTGGCCAAGGAGATTGCAGCCTGGAGAGCACCTGCGGCTTACGTGATTCGCGGCTACACGGGTGCTGGCAAGACGCTCGTTCTTCGAGAGATTGAGAAGCTGCGCCCGGACTGGACCATAGACCTCGAGCTTATGGCCGGCCACCGCTCTTCCATCCTGGGGATGGTTGGGCTCGAGCCCGTGACGCAAAAGCACTTTGAGACGCGGATCGCGGCACGCCTCCGTAGGCTCTCCGCTTTGGCTCCCGCTGGGCCGCTTGTCTACGAGGGCGAGAGCCGTAAAATCGGCGACCGCATTCTGCCGGAACCGATTTGGAACTCGCTGCAGACTGGGACAAATATCCTGTTGCGTGCGGACATGGAGAAGCGCATCGATGTGCTGATCGAAGACTACCTGGAGAAAGACGGAAACCGAGCGGCCTTGCGCCTCCACCTTCCCTTTATTGAAACGCGCTTAGGGCCGGTGAAATGGAAGGGCGCGCTGACCTCTTTGCTGGACGCGAAGGCCGACCGCAAGCTGGTTCAGGTCCTCTTGGAGGACTATTACGACCCTCTTTACGAGCACTCAGAGAAGGGGAACTCCTACTGCCACGAGGTGGAGATGCACTGCCCTAAAGGAGCCGCAGCGGAAATCGTCTCCCTGATCGAATCGCGCGCCTAAGCGCTGTGTTTCTTCACGCGAGAGCAACTTGCGGGGCCCACACCTGCCAACCCCGGCCCAAGTTCGTTATCCTCTTGCGCCTAGCGGGTCTGACGATGGCCCGCAGTAGCTAAGAACCCCCGAAATTGGGAAGTTGACTTATGTGCGGATTCATTGGGATCTACGGGCCAGACGGCACCGATGTGGCAACTGAGATTTACGAGGGCCTTTTGGCGATCCAGCACCGTGGACAAGACGCGGCGGGGATCACGACCTTCACAGATCAATTCCACGTGAAGAAGGGCTTCGGGATGGTGCGTGACGTCTTCGACGAGAAGAACATGAGCCGCCTTAGAGGAAACTTGGGCATCGGGCACGTTCGGTATCCCACCGTGGGGACCGGCACAGGTGACGACGCGCAACCGTTTCACTTGACCTTTCCTGTTGGCATCGCGATGGCGCACAACGGAAATGTCACGAACTTCTTGGAGCTGAAGGAGACGTACTTCCAGAGCACCGGGACGCGGCTGAACTCCTCCTGCGACCTCGAAGTCATCTTGTTTGTATTCGCGTCGGCTCTTCGCGAGCGAGTTCGCGCAGGTCACATGGTGGACATGGAAGACGTCTTTCACAGTGTGTCCGAAGTCTATCGCAAGGTCAGGGGGGCTTACTCGGTCGTGATGTCCATGCCCGATGTTGGGATGATCGCCTTCCGAGACCCCTACGGCATCAAGCCCATGGTCTTTGGCGAGCGCTTGAGCGAGGGCGGCATGAGCTTTGCCGTGACCTCCGAAAGTGTCGTCCTCGACGTGATCGGTTACGAGCGTACCTTTGATGTTGGTCCAGGCGAGGTTGTCTTCGTCGGTAAGGATCGCAAAGTCGTCCGCCGCAAGCTCGTCGAAAAAGAGCACCGTCCGTGCATTTTTGAGATGGTCTACTTTGCACGCCCCGACTCCATGATTGACGGAATCTCCGTCTACAGGACTCGCATGCGCTCTGGGGTAGCGATGGCGCACCAGTGGCGCGAGACCGGCGCCCCCATGCCGGATGTTGTGATTCCGATACCGGATTCCTCGCGCGAGGCGGCACTCGCCATGGCTACCGAGCTGGGCGTTCCCTACCGCGAAGGACTCGTGAAGAACCGCTACATTGGGCGCACCTTCATCATGCCCAATCAGGAGGACCGCAAGAACTCGGTTCGCCGCAAGCTGAATACGATCCCCCTTGAGTTCAAGGACAAGAACGTTCTTCTCGTCGACGACTCCGTAGTCCGGGGTAACACCGCGAAGCGCATCGTGGGGATGGCTCGCGACGCGGGCGCATCAAAAGTGTACCTGGCCTCTTGTAGCCCTCCCCTGGTGGCCCCTTGCCCCTACGGTATTGACATGGCGACTAAGACTGAGTTTGTTGCGAGCGGTCGTGACGCGGCTCAGGTCGCCGCTGAGCTTGAGGCCGATTACATGATGTACCTCGACCGAGATCGCCTGAATGCGGCGGCGCACGCTGGGAACGAAAAGGTCACGAAGTTTTGCAACGCGTGCTTCACCGGCGATTACCCAACGGGCGATATCACGGCAGAGGTCTTGCAATCCATCGGTGGAGAGCGGACAGATAATCAAGGTCGCTTGGAGTTCTCCTCGAAGGGATAGTCGGCCCCCCTTAAACTAGCTCTCGATATGCGTATTCTGATCACAAGCCCCGTCTTTCCCCCGGATTTGGGCGGACCTGCGGTCTATGTGCCAAGCGCTGCGCGTTTCTTTGTCGATGCGGGGCACGAGGTCGAGGTTCTTGCGTTCTGCTCGGAACCTAAGGTCTCGGGCCTTCCTTTTAACGTAACTACGATCAGCCGCGGCAATTTGCTGTGGCGATATATCAAGGCGTTTTGGTTCGTATTCCGCGAAGCGCGCAAGGTAGATGTCGTCTACGTACAGGAGCACATTGCCCTGTTCCACGTTCTTGGCGCACGCCTCGCTCGCAAGCCAGTCGTGATTCGCATCATGGTCGACGGCGCTTGGGAGATCAGCCATCGGTTTGGACTGATAGGCGATGACAGCATCACGACCTTCGAGACCAAGGACTACGGTGCCAAGGTCAAGCTAATCCGGGCGGTCCAGCTCTTCTGGTGGAGGCGCGCACACCGCATTATCGCGTGTTCCGACTTCTTGCGCTGGATTCCGATAGAGCGCTATGGCCTTTCCGAAGAGAAGGTCCTGCGCGTGCATAATGCCTACAACGGCCCAAGCGTAGAAGACGTGGTTGAAACCAAAGAGGAGGCCCGCGCCGGGCTGAACCTCAACCCCGAGAAGCGGTTCGTGCTGACGATCTGTCGGCTGGTGGTCTGGAAGGGGGTGGATTATATCCAACGTGCCCTGGTGGGGCTTCCGGAAGATGTACACCTCCTTGTCGCGGGAGACGGGGAGCTCTTGGAGAAGTGGAGCGCCCTCTCCAAAGAGCTGGGCATCGAGGACCGAGTCACCTTCCTTGGGAACGTGCCTCATGCAGACATCCCTATGTACATTCGCGCCTCGGACTTATTTGTGCTCAATAGCGAGTACGAGGGGCTGTCTCACACGTTGCTCGAAGTGGCCTCCCTTGGAACTCCGATTGTCTGCACGGGAGTTTGCGGCAATCCCGAGGTGGTGGAACATGAGTTCAACGGCTTGCTCGTGCGGCCGAAGAGCCCGGACGAGCTCCGCGTTGCCATTGCGCGCGTGCTTGACGATCCCGTGTTAGCCCAAAATTTCGTGCGTGCTGGACTCGAAAAAATGAAGGGATTCCAAAGGGACACCACGTTCCCCCAAGTTCTCGAGATCCTCCAGCACGCCGCAAAGAACGGCTAGCAGCGCTCCTTGGAGTCAAAGAGCCGGCGCAGCTACGGGGGGGTGCAGGTTGGGCCTGCCGACGATTCGGCTTGGCAATGGCCGCCAGGGGCATCTGTCTTGGTCGTCGAGTTTAGCTCGGCGTTACATCCCACGGAGCGATTGGGATAGCCAAGGGCTCGCCTTGGGGGCCGATCTGCAGGGAAGAATGGTGCGCCCGACAGGATTCGAACCTGTGACCTCCTGCTCCGGAGGCAGGCGCTCTATCCAGCTGAGCTACGGGCGCACATTTGCGGCGGGTAGTTTGGGGCCCAAGGTGCTTCCTGGCAAGTCGAAGGAGTGATCTCTTCACGCGCCGCGACAAGAATCCGGCTGGAATTGCAGATTTGAACCGTAACTCCCGCATCTGGTACCAGTTAGAGAGAAACCGCGATCTAGGAGATGGCCCTTGCCGGCGCCGGGAAGGGGAGCCCTACGGGTTTCTGGATTCCACCATTGACCAAATTCCCGAGTTACCCCTATCCTGTCTATGTGTATATGAGGTGGCGGGGTCTGCTCGCTGGTCTCCAACTACGCTTGTTTGACTTAACTATGCGCGAACCGAATCCCTCATGTGGCTGGATGTCACTGTTGTTCCCAACCTTAGCCCTAGCGGCTGGTGGGTTCGTCTTTGGGCACACCCTCGGGGGGAACTCAGAGCTGCTTGCAGCGCCAACCGCAAGTTTGGACCTCGACGGGGACGGCCTTGTTGATGTCCAGGAGATGATTCTCGGTACGAATGCGCTTGTGGTGGATTCCGATGGTGACGGGTACTCCGATTTGGAGGAGTTCTCGCGGGCTTCCGACCCCACAGACCTCTACAGCGCGCCATCGGCCCTGAGTGAACCCGCTGTCGCGATGACTGGTCGCGCCCAGGGGGGTGTCTTCCATGCAGTCACCACCATCTATGTCCCCAATGGTGACTTGACCGGCACCACGGTTACTTTCGGCGCCCTTGTCGAGGGGAAACTCTACAACGTCGATCCGATGCTGTTCTTCGTTGGCGCAGATTTGACTGTGCATCCCGCTTCTAACGGCACGGATTCAATCTACGTCCTCGAGACCCCCATACCCGAGTACCTACTCTTGGCATTGGGGAGCACAGGGATCTATGCCACCTTCTCCCCAGCGGGTGCAACGTCGATCACTCACGTTTCAGCCCTCAACTTGACGGGAATCAATGGCGTGGTTTGCCAAGTGGTCCCAACCCTTGGTGGGTCAGGACCCGGAAGTATGTACCGGCCACTCTCGGATGGTCCCGACCTTCCGCTGGCCTGGAACCCCTCGTCGATCTGCGTCCAGGATCTGCACACGATTGGCGTTGTTGGTCCAATCCTTCAGCAACAAATCGACGCGTCGAGCTGCGACCCGATTGGAGCGGACTCCTACTGTCCGCCAGACTGCAACAATTTGGCCGGCACCATTGTGGAGATGATCGACCCACTAGCGCTTATCGGCGGCTAGCGGCCCGTTTTCAAGATTCAGATGGCGCAAATCTCCCCGCGCTTGGGATAGAAAATGTATTCACGCGGCCCCTACGGGCCATTTTTTATGTTCTCCCACTTGCGGGAGAATGTTGCAAAGTCATTTGGAACACGAACGACTTCTCCTGCGTCCTAGGTGCGTAAATGGCTGCTCCCAAGATAGATCCCGACACCGCACTCATTGAGGCGTGCCAAGCCCAAACCCTTGAGGGGCTAGAGGGCCCGTTCCGCCAACTCTATGAGCTCTATAAGGATCGAGTCTATAACGTTTGTTATCGGGTGACGGGGAATGCCTCGGACGCACTTGACGCCTCCCAGGAAACCTTCGGGATCCTCTTTCGCAAGGTGGGCGGTTTCCGATTCCAGTCCCGGTTCTCTAGCTGGGTCTACCGTATTGCAATCAACGCCAGCATCGACCTCAAGCGTCGGCAGAGCTCTAGGCGCTTAGCTTCCCTCGATGCAGTGATGGGTGGCGACGATGGCGAGGTGGGCGTGTTTGACTTTGAGGATGTTTCTGCAGAGCTCCCTTCAGATGTCGCCTCACGCCGCGAGCTAGAGCAAGAGGTTCAGCGAGCTATAAGCCGGCTTTCTCCGAAGCTGCGGGCAATTACTGTTCTCCGTTATATCGAGAGCCTGAGTTACGACGAGATCGCCGAAACACTGGAGATCTCCCTAGGCACAGTGAAGTCCCGTCTGTCTCGTGCCCATGCCGTTATGGATCGGGAGCTGACACCCGTCCTTCACAAGCACTACCTCGGCTAACAGGTTTTTTCCAACCACTGTAATGACTTCCATCCACCCCATAAACTGCGAGAGCTATCGCGAGGAATTCCTCGAAGCACTCGGAAGCACAGTCGACGCTTATGGCGTCTGGGCTGGGGAATCGGAGCATGCTGAATCGTGCGATTCTTGCAAGGATTGGAGAGCGGACACCCTCGTTGTAAAAGGGGTCCTGGGGTCGATGAACAGGCTCGTGGCCCCTGCACCCCTTGAAGCTCTCCTAGCCGAGGACCTTCAACTCGGCTCGGGCGCATTCCAGAGTGCTTTGCGGGGCCTTGAATTCCAAGTTGCACCGGCTGAACTCGATTCGCGCTTGGCTCTCGAGATAGCCCAAATCGCCAACGAGGCTCCTCTTCCTAAATGGGTTGAGCTTCTTGAGAATCTGCCCCGATTGGTCGCTCCAAAGGTGCTTGACCGCCTGCTCTCCGAGGAAATCTCCGATAGCGAAAAGGCCATAACCGGGCGTTTTGTCGGCGGACTTTTCCGTCGTCGAAGCCCTGAAACCTTAGATTCTCGACTTCAGGCCTCGCTTGGGTCCGAGAGCGTCGCTCCTCGCCTTCGCCTTCTCAAATGGGGAACGGCCGCCGCTGCGGCTATTATGGTGTGGGTTTCGGTCCCGGCATACCAGGCCGGAGCGACCCCCAAGTTTCATTTTGAGATCGTCGAGGTCGCCAACTTAGAAGACCTGAGTCCCTTTGCGAGGTCGTTGGCTTCGGATTTAGCGGGCGGTATGCTTTATAGCATGCAAATGGCTCCCAAGGTTGACCGCCAGGAAGGGGGTGGCCTGTGAGCTTGTCCCGATCTAGATCACTTGGCATATTTGCCATTTGCGCCTTCGCTATCTTGGCTGCATGCAGCTCCCAGGTTTTGGGAGGCGCCGGTCAAGGCATCGACGTCCTAACCCAAGTGCAAAAAGCTCCGTCCAATACGGCTCACGAAGGTGTGCGCCGGGTGGACTCTTTCTACAACTTAGATGGCAAGAGTGACGCGGTCTCGTTCCGAGAGCTGATCACCACGGACGGGAAGGGGAATTTCTCGACTCGCCCACTTGAAGTGATCTCTGGCGCAACGGTGCCTAACGATGAGTTCCTGTACCTACAAAAGGCTCGCGAGGGCTTCAACTGGCGCTATCGTGACTTCCTTGTGCGCGACTTGGCGAGCTTCTTGGAAAACTACAAGCTGAAGTCCTGGGGCAAATCGATTGTTGTGGCTGGCCGCACGTGCCTTGAGCTCGACATCCTCCGCAAGGATGGAAGTTCGCATTGGGTTGTCGGAATGGACTTCACAACAGGACTTGTCCTTAGCTATCGGGAATACGATGGCGAAGAACACCTCACCTCTAAAATGGTCTACGAGTCGGTGGACTTTGCTCCCAGCCTCACGGGAGTCACGTTTCACAAACTGGGGAACGCCGAACTTGCTCTTCAGGGAGCTCCCAACCCGGAGGTTTTGTTGGGCTTTACCCCCCTGACGCCAAAGCTTCTCCCCAACAGTGGCTTCCATTTCCTGGCCGCCTATCGCATTCAGGATCCAAATGGCAAGGTCTGGGCCAAGATGGAGTACACAGACGGTGTACAAACCGTCCTGTTCCTGGACTCCGGTTTTGAGGTTTCTCCAAAATCGATAGCTACCGGAGGAAGCCTGTCATCTCCACATGCTGCAGAGCTTCCCGAGAAGCTACAGATGTATCGAGTGGGACCCGTCACCGTGCTTCAGGGGGACATCTTGGGCCATGGCGTGATCGCTGTGGGCAAGGTTCCCCAGCTCGACCTGCAGATTTTGGTCGAATCAGCCCTGCCCTAGCAGACCTCAGACAACTAACTAGGGTCGCTTGCTGCCCTGCTCGTTCGCAGGGCGTGTGGCTCGCGGAACTTGAGGGGAAATCGCTCAAAATCCGACCTAAGCCAAATTCTGGGGTACTCTTATTTGGCCCAAGGAGCAAACGACTGCCCGCCCCTTCTCTTCGCCTCGCCATCGAAACCCTCCCAGCTTCTTCAGAACGGACCTTTCCATCCAATGACCCCGAACTACGACGATTCCAGCAACCCGAGTGACGACGCCAACAGCATCGATTCCCCGGAGTACCGTGAGAAGGTAATGCGCAAGCTAAACTGCTTGATCGCTGTCCTTGATGTCGCCTGTACAAAAGTTCGCCGCTCGCTCGCCGGGGATGCCCCCGACATTGAGCGCCTAACTCGGATTCAGGACAACCTGACTCGCACCCTCAAGGTGTGCCGCAAGGCCAAGATAGCCCTGGAGCGCCGCGAGGCCCTACCCGACGATCTTCCAGCTAGCCTGAAAGGTATTGTTGGAGAGAGGGCAAATCAGAAAGCAGCCCCGCGCACCGAAACGAGGGGTAAGTTCCCGACGGGTGCCTATATTGAGATGACCTCAAACAAAGAGGCTCAGAAGTTCAAAAACCTAGGTCCCATCAACCCCAACGAGGTCGCCTCGGTAGACTTCGATCAGCTAGCAGCGCTGTTACAGGGCGAATAGAAGCCCCCACCAACAAAGAGTCCAATCAAAAAGCGACCGGTTCCACTTGGGACCGGCCGTTTTTTCGTACCCAAACCATCCAAACGGCAAAGGGGGCCCTAGGGGAAGGTGGGCGCGCGGGGCGCGAGGGGGGGAGCTTTGCTTGAGTCGTGCGGCGGCCTTGTCGTTGCGGGTGGCGAAGTTGGGCGCGCGGGGCGCGGGTGGGGTGCTTTGCTTGTGTCGTGCGGTGGCCTTGTCGGTACGGGTGGTTAAGTTGGGCGCGCGGGGCGCGGGTGGTGAGCTTTGCTTGAGTCGTGCGGCGGCCTTGTCGGTATGGGGGGCGAAGTTGGGCGCGCGGGGCGCGGGTGGTGAGCTTTGCTTGAGTCGTGCGGTGGCCTTGTCGGTACGGGTGGCTAAGTTGGGCGCGCGGGGCGCGGGTGGTGAGCTTTGCTTGTGCCGTCCGGTGGCCTTGTCGGTACGGGGGGCGAAGTTGGGCGCGCGGGGCGCGGGTGGGGAGCTTTGCTTGAGCCGTCCGGTTGCCTTGTCGGTACGGGGGGCATCAGGGTTTCGGTCGTGAGGGGGCTGGGATTAAT
>CALBMX010000035.1 GCA_937896235.1 uncultured bacterium
CCCACGAGGATCAGAGTACCGATGCGAGGCACAGGGGCGGAATGGTCCGTAGTAGCGATGAGGGCGGTGTAATGCAGCCGGAGCAAAGGGGCCATGCCATTTGTGTTTCAGGCAGAGGGTCAACCGCGCGAGCGGGAGGAGCCCATGACTGAAACGAAGTCATTCTGTATTTCTAAGCGAGCGGTCTGGAATGCGTGGCTGAAAGTCAAGGTAAACCGGGGCGCCGCTGGTGTCGATGATGTGTCGATTGCGCACTTCGAGAAGAGGCTCAAGTTGAACCTCTACAAGATTTGGAATCGGATGTCGTCGGGTGCCTACTTTCCGCCTCCCGTGAGAATCGTGAAGATTCCGAAGTCGGGCGGCGGGGAGAGGACGCTTGGTATTCCCACCGTGGGAGATCGAGTTGCTCAGATGGTGTTGAAGCTGTACCTAGAGCCTGTGGTGGAACCTCGGTTTCACCGGGACTCGTACGGGTATCGGCCGCAAAAGTCAGCTCTCGATGCTGTGGGCGTAGCCCGCAAACGATGCTGGCAGTATGACTGGGTCGTAGATCTCGACATCAAGGGCTTTTTCGACAACATCGATCATGCCCTGATGATGCGTGCCCAGCGACAATTAGAACTCCCCGCTCGAGGATTTCTAATTGACGCTGGGCAGATGCGTGCTTTGCGAAAGCACACGGACAATCCGTGGATACTGCTCTATGTTGAGCGGTGGTTGAAAGCGCCAACCCAACAAGCGGACGGAACCCTAGTCCCTCGGGACAAAGGAACGCCACAAGGTGGGGTCGCGTCTCCTCTGTTAGCGAACATATTCCTGCACCATGTGCTCGACCTGTGGCTTGCGGATACCTATCCGCTCTGTCCTTTTGAGCGCTATGCAGACGATGTGGTCGTGCATTGCAGATCGGAGGCCGAGGCGCGGTTTATCCGCCATTCGATAGAAGAGCGGCTTCTTGCATGCAAGCTGGAAGCTCACCCCCAGAAGACCAAACTGGTCTACTGCCGGGATAGCAACCGAACCGAGAATCATCGTCCCATCAGCTTTGACTTTCTGGGGTACACGTTTCGCCCCAGAAAAGCAGTCAGCCGCACTGGCAGTCACTTCGTCAGCTTCACTCCAGGAGTGAGCGCGAAGGCAGCCAAGGCCATCACGGCGGAGATTCGTCGTTGGCAGATTCACCGGAAGAGCGACAAGAGTCTCGAAGACCTGGGCAGTATCTACAACCCAAAGATCCGAGGCTGGATTGCCTACTATGGCCAATACTACAAGTCAGCCCTGTACCCGACCTTCCGCCTTCTCAATAGGCGGTTAGTACGGTGGGTGCGGACGAAATACAAGAGGCGACGCTCCCATCGCAAGGCAACAAGATGGCTTCGCGAGATCGCTCGCAAGGAGCCTGGTTTGTTTGCCCATTGGTCGATGGGGGAGTTTCCTTGAATGGTTAGATGGTAGGAGCCGTGTGAATGGAGACATTGACGCACGGTTCTGGGAGAGCGTGGGGGTGCGATTCCCCCGCGCCACTCACCTATCGCGTCACGAACTGGGCTGAATATGACAAGGCTCTAGTTCAGCGCGGCGACATCACCCTATGGATCTCGGAGGACGCTGTTGACGCATGGGCTCCAAAGCGAAGCGGCAAGCGTGGTGCCCCACGCAAGTACTCTGACCTAGCCATCGAAACGGCTCTGACGCTGCGCCTTGTCTACGGGTTGCCACTCCGCCAGGCCGAGGGTTTCTTGCGCTCGTTGCTGAACACCATGGGCCTCGACTTGGGCGCGCCTGACCACACAACGCTCTCGCGTAGAAGTCGCCAACTCAACATCGCCCTCACACCAAATGCCTCAACTGAGCCCATCGATTTGATCGTCGACAGCACTGGCCTCTCGATTGCCGGCCAAGGCGAATGGGCAGCGGCAAAACACGGAAAACGTGGAAAGCGGGGGTGGAGGAAGCTCCACATCGGTGTCAATGGAGAGGGCGAAATCGTGGCGCAGGTTTTGACCGACGGGAATGTGGACGATGCGAAAACGGGTGTTGAGTTGATCGAGCAGGTGGAAGGTGACATCAAGTCCGTCACTGGAGACGCAGCCTGTGACACCGCCGCGGTCTACGACGCAGTCGGTGCAAGGGGCGCCATAGCCGTCGTGCCACCAGTGAGGCGAGCAGTCGTGTTTCGATCGAAGCTACCGCTCTCGGCGAGGGACAAGACCGTGCTCAAAGTGAACATGCTGGGACGTGGGAAATGGAAGAAGGAGTCTGGCTACCATCGTCAAGGCCGCGTCGAGAATTCGTTCTTCCGGCATAATCAGACCTTGGGCGGCAAGCTTCGTGCGAGGCATGCCAGGGCCCAAGAAGTGGAGGCCGTATTGGCTTGCAGAATCTTGAATCGGATGCACGCGCTCGGCATGCCCAAGTCGGTTGCGGTCGTTGCCTTGAGACTCGTAGGGTGGGGGACATACAGCTCGCGTTTGATTCATGCACCAACTTGCGCCAGGCCAAGCTTGGAGGAAGGGAATGATGAGAGTTTGAAACTTCTACTGGAGTCCCACGGGGACATCACCCGTCCGGACAAGGCTAGACAGCCCAACCGGAAGCGAGTCTTGCGTGGCACTGGGGCGACCCGTGCTGCGAAGCGTAGACAGCGAGTGTGTAGGCCGTGTTATTCAGCCCCGAGAACATTATTTACCCGCGAGGGCCGACGGCGTGTTGGTTCCGGAAGGCTACCTCCGCAGCACTGCATTGTCTTGGTGCTGCGGGCCACGCAGGGGTCCCTTGATCAGGGCATGCCCACAAGGACTCCCCAGGAACCTGGGAGACCTCGACATCTCCACGAAAAGAAACGGGTCGCGGACCGTCAGAACTCCGCGCAGGCATGGACGCGTCGCTCCTAGTCTGCATTGCCAAGCGACGCAACGTGGTGCCGCCACCGGGCGTCCCACGAACCCCGGCGCTAGCGAAGCGCCGAAGGACAAGGGGCTTGCTACTCAGCGAAGGGGCAGGCTACTTGGTGACCTTCGCCCATGTCGCGCATGACGGGGATGTCTTTGGCGCACTCGGGTTTGGCGACCGGGCAGCGCGTACGGAAGCCGCAACCCGAAGGCTTGGCCAGAGGTGAGGGGATGTCGCCCTCTAGGATCGTGCGGCCATCGCGTTTGCCATTGGGGTCCGGCTTGGGCACGGCGGAAATCAGCGCCTTCGAGTAAGGGTGCTTGGGGTTCTTGTAGACCTGCTCCGCAGTACCGTACTCGACGAGGCTGCCGAGGTACATCACGGCGATCTTATCCGCGATGTGATAGACGACTGAAAGGTCGTGGGCTATGAAGAGATAGGTTAGGCCGAACTCTTTCTGCAGCTCCGCCATCAAGTTGATGACCTGGGCCTGAACGGAGACGTCGAGCGCGCTGACCGGCTCGTCGGCGACGATGAGCGCCGGTTGCGTCGCAAGTGCTCGGGCGATCCCGATGCGCTGGCGCTGGCCTCCGGAGAATTCGTGGGGGTAGCGCGCGGCGTACTTCGGCTGAAGGCCCACTCGGTCGAGTAGCTTGGCGACGACCTCTTCCCGCGCTACCGCAGACATCTGCGGTTCGTGGATGATCAGTGGTCCTTCGATGATCTGTTGAATCGTCATCCGCGGGTTCAGAGACGAATAGGGATCCTGAAAGATCATCTGGATGTTCGAGCGATGCGGAAGCATCTCGGCGCGCGCCAGCCCATTGACGTCGACCTGTCCTCCGCCCGTATCGAACAGGATCTCACCGCCGAGCTCGACATCGGGTGACATCGCGCGGTGCAAGTTGATGATCGCGCGGCCGACCGTTGTCTTACCGGATCCCGATTCACCCACAAGGCCAATCGTCTCCCCGCGCTGAATCTTCATCGAGACGCCGTCCACGGCCTTTACCGTCGCGACCTTGTGGCGAAGGATGCCGCCGTAGATCGGGAAATGGACGTGCAGGTTGTTGATCTCCAGCAGGGGCTTGCTGTTGTTAGAAGTAATACTCATGGCTAGTTGCCCTCCGTGCTCGCCGCTGCGGGCGTGCCTAGGTTGTCTAGATGGCAGCGCACAAAGCGGCCGGGTGAGACTTCGCGCAGCTCGGGCTCTTCGGTCTCGCAGCGCTCCATGACAACATCGCAGCGCGTGCAGAAGCGGCAACCTTTGGGGAAGTCCATGATGCTGGGGACGTTCCCGGGAATCGCATAGAGCGGCTTGCCTCGATCCTCCTCGTGGGGGATTGATCCCATGAGGCCGCGCGTGTAGGGATGCTTTGGATCTCGGAATAGATCGGACGTTGTAGCCATCTCTTGAATCAAACCTCCGTACATGACGATCACGCGGTCACACGTCTCGGCAATGACGGACAGGTCGTGGGTGATGAGAATCGTCGAGCTGCCGGGGCGCTCGGTTTGGATGTTCTTCATCAGGTCAAGGATCTGCGCTTGGATCGTGACGTCGAGTGCTGTGGTTGGCTCGTCGGCGATAAGCAGCTTAGGCTGGCAAATGAGTGCCATGGCAATCATCACGCGCTGACGCATGCCGCCGGAGAACTGGTGCGGGTAATCCTTGAGGCGCTTGCGGGCATCGGGAATACCCACTTGTGTCAGGACTTTGACGGCGCGCTCCTCCGCCTCGGCTTTGTTGAGCGCCTCGTGCAGAATCACGGACTCGCAAACTTGCTTGCCGATCGTCGCGACGGGGTTGAGGGACGTCATCGGCTCTTGGAAGATCATCGCCATATCGCGTCCGCGAATCTTGCGCATCTCCTCGATGGGAAGCTTGAGGAGATCCTTGCCCATGAAGATCACCTCGCCCGCTGCGATGTGTCCAGGAGGATCCGGGATCAGGCGCATCAGGGAAAGTGATGTGACCGACTTGCCCGAACCGGACTCGCCAACGATGCCGAGGAACTCGTTGGGCATCACGTCAAAGGAGACGCCGATGACAGCCTTGGCGGTCTGCCCTTCGACATCAAAGTAGGTGTGGAGGTTCTTGACCTCGAGTAGTGGCTTCGTCATGACTTAGCGGAGGCGGGAGTAGACCTTGGGGTCGAAGGCCTCGCGGATGGCCTCACCGATGAAGACGACCATGAGGAGCGTCATGAAGAGGGCAAGGAGCGGGAACACGATGAGGTGCCAGTCGGAGATGTGCCCGACCCCTTGGTTGACAAGTTCGCCCCAGGATGGCGTAGGAGCGGGCAACCCGAATCCCAAGAAGTCGAGGGACACAAGCGCCGAGATACCGCCGACGATCGCGAAGGGTGCGAAGGAGACAATCGGAGTTAGCGCGTTCGGCAAGATGTGGCGGAACATGATGCGCCGGTTGGGTTCACCGATCGCGATGGCCGCAGCAACATAATCCTTGGATTTTTCGCGAAGGAACTCGCCACGCATGTAGAAGCTAATACCAACCCAGCTGAAGATCGCCAGCAGAGGAATCAAAATCTTGATCGTCGGCTGGATGATAGAGCTGATGATGATCACCGTGTAGAGGAAGGGGAGGGCGGCCCAAATCTCAACTAAGCGCTGTCCGAAGATATCGATCTTGCCTCCAAAGAAACCCAAAATCGCGCCGACGGTCATTCCTATCAGGTACGACAGGAGCACCATGCCCAGGGCGAAGGTAATCGAGATCCGGAATCCGTAGACCAGACGGGTTAGCACATCTCGACCCCGATCGTCGGTCCCCAGGAAGTGGTTCCCGTCGGGCGCGGTGGGGGGCCGCATTCCCTCCAGCGTCGGGTCCGTGAGAAGGTTCTCTAAGGGGCCGTAGGGATAAAGTGGAAGCATGACCCAGTTGCCTTCATCCGCCTCCTCGAATTGCAACTTCAGGGCGCGATAGTCGGGGCTTCCAATCTTGCGTTGACCCAGGTCACGGGCTTCGATGTGGCTGGTGAAGATCGGGAAGTGCATCTCACCGTTGTAGCTGACAGCAAGCGCTTCGTTGTTGAAGAACAACGGGTTCAACCAGCTGGCGGTGTACAAGAAGATCAGGATGACGAAGCTGTACCAACCACGCTTGAGGGTCTTGAACTTGCGCCAGCGGCGCTGGAATACCGAGAGGGGCTTGTCGGCTTTTTTGTCTTTTGGAGTGCTCATAGAATCGGCCTAGCTGAAGCGAATACGGGGGTCGACGACGACGTAGAGCACGTCAGAGAGAATGTTTCCGATCAAGACGAGAAGCGTGTTGATCACCAGGATACCCATGACGACGGCATAGTCGCGCTCGACAACGGACGTGTAGCCGAGGTAGCCGATTCCGTTGATGTTGAAGACCTTCTCGATCAAGTAGCTACCGGCCATAACAATGCCGATGGCATGGCCGAGTCCTGTGCAAATGGGAATCAGTGAGTTGCGAAGAGCGTGCTTCATAATCACCGTCCGCTCCGGAAGACCTTTGGCGAACGCGGTGCGCACATAGTCCTGCCCAAGGTTCTCCATGAGGGAGTTCTTCATCAAGACGGTGAGCGATGCAAAAGAGCCAACGGAGTACGCGATTACAGGGAGGATCGTGTGGTGCAGTTGGTCCGTAATTTTGTGCCAGACCGTGTAGTCGGCCCAACCCGGCGAGCGGAATCCACCCAGGGGGACGATGTCCCAGAAGCTGCCCCCACCAAACAGGACGAGCAGTACAGCGCCCAATGCGAATCCGGGGACGGAGTAGCCAACAAAGACGGTGAAGCTCGAGGCAATATCGAACTTGGAACCGTGCTTGACGGCCTTGATCACACCGAGCGGAATGCAGACCATGTAGGCGAGCAGGAACCCTATCAACCCGAAATACATACTGATCGGGAAGCGATCGGTGATGACCTCGGAGACGGGCATGTTGTACTTGAAGGACTCCCCCAGGTCGAGATGCAGCAGCTCCCAGAGCCAGATGCCGTAAGCCTGATAGAAAGGCTTGTCGAGGTGGAAGTGCTCGTTCAAAGCCGCCATCGCCTCAGGCGAGAGTTCAATGGCGCCTTGTTGGGTGCCTCCTCCTGATTCCGTCGATGCAGACTGCATGCTCAGAATCATCTGCTCGATCGGCCCACCGGGGACGAACTGCGTGATGGTGAACACCAGGAACGTGATCCCCAAGAACGTGGGGATCAGTAGGAGAAAACGGCGTGCGAAGTAAGCAGCCATGGGCCTTGGGGGATGGGGTGGGGTGAAAGTGCGGCAGGTGCGCAGCCGGGACACGCCGTGTGGCGCGTCCCGGATTCAAGCGGAGTCGGAGATGGGCGGGTTCTAGTGGGTCTTATTCCAATCCGGCCAGAAGTGGTTCTCGTTGGGACCGGGATCCATGGTGAGCGAGGGATCCGCAAGCGCCTCTTTTAGCGCGGCCTCTTTGACCGGGTCGACCCACCAAGTGTAGTGAAGCGTGTCGTAGTCGGCGGTCTTTGTCGAACCCCAAGCGGGCATGCTGAACTTGTTCCAGAACACCATGCGCTGGGCGGGGCCATACCAGGCGAGCACGTAGGGCTGCTGCTTGTAGATGATGCCATCGATCTCACGAATGATCTCGCGGCGGCGCTGCACGTCGTATTCGTTGTCGTACTCTTTGCAAAGCTCATCCACACGGGCGTTGCTGAAGGACGTGACGTTGTTGTTGTCGATCAAGTCGGCAAGGTGCCCACCGAAGCTCGTTTCCGGGTTGGGGTGCACCAGCGCTCCCCATGCGGTGCTCGTCAGGTCGAACTGCTTCTCACGCATGCTCTTCCAACGGGAGGCGGGCGTCTGCAGGAGAAGGTCCAAGCGAATGCCAGCGGACTTTGCATCCTCTTGATAGATCGTGAGGCTAGACTCGCTGAACTTACTCGCGTAGGTCAAGGTGAACTCAAGGACCTGACCGTCTTTTACGCGATAGCCCTCTCCGTTGATCTCGGTATAGCCCATGTCTTCAAGCAGCAAGACGGCCTCGAAAGGATCGTAAATAAGCTCTTCATTCTTGCGGTTCATGAAGCTGCCGCCCTGCCAATAGCTCTGTAGAGGGGAGTACTCGTTGAAGTACAGCTTGTCGATGAAAAGCTCGCGGTTGTATAGGTACTGAAGAGCTTTGCGCATACGCAGGTCGTCCAACGGTGGGCGCTGTGTGTTGATCGCAATACCACTCGTCCCGATGGGTGCATCGGTGTAGAACTTGCACTTGACCAGCAGTCCACGCTTGACGGCCTCAACCTCATTGAGGTCTTCGGCCCACCACTGGGCACGCCCGACGCGGTAGTAGTCAATCTCGCCCTTCTTAACCTTTTCGAACGCTAGGCTGTCGTCCATCACAACTTCGTATTCGTACTTGTCGATGTTGTACATCCCAACCCAAGCCGGGTTGTCCTTGTCCCACCAATCGTCGCGGCGGGTCAAGGTAATACCCGTTCCCATTTTGATGTCCTCTGGGTTCACGATGTAGGGCCCCGAGTTGGCGGTGTAGGCATTCTGGAACGTGTCGAGGTACTCGCCGCCGGGGATGGTGATTTGGGAGGCGGGAAAAATGCCCATTCCTGAGAAGTACAAGAAGTTACGCCAGTTCGGCGTGTCGCATTTCACTTCGAGGATGTACTTAGAGAGGGCGACCGGGCGAGCGAGCTTGTCGTAAGTTGCAGCACTCGAGGGGTCGAGTGTCTCCGGGTCCATGCGCAGGTCGTAGCTGGCGATGATGTCTTGTGAGGTGATCTCGGTGCCGTCGCTCCAGCGAGCGGCCGGATTGATGCGATAGGTGTAGACCGACTTATCCTCGGAAATTTTCCAGTGGCTTGCGATCCCTGGCGTCGGCTCCTGGGTCGTTGGGTGGAAACCCAAGAGGCTTTGGTAGCAAAGGTCGGCGACCAAGTAATTCAAGCTTGAGTTCCAGTCCTTTCCGTGCTGACGCAAAGTCGCGGGCCAGTCCGGAAGGTAGCGCTTCATGGAGCCACCCTTGATTGCGTCGGCGCTTCCGATCGCTTGGAACTCCATGCACGTGGTCCATCCTTCCCCCGTGAATCCAGGGCCGCCCATCTCGGCAGGGACAGCCGGATCACCAATCGTGTTGTCCCAGGTATAGGTCACCATCGGGATGAGAACTTCGGCCGCCGCGGTCATGCTTTCGGCGCGCTCAGGTGTCTCACTACTAGGATCGGCAAGCTCGGTGCCGAGGCTCATTTCTTGATTCGCCACGTCCCCGGCTTCTGGTGTGACCTCAGCGGGTGCCACCTCGACATCGTCGCCCGAACTGCAGCCAGTGACTCCGAGTAAAGGCAGGGACAGGAGGAGCAAGCTCGGCAGAAATCTTGGACGGGCCATAGATGATACGGGGGTGGGGAGCGCAGCCACCTCGGCTAAAGGGGGTGTGCAAACTCGATGAAATGAGGATGATCGCACGAGCCCAAGGAGCACCTTGGAATCGCGTAGCGACATCATATAGTCTCGCGCCCAATAAGAGACAGGAGAGCCCTGTTTCAAAAAGGTCTCCCGCCGATTTTTCAGGTCCGTTCGGCTACTCTAACTGCCTGAAGCGGTTACATCCCTCTGCCAGTCGCTTCAGGGCTGCTGTGTGGCGCGCAATCACCTGTTCATCTTCGAGTAAATGCTCCCATTGATAGGAGTACAGCTGGATGTCGAAGCTTGTGAAGTTGCCCTGTAGGGGGACTACGAGGATCCCCTCGCCCGTCCAAAGGGCGACTTTGTCCCAACCCGACACCACGCGTTGGCGATTTACGCTGTGCGATTTCAGCAGCGTATCTCCCAAGCTCCACTTGCTCCGAATGGCGGGGTCTGCGCCTAGTAGTTCAAGAAGGGTAGCGGGTAAATCCAGATGGCTAGTTGGGGTGGTCTCGACACCAGGTGAGACGCCCGGACCTTTCAAGATCATGGGGACGGAAACCTGTGCCGGAGAGAAGCTCGAAGTGTGGCCAAAGAGGCCCGTCCCCCAGAATTCCTCCCCATGGTCACCAGTGACCACAACGATGGTGTCCTCCGCCAAACCGAGCTCTTCCAACGCCGCCAAAATGTCGGCCGCGACGCTGTCCGCGTGGTGCACCGCGTTTTTGTAGCGGTTTTTAATTTGAGCCTGAACGCTCGCTTCCGGAATCTGGCCGCTTCGGGTCATCGCGAGATAGTTGAGGCTCGGGACTTCTGGTTGGAAGGGTGCGGCATCCTCTGGGTGGCTGTACGTCTGGTGCGGTGAGTCGAGCAAGATGAAGGAGAAAAACGGCTCGTCTACCCCTTTGTCCAGACGCTCTTTCCACCATGCGATGCACTCCTCCGCAGCGAGCTCGTCGCGGCGCCAGGGGAACTCGGAATCGTGCTGGTCGTGGACCTTGCCGGGGAGGGCCGACCAAGCCGTCGAGCGAAGCTGCGGGTAGTTGGCCGAGGCGCTAGAGAAGATCTCAAAATCGTACCCCTCCTTGAGTAGTGTGTCGACGAGAACGGGCGAGCGCTGCTCGTTGAGGACGGGAAACCAATAGGGGCCGTAAAGGCCGTATAGCATGCCGAATACCCCAAAACGAGTCGCATTGCCCGTCGAGATATGGTCGTCGAACCTGCGTGCTCCTTCGGCGTATTTGGAAAGGCGAGGCGCGGTCGATGGGTTCAGCATATCGCCTCGCCAACAGTCAATCGCGATGATCAAAACATTCGATTTAGGAACGTCCGGATCCAGCTCGGGCATGACCTCGGGGTACGCGAGATTGAGGCCTTCGAAGGTTAGGCGTTGGGCGCGCTCGGTCACCTCGACATCAAAGAACTCCTCGGCGATCTCCCCGACGTTTAGCTGCGGATAAAGAGGGAAGAGCTTGGCGAGTTCGATGATCTCTTTGTTGCGCTCAATATCCGCCTGCACGTAGATCATCTTCTCTAGGAAGAACGCGGAGACGATAATCGCACACCAGAGCATGCCGGGCCGCATAAGCAGATGCGGCAAGGTGTCTGGGTCCCGACGCGAGCGTACGATCAACTTGTCCCAGATCCAAACTTGAACTCCCGAGGCGAGCACCAGTCCCGTCAAGATCGCAGACCAAACCTGCCAGCCAAGGTGGATGGCGTCCTCACTTCCGCGCGTAACAAATAGGTCCCAAACCTGGCTGCTGAAGTGATAGCGGAAGAGGTTGTAGATGCTCTTGTCCACAAAAAGGAGGATCAAGAAGCTCGTCCAGATCATGGCGTTCCCTAGGCGCAGAATGCGAAGGTGCGCCAGGGGCTTGATGAGCAATAGGCAGAAGATGCCCGGCAACACACTAAGAAGTGCGACCGTGGAGGTGAGGGCGAGAAGCCCATAGAGCCACAGCTTGACGCTATGGGTTTCGGGGATGAACTGCAGCTGGGTTCCCAGCACGATCATCCCAAAGGCGATATTCGTCAACCACAAGTGAAAGGCCGTTTGGCGCAGTACGCCTAGATCCTCACGATCTATCGGACGCGCTGGATGGCGTAGTCGGCCGAGCCACTGTAGTGGCGTTTCGCGAGGGGCATCTTGCATTTCAGTTAGGGTAGGACGAGCTCACCCGTCCAAGCGACGATGCCGCCGTCCAAGTTGTAGACCTCGGTTCGACCTTGCCTAATCAAGAAATCACAGACGGCGGCCGAGCGCGCGCCGACATGGCAATACACAAGGACGGGGCCTTCGGGGATTTCATCCAAACGACCAGGAAGGTCCTGCATGGGGATCAGCAGTGCGCCGGGAATGATTCCCCCGCTGGTCTCGCCGGGGGTCCGAACATCGATCAGGACAAGGTTGTCGGTATCCTCGAGGAGCTCGAGGCTCTCCGCTACGGAAGCTTCCTTAAATGAGGGCATGGGGGTCTCAGCGGGGGCGTTCGGCGCAGGTCCCTGGCTTGTCGCCGGGCCGGAGGGGCCGGGTGAAGCGGCCCCTGGAGGGGCCTCGGCCGAGCAGGAGCTCAGCAGTAAGGTGACAAGAACGGTGGCGGGGGGACAGGTGCGGAACATGGGGACGAGGGGTGGGGGTTAGCCGTCGAGACCGCAGCGGTTGACTAGCGTGTTCATGCCTGTGACACCGAGAATCTTACGAGTGTGCAGGAGCTTCTCGACGGCTTCGGGAGGAAGCGGGTCTAATCCGCCGCGCAGGGTGTGTGTCAAGTACAGAATGCGGGCAGTGTGCTCGAGCATGTCGAGCTTCTTGAACGCGTCCATCAAGTTGTCGCCAACGGTTATGGATCCGTGGCTGCGCATCATGACCGTGTCAGAGCAGCGCAAAAGGTCGCGAATCGAGTCGCCTAGCTCGTGCGTGCCGGGTGTCGCATAGGGAGCGGTTGGGATGCCGCCGATGGTTACGACGACCTCCGGGATGATCGGCATTTGCAGATCGATATCCGCTAGTGTCAAGGCGACGGCATGGGGTGGATGGGCATGGACAACCGCGCGAATGTCGGGCCGTACTTCGTAGGCGGTTGTATGGATTCCAGTCTCTGTGGAGGCGCGCGGACCGTTGTCGAGCACGCGACCCGCCATGTCGACGCGCGTGATGTGGTGCGGCTCGAGGAAACCTTTCATCGCGCCTGCCGGCGTGATCAAAATCGTGTCGTCGGAGAGGCGCATGGAGAGGTTGCCGTCAGCGCCAACGATCAGGTTGCGAGAATAGCAGAGCTTGCCGATCTCACAAAGCGCGCGGCGCCCTCGTGTGATCTCGTCGGCTCCCGCTTCGCGCGACGACGAGTCGTGGGCGTGGGGCATGTTTCCGCGGGGTGTATTCATTCGGTGACTCCGTCACTTTTGTCGTGGGAGTAGGCAATCACGCCGGGCCCAAATTCAATGGTATCGACAACACCCATGACGATTGTCTTGATGGGCGCATTAGGGATTCCGGTCACTTGACGGCCTCCATTGCCCTCATCCATGACGATCACGCGGTCGCCTTCACCGGCCCCGCAGCCTCCAGGTGGAACCAGTCCGACACGCACCTTGCCAGTCGGCTTTCCGTCCGGTCCCACCGGGCGCAAGAGGAGCTGGCGCATGTTTTCAAGGTGGGGATGCTGCGCAGGTGTGACCACCGTGCCAATCACGTCGGCTAGGAACATCTAGGCGTCCTCACTTGAGCGGTGAGCGGTGGGGAGGATGTTTTTGCCGAGGCGTGTCACCTCTTCCACAATCCCGATAATCGCGACATCGACGGGCACATACGTCTCCGGCAAAACAAGCGCCGCTTCACGTCCGTCGACGACGGTCACAAAGTCTCCGGGGCCTGCACTGACCACACTTGTCTGAACGGCGGCGACTTGCGTATCGCCAAAGTCGTCGCCGTTTTCGTCGAGGGGTTGGATCAGTTGAAACGCAACGGGGCCCATGCCTTCGTAGCGTTCGGTGGCCACCAAGCGGCCGATGACTCGGGCTAAGTACACGGGTGGATTAGCTCCAAGCCTCGTAGACGTTTTCGCCGCCCAAGTCCCACGAATCGACGACGGCCATTACGACTGCATCGCAGGGCTTCCCGTCGGTGAGTGTGGTCTGGCGCGCGCTCGAGCCGGTGGCGAAGAGGACTGTGTCCCCAACGCCAGCTTGGACCGAGTCCACAGCGACTACGTACTGGTCCTTGGGTTTGTTCTCGTGGCTGTAGACCTGCAGGACCAGCAGCTTCAAGTTCTCAAGTTTCTCGTCCTTCTGGCTGGCGACGACGCTTCCAACTACCTTTGCAATTAACATAGGCCAGAGAGTCTAACGGCAATCGCCCCCGATGGCTATTGCCGTGCTCTCCGCAGCTGGCTTTAGAGGCGCGCCCGGAACACGTGAATACCCTGCTCGGGTAAGGCGGCGTTCAGGATACGGCGCTGCAGCTCGGATTCGACAACTTCGGCCATGTCGCTCCATCCGGGGGCGGGGATCGCATCCCCGACCCACATCAGGGCGACGCCGCCAGAGACCTCGAGTGGCCCCGTCACGCCTGCCACCGGCGTCTTGTCCCAATAGTCCCAAGCCGCCACGCGCAAACCCTCGGGCAAGCGCTCGTCTCCACGGCCGTAGACGCCAAGAGCGCCATCGTTTTGTTTCGTATTCATCTCGTCGCTGATCTTGCGGACGAGATCGACGAAGTTGCCCTCGGTCTTCAGCCCCGGCAGCAGCTTTCCCAGGTAGGTATTGGCCTGCTCAATAGAGCGCGGCACCAGCTCGTTGGCCTCGACAACCGCGCGCAACATGCAGACACGAAGGGGGAGGCGCGCCCCGTAGTAGCCATCAAAATACTCCAGTTCGGCTTCGTAGGCTGCCTTCAACCCCGCCTCCAAACGCTCGGCCAAGGGCGCGTCCGCTGCAAGATCCTGCGGGGCGCTCTCAAGTGCCTTGCGCCGCGCGAGGACGGTCGTCAAGGCGGTCACCTCCACAGACGGATCCTCGGCCATCGTCGCCAGGGACAACCCCTGAGCGCTCAGGTAGTCCTCATAGGTGATGCTCGTGTTCAAAAACTGTGTGTCCGACATCGTCTTCTCGCGCCGGCGCTGTAGCTCGCGGTCGACAGCTGCCCGCCAGATATCCTTATCCACCACCCCGGCTTGGGCCAGCAGGACTTTCTTCAAGAGCAGCTGGGTGCAGGCTTGCTCGACAACCTGGGCATCGAGCTCATTGCGCAGGCGCTCCTTGAACTGAGCCATTGTGATGGAGGCGCTCCCCGACTGGACGACGACATCCTCATCGTTGGCGGGAAACACTGTGGTTTCATCCATGACCCCGCCGCGCTTCGCAAGTGTCTCGTCCATCCAGACATTTTGCTGGCCGTTGGAAGGCTGCTCCCCATCGGCCAGCCCCAAGGCCAGGCGGGTCAGCTCGGCTTGGAGCATAGAGAGGCGCAAGGTACTTTGGAAAACCTCGGGATCAATACCGCCCTCCACCAGCTGCGGAATCAAGCCGCCTTCGACGCCATTCTCGCGAAGCTGGGTGTCTAGCTCGGCCATCCGGGCGTCTACGTCGGCCTTATCGAAATCCACGCCAGCATCTTCAGCGAGCTCCTCGATGATCGCCTTGACCAGCAGCCGGTTTAGGACGTCGATGCCTTCGGGCCGCTTGCCGTGGCGTGTTACAAGCAGCCGGTCGAGCTCGACCAGAGTGACCTCGGTGTCCCCACCGCGCGCGGCGACTCCCGCGGGAAGCGGCTCAAGTGACCTCACCTGCTCCGTCTCTGGGGTCGCTGCCTCTTGCTCGGTCGCTGCGTTAGGGACGTCTTGAGGGGCGTCTTGCGCGAGAAGGGGGAGGGTCAAACACGAAGCTAGTCCAATGTTGAGGGCGGCGAAAGTGAAGGTGCGAATCATCGAAGTTGCAGGGAAAATCGGGGAGTGAGGGGCGCTCACCATAGGCGCCTAGTTTGAGAAAGTCGCCAATCTTTCCGAAGCTTCTGCTGAGGGAAAGACTCGAAAACACCCCAATTCCAGATTAAACAGGTGAAGTACGAGAGCGCTAGGAGGCTAGGCTGGAGTGATGGCAAGCCCCGAAAATGACGCCCAGGCCGACCTTCGCTTTCTAGCAAAGTTGGTGCACCGCAAAGAGTTAACGCAGGAGGAGGCGGGTGCAATCGTGCCCGCACTGCAATCTCAAGAGGCGGATTTGGATGCGTTACTTGTGTCGATCGCCGGGAAAGACCACGAATGGGTTGCCCGTATGCGCCGCACAGACGGAGGTGAGATCCCCGAGTTTCCCGGCTTTCAAGTGGGCAAACGGCTAGGAGTCGGCGGAACGGCAATCGTCTGGCTGGCGAAGGAGAAGAAGACGGGTCTCAAGATGGCCCTCAAGGTGCTGCGCCCCGAGTTCGCCGCCAAGCCCGCCGAACTCAAGGCCTTCGTAGAGGAGACGCGCCTGTTGGAGCGGCTCGAACACCCGAATCTCATAAAAGGGCTAGGCGTTGCCAAGTATGGCAAGACCGTCTTTGCGAAGCTTGCATACATCGAGGGCGAAACTCTACTGGAGATCCTCGACGGCATGAAAGCCGAAGACGATGCCATGCCCGAGGAGGAAGCGCTGCGTGTGGTTTTAGAGACCGCGCGTGCGCTGGCTTACCTCGAATCCCAGAGCATCGTCCATCGCGATATTAAGCCGGGCAACATCATGTACACCGAAGCGGGGCGTGTTGTCCTCATCGATTTGGGCTTTGCGGCATCATCCGGAGCTCAGGGGAAGTCCGATTCGGGCGTGGGCACCGTGGCCTACCTGTCTCCGGAGCAAGCTCGCGGGGGTGCGTCTGCGGATGCACGGTCCGACATCTACAGCTTGGGGGTTTCCCTCTTTCAACTCGTGATCGGCCGCCTTCCCTTCGATAGCAGCGACGACCGCGAGGTGCTTCGCATGCAGGTAATGGACTCCCTGTCCTCGCCAGAGCTGAGGGGCCGGGGATTCACGCCTCACCTGTCGTACTTCATCGAGAAGATGATGGCGAAGGAGGCCAACCACCGGTATCAAAGCTGGACAGAGCTTATCGAAGACGTGGCGGGCCAGATTGAGGGCCGTGACAGTTTGAACTTTACGCGCCCCAAAAACACAGCCCCCCCACGCCCACGCCGGCGGCGGCGGTAGGACTCGCGCCGATACGCGACATCGGATTCCCGTCTCTCCCTTCACTCTCGCACCTCCCTATGCCGAAAAGCCGACTCATGATGTCCGGAACAAGGGACGCGCCATCTTCTGGAGAGCGCGAGGGTGAGCTTACGTGGCGCTTCCAATGTCGCCGTTCGGGGCGCTGCTGCCAGGTTCGCGGGGGTGTCGCATGGGTCTCGGAAGAGGAGCAGGTCGCTATCGCTGAATTCAAACAGGTCACGTACGAGGAGTTCCACGCAACACATGTACGGGAGCTGCCGGACCCCGCGACGGGGCAAATTCGGCAAGCCCTTCGCGATCGCGCAGACGGCGCGTGCTGTCTGCTCGATGGCGCGAATGAGTGCAGTGTCTACGAGGCGCGCCCGACCCAATGCCGGGACTTTCCGTTCTGGGATTCGGTGACGGGAGACCCCCATGGATTCGAGCGTGCGCGCGCGGTCTGCCCCGGAATCGAAGCCGTCCCTAGCGAAACGCTCCGAGACCGCGCGACCGCCGCACTCGCCCAAATTTTGGACGACGGCCCCAGCATAAAATCGACGTGCTGCCCCCATGAGAATCAAGGTGCAACACTGCACATCTCCGGGCTCGAAGTTGAGCGTATCGCACGCGTCTCGACAGGCAAGAGTCCGGCTTGCCCACTCGCACTTCAAGGCGCTTGCGGCGAGCCAAACGCGAAACCGATTGCCTGCCGCGAGTGGCCCTCCGAAGAGCAGCGTGACGCCGCTTTCCAGCAGCTTCACGAGCTCGAGCTCTCCACCGGTTTTCCGCAGACAATCGGCGCGATTCCCGACCTGCTTCTGCGGCGTGAGGGAGTGGGCTACGTCCCTCTTTCCGTATCCTTCACAGACCCGGGGAAGTCCGAATGAAAACGTTTTTTACGGGTCTATTTTTATTGGTTCTCGCTGCTGCTATCGGGGTGGGCGCAGCCATCTATGTGCGCCCAACTTACGGATTAGAGCCCGTTGAAGGCTACGGTTACGACTCCTCGTTTCTTCCGGGGGATCGCAGACTTGAAGTCGCGTCGCGCCTTGCGGGGGATCCACAAGAGCCGTACGCCGCCCCTTCTGGAGTCCCCGGATTTCGCTACTGGGTCCAACGCAATAACGACGGTTTAGGCGCTCTTGACGAAGGCGATTTCGCCACGGCTTGCGCAATCCTGGAGGAGTGTGTCGAGGCACATCCCGAGCAGAAACTCTTTGCCAAAAACCTTGTGGAAGCGCTCGCTCGGTTAGCCACGGGCTTGTGGGATCAGGGCGATCGCAAAGAGGCGCTTTGGAAGTTGGAGCGATCCGTTGAGATCAGCCTCACTTTGGGTGCGGCAGCCCAGCGTCCCGACCTGGCGCGCTTGCTCGAGACGTGGAAGCGCGAGTTCGAAATTGAAGGTGACTTTTGGGAGGACACCTCGCAGCACTTCGAGCTCTCTTACGACGCGAGTCATCCCGATTTGGCCAACGGATTCCAGGACGTAATCGACCTGCTCGAAAACGCCTATGCCGATCTCCGGGACTTCTTTGGAGCGGACCCGGTTTTTGACAGAGGCCGGCCTTTCCGGGTGGTCCTATATCGCCGGGGTGACTTTGACGTCGTGACTGGACTTGACGAGTGGGCAGGGGGAGCCTTTGACGGGTCGATTCGGGTCCCCGTGGCAGACTTGGCTAAAGAGCTGCCCGGACTCGATCGGTTGCTGCGCCATGAGCTCGTGCATGCCTTCGTGCAAAACATCGGTGGTAGGTCCGTGCCCGGGTGGTTCAACGAGGGACTTGCGCAATGGTTATCCGGCGAGCGCGAGGGGGCCCTCCTACGGGCGAGCACCCTGTTCGAGGGGGCGGCGGCTCAGCCCTTCTTTACGGAGCAGGAGCTGAGCGGGAGTTTCTCGTCCTGGACGGATACGGACAAGGTGAAGCGGGCTTACACCCAGTCTGTTGTCCTTGTGAATGCCCTGGCCGATCGGTACGGCGAGCGCCTATTGGCCAGCTTGACGGTTGACGCCAAAAGTGGCGTGGACGGTATTTCTAAGGGCTACGAGTCTCGTATGGGGCGGACTTTTGCCGACTTCTGGGCCGAGGTCGAAGCTAGTTTTTGACAGTGAGTATCCCTCTGACGGTTCTCTGGCGTAAACTCCGCACATGAACACCGAACGCGTTTCCGAACTGATCCGCGAGCTCCTCGTCGAGCTCGGCGAAGACCCCAATCGCGAGGGGCTAATCAAAACCCCCGAGCGGGTCGCCAAGTCGATGGAGTTTCTGACATCGGGTTATCGTCAGGACCTTAAGACACTGATTAACGACGCGGTTTTTAAGTCCGAGGCGAACAATATGATCATCGCTCGCGATATCGAGGTTTACAGCCTCTGCGAGCACCATATGCTCCCGTTCTTCGGGCGGATACATATCGGCTACATCTCCAAGGATCGTGTCCTTGGACTGAGCAAACTCGCTCGAATCGTCGATCTCCACGCCCGCCGGCTTCAAATCCAGGAGCGCCTGACTTCGGATATTGCGGAGGACATTAGGGAAGCCGTCGACGCCCAGGGAGTGGGAGTCGTGATCGAGGCGCGCCACCTCTGCATGATGATGCGCGGAGTCGAGAAGCAGAACTCGCTGATGACAACATCCTCTGTGATCGGTTGCTTCCGCAGCGATTTGGCGACGCGGACCGAGTTCCACAACCTGATTCAGCGCACGATTCCGCACTAACGGAGCCCCCAGCTCTGCTCCAAAAAAAACAGCCTCCCCGACAGAAGTCGAGAAGGCTGTCATGAAACCCCTTACAAGTTACCGCCCGAGGGCGGCTGAGCAGCTTCGGCCCGAGTGCTCACCTTGTAACTCAAGAGAGTGAGCGCAGATCGGCTCAACCTTTGGCCCGCTCAAAGCGCAATGAGCTCAAATCGCAATCTGAACTCATGATGCCCCGTAACGGCCACCTTCAAACATAGGATGACATCGGCGGGTTTTACGGAGTTGCGTCTCCAAGAACGGTTTTTCCTGGGAGGGTTCCCACGGTTGGAACAATAATGGAAACCACGGGCCGATTTGAGCGTCTGTGAGGCGTGAAATGCTCAATAAATAAGGGGGGGCTCGCTGCCCTGAGGGAACGCGCTTTGGTTCAGGGTCTAGGTGCCATGGGGGATCTGGATCTAACGGAGCTGCTTTTAGGGCGTGGTTGTACCGAAAAGGGTGGTTTTGAGTCTCTGAGCGGTGATCTAGCACAGTTCTCGATGGCGCCAGCTCGAGATTTGGCGGGTGTCCTGGGGCTGACCGAGTTGGAAGGGTTGCAGCTATCGGCCGCATTTGCCCTCGGCAGGCGTGTCGAGACGGCGAGGGTAGAGCCGAGGCCTCAAATGCAGTCCTCGGAGGCAATTTTTAGGTATTTGAGGCCTGCGATCCGAGGTGTCCAAAAGGAGCGCTTTTTTGTTCTGCTGCTGGACGGGAAGCACCGTTTGCTGCGCCAAGAGATCGTCTCGGAGGGAACTCTGACGACCAGCCTGGTGCATCCACGTGAGGTTTTCCGACCGGCAATACGCGAGGCGGCAGCCGCCGTAGTCGTGGCTCACAACCATCCCAGCGGGGATCCTGAGCCAAGTCCCGAGGATCTTGAAGTCACTCGCAGGCTTCTGCGAACGGGGAAACTCGTTGGGATCCCACTACTTGATCATGTGGTGATGGGGGAGGCCACCTGGGTCTCGCTGCGGAGCCGCATGGCCTTTCCCTGAGCCCATTTATCTGTGCAAGTATCAAAGGGGAGCCACTCCACGCTCGGGTTTAGGCACTTCATTAAGTAGATTGGTCGGCATAGGGTAGGTAGACCAGTCTCTGCCCCTCTTTTCCCCCCCCCGTCTGACCCTCCGCACACTGCACAGGATGCCTGATCGCTTCTCGCTCCGTATCGAGAGTGGCGACCGCGCCGGCGAGACCGTTTCCCTTATTGGGCGCGGTCTTACTATCGGCCGGCGAACCACAAACGACCTTGCCCTTCAAGATAGTTCCGTTTCGGGCCGTCACGCCCGACTGAGTATCGAAGGTGGCCATGTCATGGTTATCGACTTCGGTAGCACGAACGGCACCTTTGTCGATGACAAACGGGTCGAAGAGTGCGACCTCAAGCCGGGCGATAAAGTTCGGTTTGGCAAAATTGAAACCGTATTCATCGATGCCGAGGCCGGCCCAGCGCCCGCGCGGGTCGCTATGCCTGCGGCAGCTCCCCGTGCCGATTCCGGCGACAGCGACGACGATTTCGAAGTCGAAATCGACTTCGAGGACGATCTTTCGATCGAAGAGCCCTCCGCCGTGCCTGCCCAAGCCGCACCGGCGCGGGTGATAGCGGAAGCCGAGGTCACTTTTGCCGACCTCGATGACGATGAGGACAACGAAGTGCACCAGATCGATGCGGCGGCTCTGGCAAAGTCGGGCGACGGGCGCGGGTCGACGCCTCTCCTGATAGCGGCTGTTGTGATCGCCGGCGGCGCGGGCTGGTACTTTGCCGGCAAGCCCGGTTTGGGTGGCTCGACCGAGAACGGCAGCGGTCAACCCGCTGTCCAGGCGGTGGTGAAGACACCCGGAAACATGCTCGCGAACCCGTCCTTCGAGACCGAAGACGAGTCCGCGTGGACACCCTCGGACACTGCACCCGTTATGCCTTGGGCTTCCTCGGCTTGGAGGGCGAGTGGCGAGTTCGGCATCGGGGCCGACTTGGAGGCGGGCCAGTGGGGGCTTGTTCGCTCTGCCCAAATCAACCTAAGTCATAAGCGCGGCCTCACGGCCACTGCGAGTGCATTGGCGGAGGGCGGCGCGCGCCTCGAAATCGGAATCGCTCTAAGCGATTCCGCGGGTGAGCATCCCTCTACACTCACCTGGAGCTCGGCCCTTGGCACGGACGAGGGCTCGCTGATGCTGCAGCTTGTCGCTGCGCCGGGTTACGACCAAGCGCGCGTTCTCTTGCGCGCGGCTGCCGATAACACCACGGGTGCGGGTGGCTTCGACGACGTTGCCCTTGTGGCTAGTGCCGAGACGGGGACCGTATCGTTTGGCGACTTCACCGCAGCCTCTTCGGGTGAGGACCACCTGGTGCTGTACCACATCGATCGGCCCTTGCTGCTGGACCTTGGTGTCGCAGGGGGTGCAATGGAAGTTTCGGCAACGGAAGACGGAATGAGCATGCGCTCGGGTGCTGGGGTTTGGAGTGCTGTCGTCGACCCGGCCCTACTCGCTGAAGGTTTGTCAACTCTCGGTCAGTCGGGCTATCGCCCCCACGCGGACGCATTCGAGGACACTGGTGTGACCTCGGTTGTGATTGGAAGCCGGGCCCACCAGCTGCGACTCGTTTTTCCAGCTCCGGTGACCCTCAAAGGGGCGCCTCTCACCCTTGGTTACAAGCTCGAGGCCACTCTTCCTAGTGGCGATGTCGCCTTGGAGTTGAGCTTCTCGGGTCAGCGCAGCGAGGCTGCGCGCCTCAATTCGGAAGCGAAGGCCGCGGTAGTAGCCGGAGCTCGCGGCAAGGCCGTTCGCCTGTGGCAGAACCTGCTCAATCGCGTGCCGTTTGATTACGACCTTGTGGCGGAAAGTGAAGCGGGTCGTGCGCTGATGGTCGCGGACGGGCTTGCTGACCTGCAGGCCCTGCGCGGTGAATTTGAGCGCGCTAGCTTCTTTGCCTTGCCCGAGCTGTTCGCCGCATGTTTGGCGAGCTCGCGCGAGCTAGAGGTGGAGTTTAAAGGCTGTGAAGTCGAAGGTGCGGCCAAGCTTTTCGCCGATGACGTCGAGGCGAAGTTGGCCGAACTTACAGGCTCAACAGAGAGCGACGATGAGCGCGTGCGCGGGGCTATCCTCGTGTACTTAGAACAGGCTGGCCATTCGAGTCTCGCTGCGCGCCTGCGCAAGAGCCTCTCTGGAACGGATAAGGCGGAGTAGTCCCAATGGCTAAGATAGTAACTGGAATCGATATAGGGTCGCGCACAGCCGTGGCTCTCAAAGGCACCATCAAGGGCAACAGTTTTGCCGTGACCAACTTTGCAGTGACGGCGACCAAGAGTTCGCGTGGCTCTGAGGGATGGTCCGGTCTGCAAGAGACCTTGAGAGCCGGCTTCAAGCCAGGTTTGACGCGGATTGGCCTTTCGGGGCCGGAGCTCAACATTCGGTACACCCGCGTACCTCGCGTCCCGGATTGGCAGCTGCGAAAGCTGATGAGTTTCGAAGTCGACGAGGTCGGTGGTTCTTCCGGGAGCGACGTCGCGTCGGACTTCAACGTGCTTCCCGAAATCCCCGAGATCGAAGGGGAGGATGTGGTACTCCTCGCGATGGCTAAGGAGTCGATGCTTGAAGATCATGAGGAGGGGCTGAGAGGCGCGGGTGGCAAGCTCGATTCATGCACTCCGAATGCGATTGGTCTGTACAACGCCTGGCTCCGTTTTGGCGTGCTCCTCGATGACACGGTGCTTGTTGCCAACATCGGCCACGAGAACATCGACGTCATCATTGCGCGGGGCCAAGACCTCTTGTTTGCGCGCAGCTTGGGCGGCGGCTCCAAGCTTTTTGACGAAGCTATCGCAGCTCGCTTGAACCTGTCGATTTCGAAGGCTGAGCAGGTCAAGATTCACCATGTAGACCTCGATCCGGATGCTCGTTATCCCGATGCGAGTGTTGAGAAGGCCAGCTCTGCCTGCAAGGCGCCGGCGGGCCAGCTCCTGGGACTTTTGTCCTCGACGGTGATGTTCTGCAAAAGTCAAGTGAAGCTGACAGGCCTCGAACTGGATCGCGTCATGATTTGCGGTGGCGGGAGCGCCCTGAAGGGGCTCGGTCGCTACCTCTCGCGAGGTATGAACGTCCCCGTCGAGCGCTTTGACGCCTTCCAGGTTGTGGACCTGTCCGCACTGGACGCGGCAACGGCTAAATTGCTAGAAGACCACCGCGACGAGGCCGTTATCGCGCTTGGCCTTGCGACCTCTGCTTCCGACCCCGCCGCCTATTCGGTGGAGATTGTCCCGCGTGCGCTCCAGAAGAAGCGCGACTTCATGGAGGGCACGATGTTTCTCATAGCGGCGGCCGTTTTGGCGGTTGCTTATCTTGGATGGTACGCCATGGAGCTTGGCGGGCAACGGGACGCCCTCAACAAGAGCGCTAACGTCGCCTCTGCCAAAGTTCGCAAGGCGGAGCGAGCAAACACCGAGACCGCCAAATTCGTAGAGCAGAACGAGCAGCTCTCCAAAGAGGCTTCGGCGCTCTTCGCGCTCGTTGGAGCCGGCGAGCAGATCGGGCGCACGGCTGCTATCTTGCACACGATGATGCCCAAGGATTTCTGGATCACCAATGTCGTCGCCGAAGAGGGGTCCGATGAAGAGCTGGCCATTCCGCGCAGCGAGAAGCGCTCTATCTTAAAAATTGAGGGACGCACGCGGCAGGGAACCGATCGCGTAAACGAGCGATTCGCAGTCCTCGTCGCAGCGCTTGAGGACGGAATGGATGGCCTGGAAATGAAGAGCAGAATGGACCCACAAGGTTCGCGGTTTGTGATTGAACTCAGCACTCTCGCTCCAGGTAGCGAGGGGGTTCCGGCGCCTCTAGGCGAGGATGTCGACTCGGAAATCACCTCAGAGGAGGACGCCGAGTAGGGCGGAAAGGACAGCTATGGATTTCGACGAATATTGGCAAGAGAACAAGCGTTTTGTGGGCATTGTGTTCGCAGGATTTGTGGTGTTTTTAATCGCACGAGGAGTGATCAGCTCGACGGTTGGAGATGAAGTTAAGGCCGCGCAGGGAAAGGAGTCGCGCGAGCGGAGCAAACTTAGTGCACCCATGTACAGCACGAGGGACCGCGACGCCGCGGAGCGCGAAAATGAAGCGCTCGTGCTTGTGGCGAATCAGCTCAAAGACGCCGTGGCATTTGTCCCGCGTGAGGCATTCTCTTTGGCGGGATCTCTCTCGCCAAGCGCACGCTATCACGCCGCCTTGACCAAGGTACGTGAGGAGATTCTCCCCCTCGCAAGTCGGGCCAACATGGTCGTCGACTCCGATCTTGGCCAACCCGATCTCTCACCCACCCGGGAAGAGGAGATCGTCCGTCATCTTGAAGCCCTTGATCTGATCGATCGGGCTCTGCGTCTCTCTATCGAAGTTGGCCTGGCGCGCGTGGACAAGATTCACGTTGCCCTGGATGCTGGGCTGCGCAGCAAGGGTGGCGTCGGTATCGTCGAGAACACTCGGGTGGAGCTCGAGCTCGGAGGGAATGGCGCGGCTGTGCTCGAGTTTATCAGGCGCACCCAGGAACCCGATCTGGTTATCGGCGGTCGCGCCTTCACCATACTTTCGCTCAACACGAGCACGTCGAGACGGGCCGGCGAGATCGAAGTTAAACTCTCCCTAGCGGTCGTGCGATTGCACTCCGTGACCGTCGTTGATGCGGAGGAACTGTAATGGATATTCGCCAAGAACAAATCGCACTGATTGGGGCCGTTCTCGTCATCGGCGCCTTTGTCTACACAGCGGCGCCGGTCAAAGTGAAGGGCCTACCGCGCACGAAGAACATCGATCTCGTTGCGCACGTCGTGCCGGATGCGGGACGGGTTCTACCGGGCACCCGAGAGGCCTCGTTTACACGTGACATTCTCTCCGAGCCAACGAATGCGCGCCCGATGCCGTTGCTTGTGTTTGAGCAGCCGCCACTCTCCGGACTTCCGTCTCTGGCTGCGCCTCCTTCGCCTGGTCCGATGGCTTCAAGTTATGGGAGATTTCTCCGCCAGGACTTCGAGGTCACGTCCGTTCCAGGGCTCTTTGATGCCTCTGAGATCTCGGCTTCCTCCGACGAGCTCGGTTCGGCCGAGGATGATGGCGGAGACACCTTGTCCACATTGCGCGACTTGGGGTTTGTCCCCCAGGAAGAGGAGCTCTTGGAGATGGCTCCCGACCGTGCCGCGCTGATCGCTAGCTATAAGAAGCTCTATGATTGGATCCTGTTGGACGAGTTTGACTATCACTTTGGGCACATCGACAATCGCGACCGCTACCGCTTGAAGGCGCGCTCGGTAGAGGATGTCGCGCTGACCGAGGTCGATCCGGCGACGGGGATGCCTAGGATTGTCTCGATCGGTAGCACTGAGTACCCACGCGCCCGTGTGACATCATTCGGTTTCTCGGGGACAGCTACAAACTTGGTTGAGCTGGGTGCTATCGAGCGCGAAGGGGAGATCACCCGCGGTAATGTTCTGGAGCGTTTGGACTTTGCCGCTTGGTGCGTTGGCCTTCGCCACGAAGCTTCGCGCGCACTGGCGGTTGCCGGCGATATCTATACGCGCGTTGCGGCATTTGACGAGAACGATCCGATCGCGCGCTTGGGGCTCGCCTCATGTCTCGAAGCTGGCTTCGAGTTTGAAGCGGCATTTGACCAATACGAGGTTCTTCTGACGCGCTTCCCCAAGAGCACTCCTGTGGCCGCCGCTATGGCCAGCCTCGAAGAGCGATTCCTGATGTTTGCCGAGGCCGAAGCGCGCCTGCGCAATACGGTTCGCTTCGATCGTGCATCCTATATAGGACAGTGGGCACTTGGGTCCTTCCTGATGAGAAATGGTTCCGGCGATGCGCAGGCCGCCGAAGCGGTTGCCGCACTTACCTTGGCCGACAGGTTTGCACCTGACACAACAGAAGCCGCGGGTATTCGCAGTGAGATTCGCGTGGATCTCGGTTCGAGCCACTTGGTTCTGAATGAGCTCCAGGCCGCCCGTCGTGCCTTTGAAGCTTCCCTTAGTGCAAACCCGACAAACCAGGCGGCAAGCGCGGGTTTGATGACTTGTGACCGATTGGAGCAGAAGTTTTCAGACGGGGATATGGGTGAAGAAAATGCGGGCCTCAGGGCCGAGTACCTCTTTGCTCGCGGGTTGAACCGCATCGAGTCTAGAGACTGGGTAGGCGCTCGGGATGATCTTCTCGGCGCGGTCTCCGCCGCTCCTTTGACAAGCTACAAGGCTCTGCGCGCACTGTCTCGCTTGGCCGAGCGCACCGGGAATGACGACGAGGCGATGGAGTACATCGAGGCCGCTTTGGCCGCCTCACCTGGGGATGCCTGGTCGTCCTATCATCTGGGTCGGCTCCTTCTTGCCCGCGACGATATTGCTGGTGCCGAGCAGGCGCTCAGCGCCGCCCTTGCTGCCGATGTAAACTTCATCGATGCACTTGTTTTGCTGGGGGATCTCGCCATACAAGAGGGCGAGTATGCAGCTGCCGAGCGCTTCTTCGATCGCGCACTTCGGCTAGAGGCTCCGCGCGTAGAAGTTGAGGTTCGCCGGGGTTTGAATGCCCTCTACCGTGGTGATAGCAGCGCCGCCCGAGCGCGCTTCCAAGGCGCACGCGCTCTCGCCGATGCCGACCCCGTTGCGATCGCCGGGCTCGCTTGGTGTGAGTATTTGGACGGCCAATCGGAAGAGGCCTTGAACCGCCTGGCCGGACTCTTCGACAGTCGCCGCACCTTTGGCGAGGACGACCCCTGGCGCCTGTGGGCCGAGGTCCAAAAAGAGCGCATTGAGACGCACCTCGAGAAGAGCCGTTGGGTTGACGAGTTCGATCGCAAGAGCCTGCGCAACGACTGGCTGGTGGACGAGAGCGCAGGACCACTGATCGAGCTGAAGGACGATGCGCTCCGCTTCTCCGGACAGTTCTCAACAAATGGGACGGAGCGAGTTTTTCAGGCTTTCCCCGCTGTGGAATTCGTCTCGATCTCCGCAGATTTTGTCGTCAGCGCGGACTCGGCCGCGGAAACCGGCTTGTTTATCGCACTCGAGCAAGGAAGCAATCGCACAGTTAGCTCTCAGGTTCGCGTGCACCGCCACAAGGATGGGACGCTACAGACCCACGTCGTCCGCAATGGGCGCCCCGACGAGGGCGCGCAAGATGTCGTTTGGCTTCCATTTGCGGCTGGTGAGGTCGTCAGGCTGCGCATTGAGCGAAGTGGCACCAACACCGCAGCCACGGTCAATGTTTTTGTCGGCGGCACTCCCGTTCTGGAAGATGTTTCGATGAGCAGTATTGGCAAGTCCACCACGAACCTGTCCGTGGGCTTCTTTGTTGAAGGCGAATCCGGAAGGCGTGTCGAGATGACTGTCGACAACGTCGAAATCGTACGCCGGGCGCAATAGACGTCGCCCGCCTCCAGTCCTTACCGTCCCTAGATCTGCCATGAAGTTGCGAACATTCTGCAAGCACACCGCCCGCTCCGGATTCACCCTAATCGAGATGCTCGCGGTCATCTTGATCCTGTCCATTTTGATGGCCGCCTTGGTGACCTCTTTGGCCGGCGCTCGCGATGTGGCGAATGAAGAGCTCACTCAAGGGCGAATCACAGAGCTGGGTATCGCGCTTGGGACCTACGAGGGCGACATTGGCGACTATCCACCAAGCCATTTCGACGCCGGATTTTCCTCTTCGGGTGGTGCGACGAACCAGGGCATCGAAGCGCTTGTTCTCGCTATCTGGAAGGCGCCGTTTGATGGACTTGGGCAGTCGGACGACATTCTCGGCAATAAAGATGACGACGCCGCAAGCGGCCAGCCGCTGCTCGAGATCCTAGATATGTGGAACAATCCGATCGCTTACTTCCATCGCAGTGACTATGGCCAAGTCCATACCTACTTAACCGAAGACAACGAGACGGGTGAGCTAGTTGAGAATGAAGTGGTAGCGCGCAAACACCCCGTGACGGGGCGCTGGGCGAATCATCAGAAGTTTCAGCTGATCTCTGCGGGTATCGACGGTCTGTTTGGCACGGCCGACGACATTGGCAATTTCAAGATGCAAGAAGACGAGTAAAAACGAATGACGCCGCGCCTCCCAAGAACCGCTCAAGCGGGACTGACATTGATCGAGCTGATGCTGACGATGATGATCCTTAGCATCGTGCTTGGGCTGGGCGTGGGTGCACTTTCTGGTCTTGAAGTGCCCAGTGGACAGACTGTAGGTTTGGTCAGGAGTGCTCTGCGGGCTGCGGCAACTCAGGCGGTGTCTCACGAGGCGACCTGCAGCGTAGCATTCCATCGCGAGCAGGGGATCATGTACCCTGCGGAGCTTCGCGTGGTCGGAACTTGGCACTTCGAGGATTCGAGCCTAGTCGGCGCCTTCGGCCTGAACGGGCTCGGAACGGGGGTGCGTGTCATCGATGAAGGTTTTATCGGTAAGGCGCTGTCGTTCGCCCAATCTGGCTCGCAGGCACTCTTCGCTATCGAACAAGACCCGGCATTTGACCTGAGTGAAGGTTTTGTCGTGGAGATCGCCGTGAAAGACCCGGAAGGCAAAGGCGGCCGCGTTCTACACATCGGCCATATGGTCGGGATCGATTTGACGCCTGAAGGAGCGGTGCGGGGTTGGTTTGCCCCGGACTTTTCCGAGTCCTCGCTCCTCGGCTCTGTGCCTTCCAAGGTGCTAACCGACTCCAGCGCCAACCGTGCAACGCATCTATTTGTCGAGACGGAGTCCGGCGCGGTCTTTCCCGACGAGTGGGTTCGCCTGCGCCTAGAATACGATCGGTCAAAGCTCTCCCTCTCTATCGACGGTGCACCGATGAGTGTTTTGGAATGTGAGGCGCCGGTGCGTGAGCTCGTCGGAGTTCTTGGACTCTCGACAACGGATCGCGATGGCTTTCGCGGTGAAGTCGACAAGCTTGTCGTCGCCGCCGTTTCAGCGTTGGAACCCATTCAACTCGACGACGGTGCGATCTTTCAAAGCAAGACGCCGAAGCGCGTCGTGTTTCACGGAGGGGGCGGCCTCGACCCCACAGTTCATTCGGGCCCCGTCGAGGTCGGTGTCGAGTTTGTCGATGGAACGACCAAGACGATTACGGTTGGAATCTTGGGGACGGTGGAATGAAAAACGCGCACTTGCAAAGCGATCTCGGTAAGTCTCGTCGCGGGTACGCCATGTTGGCCGTACTTCTGGTTTTGATGTCGCTCCTCTTCTTGGCGGCGCCGTTCTTGGCAACCGTTCGCAACTCGGATCAAGCGAGCCGTCGTGCTGCCGATCGCACGGAGGCCAGCTTGGCTTTGGACAATGCCGCGCGGTATGGCCGCTCGAAGCTGGGCGGCAGCCACGGGGCCGCGGACAACACGCCGTATTTTGACAGCGAAGACGAACTGCGCGTGCGGAATGATCTCCCCGGTGAGTTCCTGGGAACAAGCGGCGAGGCACGAGCGGAGGGGTCGACGGGTGTTCGTTGGGACCTGGAGGTTGAAGATCTAGCGGGACGGATTGATCTGGACAGTGCGCCGCCGCATGTGATCGCCAACTTGATGGATCTGTCGACGCGACTTTCAGCTCCAATCAGCGGGTCCTCGAAAACCGTAGAGACAACGGGCGCGGATACTTTTCCGGATTCTGGCGTTGTCTGGATTGGAGGGGAGCTTTTACATTTTGACAGCCGGTCCGGTGGCATCTTCTCCAAGTTGGAGCGCGGCCTCGGTTCGGAGAGTGCCGAGGACGGCACGGCGCGGCCCGGTCCCTTGCCTGCGCGCAGCGCTCCGGCCGGGGAGATCGTCATGGATCAACGTGCCTGGGCCCTCGCGAACTGGCGACTCTCCGGTATGGACAGCAGCGACCCCGTGCGGCTGGAGCCACGCCAGTTGGACTCGCTCGATCGCTTGGCGGATGTTGGCGAGTTTGTCCTTGCCGGGGCTTGGGACAAGGACGTCCTACGCGGTCTGGTCGCCTCGGGAGGGGTCTGGGGAAGCTATGGTAGCGGCCCCAAGTGGCAGCATCCGGTGCGCCTCACCCGTGGGATTGTCCCGGGAGAGACCGACTCGATTGTGGTCGACAATGCGCGCTGGTTTACCGCGGGCTCGACGATTCGTATTTCGGGGGATGGAGCGTCCGAGTTGGCCATCGTGGGACTTGTCAGTCCCCAAACTGGGCGTATCCATCTCGACCGCGCCTTGCTTGTCGAGCAGAGTGGCTACGGTGCCGTTGTCGAGGTCTTGGCGCGCCGACCAGTTAACATCAACACCGCCTCCCCCGGAGTTCTCCACGCGCTTTTTGTCAACTTGCAGTTGCTCGGGCGCAACTCGCGTATCACCAAGAGTGAAGCGCAAGAGCTGACTAAAGTCGTCATGATCTCGCGCCCCTTCACGGGGTTTGAAGACTTTGTGCAGCGGGTCATTCTCCCAGCGGGTGGGTTCGAGTCGCTCCCGCCTGACGCACTCGTTATTCCCGAGGCCTTTGCCAGCCAACTCGGTGAGAGCGCTGGCGGCATCATCGACGAAGATGACGCCCTTGCCCTCTACCGAAACGCCCTGAACGCGAATGATGCTGAGCTCGGCTACTCGACGATGCCATTCTCGTTCACCTCACGTGATGTCTACCACTTTGACTTGCGCACTTCGGTGACCGCCCCAAGTGGCGTCCAGCGAATCGAGCGCGCCCGGGAAGAGGTGCAGCAAGTTGCACCCTCCGGTGAGCTGCTCAAGTTGTGGTCAAGTCAAGAGGACTTTGATGAGGAGCTGCGCCTGACGCGCGATGCCTCGAACTGGACTTCGGGTCCCGAGGCCACCGGGCGAGTTGACAGCTATCTGGGCAGTACGCCTCCATCCCGTCTGGAGTCGCATCTTGGGCGATTCGCATTCAAGGCTGATGCAAATGGAGTTCGTCCAGCCGTGGAAGGGGCTTTTGCGAGCCGTGATTCGAACGATGGATACGTCCGCTCTTGGCCGTATCGTGTAGAAGAGGCAACGCCTTTTCTTGGGCGTATAGAGCACTTTGATTGGGAGTCCGATGGCACGGGCGACGCCGAAGGCCGCGACCTTTCGATAGCGCCTGTCCAGATTCCTACCGACGACCCCAAGTTGCTTTGGCATGGTCTGTCAGAGCTTGCAAATCCGATTCACTTCTCCGCCTGGATTAAGCCGCGAACGGGTGGCGGCGGATACTTCTTGGACATCGCAGGCGGCTCGAAAGAAGTCGATCGTGTCAGCTTGTTCGTAGAGGGGACGGACCTCATTCTGCGAGTACTGGACGGTGCCGGCGATCACCCCTCCACGGTGTTCCAAGAGGTTGCCGAGGTGCGCTATCCCTTGGACGAGGGGCCCGGACTTCCACCCGACGTGTGGACTCACGTCCTTGTTGACGTCCGCGGTAACCGGCCCGATCAGATGACCATGCTCGTCGACGGACGTGTGGCCCCGAAGACACCTGGGCTGACCCGCCTCACCAACTCGATCACGGCCGGCTCTTCCGTCCTTCAAGTTGAGTCGACCGAAGGTTTCCCAGACCCCTGCGTCCTTATCATCGGGGAAGAGCTGATCGAGGCCCGCGTGACCAGCTCAACCAGCTTCTTGGCCGAGCACACCACCACGGGTGAGTTCGCGGGATTTGGAGGGCGTCAAGCACGTGAGCTCTTCCTCTCCTCTACGGGCCAGCTGCCCATGATCAACCAAGGCCTTGGAAAGGACGTCGCGCATTCGGTGGGCACACCGGTACAGCTCTACGGATATAGCCTTGCTCTGAGCTCGGATGTCTCCGTGGCCGAGGCACCTCTGCAGAGCGGGCTCGGCGCCTTTGCTGTTGCGCGCGCCGTTAGCGCTGTAGGTGGTAAAGGGAGTGATGGCGACCCCATTATTTTTGAGACGGATAACGGCTTCCAGATCACCTTTGGTGCGGGGATGGAGGGCGACAGTTCTGCCGTTACTGGGATCGTTCTGGCCGCCGCCGATCCGGGCCGCGCCGTCGGCGAGGTGATGAACGCATTTAGCCGCGAAGGCGGATATGCCGCAGTTCTTCAGCTCGGCGGCAACGGGGGAGGGGTGCGAGTCGGCGAAGAGGCCGAAGAGGCTGATACAACGATCGAGGGCACGCCGATCTTCCAAGTCGAGATTGTTCACTACTCCGGTTGGTCGGGCGACGAGCTTGCGATCGACCGCCGTGGGAATCAGTGTTTGGCCGACTTCCCCAATCCCCTAAATGCCCCCTATCTTGATCGCCACGCATTTGTCTTTGCGTGGGATCCGAGCCACACGATTCAAGGAACGGGTGAGTTGATCGTCGACTTGCTCGATTGGCAAACGTTTGTCGTTCCAATCTCGGTCCCCGCGATTGATGTTTCAGGCCTGGGCTTTCAGGTACCGGCGCTGGGGATAAGCGAGTTCGCCCAGTTCACGCGAACGGGCTCGGAAACGGAGTTTACCGAGTGGATCCGCTACGACGAGTTTGTTTCCAACTCTCTGGTTCGGAGCGACCCCGTTGCACTCGAGGCGCTTGCGATCGCACTTCGCGGGGGCAACTCCGACCTTACGGTGACGGAGCCCATACCTCCAGGAGGTGGAGGCCCCGGCCCTCCCGGCGGCATGATACTCTCGCCGGAGCCCAGCCCACCTAGTGTGCCGTCCTTGGGGCCAAGCCCCGCCTTGGCCCCAAGCGCCTCAGCCTCGTACCTCGGCGCCTATTGGGAGAATACGCTTGGTGTCGCGGATCCGATTCAGGCGGACTACTTCGTCTCGAACGCGGCCCAAAGTCAGTTCCAATTCCGCGGTGTGTTCGGGACCCAGTCGCACGACCAGCCCGCTGGCACCCTGGTTTTGCCGGTCTTCCGCATGAACAACGGTGGCCCGTCTGCAGGCTGGCCGGGGCGGCTCGATCAGGCGTTTTTGCTGGACGATGACCCGTCGAGCCCGGGCTTCCCCGTGACGGTCCACCGGGCCTATCGGCCCCGTGAATATTCGCGGACGACTTGGACGCGCAGCCCCGATTCGTCCAAGGATCCCCTTGGCGCGTTGGCTGGCCCCGTACCCACGCCGGAGTTGATCCCAGAGGGTGGCATTCCCCCAAATCAGATCTTTGTAGCGCTCACCGAGGCTTCTCCCATACCGTTTGCCTCCGGCGTCAAGTCTCAGGTTCCTGGCCAATCGTATTACGACATTCGGATCACGCCTCGTCTCTCCCTCTTCCCGTCTGGCGAGAGACCACGCTTCATCGACACGGCGACGTTGGGCGGAGAGACTGCTGGCGGCAACACTCCCGATGCGATGCTCGACGAGGCTTCGTTCTTCTCTACGACTTTTGGTGAGGCGGGTGCCAACGCACCGATTGAGCGCGAACCGATGTACGGCGCGTCGCTCTACCTAATTGAGGAGTTCGATTCCGGCGAGACTTCTTTTGTCTTGCATCCAAGCGCATTTCGTCTGCCAGGTGGAAACCGTGCCGTTCCTGTTCTTGTTCTCGACAGCTTGCCGAGAGACGCTGGACTCTTGCAGATTGGCAACGAGATCCTTTGCTACTCGGATTTTGATTCGGTAACTGGAGTTGTCTCCATCGCTTCCGGCGGCCGTGGTTTGCTTGGAACCAGCGAACAAGATCATGCTATTGGCGAGGGCGTAAGTCTGCTGGACGCTTTTGGCGTGACGCTGCTAGCTGCACCAGTGAGCTCGGAGGATTCCGATCTGACGATTCTCGAGCGCGACGGCTTCGGAGATCAAGGCTTGGTTTTGATCGAAGAGGAGCTCGTGCACTTCTCGCATCTGGAGCGCAGCTCTCTCTCGATGCCTTCGAGCAGTGAAGTGCCGGGCCAACGAGATGGCAAGGGCTATGGCTTGTTTCGCGGGCGTTTTGGGACCACGGCAGCGAACCACGCGGAGGGCATTCCGGTGATCAGCTTCCCCTTCCGCTATTGGGATCGCTGGGCCGAGGGTGGCGATGCGCCAGAGATGGCCTACTTTGGCTTCTCGTCGCAGCAAGAGGACGCTTACTGGAAGAGCGTCTTCTGGAAGACCAAAGGCGAGCTCGAGAACGCCGAAATGGGCTGCCTTGTGCGAAGTGATCCGACCATCCCGTGGGACTCCGATCCGCTGACGACCAAAGGTCTGTGGCTGCTCGAAAACGGTAATGCCGATACCGACGGAAATCCGATCAACGAACAGTCCGATTTTTTGGAGGCACGCATGTTCGTGCGCTACCAGCCAGGTGCCTATGACCCCATCGGTGGACTAAGCCACGGTTGGAAGCGCGCGCCTCAACTGGATCTCTTCGGAACGGCCTATCTTGCGCCGAGCACCGTGATCGAGAGGAAGTGGAAGTGAAACGCCAAGAGACAAATAGTGGGTTCACTTTGATCGAGATGCTGCTCGCGATGGGGCTCTTCTCCTTGCTGTTGCTAGCACTTCTCAAGTTGCTCGATACGAGCACGTCGCTGTGGAAAAGCGTGGATGCGAGGCGCGAACAAACCGAGGCCTCCGGCGGCTTGGGTGAGCGCTTTGCGAAGGATCTCTCTACGCTGGAATCTGGATCCGAGGGCGACTTCCTCGCCGATTGGGGGCTCGTGGATAGTGATGGCGACAGCGCACCCAATCTCACCGTGGCGCGCGTTCGATTCGTGAGGCGTGCCTCGTCCGCAGAGCTTGCGCACCTGTCCGATAGTCGAACGGTGGAGTTCACCGACGGGGAGATCGCCGAGCTCGCCGCTTTGGAAGAGGCCGGGATCTTGGAGAACCTCGAAGCGTGGAGCCGCATGAATCGGGGCCTAGTCGAGGTGACCTGGTTTTTGTGCGCAGATGACATTCCAACTCCACTTGGAGAGCTTCCGCGCTTCCACGGGAAGTTGATGCGGGGCATGCGCACAGTAGACGATGGTGGGACCCTGTCGTTTTTTGACAAGCGCGCCTTCGGGCCCGGTGGCCGCCCCTCGCGAGAGGCAGAGCTGGCCGTAGAGCCGGTCGCGACCGGCGTGCTTTGGATGGGGATCGAGCTCGCTTCGCAGACAACCATAACCGACGCCGACTTCTCCAAGGACGCCAAGCCTCATGCTTGGGGGGCCGGGGAGCTACCGAGCGATGGAGCCGTGAGTTGGGATGCACGAGGTTTGCGGCGCCCCGCAACCGACGTGACCGTTCTCAATCGAGCGGGTGGGACGATGGCGCTCGCCTCGTCTGAGAATCCCCGTTTACCACGCAGGGTTCGCGTCACGTTTGAGTTGCAGCCCGAGCGCGACGTCATTCGCAGAACAAGCCTTCGCACGGCTATGCTCTTTAGCGATACCGAGCTCACTGTGGCCGATGGACAGCGGTTGCCCGAGGTCGGCGCCTATCTATTGATCGATGAAGAGTGGATGAAGATCCAGTCAGTCCATGGCGATCGCGTACGAGTGGAGCGCGCCCAGCGCGGCACGATGGCAGTGCCGCACAAGCTTGGCGTGATGGCCCAGTTTGGCTGGCAGATGACCCGCGAAGTCCCAATCGGCGTTTTTCGGGAGGACTGGAACCTTTGAAAACTTTTAGACCTTCAAGCCCAACAACGAAGAGCACCGAGCATGGTTTTACGATCATGGAGGTGGTGCTCGCTATGGGGATCATGATGATCGGCATGTCGGTCATCCTCACCTTGCTGACCTTTGGCGCGGGTCTATCCCGAACGGCGCAGCTGCGCGCGCAGAGTGCCTCCATAGCTGACGCCGTTGTGGCCGACTTGGAAGAGGGCTTTTTCCCCCTTCTAGAGGATGGCAGTGTCGGCGAGCCCCTTCCACTGGTGGATCGCGCCCTGCCCGGCTATCCCAGTTTGCTCTACAATGCGACAGCCACTCCGAATCCGGCACGCCTGGACGAGGTCGACTCTGCGGGTCGCGTAGGTGTGCGTCCTTCCAGTAATGGTGCGCTTGAATACCGCGTCGACATTTCTCTACATTGGAAGGAGAGCGGCGCCCAGCGCGGCCGCGGTTTTTCGGTCTTGCTTCTGCGCGAAGTCCCCTTCGGAGCACGTCTGCGCAGGCAGCTCGGCGCCGGTTACTAAATCACGATTATGAAGAAAATTACACTCGCTCTCGGCCTTGGGGCCTCACTCGTTTTTCATCTCCTAAGTGGAACAGCACAGTCGCAAACCGTTGAGAGTGCCGAAATGCTCCGCCTGCGGGACGGCTCCATTTTATGGGGGAATATCGAGTCTCACACCGATGTAGACCTGTCGTTTCAGCGACTGGATACCGGTGGCCATGTGACGATGAAGTGGGGCTTCTTGGACCCTAAACAGGAGCATGAGCTGCGTCTCATCTTTGGTTATATCGCCTCGGATTATCAAGAGGAGATCGTCGATGCGGACCGCATTCCACTTGTGGATGGCACGGAACTGATCGGCGTCATTCTCGGCCGTGGAGACGGTGTCATTCTCGTGAAGAATGTTCAGGCTGTGATCTCTTTGCCCGTCGAGCGCATCTCGGGTCAGGCCATTCACATTCAAGTTCCGGCCAGTGACATCTACAGCCGCGAGGAGCTGTATCAGCAAAAACTGGACGAGTTTTCGCAGAGTTTGGATTCAAGTGAGGCGGCCGAGTCCGCCTTGGCGAACTACGACTTGGCTGAGTGGTGTGAGGCCATCGGCGACTACGGTCACGCCCTCTCTCATTATCAAGCCGTGCCTGTGGCGGATCCGACATGGCCTCTTGCCGAGCTGCAGCCCGCCCTCGAAAGGACACAGCGCAAGTCCCTAGCTCAAGCTGAAGTCGACCAACTACGCGAAGTCGATCGCCTGACACGCCGCGGGAATTACGACCGCTCGTTTGAGATGCTTGCCGAGTTCACAAAGACCTATCCCAATAGCCCGCTCATGGACGACTGGAACAAGCAGCGCGAGAGCACGGAGAAAGCTCAGCTGAAGTCCCTGCGCGTTGAGGTCTCCAAGCGCTGGCACGCGGTCGCCTCTAAACGTGCTCGGGAGGCCGCGGCGCTCTCTTCCTACGGGGAAGCACTTGCTTACGTCTCGGAAGGCATGAGCCAAGAGATCTTAGCTTCCGTGACGAGTGACCTCACCAACATCGACAAGGACATCAAACCGGAAGAGGTGCGCGTTTTATTCGATGAGCGAGACGGCAGCCGCTGGCGCAAGGCTTCCTATGGAATCGGCACGTGGATATTAGGCGAAGGGAAGGCGCGAGCTGGCATCGAGCCGGAGCCCGAGTCTTCTGGTGGTGGTGAACAAGACGCCGCAAGGAAAGCGCTGGAGGACAAAATCAAGCGCTACCTCGACAACCAAAAGGCGGTGCGCGCGAGCAGCAGCTCCGATGGCGAAAGCCCCGAAGATTTCTGGACGAGTTATTCAGTCAACTCTCGCGCGAACTGGTTGCTTGCTTACTACGCCGAGTTCAGTGGTGATATGGAAGTTCGCAAAGCGCAGTTCACGAACTGCAAAGAGTGCGGCGGAACCGGCGTGCGCGAAGTGGTGAACTTGGGCAGTGCTCGCACTGGAAGTGACGCGGGTTCCACGCGCATGGTCAGCTGCCCGACTTGCCACCATATAGGCGTAGTGCGCCGTATCTCTTACCGCTAACACGCCATGATCCTCCCCCTCTCTTGGAAGAGCTGCGCCTTTGTTAGCGCGGCTTGTGCTCTCTCTATGATTTCGTCGTGCCAAACGCCAACGGACAGCCAGTCCGTTGGCGCGCTTTCGGGCGGGATGACACCCGGTGGGGCAGTGGCTATGCCGCTCGCACCAACGCCCGGACTTGGCGCTAGTGTTGTGGAGGCCGGGCCTGCCGAGGCTCAAGACACCGCAATCGCATATGTTGCCGGCCAGGCGATTGATGTGCGCGAGCTCCTTGCACACTGGGCGCATCGCGATAGCCGCAGTGTGTACGACTTCACAGACCGCCTAGTCACCAGTCGGCTTTCGCTGGCCGAGGCAACCCGACTCGGGGTCACGCTCGATCCGGCCCTCGTGGACAGCAGGGTCAACGCGACTCGCAGCGCGCTCGCTGAGATGCTGGAGCCCTCGGGTATCGAGATCGACCGCTATCTCATGGAAGAGCTTGGGTTAGATCCGACGCGCTATTTTGAGATCGTCCGCGATGAGACTGTGCTGCAGCTTATGAGCGAGCGCGCTGTGCGTGCTTGGACTTTGAGCTCGGAGCGCGCGGAGGTTGCTGTGATCGTTGTTGTGAGTAAAGAAGAGTGTGATGCCGCCGTGGCCCGCCTCGAAGCTGGCGAGGCGTTTGAGGAGGTCGCGAGAGCGCTCTCGATCGACCCTTCTGCAGGAAATGGTGGGCTTTTACCCCCGGTTGTGAAATCGGAGATGTCGGTTCTGTCGCGGCTTGCCTTCCGCACGGAAGCAGGCGCATGGGGTGGCCCGATCGAAGAGAGCGGCAGCCGGATCCTGATTTACGTTAAGGGCTTCCCAGAAGCCCAAACTGGCGATTGGAAGGCAATCGGAGCTGCAGTCGAGGCAGATCTTGCTGCAAATGCGGTCGACGACCCGGAATACTGGCAATGGCGCGCAGCGATGGGGCGTCGGTATGAGGTCGATATGCGGCCTCTTTTTAAGCTTTTGGGCGAGCCTCTCCCCTAAAGAGCAACAGCCTGTAGATTGACCCGAATGGGGGTATCTCTGTATTCTCTTCAACGTGAATAGCGAGAAAACAGACGACGAGTTGGCACAAGACGGCGCCATCGCAGCAAGCGGTCCTGAGATGGACTCGGTTTGCGAGGAACATGCGGCGGAAGAAACGGTGGAGACCTCTCGCGAGGCGCTAGCCGAAGCTGCTGGGTCCCTTGGCCTAGACGTCGAAGGCCTCCCTGCGGAGGCGCCTCTCGAAGAAGTAGATGAGGACACCTCTGAAGTGGCCGTGGCCGACGTGGAAAGTGCCGATTCCGATGCGCCGCTGGACTCGAATCCAGAAGAGGAGGTTCCCGAGCCCGAGCCCAAAGAGGAGGTTCCCGAGCTGACGACAGAGGAAGTCGGGATGCTGGGGAAGGTGCTCTTCGCGTTACTCTTCGCGTCTCCCGAGCCGCTCTCCATGGGGCGCCTTAAGGATTTGACCGAGTCGCCGACGCAACATGTTCGCGCTGGTTTGGATGCCCTTGAAGAGCTGATTGGTGCGAGTGAGTTGCCTCTGATCCTGCGCTCTATTGCAGGGGGCTTCCGCCTGTTTAGTGCTCCTGAGGTCGCCGATGTGGTGACCCGCCTCTCTAAAGTTCGCAAGTCCGAACAGATCAGCCCGGCCGCATTGGAGACCCTAGCCATCGTCGCTTACCGTCAACCCACGACGAAAGCGGAGGTCGAGGCCATTCGTGGGGTGCAAGCTGGCCCGATGCTCAGGGGGCTGATCGATCGCGGATTGGTCAAGGTCACCGGGCGGGCCGATCAGCCCGGTTCCCCGCTTCAATACGGCACCACAAGGGAATTCCTGGACCGTTTTGGCCTCGAGAACCTGAAAGAGCTGCCCAGAGATAACGAGCTCGCCAAGAAGTAGACGGCTTTATCTCGCCCTTGCGGTCCATGGCCCTTGGCCTATGGGAGGGCTGCCGGTACACTCTTCGGCCTAACTTTGGCCTTCTATATTGAAGAGACTCCTCTTCTGAGGTCATTTTCGTACACCTTTATAGCTGACTACGAGGCAGGGATCCCCCCCGGTTCCCATGCGCCTCGCGAGCGCTCCTATGTCCAGTAAGTCACGCAACGATCGTAAGTCACGCAACGAAGCCCACGCACCTATCGAACATGTCGATGGCGGAGTGGCGGAAGCCCCGTCCGTAGAGGACTTCCTCGGCGAGGATACGATCCACGTCCCCGTGGGACGCAACCGCTTTCAGTTCATCTTCCTGATCGGGCTCCTGATCTTCCTCCTGATCATTTTTATTGTTCCGGGTGCAGTTCAGAACTCCTTGGGGAAGGGCGACAATTCGAATCTCCCAATGGTCTCTTACGAGACGGAAGTCGGCATTACGACTTGGAGCTTGCTCGACTTCCAAATGGAGATACGCGCGGAAGCTGCGGCGCTCTCCTTGCGAGGTCTTCGCATCACTCCGTCCGACGAAGAGATCGCAACGATTCTCCTGACGGATGCACTTGCGGTTGAGGCGGGCGTTGTTGTCCCCGATGCGCAAGTTAAGGAGTACCTGGTGCAGTTCGCCGAAGGAGTTGGTGGAATCGATAGGTACAAGGCGATTATGGCCAGCCAGTTCAGCGGAGGCGCGCCGACGTTTGAGCGCATCTTCCGCCGTGGCATTCGTATCAGCAACTACTTGGGAATGCTCTCGCGAGTTGCGATTGCCCCTTCGACCGATCGCTTGGAAGAAGAGTGGAATGCAGCCCACGAGCTTGTCGCGTTCAACTACATCTCCGCCCGAGCCGATGCGTTCAAGGACGCAGCGCTTGCGGAAAGCCCGGATGACGCCACCCTTGAGAAGTGGCTCAGCAAACGTCCTACGTACGAGCAAAACACTTATAAGTCGTTGGAGAAGTGGACCATTGGTTCCGCCTTCTACCGCGTCACCGACGAGGCGCCTGCCGCTCTGTTCGCAGCTTACCCGCTGCCCGAGGGCTGGGATGCCGAGGCCAAAGCGCTCGAGTATTACCAGACCTACTCTTACATCGCTTTCAAACGCGACGAAGAGGTCACCGACGAGAATGGCGAAATCAGCCGCTACCTCCCTCAAGAAGAGGTCGACGTAGACTGCCGTAGACGCTCCTCAATCCTCGAAAGCATGAAGGCCTGGCGCGCGAACGCGGCTGGTCGGATGGCTGCCGGCGAAGAGGTGGACTTGGCGATGGAGGCCCAGGAGCTCGGCCTCGGTTGGCACGAATCGGACGAAGCCATGGACCGTGGTCAGATCCTCGCGGACGGCGAGTTCGGCGGCGGCATCCTTAGCAGCCAGCTGCTCAGCATCGAACCGGGTCAGCTGATTGGTACGGCGATCGTTGGCAAAGAGACCATGCAGATTGCAAAGGTACTTAGTCGCATGGAGCCGAGCATGCCCGAGTTCTCAACGATTCGTGACGACGTCGCGAAAGTTTGGGCTGCGGAGCGCTCTGGTGGAATGGCGGTCGAGGCCCTCGAGGCGCTAACCGGCGAAGAGACACTCTCGGAAGAAGACTTCCTAGCCTTGGCGGCGAGCGACGAGCGCTTCACCGTCGGTATGCGCGACTGGTTGGACACGAGCGGTTCTTACCTTGACGATCCGAACAAGGACGAGGATGCCAACCTATTCATTGGTTTGCAGACCTACTCCTTGGGGCTCAACGCTCTAGAGGAGGGTGCACTGGCACCAGCGACCCTTAGCCCCACTAAGGATGTGGCCTATCTCATTCGCTGCATGGGCAAGCGTCCGATCGACTTCAGCACGGTGAACCCAGGTCAGCTACAAGCCCTTGCAACCTCGGCCGAAACCAAAGCTCGCACGAACTTCTTGAAGGCATTCACTTCGACGGAGGACGTGCTTCCCACCTATTTGGTGGAGCGCTACAAGCTGAGTCTGCCGGCCAACGACAAGGCGGCCGCAGATCGCATCAAAGAGGATCTCGAAAAAGAAGCAGTGACTGAGACTGCCGATAAGAAGTAACCGATTCCCTCCGAATCGCCCGAGCGCCTGCGCTCTGTTGCGAAAAAGCGATCTCCCCGGGTCTCTCTTGCCATGCCGGCAACAGATCTCCGAGGGAGATCGCTTCGCTTTGGGGCTCAACGAATGGGAATCGAGATCGATCGGTCAATCTTCTGTTACGTGTCCGGTGCGCACATTCAATACCCTCGCGACTAGGCTCGCCGGTTCGCACAGCTGCGCTCATGCTCGACCGCATGAACAAACCCGAACCAATTCCCGCGCTTCGTAATCCGTCCGCATCTGAAATCTCTGGCCTACTCGCCGAGGCCGAACAAGCTGGCGAAGGCATCGCAGCCTTTGCGCGAGCTCGCAATCTCAAGCAGCAAAAACTCTACGTCTGGCGGCGGCGCCTGAAAGCGAAACCCCCTGCATTTGACCAAGTGCGCATTGTTGAGAGTGCGCCCGAGCCGGCGGCTTTCGTACTCGAGCTTCAGGCCGGTATCAAGCTCTCTGTCCCGAGTGACTTTGACTCGCCTTCTGTCCGGCGTCTTGCTGAGGTGCTGCACGCATGCTGAGCCTCCCTCCCTCTGTCCGCATCTTCGTCGCGCGAGGCGCGACTGACATGCGAAAGAGCTTTGACACTTTGGCCGCGCTTGTCATCGAGGTGGTTGACGAGGAGCCACTTTCGGGCCGTGTGGGATTGGTCAACGAGGAGACTCATGGAGCGGATCTTTGATCTGCTGGTAACCGTCGCGTGACGCCCACCTTCTCACCCACGGAATTCACGTCACCCTATTGGGCATGCGAAAATCCCATTACGACCCCGCCGAAGTTCGGCGCTTCCTTGATCAGCGGCGCAGTGACCACCTGACACTCGAACAACTTTCGGCCCTCTCCGGCATCCCGATTCACGTCTTCACCTACCGGATCAGTCAGGAGAAGAAGGCTGCTCTCACTGCCGCCGAAGTCGCCCCCACCTTCCTAGAACTCGTGCCTTCTACGCAGCCCGAGACGCCTTCAGGCTCCAGTGGCATCGAGCTCTTGCTCCCGTGTGGAACTCGCGCACTCCTTGCGCCCGACTTTGACGAGGTGGCGTGACCCCACAGAACGAGGCCAGCCGAAATGAGAGTCCAACCGCCCGCAATCGGGCAGAATGGACCTCACTATGGTACGCAAGAAACACAAACCCGACGAGATCATCAAGAAGCTCCGCGACGCGGACGTGATGCTGGCTGACGGCCGCTCCATTGCCGGAGTCGCTCGGCAACTCGAAGTCTCGGAGCAGACTTATCACCGCTGGCGGAACCAGTTCGGTGGCATGAAAGGCCCTGAGATGAAGCGGCTTAAGGAGCTCGAAAAAGAGAACGCTTCATTGAAGCGCATCGTCGCCGCCCAGGCTCTCGACAACCAAGCCCTCAAGGACATCGCCGAGGGAAACTTTTGAGCCCGGCTAGCCGAAAACGCGCTGCTACTCATGTCATGGAAAGCCAGGGCATGAGTGAGCGAGCCGCGTGCCGACTTGTCGGGCAGCACCGATCCACGCAACGACGAGAGCACAAAGTCGCCGACGACGAGCCCTTGCTCATCGCCGACATGCACCGCTTGGCTGCGGAGTTCCCGCGATACGGCTATCGACGGTTACATCTGCTGTGGGAGCTCGACGGAGTGCCGCAGATCATGCCGGAGTCGAAATTGGGCAAGGGAATCCGATACGTGTTAAATCAAGAGAGTCGCCTGCGAACCTGTTTGAGTGATGCGCGCATCCCGCTCGACAACAATGACTCGGAGCGCGATCTACGCCAAGTGATTTTGGGCCGCAAGAACTGGCAGATCTTTGCAAGCCCGCGCGGCGGCGAGGTCGCGTGCAGGCTCTCCTCGTTGATGCTGTCGCGCCGGCAGAACGACCTCAATCCTGAGGCCTACCTGGCCGACGTTTTGATGGCAGCCGAGACGACGCCAAGCTCGCAAGTGGCGGGCCTCACGCCATGGGCGTGGGCAGCGCGGCAAGGCGACACGACGCTCGCGGAGTGATGGCGAGCTGATGGCGGGGAGCTGTCAAGGGCTGCGGGGATACCGGCACCGGACACGTACGTCTTTTGTCAGCCATGCTCGAATTGGCCCCCTCGAATTCGCAAGCTGTTGAAGGATCCCGTAAGTTTTGCGCCCACCCTTGAACTCCCTACCTTGAACACTATGCATATCACAATCGTCGGCAATGGCGTCACTGGAGTTAGCGCCGCCCTTCGGCTGCGCGAGCTTCAGCCGGACTGGAAGATCACGATGATCTCTGGCGAGTCCGACTACCACTACTCGCGGCCAGCGCTGATGTACATCTTTATGGGGCACATGCGGTATAAGGACACCAAACCCTATGAGGATTCGTTTTGGGACGAGCAGCGTATCGACCTTGTGCGAGGGTGGGTGACGGAGATCGATGCCGAGGGGCACTCGCTCCAGATGCACGACGGTGGAGCGATTTGTTATGACCGCCTACTGCTCGCGACCGGTGCAGAGTCGAACAAGTTTGGTTGGCCCGGTCAGGATCTGGTTGGCGTGCAGGGTCTCTACTCCTTGATGGATTTAAAGAAGCTGTACGCGAATGTCGAAGGGGCTTCGCGAGGCGTGATCGTCGGCGGTGGGCTGATAGGCATTGAGCTCGCGGAGATGTTGCACAGTCGAGGGATTGAGGTGACTCTCCTTGTACGCGAGAGCTCCTATTGGGATAACGTGCTTCCCAAGGAAGAGTCCGAGCTTGTGACTCGCCAAATCAGGCGCGCGGGCATGGACCTTAGGTTAGAGAGCGAGTTGAAAGAGGTTCTCGACGACGGCCATGGGCGCGCCTGTGGAGTGCTTGCCTCCAAACTCGGAAGCGCCACCAGCGAGCGGATCGACTGCAGCGTGGTTGGACTCACGGCCGGTGTCCATCCCAACACAACTTTGGCGTCTGGGAACGGTATCGAATGCGGGCGTGGGATCTTGGTGGACAGGACGCTCAAGACGCACTCACCTGACATCTGGGCTGCTGGAGATTGCGCCGAGATCGAGAACCCGGGAGAGGAGCTCAATTGGATTCAGCAGGTCTGGTACACAGGTAAAGCTCAGGGCAAGCTAGCAGCGGAGTCGATGGCGGGTGGGACAGAGGCCTATGACCCAGGAATCTGGTTCAACTCCGCCAAATTTGTGGACTTGGAATATCAGACCTATGGGCAGGTTGGATTTCGGCTTCCTGGTGAAGAGCATCTCTTGTGGCAAGATGAGGAGTCTTCGCGACTCTTCCGCATCGTGCATGTCGCGGGTGTCGTTGTTGGCTTCAACGCTATGGGGATGCGCTGGCGGCACCGGGTTTGCGAGAGGTGGATCGCCGAGAAGTGGCCGGTGGAGAGAGTCCTTGCAGACCTGAAAGATGCCGGATTCGATCCCGAATTCTTTACTCGTTTTGAAAGTGAAATCGCGAGCACGATGGGCCGCGTAGGCTCGGGAGTGAGGAGCTAGTCATGGCTACCAAGCACCCCTTCGCCGAATATATCGAATACGAGTTCAAGGAAGAGGAGGCCGGGTTCGGAGTGCCGTACCTCGTCCCGGATTCTCAACGCACCCACAAGGACGGGAGTGCTCCAGGCGGCGATCCCATTGAGCGTGTTGGGGCGGGACTTGTCGTTATAGGCGTCGTCGCTCTGCTGGTGCAGCTCGTTAGTGGCGCGATGGTCGGAAGCTGGGTTGGCTTCTCGCTGTCCTTTGGGTTCCCGGCGCTTGGGGCTAGTCTTTACTTCTGGGCGAAGTACAGGCATACGGCGCCTGGGATTAAAAATGATGGGCTGTTCTTCAAGGGGAGCACGGCACGTGGCACCATCGGCTGGATGGTGGGGGTGGGGCTAACCACGTTCTACTGCCTGCTCTATTGGTATCCCGAGGTGCTTCGAGATTCGGGGCTCGTCGCGATCACCGATCCGATTGCCATCGCTCTAACGGGAAGACCCGGTGACCACTGGTTTGTGTACGGACTTCTCTACACGCTCTGCGTTGGTGTGTTTGGCATTCGCATGTTGATGCGCTACCGACACAACAGGTATCACATCGTGCGAACGATTTCGGTGATGTTCTTTCAGATGGCGTTTGGATTTTTGATTCCGAGCCTATTGAAGTTGATCGAAGAGCCCGAGTTTTACTTCACTACTTTTTGGCCGCTCAATCGCTACTACCTGCTTCCGGGTGAAAACGGAATGGCCTGGACTGCAACGGAAGCGGCCGGGCAGGTCGGCGTGTACATGCTGCTCTTTGCGGGTGCCATGACCTTCTTGGGTACGCCTATCTTGACGTACTTCTACGGCAAGCGCTGGTACTGCTCTTGGGTCTGTGGGTGTGGTGGACTCGCCGAGACCCTTGGCGATCCCTATCGACACCTGTCGGACAAGTCGACCAAGGCCTGGAAGCTGGAGCGCTTCCTGATCTACTTTGTTCTGGCCTTTATCATCCTGGTGACCGCGGCCCTGTGGATCAACCACACGCGCGGTGGGGACGTTCTTGGGGGGTATACCTATCAAGTGCAAAAGGCCTACGGCTTCTGGATCGGCTCGATGTTCGCCGGCGTCGCCGGAGTAGGCTTCTACCCGATTTTCGGCTCACGGGTTTGGTGTCGCTTCGGCTGCCCGCAAGCGGCCATCCTCGGTATTTTGCAGCGCGTCTTCTCGCGCTTTCGCATCACGACAAACGGTGGCCAGTGCATCAGCTGTGGCAACTGCTCGACGTATTGCGAGATGGGGATCGACGTCCGGGCCTACGCCCAGAGGGGCGAGAACATCGTGCGCGCCTCGTGCGTGGGCTGCGGAGTCTGCGCCGCCGTCTGTCCGCGTGGCGTCCTGAAGCTGGAGAATGGTTCCAGCGTCTTGCTCGAGGAGCGGTACACCAGTTAATCGCCAATAGTTTGAGACTTTGGCGTTCGGATGAGCGCTTCACCCGGCTCAGGCGTTCGGGTGGATAAGGAAAGGCCGGCCCGAGCAAAAAATGCTCGGGCCGGCATCTTTTATAGGTGCAAATCCGGCGGTGAGCTACTTGGCCTTCTTGGCGGCCTCAAGCTGGACCTTTTGCGCCTCAGCCTCTTTCTCTTGCAACTCCTTCAAGCGCTCGTCAGCGGCCTTGGCTTCCGCCTGGAGGCCCTCCAGCGCGCGGACGCGTTCCGGGTCGCCCGAGGCTGATGCGGCGTCCACGAGGGCGCTCAGGATGCGGGGGTGCCTAGTGAAGACTAGCAGGTCGTCCCCCATAGCTAGTGCGGCCTCGGGACCTTCGGCCCGTTGGACTCCGGCAACGACCTCGGCAACGCGCTCTAGAATGAGCTCGCCTTTCTCATAGGAGGCGCGCTCCGCGGCGAACGCAAGGTCCTCGGCCCCGGCTGCGCGTGCGGCATCGACCAAGTACAGGTCTGCGCCAGATGGAAGGTCGTCCCAGGTGAGGGCGTTTGTCACGATTTCAACGGCGGATTGGGCTTCGCCCAGCTGGGCGAGTCGGAGCGCCGCAAATGCGCTCAAGCGCACCGCTTCAAAGTCCGTAATACGCTCGTCGTCATGCCACTCCGCAAGGACCGTGGCCACCGCTTGGTACCAGTCGACGGCGGCGGGATAAGCGCTGGAGTCCTCTGGAAAAAACGCCACGAGGTCTTGCGAGCTAACGTAACCGGGCCGCTCAGGATCGGGCCAGAGGTATTCGATTCCGCCGAACAGCGAGCGGTCAAAAGTGGCCAGGCCCACTTCGAAACACTCCAGCGCACGGGCAGTGTCACCACCCTCAAGGTAGAGCCCCACGGCGACCTTGGCGAGCTCGCGTGGAGGCGCCGCATCAAACTCCGTGGTTGAGATGGTCTTGAGCACCTCGGTGCAGCGCGTGAGCGCCTCGCCCGCAGGAACCATATCTCTCCATGTTTGCATGGCGAACAGCTCGTTTTGACCGCGGTCCCATACGTTGCCGCTAGAGGTGGCGAAGAAAACGATGTCTTCAACAACGCTGTACAGGTCTTCGCCCGTCAACGTCTCCTTCACCTCTTCTAGGAAACCGCGGGGATCGATCATCCCCATACCGTCATCCATGAAATATCCGGTAACGGGCCGGACTTTTGATGCGCACCACCTATATATGCGCACGGCGGAGTCGATGGAGCCGCGGCGAGCGTGCAGGCGAGCCAAGGCCCGCAACGGCCCAAGGTCATCGGCCTGGAGGGTCCGCGCAAGCTCCTCTAAGACAGCTTCGCACTCCTCATTGAGTAGCTCGGGCTGGTTGTCCAAGAGCTGCAAGAGCATGGCGTGCTGGATCTTGCCAGCTTGTTTGGATGCGATGGTGCTTAGAAGATTGTCTCGGACGGCCTCGGCGCTCGACGCCGAGACCTGCGCCTTGAGCAATCCGCCCATAAGGTCGCGGGCGCCCGTGCTGTTGCGGGCGGAGGAGCTGCTCGTCCGCAAGATACGCTCCATTTCGGCAACGCCAAAATCGTAGTCCGCGAGATGTATGTAGCCACTCTCCGCAGGTACTGGTTCGGGTTTCTTGAACTCTTTGTAGCGATCGAAACCACCGCGGTTTGGCTTGAGGTCCCTCTCCTTCTCCGCTTCGGCTGAGGCGAGCGCTTGCTCTTCTGCCGTGGGTGCATCCGCGGGCCAAATCCAGCTTGGAATCGCTCCACTTCCCGCGGAGAAATCCATGCGCCCATAGCGGTCGAGGCCGGAGATTCCAGCAGGAAAGGCACGCCAAATCCGGCGCAGCATCGTGGCAGCCTCAGCGCTGTCACCACGCTCGGCAAGCTCCTTCACTCCCTTGATGGTCGGGCTGTCCTTGCGATTGATCTCGGAGGAACCACCGCCGAGCAAGCTCGCTCTGATGACCACCGTAGCTCCGCTGGCCAGCAAGAAACCACCAGGGAGTTCCGAGGCGAGCTTTGTTTCCGTTACCTCTACGGTTGGGGGAAGGGTCTCCTTGATGCGGAGCGCTTCGATTGAGTTACGCTTGGCAATCCAGTAACCAATCAAGCCCTCCTTATGCGAGCGCTCGTCCGGTTCAAGTTCAATGAGCTTCTCAAAGCAGAGTACGGTTTGCGCGTGATCGTTTTGGCTGCGGCGAAGCGTGAGCATGGTCTTCCACAAGATGACTAGCTTTGGACTCTCACCAAGGGCTACCTCCAAAAGTTCGAGAGCTTGTTCTTTGCGGTCGTTTCTTTGAAGAAGGTTCACTCGTGCGATCGTGTCGGCGATGGGGTCATCCCCAGGCGTTTGATCGATGCAAACAAGGAGCGCGTCAAAGTCGTGCTCGGTGAGAAGGGCTTCGATTGCGATCTTCGCCCGTGTTGCGTAGTAGTCGCTGTTCCCGGAGACCGCTTTCCAGTCTTCCGGAGCTAACGCCAGAGCCTCGTCCAAGCGGCCTAGCTTTTCTAGCAAACTCAGCCGTGCACTTCGCGCGCCATGCAGCTCGGGATCGGCGGTGATTAGTGCCTCACAAATTGTAAGGGCCGCCTCGTGGTTCACAGACAGAGAGCCGAGTGAGTTCACTCGGTAGGTCATCGAGTCCATGTCCGCCTCTTCGAGGCTCTCGGGGAAAATCTCTTTGAAGTACTCGGTAAGAGGCGCGCCGAGAGGCGCTTTCGATGTGGCCAACATGTCGAGCAAGAACCCCGACCGCGCGGTCGCATTGATGCGGGGCAGCGCGCTGCGAAGGGCCGAGGTGCGCTCAGCTTCCGGAAGCAGCAAGATGACGGGGGCAATGCCCCAGCCCCAGCCGAGGTCGTCCTTGGCGTCGATCAACTCACGCAACTGTTCGTTGGAGATCAACGGCTCTGCAAACTTGCTCTGCAAGTCGGGCAGTATCTCCAAAAGAGCTTGTCCTTTCTCAGGATCCTCGGTCGCCTTCGTCGCTAACAGCAAGCAGATCCCGCGGAACTCCTTGGGTTCCAGGATGGTTTCGAGCTCTTCAATCACGGGACGCAACATCCACGCGCTGGTGTTACTCTCGAACATGGACAGCAGCCATTGGCGACCAAAGCGCAAGCTGAGGTCGGCGTTGCCAATGAACATCGAGGCCGACATGAGGGCTTGCACATCACTAGAGCTGGCGCCCTTGCCCAGTGTCGTCCGGCCCAGCAAGAGGGCAGCGTCCGATATTGCGCCGTCGATAATTAGGGGCAGGATCAGACGCATGGTCTCTTCGACCGAGACCTGTTTTGGGAGGGCTTCTTCGGCGCCTTGGCCAACGAGGAAGCGCAGCGGCGATGTTTCCGCGGCGGGCCGCTCGGTCGCGTCCAGGAGGCCACGTGCAGCGGCGACGTACCCGCGCTGTAGGCGGTCGCGAACTAACGTCGGCAGGAGGTCTTCGTCGGTGGGGAAGAAGCGATCGAGCAGGGCTAGGTCCATGTCTTGGGCTAGCTGCGGAACGTCAAAGGTGAAAGCTAGGCTGCGGAGGAACGCGGCGCGGTGGAACGAGCGCGGGAAGCGGCCGAGGGTCTCTTTGGGTGCCTCGGCGCCTTCGCCTGATTCAACCTTGTTGGCCTCGATGTCGGCCAGCTCTATGGAGAGTTCCCGCTCAAGGAGCTCCATCTGATTTGTGGCAAGGGCGCGACCCTCCGCTTGGGAAAGCACCGCGAGCACGCCGGTCACGTTGCGCTGGAAATAGCGATCAAAGTCGTCGATGTTGCGCGCTCCCCACCAGCTGCGGGCACCGGTTTGTGTACTTGCCTTCTCCTCTTTTGTAGCCGAGGCGGGCTGGCGGGAGAGCTGTAGCTCCGTCCCGCGCTTGTATAAGTCGGCGGCGGTACCATTGTGTCCAAGCCGCTCGTGCATCTCGGCGACTTTGACCAGAAGTCCGGAGCTCGACGGTTCGGAGACGAGGACGCGCTCATACGTACCAAGCGCCTCCTCGGCATAACCCGCAGACTCGAAAATCTCTGCGGTCTGGCGATCGAATGCGCCTTGATCCGGCAAGTCGGTCGCCATGCGAAAGGTGCGCAGGGCCGCTGTGGGATCGTCGGCCCCAAGGAAGACCTCGCCGAGATTGAGGAATACATCGGGAGGGACGATCTCACCCAAGCCAACCAAACGTCTGCTAAAGGCAAGGTGTTTTGCCTTGTTGCCACCTGCACCGGGGTTCCAAACATCCTGGCTGCCCGCGGCACGGTCGACGAGCTCGCGCAAGATGGAGGAGCGTCTCTCCCCGGCGATGGACAGCGAGCTCTCCAAAGCGATCAGGACACTGTCGGCGTCGTTGGCGGCTTCGGCTAGGTCTGCGACGAGCTGATAGAGGTAGGCTCTGTCGTTGCGCCCTGCGATACGCTCGAACGTGATGCGCTTTGCCCAAGCAAGTGTCGCGGCCGGTGCTTCCAAGTTCAGCAATCCGTCGATTGCGATTGTGAACAGGTCATCTTTCTCGGCGGTCTCGGCAAGGTATTGATAGATGCGTATCGCGCGATCGGCCTGGCCTGTTTCTTTCAGCAGGTTGCCCAGCAGAAGCCACGATTCGATGCGGTTGGCGTCGCCGGCGATTCCCTTTTGATAGGCGAGAATCGCGTCTTCGCGCAGTCCCGCTAGAGCGAGCACCCCGGCCTCAAATTCCGCAGCGTCCGTTCCCTCGCCTTCGAGGTCTTTGAGTTGACGCAAAACGTCGCGCGCGTCTTCCGGCTTACCCCGCTCGAGCTGGCTCATCGCGAGCTGGCGCAGGTAGTCGGGTTTGCCGTCGGGATCCAGTGCGATCAGCTCTTCGACGGTGCGCTCGTAGTGAAAGAAATCGGTGCAAGAGAGGTAGACACGCGCCTTCTCTTGAAGGGCCTCCACAACGTCCCCTCCGGAGGTCTTGAGGAACTCATCAATGATTTCGCTCGCCGAGACCGGGTCGCCCACTTTGGAATAGAGCCGAACCAAGAGCCCCGTCTCGCGTTCATCAGCGGTGCCGTCGAGGAGCTTCTCTTCGAGGCTGATCGCAATATCAGCAAGGGTGCCGAGACGCGACGCGACGGTCATCAGGCGATCTTCGACATAGTTGCGCCTGGACAGTGCGTTGATGCGTGTCCACAGGCCCATCCATGCGTCCAGCGCCTTCTCCTCGTTGCCAACCTCGGAGTACAGCCACGCGAGATGCATCGCCAAGTCCTCACCGGACTCAGCAGCGCCGCGAACCTCGACCACACCCTCGAGTACTTCTACGGAGCGATCGAGACGTCCGAGGCGCTCCCACGCCTCGGCCAAATCCAAGCGAGCGGGTTCGTCGGGAGCAGCCAGCTCGGCGAGCTTGTCCAGTGCGGCCTCGGCCAAGTCAAGTCGTCCGCGCTCTTGATGAAGACCAAACAAGAGCAAGCAGGCGGCAAGGTGACCACGCTTCATCTCGATGGCCCGGTTTGCAGAGGCGATGGCGAGATCATCCAAACCAAGATCGGAGAGGATTGAAAATCCAAGCAGCAAGGTGTCCTCATCGAAGACGCCATTTCCAAGCTCTTCACCTTCAACAAAGCTTGTCCATACGGACTCAGCCTTCGCCTGATCGCCGCGCTCCAAATAGAAGCGGCTAAGTCCCTCGCGCCAGCTCAGTCGCTCAGGTTCGGCGGCAATGCGCTCGCGATAGGCGGCGATCATCTCGTCCGTGCGGTCGCCTTCGCGGTAAATTTCGATCAACTTGCGCTGGGTTTGCGCCGCCAAATCAGCGGTCTTTCCGATGAGAGTTTCATCGGTGTTCCCAGCATCGCTGAAGAGTGCGATGGCTTCGTCGATACGACCCTGCTCGCGCAGCAACTCCACCCAAACGGAGCGGGCTTCGTGGGTTAGCTCACCTTTGTCGCTAGAGTCTTTGAAGCGGTCGATCAGCGTCGGGATGTTCTCATCCATGCGATAGGCTTCGACAAGTAATGTCATTGCGTAGTTGCGATCGCGCCCCAGCTTGGCGGAGACGGACGCATTCCACGCGTGCTCTTGGGCCTTGGCGGCACTCGCCGACTGAATCGCCCACTCCGACATTCTCGCCTCTTGACGGAAGCGAGAGGTGGAGGGCCCCACGCCGGCTTCGACTTCATCGACGATGTAGAGCTCAAGAGCTTTCGCAGGTGCACCTTGCAAACCGAGGACGATCGCGGCGCGGCGCTTCATCTCATCGTCACGGTCCGCGGCAAACTCAACGAGGTCGGAGCCCAGGTCCTTGCCACTCTCCCTGGAGAAGAATGCCAAACGCAGGCGAATCTTGTCGATCTTAGCGGTGATCGCCTCATCCAGTTCAGCGGTATCGGTTGCGCCTTCCTCTTCGCCTAAAAGACGCTTGAGGACCTTCTCGTAAGCCCGTCGAGCATTGGCTTCCTTACCCCTCGCATCGAGCAAGCTCGCGCGATGGATTTGCGCATCGGTGGAGTCGTTGGATTCGATCAGCTTCTCAAAAGAATCTTCCGCCTCTTTGAAGTTGCCGACGCGGCGCTCCACACTGCCCGCAATCCACCATGCGGATTCGCAGCGCTTGCTAAAGACTGGCTTGCGCTTCTTTTGGCCGTCAGCTGGTGGATCGGAAGCTTCGAGCGCACTTTGAGCGTCTTCGACCTCATCCTTAATAATCGAAGCAAGGGATTCGGTCAAGAGGCGAGACTCCCCGTAAGCGACCTGAACCGCAGCGAGCAGGCTGTCGATGTCGGCCCCTTCGCCAAGGGCAAGTGCGACCTCAAGGGCAGCCACAAGCTCCGGTGAGAGCTCCGTCGCGACCTCAACGATCGACTGGCTCGCTTTGGAGGACTTGGACGGAGGTGCGATCTGAGGCGCAGCGCTGATAGATGCCGTCGATTGGACAGCTCCTGTCGTTAGCTTCGCTGGTGTAAGCGTGGTGAATGACGACGAGCTCGTACTCTGGATCGTCGTGGGGAGGGCGGAGCTAGATTGCGCATGTGCAATCGCAGACCAGCCACTTAGCAGTAGCAGTCCCGTGGCGACGTGGAATTGAAGAGGGGCTACTTTCTGGTGGAGCCAAACGTTTGGGATCAGTCTCATCGCGTTTAGATTCCTGCGGCGCCCGCGCGCCCGCTATTCCAAATACCGCCGACTAGGCGGCGGTTCAAGAGTTCGGTTAGGTAGACAGCTAGCGCGAACGCCAAGGCCAGTGGCCACAGGGCGCGTCGCCGCTTGGGGAGGTCGCCACCGCCGGTTGCTGGGAGGCTAGGGCCGGTGAGCCCAATCCCATTACCCGCCACGTCACCCAAAATGCCGTGTTGCCCGCCAGTAACGGAGCTCAATCGGGACAGGTCCAAAGCATCTGCGGGGTCGATAGCGAACTCGCCGGCGACATCGTCAAATGCGCGGGAGACCGCGAGTCCTTTCAAGCCGTTTTGCGAAGAGGCGTCACCAACGTGGAGGCGCAGCTCATCTGCTGGGTCGCAAAAGAAATCCGCCTCGAACCAACCCGGGGCCAAGCGCCTAAACTGGATGGGACTCTCCACGCTAGAATCTTGGTCGCCGGAGTCCGCTCCGAAAATGCGAGCACCTGGGAAGGCCGCGCCGCTATCGGCAAACCGTGAGCGCGCAATCAAGCGTACCCGCCAGTCGTCGCGAAGAATCTCGAAGCGGAACGGCATACGATCGCGGGCAGTTTGTTCCAGGGCGCGTGCCATCAAAGGTCCATAGCCGTCCCAACCTTGCCAGCCTTCGCTGGCGGGACCCGTGGGCTCGGTCATCAGAGTGGTGACTCGTCCGAGTCCATTGTTCCAAGAGGCGAGCACGGGGTGACCCTCGTTTGCCGTCTCGATGACCTTATGCGCACCGTCTTTGAGGCTTGTCTCGACGTAAGCTCCCAGCTCGGGGAGCTCCGCGGGATCCACATCGCCCCACCAGGTCGCGCCGCCGCGCCCGCTCACCACGTGCGGGCCGGGCCGCATCGAGGGGAGCTTGGCGGTGGTCGGTTGTTTCAGAAGAATCTCGGGCAGGTTGAAGCGATTGGGCACTCCGTAGAATCGACCCTTACCCCAGTTTGCGAGGGTGACCAAGAATTCAGAGTGCGCCGCGCTTCCGATGAGTACGGTCGAAACGTTGATGCCGTCTTCGGCCATGCTGCGAAGCAGCGGTTCAAAAGCGCCGGTCTCTACGCCGCCGTCCGTTAGGATCAGGACGTGCTTGTAGCGCGTGCGGACGTTTTTGAGGCCGTAGAAGGCCTCTTCGATTGCGGGCAAAATCACCGTGCCGCCACCTGCGTTGAGGCGGTTGAGTGCCCGCTCGATTTCGATTGCGTTCGAGGCGGGCTGAATCGGGACGGCCCATCGTTTCGCGCCGTAGAACTCGACGAGTCCCACCTTGTCGTGGGGGAGGAGGCGCCGAATCGCGAGGCGCGAGACTTCTTTCGCGAGCTGGACGCGGTTGCCACCCATCGAACCCGAGGTGTCGATGATGATCACTAGGGTCGTCGAAGGATCGCGCTTCTCTTCCTTTTGGACAAACTCGACGGGCAGCAATTCCTCGATTGGGGTTTTGTGCCAGCCTCCCGGTCCGAAGGCGCCAGAGCCGCCGGATGCGAAGAGGCCGAGGCCAGCCTCGGTAACCGCCGCTGCGATCGCTTCGAGGCTTGCATTGGAAACGGTCGAGGCGGGAGCGTCATCGAGTACGACCAGGTCGGAGTTACCAAATAGAACCTCCGCAAGCTTTGGGTCGCTGAGGTCGTCCGGGTTTGTATTGGTGATGTGGAAACCGGGACCCACAAGCTCCGAGAGTGCCTCCCCGCCGCGGGCCATGCGAGAGCCGACGTAGAGCGCTTCGAGTGGCGGACCAATCGCGAGGGTAGTCGCGAACGTGTCGTTCTCCTCGCGACCCAATGGGGTCGTGCTCTCTATGCGAACGGCGATGGTTAGGAAGCCAGATGATTCAGGCTCGAAGGAGAGTTGTGCTGTCGTGATTTCGGTTGCTTGGATGTTCCGTACAAAGGACTCGCGCGCAAGCTCGCGAATTTCGCCGCCACTCTGCCCCTCTAGGACAAGGTCAAACGCGGCGGGTGCGTCGAGGATTCTTGCCTCGATCGCAACGGTGGTTCCAACGCGCAGAGCTGCTCCCGATTGGGGCGCCCCCGTTACGGCAACGATGCGCGGGTCGCTGTCTGAACTTGCGACCAAAAGGGTATGGACGGGGATGCCACGACTGGTGAGCTCCGCAACAGCACTGGCCCAACGTGTGTCGGTGGCCTGCCCGTCGGTGATGAGGGTGATCTCGCCGGGATAGCCGGTCGGAATCGAGCGTGCTGCTCTGCCCAGAGCGTCGCCGATGGGCGAGCTGAGTTCGGTCCCGAAGTGGAGGTAGTGCTGCAGCTCGCCCGGGGTCGCGTGCGCCCTACGGTCCGTCTCGATCTGGGCAGCGCTTGCTTTTGCCACATCGGGCATGCTCGAGGAATCGTCGACAACAAGCACGTGGTAGCTCCGATCGTCGTCAACAATCGAAGCGGGCTTCGCCAGCGCGATGACAATCAGGCCGAGTGCCAGCGCGCGCAGGACGCCCGTTTGCGCGGCCTCTTTGCCACGCAGGCGGCGTGGCCAAAACCAGAGGGCGGGAAGGGCAAAAAGTAGCACAAGCCAGCCGGGCTCAAGGAAAGTCAAACTCATGGCATGCGCCCTGAACGGAAGAGATACCACTCGCCGAGTAGCATGAGGAGAGCCAGGAGAAGTAGGGGCACATTCCAGTCGCTACCACCTGAAGAGAGGTCGGCGGGCGTTGTGATGGTAAGTGCCATCGTGCCGGCGGTGCTGAGTAGACCGGCAGCAGGTGCGACACCAGAGGTGATGGGCGAGAGGAGCGAGGCGTGCAATGTTTCGTAGTCACCGGCGACGGGTGGAATCGCCGCGGCGCCAACGGCGCCGAAGATCGACCCCGCCTCGGTGACCAAGGTGTCTTTGGCCTGTCGAAATGGCCCGGGGACCGCGTGGCCAGCGATGGCGAACGGCGGAACGGCTTGGGTGCCCGCGAGCCAGCGCGCGGTAAGGCCCACAAGGAGGGGGAACGACTGACTCTCGACCAACTCAAACGGGGGTGCAAAGAGAGCGCGATCGGTCCAGAGCTGCGGAGTGGATCCAGGCTGGCGCGCGCCGAAGGACACGCTGTCGTTGGTGACATCGAGCGTGTCGGAAACTCGCTCGATTTCACCAAGGTGCAGGCTGGTGAAAATCGACTGGAACGAGCTGCCTTGCCGTGTTGTGCTAGCCTCAAAAGACGCGTCCAGGTCGGCGCGATCCGCCAGGTTCCAGAGCGCCCTTGCTGTGGACGAGGCCAGCTCCTCTGGAGAGCCTATCGCAACGGTTGCCTCCGCTGCACTAGTGAGGAAAAGTCCGGGGTCGGCCTCGACGGCTTCCGTGAAGTCGCTCGGCGTGTTGGGTCCTAGCCAGACGCCGATGGCTGCTCTCTCCGCGGGTGCGCGAAGGGAAGCGCTGTCGTCCAATGTGAGCGCCTCCGGTTGAGCCTCCAGTCCCGCGCTTGCAGTGAGGGCCTCACCGATGCGGGCAACGGGCAGGTCCCGAAGCCAGTAACCGCTATCGGGAGCGGCGCTCAAAAGCGAGGGATCGATACCCGCGACAGTTGGAGGCTTACCACTGGCGGTAGCTAGGAAGACGTCGACCGAAGACCAATCACCTGAAGCTGCAGGGGCCATCCCGAGCGCGACCATTGCGTCGTCCTCAGCTGGCGACTGCGGATTCTCGGTGTCGGCATTGGTCTGCACGCGCAGGATCTCTAACTTAGCGTCCGACGTTTGCTCAAGGGCTAAGACGAGCTCGGCGGAGAGCGGCGTGGCGCCTACGATGAGTGCGGTGACGCCGTTGGGGCGGTTGCGGGCGTCCCGGGCGATGCGGAGCAACTCGGAGGTGATTGTCTCGGGGGAGGCTTCGGGTTGTAGGTTCGCGGTGCGCTCCTCCAGAAGAAGATTGGCTTCCGTTGGGCCGAGCAATGTGCGGGGGACAGCTCCCATAAAGAGCAAGCTGCGATTGGACGAGGGGAGCACGCTCACGACCTCGGCGGCTAAGCGAAGCGCGCTCTCGAATCGGTCTCCCCGGGCGGCAGAGGCGGAGCCGTCGAGGAGTACGACGTAGTCTCGCGCCTCCTTGTTTTGGGTGAGCGGTCCAGCTAAGGCAAATAGCAACAGCGCGAGGATAGCCAACACGAAGGCGTATGCGCGCGGATGGCGAAAGCGTGCGGTCAGCTTGCGCGCGAGGGACTCCTCGACGGCCTGCTTCCAGAACAGCGTGGTGGGGACGATGATTTCACGGTGTCGCACACGCAGGCGGTGCAAAAGATACAGCCCGCCAGCTAAGCCGAGTAGGCCGGCGGCGAAGCCGAAGGGGGAGAGGAACTCAAGGCTCATGCTTCGTACCGTCCGCCCTCGAAGAGGGTGGCGAGCTGGTCGACGATGGGTTCGTCGACGTCTAGTTGTAGCAGGCCGCACTGGCGGCGTGTCGCGAAGGCGGTCAGGCCCAATTCAAAGGCGTCGTAGGCTTCGCGATACCGATTGAGCAGGTCGGCTGTAATGGAGAGGTTTTGCGCCTCACCCGTTTCCGAGTCGACGAGGCGGAGATCACCTGCCATGCGAATGGGATCGGGATCGCGATCGCCTTTGCGGACGAGCTGTACAAGTAGCAACTTGTGGCGCGTGCGGCCTAGGGCTCTGGTGACGGCCTCGATACCAGCGGGATCGAAGAAGTCCGAGATGATGACCAGCAGTCCGCTGCGCAGGTTCATCCCTGTAAATTTACGCAGGCTCCGCACGATATCGGTGGTGGTTCCAGGACCCTCGGGGTCGGGGCCGAGGCCACTCAGCACCTTGGCAAACGTCATGGTGCGGCCCGCTCCCGATTGGGGGCGGATGGCGACGCGTACGTCATTTGAAAACGGGAAGACACCTACTGAGTCGTGCTGGCCGAGTGCGATCGTAGCGAGCGCCATCGCGGCGCGCAAACCGCTGTGGGCGCGCGGTGCAAGTGGCGTCTCCGAACCGGGGGGCCCTGTTGCTTCGGGTGTGTAGGCACTAGCCGAGAGGTCGGGCATGAGATAGACGGGCAGGTCCTCCATCTCTTCAAACAGGCGCAAAAAGACGCGACCGAGACGGCGGTAGATATTCCAATCCACCGCGCGCAAATCATCGCCCGGCGAATAGGGCCGGAAATCGCGGAACTCGATTCCGTGGCCCATTGCCTTCGATCGCTGCTCGGCAAAACGACCGCCCATGGGTACCCGACCTGCGATAAGACGCAGCTGGTGTAGGGACTCCATGAAGTGCGGGTCGAAGAGCTCTTCGAAGGCAAGGGTAGGCATCGTTCTGCTCTAGTTAGCGGAGTTCTTGAGCTTGTTCACAACCGCGGCGACGATCTTGTCGGCGTTCACATTGTCGCTCATCGCGTGGAAGTTGAGCATCACGCGGTGGCGTAGAACATTGGCCGCAGCGTAGTCAATGTCATCCGTTGAAACGGCGAAGCGACCACCGAGTAAGGCGCGCACCTTTCCGACGAGAAGTAGTGCCTGTGCGCCACGCGGGGAGGCGCCAAGGGCGACGTACTCGTTCACTTCGTCAGGAGCGTAGTCACTTCCTGGCTGCGTTCCCATGACCAGGCGAATCGCGTGCTTCTTGGCTTGCGCTGGCACCGGAACATCGCGAACGATCTTCCGCAGCTCGTTGATCTCGACGCCGTTGGATACGGGTTTGATCACGATCTCTTGCGTGCCGGTCGTGCGCTCCAGGATCGCATCGTAGTCGGACTCACGCGGGTAGCCGATGACTAGCTTCAGGAGAAAACGGTCGAGTTGCGCCTCGGGCAGCGGGTAGGTGCCCTCTTGTTCAACGGGGTTTTGAGTCGCCATGACGCAGTAGGGCTCCGCAAGCTTAATCGTGCGGCGCCCGACGGTGATCTGGCGCTCTTGCATTGCCTCAAGCAGCGCGGATTGGGTCTTTGGTGTCGCGCGGTTGATCTCGTCGGCGAGGACTACGTTTGCGACAAGCGGACCCTCGCGGAATTCGAGCTCGTGGCCGCCGCCTTCACTGTCCACCAAAATTTGGGCACCTTGAATGTCGGCGGGCATCATGTCCGGCGTGAACTGGATACGGGAGAAGTCCAGCTCGACGGCCTCGCCTAGGCAGCGCACGAGCATGGTTTTTCCGAGCCCCGGAACACCTTCGAGCAGAACGTGTCCGCCCGCGAAGAGTGCGGTGAGTACTCCCTCGACCACATCATCTTGACCGACCATCATGCGGCCGATCTCGTCTTTGATATTGGTGTAGACGGTTAGGAAACGCGCGGCGGCTTTGCGGGCCTCGGCGGATGTGGCGGGTTCGGTTGCTGGAGTCATAGTCGGTCTCAAAAAGGATCGTGCAGGCTGCGCATCCTTGCGCGGCTAGTGTATTTATGGAGGGTCTTGCTACTCGGTTGCGCGAGGCGCACTGCGCCGTGACGTGAAGTAATTTTTCACAAGCCGCGACATCCAAGGGGCGAGGTTGCCACCGGATTCGTCGGAGGCACCATCAGCAGGAGGAGCTGGTTTCGCGACGGTACCCACAGCTTCGCCGCGGGTGTTTTGTGCACGGGCAACGTCGGGTAGCGGATCTTCAGCGCTGGGTTCGATGCGCTCTTGGGTGATGCGTGTCGGGCCTGGATTCGGTTGCCCTTTGATGCGGTCCGGGATCGGTACACCCAAAACAAGTGACGCTGTGCCGCGGGACTTCTTGGCTTCCGAAGGGCCACCACGACCGTTGGCGTCTGGGTTTGGTTGGTTGCCAAAGCCAATGCGCAGGTCCCTGCTGACCGGCGGACGCCGGTCGCGTAAGTTAGGCTGCATGCCGCCGCGGTTTTCTTGTTCCTCTTCCTCGTCCTCGGTGTCTTCGTCGTCCTCGATTTCTTGTTCGTCGGGCGTTGTAACTTGGTCCTTGCTAGACCATTTTGAGGTCGTTGTGTTTCGGTTCGAGCCTTTCGCTGAGCCCTTTCCCGCTGTAGACCCACCTTGGTCCTCATCGTTTTTCGGCTCGCGCGGTTTGTCTTCGGCAGCTTTCTTCTTCTTGGGCTTTGGTGCCTCTAGGGCCTTCTTCGGATCGCCCTTGGGCGGAGCCGGGGTTTGGCCCGACGGCGCGCCCCGCGACTCGGACGCCGCTGTTTGGCTTTGAGCGTCGGAGCTCTTTCCCGAACCCGTTTTGCCTTCGGATGGTTTCGTCTCTTCCGAGAGCTTGCCACCTTTCTCCTTCTCCTTCGCAGGCGCAGCGCTCTGTTTCTCGGTGGGCGCATTCTCTGGGATTGCTAGTGGAGTCTCGTCCACTTTACCGAGCGCGTCTGTGTTCTTTGGGTTGGGTGCAGTGTCAAGTCCCGCAACAACGGTTGCCTCTCTCTCTACAGCTGTTCCAAAGGGAAGGGCGGGAGTCGAACCTCCCAAGAGCATGCTCAGCACAAACAGTATTGCGGCGGCGGCAACATGGGGGCCGACCTCTTCGCCGGGGCGCCACCCCGAGCGCTCGAGTGTGATGTCGAGCGGCTCGATCTCCATGGCAACGGCAAGGCTATCTTCGAGGGCGGCCTCGCAGAACGAGCTTCGGCTTGTGTCGTCGAGAAATTCAGCGGCAATACAAAGGCGATCTTGCAGGCCCAGATGAGCGTCGATCGCCGCCAGCGGAGCGCGGGCTCCGAGGGGACGGAGCGCAGCCTGTGCAGCGTGGAAAGCTAACCAAACCACGGGCGCGAACAACATGGCGGCCAGTACGAGTCGGGGGCTCGGGAGATTACCGGCATTACCCACAAACACGGCTAGGGCATACACGCCGGGAATGATCCATAGCAGGGGCAGTGCCCGCGGCGCCTCGTCGCGAAGGGCGCGGTCGGCGCGAACAAAGCGCAGCTCGCTCGCGCCGTGGTTAGCGAGGAGCTCGAGACGATCACGTAGCTCTGTTTCTTGTTTTTGGTTCAAACTATTGCCTTGGGAAACCTATTCGCTCGCTTTGCGAAGCTCGACTAAGCCATCGGGTTCAACGACAAGTGCTTGAAGAACCTCACCGGTGCTGTTGTCTTTCACGAAAGCCACCACAACAAGTTGCCTTGGGTCTAAGGTCATGGAGAGTTTGCGCACTGCGCCAGCGCCCTCGTTGATCAGCCGGTCTAAACAAGCCTCGTTGGAGGCGCGAATCGCCTCCAAGCTCACGTTGAAGGGAACCTCCATGTACTCGTCCTCGGCATTCCACGGCGCGCCGTGCTGGTCGCCTGTAGTGCCTTCGAGTAGCTCGGCGCGAGCGACCATGCGGTGGACAACTACGCCGCTCTTGCCGGGGAAGAGAACTCCACGCTCGGCAAGGACGCAGTGTACGGACAGGTTCGCAGCTTCTGGACCTTCGAGTGAGACCCATCCCTCGACACGCCCGGACTCGGAGCCTGGACCGGAAGCATTCGGGTCCGGGGCGACGTACTTCACCTCCAAGTCGAGTACGAAGTCGGACTCGACTTGGAGCTGCTTTAGAATCGCCTTGCGGGTCTTGTCGTAGATGGCTTCGGCCTCACGCCACTTGCCAGCGCCCGGTTGAGCGACGACTCCGTCGATGATCTGTACATTGGGCTCTGCTCCACCCACTTCGGCTGCGCGCGCGATCGCCAGCTCGTTTGCGAGCGGATCCAGGGCGGGTACCGCCAAGTGATACGAGAGGAATGCGACGTTGTCTTCGTTGAAGTGCTGCATCAAACCCTCTTGGGCCAATGCGCCTCCGATAGCACCGCCGCGCTCCTCTGTTCCGTAGTAAGCATTCGTAAAGAACTCGACCAGAACGATCTTGCCGGTCGTGTTCTCTGTGGTCTCTTTGAACTTCGTAGCGGCTCCAAAGTTGCGGACCTTGCCCGCGATCATGCGCTCTACAAGATCCACCGAGAAGCTGGCATCTTTGCTTCCGGCCTCGGTCATTTTTGTTTGCACGCGCGCTAGGGCCTCCATGGCAGGTGGGCCGCTATCAGCTTGAATGGAGGCCTGCACAAAGCGCGAGAACGCGCGGCGATAGCGCCCCAATGCGCGGTCGAGATCACCGCTTGCACGGAGCTCATCCGCTTGGCTTTCGTAGTAGCGTCCTAGGCCAAGATTCACGCGTCCGTCTTGCGGAATCCCAAAAGCGGCCGAGAGGAGGTGCTTCCAAGCGGAGGTCCCTTGGCCGAGCTCCAGCTGTGTCTCGCCCACTTTTGCGTGCAGCTCGTGAACGGCATTTGGATAGCGATCGTCGCGGCCCGACTTGATGCCTAACTCGCCAGCGAGTACTAAATATTCTGGAAATCCGAAGGCCGCGCAGGTTGCCATCCACTCCAAGGCTGCGGTTGCCCGCAAGTCCTTAGGCGCGGTTGCATCCGCCCAGTCGAGCGCTTTTTGTACGGCTTCGGGGCCTGCACCTTGAATCAATCGCGTCTCGAGCAAAGCGACGGCGGCCTCTGCCGAGAGGCGCACCTCAGGGTAGGTCTCTAGATAGCTCTCCAAGGCATCCGGATCTTCGCGTCGGCCCCATACATCCCAAGTGGATTGGAAGAAAGCCAAGTCCTCCTGGGGAAAGAGTGCGTCCGCAGTCGGTGTTAGAAGAACGCGGCGGTTGGTGCGATCAACCTCGACGCGAAAATTTTCGAGTAGGCCGAGTCCGGTTACGCCAAGAGCGCCGTCTGGATGTACAAATGGAACTTCAGAGGGGCGTAATGCCAAGCGCTCAGAGAGATCGAAGCCCGCCAAACTAACGCGTCCGACATCACCGGCCGGGTGCCCGAGATTTGCGACGAGGTCTGCGTCGATCACCGAGTCGTAGCGACCCGAGCCGAGCGCCATTGCTCCCGCAATCGCCTCCTTGCCTTCTCCCAAGATGACGGGCATCCAAACCATGCCATCCTTGACATTGATGTCGAGCGCGGTCGTCCCGTTGGGAAACGTCGGTGCCGCACCTTGGATGTCCAAGGTCGAGCGGGGCTCGAGAATGACCTCTCCGGCGGCCAAGTCGAAGGTGACATGGAAGTCCGCCAAGAGCGCGCCTCCCAAGGTTCCGATAACCGCGACCTCACCGAGCTCGATCGAGTGCCATTTGGTGAACTTGTCCAGATACTTGTCGTCGCCGATTTGGCGTCGCTCGACCTGGAATTCCAAACCGGGCAGGTGGACGGTGATCGGAATCGTCTTGCCGTCAGGGCTCTCGGATTTGAGGCCTGACGCAGCCTGGTTGTGGAGCTCGAGGGTAGAGGGCGACTCGAAATCGATAAACAAGTTCGCCGGTAGCCGCCGTGCTGTTGTCGAGACGTCGCAGGTCACCACAAGTCGATCTTGAATGACCTTGACAGGGAAACGAGCGATCGTCCCGGAGACAAACCGCGCGTTCTGCACGGTATAGGGCGAGCCCGGTCCAGCAGGTGTGTCTTGAATCAACGACAGGCACACAGGTGCAGCAAAAAGGAAAACAGCTAAGTTGAGGAGGGGGCTTTTTGCTCGCATATTGTTGAAGTAGCGGAGCCCCGACGCAGTTTCGGGGCTCCGCTAACTTTCCTAATCTATAGGGTTTACGCCTTGAGGCTACCGAGTTCCCTTGGAAACTCCCTTGACCTCGCCAAAGGCCCAGTTGTCAGCTTCCATAGTGATCGTGATTTCGACGTTGTTCGGTACGCTCACGGCGACCGGTGCGAAACCGACACCTCAGCAGTTGCCGGGAAAAACCGCGTTGACGAGTACATCGCCAGAGGCTTTTTCCTTAATAGCAAAGCGAGGGGAAGAGCCAAGAGGCATGAAGTTGGAGTACTCCTCGCCAGCGCTTCCGAAGTAGACAATGTCGGCGGGGCCAATCTGAACTTCTCCGCCTTTGCGGGCGTAGGCAAACTCGGCGTTCACCGGGCCGCCCCATGCGACTTTTGAAGTTGCACCCGCTGCGATCGTAATCGGCTTCGAGCGGCCCGTCTTCATGTCGGCGTGGCTCTTGCCGAGGACGACTTGAGCAGAGTGCAGAACGTATTCTCCGGTTGGGATCGACAGACCGCCTTCACCTGCCAGGGATCGCGCCAGTTCGAAGGAGTGCTTGCCGTCCTTGGAGTTGACAACAACCGAGCGCATCTTCGCTTTGGTCTCTAGATCCGTCCCCATGTCCAACGTGCCGGTTGAACCCGAGTAGGGCGTGAGCATGGCGGTTTTGCCATCCGCGCTAATCGAGAAGTCGTTGAGGACACCGTCCACGTGGATTGAGCTGGAGAGGAAGCTTGCGGTCTTGCCGCGGCCGACGATCATGGCGTCGACGCCGTAGTCGTTGAAGCTGCCATTGCCGTTCTGGTCAAAGACCTGAAAGCGTGTGTTCCCGAGCTGGCCTTCCATGGCGCCCGCGGGTGCAAAAGACCAGCGTCCATCATTCGCGACGCGGACCGCGTAGGAGGTCTCCGCTTCGGTGCCTTCGTTCAAGAGGAAGACCACGAGCTGGCTGCCAGCTTCTGGATCGGGAGTCTCGACACGCCCATCGAACTCGCCATCGTTGTCGCGGTCGATGCGAAGAGCACCGTCTTCGATGGCAACATGAAGCCCGGACTCGCCTGCTGCGGCAAACGGGATTGCATTCCCGATGGGGGCGAAGGTCTCAGCGGGAAGGTGGACATCCCACGTCCGCATCGTGCGAAAGCTCAAGTTGACGGTGGTGACTTCGGTACTGCCCTCGTTCGGGGCTCCGAACGAGGTTGCTGCAAGCACAGTGGCCGTTGCAAGTGCGAATATTGGGCTGGCTTTGGACTTCACAGGCGAGATCTCCGTTGGGGTTCGGCTCGATGTACTAAGGTTGGACAGGCCTTCATATTAAAGGAATGAAGAGGTGAACTTCATTCTCGGGTAGGGACCGATTTTTCGAACCTTCTAACTTCCGTTCTTTTTGTAATGGCTCACCTTACGTCCTTGGGAGCGCCGCCCATGGGACGGCATAATCTGACCTATGGCACGCAAATCTCGCCTTACCTTGGGCTCTATGCCCGATCCGGCCCGCGCCCATGGAGCATGGGTGTATTTGATCTCGGCCGTCCTTGCGGGGGTACTCGTCGGCGCCAAGAGTGGTCCTTTACCTGCATCTTTGGTCGGAATCGGCTTTGCGGGGCTGTTTCTCTGCTCGAGCGCATTCGCCGTTGGCTTCGAGCGAGGCTGGAAGCGATTCCTTATCGGCGGGGCCCTTGGCGTCGCCGGTCCTGGGCTGGCTTTGCGACTTGGCGCGGATCCGATGTTCCTCGCCTATGGCGCACTTGCCGTCTTCCCGGTCGCCGCATCAGCCTTTTTTGCCTCTAAAAACGGCTTCTTGTCGGTCCAGGCCCTCGCCTTTGGAGTCATGGCCCTAGCGCTGGCGGCGCCCTCGACAGCTTGTGCGGGAGGGGTAAACACGACTAGGACCCTCCTTTTGGTTGGATTGTTGACCCCCTTTTTTGTCTGGCGGGCGATCGCGATTCGGCTGCGCCTGAACACAGGCAAGTGGAAAGGGCCAGCTCTGCGCAGGGCAGGCCTACGCGAGGCTGGGTACACGGCCGCTTGGACGGTCCTAGTGATCGGTTTGGTTCACTTGGTTTGAAGGCCTCGGGAAGAGAATCGGGACCCCGGTCGTACAACACTCCCCGCCAAGGTGGTGCTTTTGCTTCACCCCTCCGACTCGCATGAAGAATTCGACACCTAAAGGCCCCAATCGGGCTGCCATCGCCCTTCTTGCCCTCCTAAGCGCTGTTTTGAGCGCGACCCTTTGGCTCTTTCATGACGACAGCACCGGCCAAGAGGGGCTCTCTGGAGGTGCGCGGGAGCAGGCTCAAGCCACGGGGGACGAGCGCTATGCGGGAACGATGCCCTCGGAGCTGGAAGGGTCGACCCCCGGCGCCCGTGAAGCGGTCGTGACGCCATTATTTGCGGTTGTATTGGACGCCTTCGATGACAAGCCCGTGCCGTTTCTAGACCTCGTGGTTGTGCACCGGCCTGACTGGAATGAGAACCTTCCCGCCCTCGATGCGGAGAGGCTCGACCTACTTGCCGGGGACCGAAGTGGGGGAGATCGGACCGAATATGAGGTTCAAACTGATAAATATGGGCGCTTTGAGGTGCCCCTGCGCGGGCGCAAGGGCCACATCGCACTTAACGCTTTCGACGGCCCCGAGCGCCGCCGCGTCCCGCTGGCAGACGGCTTCAGCTTGTGGCTTGAAGAGCTACCCTTGGATTTTGGCGTCCAGGGGAAACCACTCGAGTTCACCGCAGCGATCGGGCCGACGATTGCCTTGAACTTGACTCCTCCGGGTCAGCTAAAGATCTCGTACGTTCTCGAATCGATCAAGCTGTCGGCCACTGGTGAGGGCCCCAAGTTTCTCACCTACCTCGACATGCGCGGGGATACACGAAGGGGCGTGGATTGGTACCGCGTGCGCTATGACGTGCATCCAGCCCTGCATCGCATCTACCTCGATGCGTACACGGACCAAGGATTTCCAGAGCGTGTGAGCCATACGGCTGCTTGGATTCGCTTGCCGGAAGTGCCTCCAGTCGAGCGCGCTCCAGGCGGTCAGGACATCACACTGCACGTACAAGATGAAGAGGGACTGTTGGCGGGTAGTGGCGTCGTTCCCATCTTGCATGGGATTCAGGCGGACGCGCTCGGGTTGGAGCTAACGAAGCGCGGCGTGATTGCGGGGAAGGTCGTCAACCAACTCGGACTTGGTGTGCCGGGTCAGCGTATGCATTTGCGTTCACTGGAGCTGAATGAGTTCCCGTTCGTCCGAGGCAGAGGCGAGCTCCTCGTGACGAATGAGGCCGGCGAATTTCGCCTGGAGTGCGTTTCCGAGGGCAGCTGGCAGCTGCAAGCTTGGAACGGCGGCAACCGTGACGGAGAGCTGGTCGGGGGGCAGGGTGTCCCCCTGTTGATGGAGCTCGCCCCGCAGATTGGGGCAATCAAAAACGTCATGCTCACCTATGGGCAACCACCGGAAAACCGCAGTGAAATCAGGCTGACCCTCTCGAGTTACCGAGACCCCGGCAGCAAGAAGAGACGTCGACAGTCGTGGGCGGAATTCGAATCGATCGAACAACTTTACGGCTTGGTAGGCGCGGTACTGGTTCCGCTAGACTCCGGAATCGCCGAAGTGGTTCCAACGATTCCCGTCGGCTCAGAAATCACCAAGAGGAGTGGTTCAGAGGTCGAGGTGACCCTCACGTACCCCAGTTTGCCACCTGGGAACTACGACTTGCTCTTGGGGGATGAGCCATCGCCTGACAGTGAGTTCAGCTTCGTTTGGCAGGAGGATATTGTCGCCTGGAGCCCGGGCGGTGAGGACCTCGAACTTCAGGGTAATGCGATCGACCGGCAGAGCGGTCGCCCCTGGTCAGACCCTCTCACTGGCGAGCCGGCCGCCCTGAGTTTTCGCACGTTTGCGTGGGCCCATCGGGACGGCCTTATCGGCGCATGGGGGTTCGATGGCTTGCCCGACGCCGAGCCAGAGTTGATCGTGCTCGAGGGGAACAAGGTGACAAGCACTCGCCTAGCCGGCCAACGCATGATCGCCTTCGGAGAGCGGCTGACACCCGTCCTCGAACCAAAACCAAGGCCAACCAGCGATGAGCTTCAAGTCGTCCAACCCATGAGCGCGAACGCGGGGTGGGGTATCGTGCTCTATGTCTCTCTTGGCACTTTGGGGGCACCTCTTCCCGGAGCGAGAGTCATGGTCGATGGCGCATTTGCAACACGAACCGATGGCGAGGGCCGCGCGCTCTTGGCGGCGCCCATTCCGCCGTCGCGAGTGACCGTGAGCTATCCCGGCTATCACATGCTCAACGTGCCGACCGATGAGAACTTCTTGCCAATCGAGGCACTTCCAATGGGCCAAATCGCCTACCGCGTGCTGATGCTCCGCGATTAGCTCTCCCCCGGAAGGTGCCGCAGCCCGCCCGAACTTGTACTCGATACGTAGCCGCTTGTAGACCCGCCCCAAAGAGGTAACGCGGCTAGCTGCGATCTCCCACGCAGGCAGTCTAGGCCAACACGGCCGAGCCTGTTTTCAGGCATGCCCGCAAAGACAGGGCGTAGACTTGTACCACGACGACATCGGATCCCATCTTTGGTGCAGAGGCGGTTTTGCGCGCGCTTATCTCGAATGGCGTTGTGCTCTGCGTTCGACTCCAAAGTGGCGAGCGAGTACCAGAAGCTTGTCACGCTGCAATTCGCGGTGGCCTGCGTGTCCTTGAGGTCACCCTGACCACTCCCGGTGCACTGCGTGCGATCCTTGAGCTCTCCAAAATCGATGGTGTGTTGGCCGGAGCCGGAACCGTACTCTCCATCGAAGATCTCGACGCTGTTTAGGTGGCTGGAAGCCGATTTGGGCTCTCACCGGTTTTCTATGCGAAGGTCATGGCGGAGGCCAAGCGACGCAATTTTTAGGTCATCCCCGGCGCAGCAACTCCAACAGAGATCCATAACCTGTACGAGCAAGGCGCGCCTGTCGTGATGGTCTTCCCCGAGGGCTTCACGCTAGAGCATGTCGAGTGCGCCGCGCGCCGCGTACGAGAGTCCGTTGATCGCGCAAAGTAGTGGGCACTTTAGGGGGACGGGGGGGGGCTGTTTTTGGCCCCGAGGGAGCGCTCTAGGCTTCGCCTTCATCTTCGAAGTCGATGGGGTTCCCATCCGCGTCGATCGGACCGGACCAGAGATACGTCAGGATGCAAGCCCGCTGCTTTGACAGGCTCAACCCACCGCGAATGGGCTCCCATCCCCCCATGGGCCGCCCCTCATACTCGTCGTCGGTCGCCCAGATCAGGACCTGATCCTCAAACAAACGCTCGAGGAAGCTCATGACCTCTTCGACCACGCGCCGTGCATTTTCTTCAGGCGAATACCCTGCTCCGTAAGGTCCAAAGTCGCCGCGCGCCAAATCGCCAATTCCAAGGGCCACGCTGTTCCCTTCGTCCCAGATTTCGACATCGCCAACGTACTCGCTTGCGAAGGGAAACACGACAATGGGTTCGGGTTCGCGACCTGGTTCCATTCCGGAATCCGGAAATCGTGCATACAGCTCGGGCAGCAGAAGTTTCGTGATCAAGCCCATGGTCCTAGCTTGGTTTGAGGGTCTCTTCTTTTTGGGCGAGAGCGCAGATCGAGTGTCCAGCTGGCCACCCGAAGGCCTTGGAGAGCGGAAGCTCTGCTCCGAAGATCCACGCAAGAATCGAGTGCAAGAACTTCGGGATTGGCCACGTTAGGTTCGTGTGGTTGGGGTCGGCCTGTTTTTGGAGGACCCTCTCCAAGAACTTGATGACCAGGACGACGGGGAAGATCAGTGGGAACAAGAACACGTTGGAGTGTGTGTTCCGCACGACGGTCATCCCCGCGCGCCCAAAGAGGTCGTTTAGCCGGCCGCGCCGATAGCGGCGGAAGTGGCGCGCCACGCGATCGTTGTTGGCGAAGAGCATTTGGTAGGCGGGCACGCTTACAAATAGGTGCCCCCCCGGCGCGAGTACGCGCTCGATTTCCACCATGACCGCAAGATCGTCTTCTGTGTGTTCGATCGCGTCAAAGAGGCAGATCAAGTCGAAGCTCTCGTCCTTGTAGGGAAGAGCGTAGCCGTCAGCAATGACACCACCGGGGAAACCGCGGGCTGAGATATGACCTAAGCTCTCGGCATCGATGTCGGCCGGAAACACGCGCCCGTCAGGGGAGCGGATTTGATCTAAACCCTCGAGGAAGCCACCAATTCCGGCACCCAGGTCCAAAATTCGCTTGGGGCGATTGTCTTTGAGGAAGTGCTCAATCAGCCCGAGATACACGGTCCGCCTGCCGCGCATCCACCAGTGGCTGCGATCGAGATCAAGGAACTGCTTGTAGGCGAGGGGGTCCACTTTGCAGCTACTCCTTCGGTTTGGCGACGACGATCATCTCGTCAAACAGGTTGATGTAGAGAGCCTTTTTCCCGATCAGTCGGAGGGGCGATGCGAGCACCGAAAGGAAGGGGTGGATTCGGCCAACGCGCTCTGCGACAAAAGAGAAGGTCACGTACTTTCCACCAAAGCGTCCCGAGTTTTCGAGTGTGGTGAATCCCGCCTCATCCAAGAGCCTCGTGAGTGTCTTCTTGTTGAAGTGGTAGATGTGCTCGGCGTGTTTGTAGTGCTGCCACTTTTTCCCAAGGATCTTTTCCGCGCGGCTCTCGACATCCTGGGTCTCCACGATCAAGAATCCACCAGGCGCCAGCAGCTGCCGCGCTCGAATCAAGGCGGCCCTCGGATCGGGGATATGCTCGATCACATCCCAAAAAGTGACGAGATCAAACTTGCCCTCTTCCAAGTCGTCGTTGATGCCAAGCAAGCTTCCGCGCACGTTGTCCGGGCCGAGCTCCCTTTCCGCCTGAATGCGAATCGCATCCGAGGGCTCTAAGCCGGTGACCTCCCACCCCTCCTCTTGCATCACCGAGAGGAAGTAGCCCGCAGCGCAGCCGATGTCGAGTACGCGCCTTGGCGTGCCGTCGGGCCGTTTGTTCGAGGCGAAATGCCTCTTCAAAATAGTCAGGCGATCGCGATAGGTGCGCTTGTACAGAGGCGCATCGGCCCGGTAGTCGGAGTACCCGTGAACCTTGGCTTCACTCGAGTTCCAGTAGCTCTCGTCGTAGACGCTCTCGATCAGCGACGCATCCTTGAGACGCGGGGTCACATAGGTGACCTCGCAAGCCGCGCAGGTCACCACTGCAAAGGGCCCGTCGACGAACTTGAGCTTGCTCTCGGCACTCCCGCAGAGACCGCAGTCCACGGATTGCAGAGCGTCCTCTTTGAAACTCGGAGAGATGCCACTCGCGGGCGCAGAGCGCGCGCTAGAGGTCACCCGAAGTACTCCTGGTCGGCAGCCACATCTCCGGCGCCGGCGTCGACACCTTTGATGATCGTGCGCGCAACTTTGCGGCCCATGGCAACCGAGTGGTCCATGTTGTTGTAGCGGTAGAGACCCTGACGACCCGTAGTGGAGAGCACCTCATAAGAGCGCGCCTCTTTCATCAGGATGTCCAAGTTCTCGCGATAGGTCAAGTCGTAGACGGGATACGCATAGCGCGTACGCCTGATCTCGATTCCACGTGAGATGCCTGGCTTGATCAGGCCGACCGTGATCAGGTCGTTCTCAGCAATCTTGGCGCCCTCTTCCAGCGTCAGGTTCCAGTCCGAGTCCCCTCGGTTGCATGTGATTTCACAGCAGATGATGGTCTTGTCGCCCGGCACTTCGTGATCTGAGAAGTTCTTGAACTCCGAGATGCGGTGGATCGTGAGGTTCTTCTCAGGGAGGTAAACCCAGTGGTCGGGGCTGACGGAAGGCGTGTCGATTTCGAGATATACGAAGACGATCCCTATGTAGCGCAAGTTGCCAATAGCTGTGGTGACCTCACTCGAAACCGGTGGTTCTAGCGCTTCGAGCATGCGTGGAAGAGGCATCGTGTTGACGATGAACTCCCCATCGACATGAACGTCGTTGCCGTCCAGATCGGTATACGTGACACTCTTCGCAACCTTGTTTTCGGTGTGAATCGTTTTGACAGAGGAGTCCAGCAGAATGGTGCCGCCCATGCTGCGGATCTTCTCGGCGTACTTGCGGCAGATCGTGCCGATGCCGCCGTGAGCGGGGTACCAGAACTCTGAGACCAAGCTGCGCACCTCGCCCTCTTTGGGGGGGAATACCGTTGTCTTGATCGTGTGCCAGAGGTTGGCTTGGCTAATGCGCTGGCTTGCCCAATCGGAGCTGATCTCCGTGCAGGGCATCTTCCAGGCTTTGGATGTGTAGGTCCCGAAGAAGACCTCGTACAGCGTGCGCCCGAAGCGCTTGATCACCCAGTTCTCAAAGTTCGTATCGGGGATAGGCTTGAACCACTGGCGGATGCGAATCCACGTGTAGTCGAGAATCGCCATGACCATGATCTTTTTTGGCAGTGCAACCAAGACATTGCCAAGCTTCAAGGGGTAGTCAAAGAACTTACCCTGCATGTAGATACGAGACATGCGTTCGCGAATGACGATCTCGTTGTCGAGTACCTCGTAAAGGTGCTTGATGAGATCTGCGTTGCGGCTGTGGAAGCGGTGTGGTCCATAGTCCAACCAGTAGCCGTTTTTCTTCCAGCTAATGCCGATGCCACCGACATCATTCTCTTTCTCCACAACGGTGACCTTGTGGCCAGCTTTGGAGAGCTCGTAGGCGCAGGAGAGGCCAGCTAGGCCGGCGCCGAGTACAACAACGTGCATGGGAGGAGGTGAGGGGACTGAATCGAACTTAGGAGGGAGCTTGAAGAGAATACCCCATCTTCGCGACCTCGGTTCGTGCTCTCCAAATAGACTTCGCGTTAATCGGGTCTAGAGAAGGATTTTTGAGGTCACTAATCCCGATCCCAGGCTCCTAGGCGGGATCGAAACTGACGCTAAAGACACTGCCGCCGCCCGTTCTGGTGTGATATTCGACCCGTGCATTTAGGGCTTGGGCGTGGAGTTCAACAAGGTGTAGTCCAAGCCCGGTGCCCGGGGTCTCGCGGGTGGCCTCGTCGCCCATGCGATAGAAGGCCTCGAAAATCTTGGTTTGCTCTGCCTCGGGGACTCCAGGACCGCGATCGGCGACCTCGAGAACGACCTTGCCCTTGCGGAGAGAGGTGCGCACCAAGATCGCCTCGGGAGCAGAGCCGTCTGCGTTTAAACCCGTGGGGACGGGGGCGTACTTGCGGGCATTCCCGACCAGATTGCGCAAGATACCATTCAGCGCTTCGAACTGCAGGAAGACGGGAGGGAGGTCGTCCGCAAGGTCAAAAGCAAGGTCGCTGCCGCGCTGGGATTTAGATGGGTCGAACCCGTGGTGATGCATTCCGTGGGTTGCGAGTTGATCCTCAAGCATACGCACCATACCCGAGAGGTCGCCGGGCGCGGAAGAGGCGCGCTCGGAGTCCAGTCGACTCTTTTGAAGCACGTTTTCGACCAAAACCGAAAGGCGCTCCGACTCACCGAGAATCCGATTGTAGTACTCCTGCCGGGCTTGCTCCGTTTGAGGGATGCCATCGACTAGCATCTCCCCGTGAAGTTTGATCGACGCAAGAGGGGTGCGCAGCTCGTGTGAAACCGCCGCGACAAAATTCTCAGTGCGAGCGGCCTGTTCGAGCTTCTGACGGACGTTGCGGAGGATCAGGACGAGTCCCGTTCCCAAGGACAGCGCCATCATGAGCGCGACCGCGCCAAAGCGCAGGATCGCACCGGTGAACCGCTTGGCTGGGCCCGCTCGGTTGACAAAGATCGCAGCGTCGGTGTACGGCCATACGAGGCCGGGCGCGCGCTCGACGTTAAAGAGCGCGGACAAGTTGAGGGGCAGCTTCTCCTCGTCTTCGGGGCGTACTGCACGCGCGTCTGAGCCGAGAGCAAGGCGCGTGTCCCCGGCTAGTGCAACTGCCGCAGCTTCCATCGGGAGCTCGTTGAAAAGCCACTGGGGATCGAGAAAGAATCCCTGAGCGACGGAAAAGCCGTAGCGCAGGGGATCCATGCAGAATCCGTCTTTGGGAAGGTCGATGAAGCGTCCCACTCCATTCTCGACGAGTCGAATATGGCGAACCGCTGCCAGCCTTAGGTCGCCCGACTCATCTCGGAAGAGGCTCAGCTTAAACCGCGAGATCGTCATCGGGAGCGAGTAGCCCTTCATCACTCCATAACAGTTCGCCAAGCAGCCCTTGTGTCTCGCATTGTCGGCATGGACGGCAGCGGTTGTAAGCGGAACCTGAACGAGGTCCTCTTCTTCCCCACGAGATCGGAAAGGAGACCCGAACTCGATCAGGCGCTCTTTGACGACCGTTAGGGTTGCGCCGATGAGATGCTCCCGTTCCCCAGGAGTGAGCCCCGCTTGCCTTAGGCGATCCGCCTCAAAAAGATGGGGCGCACTCGCCCCCAAGTTGCCAGTGGTATCCACTTGAAACCAAGACAAGATCGGCGTCGGGGCCGGCGTCGCCAACATGGGCGACCGCAGCAGGGTGAGCTCTTCGGTGGCAGCTTCGGGAGGCGTGTAGAGGTCCGCGTATTGGTAGTGCGGTCGCTGCTCCTCGGCGTCGATGAAAACCTTGAAGCGGTTGGAGAGCGTTCGCAACAAGCGCAGGGCGTCGCTCTCTGCGCGCTGCGGGATGGCCTCGAGCTCTACTTGATACGATCGGTAGAGTCCGAAGCCATGAAGTCCCATCAAGACAACTGCCGGGAGGACGAGAAGTGCCCCGTAGAGAGGCAGTCCGCGCCCAAGGCTTTTCGGGCCGGTCGATTTTTGGAGAAGGCCCAAGGTTGCCCTAGATCAGCGATTCAGAAGGTTATGCGTACCAGCGGTAGCCTTTGCCGCGAACCGTTTGGATCAGAGTCGGCTCGGAGGGATCCGGTTCGATCTTGCGGCGTAAGCCCACGATATGAATGTCGACGGTTCGTGTCGCAACGTTGGGGTTACGGTAGTTCCAAACGTCCCTGAGCAGGTCTTCGCGAGTGACGACCTTGTCGTTGTGCTTGATGATGTACTCGAGAATATCGCCTTCGCGGGGAGTCAGCAGCGTCGTGTTGCCATCGCGATGGATCTCCAGGCGAGCCAGATCAACGGAAATTCCGTGGGGAAGGTCGAGCTGGGGAATCGGAGTGCTCTCGCTGGAGTTGCCAGGACCACGGCGAAACTGTGCATGGATGCGGGCGACAAGCTCGCGCGGCGAGAAAGGTTTGGTCATGTAGTCGTCGGCGCCCGCCTCAAAGCACTGCAAGATGTGGCTCTCCTCCGACAGCGCCGTGAGAATCAATACGCGAACTCTATGGTTCTTCTCTCGAAGCGCCTTCAAGAGCTCCAGACCATTGCGACCGGGCAGCATCAAATCGAGCACGATCAGGTCGTATTCCTTGTCCGAGCACTTTTCGAGGCCGGAGTCACCATCAAAAGCGACATCGGCGTGGAAGCCGGCGTGCACCAAAGCATCCCGAATCCCCATGGCCAAAGTTCGCTCGTCCTCGACGACCAAGATGTGCTTGACTTTGGCGGGAGCTGGGATCGTGGCCTCGGCTGGGGCCAGGTGCTGTTCGTTGTTCGTATTCATTTGAAGGAAGCTAGTTGTTGGGCCAAGGGTGCGGTTGGTTGCAGTGAAGCTCAATTCTTCCCTCCGCATCTTACTGTAAATCTATAGGTCCCTCGGGCTTTCGAACTACGTAAAGCATGCTCATTGATGGAGCGATAGGACCCGTTTCTATTGGGATCCGAACAGCGAGATTACAATAGGGCCCAACGTCTTGTTTGCGCTGGCCAGGCTGGAGCGGGTGCAAGAAGCCACCCGGTGCCCGGAAAGTTGGACCTTGCGCAGGGGGAAAAGGCTTCGATTCGACCCGCGTGTTGGGGGGGCTGTAGGCTAATGTGGTCGGCTCCCCATCCGATTCCGAGTGAGAAGCCATGGAAGTTGTAATTGTAGAGAAGCCCGAAGAGATCGGGCGAGTTGTCGCCGACGCGGTGGCTGGAGTCCTTGCTTCCCGCGCGCGGCCAACACTCGGGCTCGCCACGGGGTCTAGCCCTCTACCTGTCTACCAGGAGCTGATCAGGAGGCACCGGGAGGAGGGGCTCTCTTTTCAGGCGGCCTCGGCGTTCCTTTTAGACGAATACCTGGGCCTAGACGCAGCTCACCCTGAGCTCTATCGGACGTTTGCCGAGAGGTCTTTTGTTGGGCAAGTCGACTTCGAGCAGGGGCGGCTCTTCGGCCCCGATGTGCACGCCAAGCGCGCGGACGTCTCTTGCAAGGAATACGAAGCGCAGATCGCGGCTGCAGGTGGAATCGATCTCCAGCTGCTAGGAATCGGAAGCGACGGCCACATTGGATTTAACGAGCCCTCCTCGTCACTCGGCTCTCGCACCCGAATCAAGACGCTGACAAGGGCGACTCGGTGCGACAACGCCCGTTTTTTTGGCGGGCAGATCGAGGCCGTTCCGCGGCACGTCATCACCATGGGAATCGGCACGATCTTGGAGGCTCGCCATCTCGTTCTTATCGCGATGGGCGAGGGGAAAGCGACGTGCCTAGCAGAGGCCGTGGAGGGACCGCTAACCGCGATGGTTCCAGCCTCAGCCTTACAGCTGCACCCACACGCCACGATTGTTGCGGACGAGGCGGCCGCTCACAAACTCAAGCTCTTGGACTACTACAAAGAGACCTATCGGGAGAAGCCCGACTGGCAGGGCTGCTAGCCTCGGAAGCGCTTGCGCATGATCGTCTTGAACATCCCCGTTGCGGTGCCGGCGACCTTCAAGAAGCTGTCGGAGTGCTTCGACTCGCCTCCGAGACGCGCTCCATAGGCGACGGGAATCTCGATGACACGCAATCCTTTTCGGTACGCCTCGCAGATCATCTCCGGCGAGAACGATGGACCCTTTTCAGTCGTGCCTGGTCGAATCACCGCCCACGCGTCCGTCCAAAGTGCGCGGTAGGTGCAGCCGACGTCGGTGAGGCGGGGCTCGTGCGGCAAGTACCAGCACAGCTCGAGCAGCTTTGCCATCGCCACGTTTCCCCAGCGCAACAGCTTGTCCATATTTGCGCCTTGCTGCACCATTTGCCGTGTTGTGCGCGTACCGAGCACCATGCGGCAGTCGCTTAGATAGTGCAGCAGCTTGGGCAGGTCCGAGGCGCGGAACGAGCCATCGGCTTCGACGATGGCCATGATGTCGGCGCCGCTTGCGGCGGAGTGATTCAGCCCGGCGCGAATGGCACAGCCGTAACCCGCGGCGGACTCCTGAATCACATCTGCGCCGGCTTGCTTTGCCAGTGCCGCCGTGCGGTCCTTGGAGTTGTTGTCCACAACGACCACTCGATCCACATCGGGGTCGGCTAGGAACTCGATGACGACCTCGGCAATCGTGGCCTCCTCGTTATAGGCGGGGATGACGATATGGACGGTATGAGAGTGGAACATGGGGAAATAGGGGCGGGGCAGCTCGCGCTAAAAGCTTAGCGGAGTTCGGGCCGGGCAGGTATCGCACGTGGCCTTGACTTTGCAGTTGTCTTTACCGGCGGCGACAAAAAGCGCGTGAAACTCCTCATAGATTAGCTGGTTGGGGATAAGGACCTGCAAAAGCCAAGTCCGCAGCTCTTCATAGGGCGCCTTCATCGCGTCGCCACTTGGGAACGTGGCCGCGCCGGTTGGAAGCAGCAGCGGGCCCAATCCGTGGCGACTGAGGATGCGACGAGTGTAGGTGTCCACTACCGGAGAGAGCCTACCCACTCCGTAGCACAGGATCGCATCGGCGGTTTCGGGGCCGATACCATAGATTCCCAGAAGTTCTGTGCGCAGGGGTTCGAGGGATCGAGTGGCGAGCTGCTGGAAAGCCGCGCTTGGGGTCTCGCCTTGGCTTTGGAACCAGGTCGCAAGCGCGCGTAGCTTTTTCGCCTTCACGCGGAAGGATCCCGAGGGTCGGATCCATGCCTCTAGGCCATCTTCTTCGGACTCGGGAAGGGACAAGAGGGCAGAGGCCGTTAGAGCATCCCGCTGACGCAGCGCGTTCAGAGCGAGCTCGACGTTTCCCCAGGCGGTGTTTTGGGTGAGGACGGCCCCGATCATGACCTCAAAGGGTGCTGCAGCGGGCCACCAATACTGCCGCCCGAATCCGCTAGACAGGTCGAGGAGAACGGTGTTTAGCCGCTCATCTATGGAAAAGCGGGTCGTCCGGGTCGTCGGTGAAGGATCCTGAGAGCCGACGAAGTTTGCACCGGTGGGAGCGACTCCACAGCGATTGGCGAGTGACATGAGGCGGCCCTAGCAGCGCTGCTTCTCGGCGCGCATCATGATGGAGACTCCCCAGCGAATGGGAAGCACTCGCACGAGCGCCGCCTCGATCACAAACAACCCGGCGAGCAGAGCTTCGGCGGGGCGGGGCATGTCAAAAAAGTCTGTGCCGCCAGCCTCGTGCTCCGGCTTGGCGTCCGCCTTTTTAGACTTCAGCTTGCGCACGATCCAAATGAGAGGGAGCAAGAGGAAGTTGAAACCTCGCTCTTCCACAATCACAAACCCCGCGCGCTCGATGAGCTCGCGAATTTCTTTGGGGCGGTAGCGGCGGGCGTGGTGTAAGAACTCGTCGTGGGGTGACCACAGGCTCGGCCAAGCTGGCACGGAAAGGACAAGCGATGCACCAGGTGCGAGCACGCGCGAAAGTTCGCGGCTGATGGCCTCGTCGTCTTCGAAGTGTTCGATGATGTCGAGTGCAAGTGCACCGTCGAGGCTCCCCGTCGCGAAGGGCAGGTGGAGGCCGTCGCCCTGCAAGGCCGCAAAGGGGATCGCCGAGCGTCTACTTTTTGTGGCGGAGAATTGCACGGCTGCGGAGTCAAAATCGAGACCCACAAATCGCGCAGATGGATGGAGCGTGCTGAAGTGCGCTAGGTTACCGCCGGTCCCGCAGCCGATCTCGAGGATCTTCGAGGAGCCCGTGGTCCCGGCGAAGTCCGCAAGCATGCGCGATACGAGTGGCGCCAGGAGTCGGCGCTTGCCTCGAAACCACCAATGACGCTCTTCGATGGCATCCATCTCGATATACGCTGCCGGATCCATCGCCTATTTGTAGCGTCCACGCAGACGGTTATTGGTGATCGTAACAAGGTCGCGAAGGGAGCCGAAGACCGCTGCTAGGAGGCGCACTTTGGTGTCGTCTTCGTGGTGCCAAGCCACGGGGACCTGGGCCAGCTTGAGGTCGTGGGTTTGCGCGATTACAACGAGCTCCGCATCAAAGGCCCAGCCGTTGAGAAGCGAGCGCTCGAAGATCGTGACGGCGGCGCTGCGCTCGAACCCCTTGAAGCCGCACGTGAAGTCGTGAACACCCGGCGCTAGTGCCAAGTTGACAAGAAGGGTGAAGCACTTGCCGAGGGTCTCGCGAAGTTTCGGCTGGCGGCGCGTGATGTGCGCTCCGGGAACGCGCCGATTCCCCAAGACGACCTCGTAGCCCGACTCCAGTGAGCCGAGAAAACCTGGGGTCTCTTCGAGTGGCGTAGAGAGATCGGCGTCGAGGAAAAAGATGAACTTGCCCCGGGCCTCGAGCATACCCATTCGCACGGCCGCGCCTTTGCCTCGGTTGGTGGGGAGCTGAAAGAGTCGGGTTTGGCCGGGACGCCCGGCCTTGGCCTCGCTCGCGATCCATACGCGCGCAATCTCGACGGAGCGATCCTTGGAGCCGTCGTCGACGAGGACTAGCTCCCACGTCTCGCCCTTCCCTCGATCCGCGAGCAGTTGGTCGAGATACAACTTGAGAGCGGCTAGAGATGTCTCGAGGACGCGCTCCTCGTTGTAGACGGGGACGACGAAGCTGAGGTACGGTTCAGGGGCCAGCGGGGCCGTTGTGGAGGGGGAGTTCGGCATAGGAAGCAGAACACTCGGAAAGTCGGGTGCTCTTCGCGGCCCAAAATCTACCCTAGTAAGCCGCCGAGTGCCCCAAGTCAGGGCTATATGCCTGCCGCCAGCCCAATTTATGAGCCCCCAAAACCCCACTCCTGAAGAGCGCCTTCGCGCAGATCTGCCATCGGACATCGAAGGTCTCGAGGGGCTTGCGGATATTCCCGGAGTCGTGCCACCCACGGAGCATGCCCCTCCTGGGCCCGGAGAGCCCGGTTTCGAGCGCATGTTTGGGGATTCAGCTCCCCGTCCTTTGGGGCTGCGCGAGGTCTCTCTTGCTCTTCTGGGCGCGCTGATATTGGCGGCGATTCCCCTGCGGGAGGGATTGTTCAACCCCGACCAAGTTCTCTTCGGGTTGGAGAGCGCGATTCACCAGGAGCCTTGGCAGAGCGCGATCCTTAGCGCCGGTGGCGAGCTCGGTCCCTCTAAAAACGACGGGCTCTCCGATCAGGCGAACGCATTTTACCCGACGTACCGGTGGATCTCCGCGAGCTGGAGGGCTGGCGACCCCCCGTTTTGGAACCCCCTGAATTACGTCGGTGCTCCCGCTGCTGCGAATCCCCAGGCGGGTGTGTTTGATCCCCAGGTTCTACTGCTCGTGCTTTTCGACTGGTTCGGTGGGCAGCGCGCGTTTGATTGGGCGCTGTCCCTTACGGCATTTCTACGGTTGGTCACGGCGGGCCTGGGTGCGTACCTACTCGCCCGTCGACTTGGTCTTCGCCCACAGGGCGCGTGCCTCGCCGGGCTGACCTTTGGCTACTCGGGGTACTTGATCCTGTGGCTCAATTCTCCCCTGGGGCATGTGCCTCCTCTCTTCCCGTGGATCCTCTATTTTTTAGAGGGTCTACGAGGTCGCGGCCCCGGGGAGACCAGCCCGTGGCCGGCCCGTCGAGCGCTAATGGGCGTGATCGCTTTTATGGCCCTAACGATTTTGGCGGGCCACCCGGAGACCTCGTTTTTTGTCGGGTTTGCCTCGGGTCTGTGGGCACTTGGCATTTTCCTTCGCGACCGCCGCGCCGGTCTAAGCGGGCTGCTCGGACTGGCCATCGGTAGCTTGGCCGCCATACCCGTCCTGCTTCCGTTTTACCGGTACCTGATGGTCTCGGGCGCGCACGAGATACGCTCAGCAGAGGCAGCACACGGCTCGATTGATTTTCAGGCGTTGGCGATGGCGGCCTTCCTTGTTGCCATTGCCGTCGTCACGCGAAGTGTACTCGTTCAGACGCCCGCCGCAGCTCCGGAAGCAGACGGCGAAGAAGCGGAACAGCGGACTCCATTCGGGGGGAAGCTCGGGACCGGCCTCGGCCTGGTCGCCCTTGGCGTCGTCAGTGCGGGTGGCCTAATCTGGTTCCTGGTGCGCGGCATGCCTGAAGTTGCGCTGCTCACCTGGCTTCCCGATCTCTGGGGGACCCCGGGTCGGGGCGTCGGCTATTTCGGTCCGGGAACCGCCATCTTGGAAGGGGCGAGCGGTTGGGTTCTGACGTCCACTTTGCTTGGTGGATTGGCGAGCTTCTTCGCCTTCGGATTTTGTCGAGGCGAGGAGCTGGAGGGCGGGAGTGGATTGCGCATGCGCAGACTTATCTTGGTGCTCGGGTTTGGTGCACTCGCTCTTGTCGTAGGGACGCCGGGTCTCTTGGACCTCTATCAATTGGTTCCTCTCGTCGGCCTTGGGGACACCGTGCGGTTTGCTGTGGTGAGCTCGCTCATGCTGGGGCTGCTCGCGGGTGAGGGGTTTGAACGGGCCGGTGGCAAGGCGCGGCTCGCAGCGCTTGTCGTAGTCGCCGGCCTCTTTGGTGCGACCGCACTTACGGGTGGTGCACCCCCAAAGCCAGTGGATCCGAGCGAGCAACCGGGGACGGATTTCGCACTTGCCATGGAGGCTGAGGCGGGTACCGAGAGCCTCGTTCACATCGCGCTAAGGCCAGGCGAAAACTTCCGCCAAGGGACAGACCAGCTCGAGGGTTTTCTCGCACCAGGCCTAAAGATTGCCTCCATTCAGTTACGCCTTGAGCGCTATCTTCCAGATGGGAGCCTACTGGAGGGAGCAACGCGCGAGCTGCCTTGTGAAGCTCACTCCGAGCCGACCCTAGGCGCCGCGAAAGCAATGGAGAGGGCGGGCCTCAGCGCCCCGGAAGGAGCGCTCTTCTTTCGCACTAGCTACTTGCAGCCCAGTCGGCTAGACGAGGGCTGGTGGGGTCTATTCGTAGATTTCAGGGCAGAGGGTGCCGAGGCGAAATCAGCGCCTCTCGCCACTCATGCCGTTGGTTTGACACGGCTATTCCGGGGGCACGCTCCGGGTGGCAGCACAATCGCGCTCATCATCGCCTCTGCCGTATTGTTTGCAGCCGGACGGCGCGCGGGTCGAATCCTACTGCCTGTCGCCGCCGCCCAAGGGCTGCTCTTCAGCCACGGTCAGAACCCGGTATATCCATCGGAGTGGATCTTTCCAGAGACGGTGACGGAGCGCATCCTAAGCGCCGAGCTCGGACCCTATCGCTACTTTGCCGAGCCTGGTGTGATGGCACCCAATACTGGGCTTGTGAGGGGGCTCGCTTGCCTCGACGGATACGATGCGATCGACCCTCTGAGCTACAACCAGACGCGCCGCTTCGCCCTTAGACCTGGCATCCATCCTCTGCTGGGCTGGAACGCGCGCGGTGTCGACCTGAACAGCGCGGCCTTTCGCATGTTGTGCGTGAAGTTCCTTGTGCTCAAGTCACCGCTCCTCTCGCCCGTAGCCGACGAGTGGGAGCTTGTGGCGAGCCCGCGCAGGGACGCCGACGCGCTCCCCTATGCCGAGACGTACCTCTATCGCGCAAAGGCCGTCTGGCCACGTGCGTTCTGTGTTACCGAGGCGATCTCCCCGGAGGAGGCTCAGCTCTCGTTGGGAAGTTGGGATCCGCGCAAGACAGCTATCCTCATGGAAGAGTGGGTGCCCGGAAATCCGGCTGAGCACACGCTTGTGTCCGAACCTCAGATCACCAACAACACGGTGACCTGCACGGTCGAGTCCGACGGTGACGCCCTGTTCGTGCTAGCCGATCAGTTCTTCGAGTCCGCCGAGTTCCAAATCGATGGCGCCAACTTTCAGCCGATCGCTGTGAACGGACTGTTTATTGGAGTGCCGATCAAGGCCGGCAAACACGAGGTCGTTCTGGTCCGCACGCTTTTTTAGCCCGCCACCGGCGGTCGCGTGTTTTCGCACTTCTCACCACCCTCGCCAGGGAGCCCAGTCCTACTCGGCACGACGCGCCATGCGCGAGCTGAAGATCGAGAGCAAGCCACCAAGCATTACGTAGCCCGTAGTTACCTCGACCATGACAACAAGCTGTCCAGGAATAGATGCGGGCACGGCATCACCGAAGCCGAGTGACGTCATCGTGACGACGCTCGTGTAGATCGGGGAGAGCCAGGTTTCATAGGGTCCGTAGTCCATCTCGACCATGGTGAACGCCTTGGCAAACGTGACCATGAGTAAGCAGGTGAGAAGCCCCCAGCGCACTAGACTTCGACCACAGTCGCTGGTCAGCCACCAGCCGTAGTAGCTTATTCGGGCCCAGGTTCCCCGGGACAAGAACTCGTGTAGGTAGTTTTGGTCGGCGATAAATCGTCGGGCTAAATAGGTTCCATGTAGGTCCACGTCTCGGATGTCCACGTTTTTCCACTCTGCCTTTTCGTAGCCGGTCATGCCTGCCATCTGCGAACCACGCAAGTCACATCGCGAAAAGTCCGCGCCGCCGACCTTTGTCGCATACAACTTGGAGTTACTCAGGTCCGATCGCTGAAGGTCTGCACAGGTCATGTTGGAGCGCGTCAAGATCGCACCCCTCAACTGGATTCGTCTTGCTTGGATCCCCTGGAGATTCGCGCCCAACAGGTTCGCGCCGTCGCATCTGGCATCGACGAGTGTTGCCCCCGCCAAGTTTGCGCCAGCGAGGTTGGCCCCTTCGAGGCAAGCGTGCGAGAGGTCGACACCTTCGAGGTTCATTTCGGAGAGGTTCGCCTCGCGAAGATTCGCATAGGAAAGGTCTCGACCGCTCAAGGTGAGGCCGCGCAAATCTCGTCCGCTTAGATCCGCGCTGTGAAGGTCGACCGGGAACTCCCCCTCCAAGTTAGCTTCAGTACTTGTTGGGAGCCCGAGCAACTCTGCGGAAGTCAGAGCGATACGTTCGATCTGCACTTCAGGATGACTAGAGGCTACAGCTGTGGCCGAGGGCGATGTTTCTTCGGGTTGGGGAGGCATGGTTAGGTCCCTATACATCGATTCGGGGACCGGCGGATCTGGACGGAAACGCGAAGCTTTTTTGCATTGGCAGAGGCGTCGCGGGGGCTACTGCTGGGAGAAAGCCTCTGTCGCCCAGGCCGGGGCAACGGACCCCTGTGGCAGGGGCGAGGGGAGGGTGTCCCAGAGCGCGATGGCCTCGTCTTTGCGGCCCTCCAAAAAGAGCGCGGCTGCGTATTCGAACTCTAGAGCTGGATTCGTGCGTTTGGGCTCCTTGGCCGTCTCCCGACGAGCCTGTCGAAAGAGCCGGAGCGCCTCGTCCATGGCCCCATTGTTCACGGACTCCCTTGCCCAGATCCACTGGGCCGCACAGGAATAGGCGCGCGCAAGAAGGGGGTCCTGCTCACTCGTCCCAGCGCTGTGGAGGTAGCTACCGGCGTCAAGGGGGAGCTCCGTTGGTGCAGCCGCTACTCTCTCGGCCAGCTCGGGACTGAGCTCCGGAAGGCCCTTGTTGAGTTGACCAGTGAGGATAAAGTCGGCGCCCAGCCGCTGGAGGTTGCGCTGGATCACGGGATAGCCAGGGTCGAGGGCTCGCACGTGGCTCCAGTGCGTGAGGGCACCGTCTAGATCCCCGTGGCTAGCGAGGAGACCACCAAGGTTGGTGAGGGCCTCAATCGAGTGCGGGCGCGCCTCAAGAGCCGCTTCCCAAAAGGGGGCGGAGTCTGCGAAGGCGCCGGCCATCGCCGAGTTGGCTTCGAAGGAGCTTGGGCAGCGCGTCACGATGGACTCGGGTGAGAGTACGCTGTCCTTCGCGGTTCCGAACAAGGCGCGCTCGTGTTGCATGAGGGTGTAGCCCTTAGGGAGCTGCCCTAGGAGTAACGCCGTCACCACGAGTAAAGGGATCGCGTAGGTTCTGGAAGTGCTCGGCGCTCTCGAGGATGCGGAGCTAGGGAGGCACGCGCCAAGCAATAAGAATGCGAGGGGCCCGGCGAGGTGGTTGGATAGTAGCGGGGCGTGGAATAGGCTGACGCCCAACAGGGCGAGGGTGGCAAAGGCGAGCCCGCGCCGCGTGCGATCTAAGCTCTTCTGGAAGACGCTTGCCAGGAGAGCGAGGCCTGCGCAAATCCAACCAAGGCCGAAGAGTGCGCCGCCAAGGAAGCCCTGCTCGGCGAAGGCGAAGAGAAGGTCGTTGTGGGGATGCTCGACCTCTTGAATCTCGGCCGTCTCCCGCTGGTGGCTTGAGAGTTCGATCTCGCGCAGGTCGCGGTAGGGCGGGTAAAGCGCTTGGAATTGTCCAGTGCCTACCCCCCCGGGGTAGTCCTTGATGAGTGCGGGAATCGTCCCCCAGATTAGGGTTCTGACGTTTACGCCTCCTAGATGGTCTTGCGCTTCTACCGGAGTGACTACGCCTATCGGTGCGTCGACTGGATTTGTTTGACTTCCTCCGATAGAGAAAGACAAGGCGAGTAGTAGCAGCCCCGCCGAGAGCCGCACCACGCCGCGGGTCCGTTTGCGGCTACTTGGATTGTGTTGGTCGCTGGGAGCGAAGGACGCAAGGACCGTCCAGCCCGCAATCACCGCGGCTACGCCAACAACGGGAGTCGTAATGGCAAAAGCCGCCGCGCTGATTGCCGCGATCCAGTAAAGGAAGGAGTGGGAGTTGAGGCCGAGTACGAGGAAGAAGAGCGCAAGGCAAAAGCCGGGCAGAAGAACCTGCGCGTCGTATCCCGTGTTACCCGTGACCAAGAATCCCTGGGGCGCAACCAAGAGCAGGGGACCTACGAAAGCAGTTAGCAGAATGGCGGTTCCAGCAAGGGCTTCGCGGCCCCTTCTCCCCATTTGTTTTCCGACGAGTAACGCCACGAGGCAGATCGTCCCCAGCAGGGTCGCCTGGCTGCTTTCGAACCTGTCGACAGCGCCCGAGTCAGAGAGCCCCCGGACTATCCGGAGTCCTAAGAATAGGGAAAAGCTCCAGATCGAAAGAGCGCCCAGCCAGACCTGGGGCGTCGAGTATCCTGCGGGTACATGGAGCTCGTGCGAGCCGGATTTGGAGGGGCGAGCGGAGCAGAAAGAGACGGCTAGTCCAAGTGCCCCGATGGAGAGCGCAAGAAGGCTTGCGTAAGCGGGGCGCCCGTCCTGGGAGAGGAAGACGCCAAAGATCAGCAGCAGGAAAAGACCATGTTCGGCACGGATCAGCTTCTCAGTTGCGGGTGGGAGTTCTTGGTGCGAGTCGCTCGGCATGATGTGTTCCGTCTCTAGAAAGCCACACGCGCTAGCAGCAGCCCTAAGCCGACTCTAGCGTTGTTGCCAAGATCGCGTCAACAAAGGCCTCTGGTTCGAAGCGCTCTAAATCTTCCATGGTCTCGCCGGTGCCGATGAAAAATACGGGCAATCCGACAGCTTCCGTGATCGAGAAGACCGCGCCGCCGCGGGCCGTTCCGTCCAACTTGGCGACGATGAGGCCGGAGACGTCGACCGTCTCTGTAAACAACTTCGCCTGCTGGATGGCGTTCTGGCCATTGGTCCCATCGAGCACTAACCACACGGAGTGGGGTGCCTCGGGTAGGCACTTCCTGACGACGCGCTGAATCTTTTCCAGCTCTGACATCAGATTTTTTTGAGTGTGAAGCCGTCCAGCCGTGTCCAAGATGATCACGTCAGAGCCACGCGCTATACCCGCGCTCACGGCGTCAAACGCGACGGCGGCGGGGTCCGCACCCTCACCCTGGCGTACGATCTCCACCCCGGAGCGCTCTGCCCAAATCTGTAGCTGGTCAGCGGCAGCAGCGCGAAATGTATCGCAAGCGCCAACGAGTACGCTCTTGCCCTCTAACTTAAAGCGATGGGCCAGTTTGGCGATGGAGGTCGTCTTGCCGGAACCATTGACGCCAACGACAAGTAGGACGTGCGGGGATTGGTTCATCTCGGGAAGCGGCCTCTGATCGCCTAACTTCTCAAGTAGACGGCTGCGCAGTGCACCGCGAACGTCGCCCTCGCCTTTGAGCTCGCCACGTTTGTGCATGCGAGTCAGCGTCGCGACAAGATCCGTAGCAAGTGGACCTAGGTCCGAGGTATACAGAAGCTCTTCGAGCTCGTCGAGCAGCGCTTGATCCATGGCGCGCCCGCCACGAAAAATCGAGGAGATGCCATCACTAAGAACACTGCGTGTATGTGTGAGGCGCTTCTTGAGGCGATCGAACAAACCCATAAAAACGTCCGGTTACTGGCCGGCCTCTTCAGCTTTTGCCTTATCTGCTTCTTCCGCTTCTTCTGCCACACGTGTCTTGATGCGATCCAAGACACCGTTGATAAAAGCGCCCGAGTTTTTCGTCGAGTAGCGCTTGCCGAGCTCGATAGCTTCGTTGATGGAAACTTTTGGAGGGATCTCGGCGAGGTGCTTAATCTCGTAGGTCGCCATGCGCAGAATGTTGCGATCGATGACGGCCATTCGAGCGATGTCCCAGTTTTGAGCGATCTCGCGAATCATGGTGTCGATTGCATCGATCTCTATGACGACACCCTTCGCGATCTTGATTGCGAAGTTTGCCGTGTCCGGATCCTCTTCCTCCTCGCGGATGAAATCGCCGATGTCTGGCGCGAAATCATCCCCTTGCAGGTCGAGCTGGTATAGAGCCTGCAGGACTAGCTCTCTGGCCCGGGTGCGCTTTTTCACGATAGGTCGTCTTGGTCTTTGGTGGTGTCGAACACGGTCACGGATTCGGCGTCGCCCATGCGACTAAACCGAGTTCCGGATGTTGGGAGGTTGCGGGCAAGGTCTAGCCCACGGAGGACTTCGAGGCACGCGCGGGCGACTTCACGCCCTTTGTTTTGTATTCCACCCTCTTCGACGGAGAGCGCTCGAGCGCGAGCTTGTTCTACGGTGTTGCAGGTCAGCACGCCGAAGAGCGCGGGTGTGCCCGTCTGAAAACCAATGTCCATACAAGCGTGTGCGACCGCTCGAGAGATGTGGCGGTCGTGTTCCGTTTCCCCTTTGAGGACGAGGCCAAATGCGATCACGGCGTCGATGTCTTCGCGGCGGGCTAGCTCCCGCGCAACGAGGGGCAACTCAAAGGCACCAGGCGCGGACAACACTATAAGATCCTTAGGCGCTAGCCCGGCAGCTTCCAGCTCTTTGCGAGCTGCGCGAACCATCGCGTCAATGAGCTCCCCATGGTAGGTGGATGCAACCACGCCGATACGAGCGCCGGGTCGCAGCCTTACGCTGGAGCTGTTTTGTGTTTCGTCGAGTGCCATGTCGGAATCTAGGTTGCCAAGGAAGAGCGGGCGAAGAGTATACAGATCGACCCGCGGCTTGGGCAATCTGGGGCACTATTCCGTTGGCAGAGGCTCGGGGGAGGCCTTGGTTCCGGGGGATTTCGCCCAGCGGAATGCGCCTCGGAAGCTGATCGCCAGATCGTCTAGCAGCGTGTAGGCGAGGGGGACGACCCAGAGGGTGAAGAAGGTACTCGCTAGGAGACCACCGATAACGATCGAGGCCATCGCGCGATAATCGACACTTCCTGAGGCTGGCGGAACGATGGCCATCGGCATGAGCCCAACAACTGTCGTGAGAGCGGTCATCATGATCGGCCGAACGCGATGGGCGCACCCTGCAAGGACAGCTTCGGCGCGCGGCATGGACTCCGAGAGGCGGTGGATGCGGTCGATCAGGACGATCCCGTTGTTGACCACGACACCAGCTAAAATGATGATTCCGATCATTCCCATCGCGTCGATCGGGTTGCCCATTCCCCAGATACTCCAGACCGCCCCAAGGATGGCGAAGGGGATTGTTGACAGGACTGAGAAGGGAAGAAGAAGAGACTCAAACAGGATCGCCATCACCAGGAAGATGAGGACGAGGGAGAGCAGACCCGCCTTTTGCAGCTCGGCAATCTCGTCTCCCGCTCGGCTTTGCAAGGAGAGGTCGGTCGCGACTCCAAAACCGCGTGGCATGGGGATGGTCTCAAGGGCGGCGTATCCTGCTTTTGTGACATCCATCAGCTGGGAGGGATCGTCAACCTGAGCCGTGAGTGCGTAGCTGATCTGGCCGTCTTCTCGGTAGATGGTGCTTGTGCCCTTCGAGATGGAGAACTCGGCAAAGGCTGAAAGGGGGACTTGGTTGGAGACGGTGAAGACCGGAAGATCGCGAAGGGTGGCCATGTTGGGAGCGTCCGCACGGTCGAGCTCGATGATGAGTGGAATCTCGCGACCGCGCTCTTGGAAGCGGGGCAGTGGTACGCCTCGCAATGCCCAGTTTATGGACTGAATCGCGGAGTTGGCACCGATGCCAAACGAGTGGGCGATATCGCGGTCGATCTCTACGTTCACCTGGTCGGGCGCGCGCTCTTCGGGAAGAGAGACGCCTGATAATCCAGGGACGTGCCTGAGGACTTCGCGTGCCTCGATTCCAAGGGCGGCAAGCTCCGTCGAGTCTGTGCCGCGCAAAACAAACTGCGCTACGGACTGACTTGTATCCGACACGTTATCGCCACTATAGAATCGCACGCTGTGGCCAGGAGGCTTCGGCATGTTCGTTCGCATGTCCGCCAGGATTTCCTCTCTTTTCGCAGGGAGTAGAGTGTCATCGAAGTAGAGCGCAACTTCGGCGCTGCGAGCGCTGAAGCGATTTCGGAGGTGGGCAAAGCCATACTCCATCTTGTGATCTTCGAGGTACTCCTCGTACAACTTCATCTCTTCAAAGGCTTCCACCAAAGTGAAGTCCGCCTCGAAGGTGACACCGAAGTCGATAGAGTTAGCACCTTCCCCTTGGGTAAACGCCGCCTTTCCCATACTGCTAATGGGGATCAGGATCGTAAGAAAGGCCACCAGCGAGAGTCCCGTTGCCCACAGGCGATTCTTTAGCGTCCAATCCACAAGGGCACGGTTCGATAAGATGAGCCACTCGATCAAGGAAGTGCCGGCGGGCACAAATGTGATCGGCGAAGATGGCGCAACTTGTCTGCGAGCCCTTCTCTTCCAGGTGGGAACGGCAAAGATGAGGATGAGGGCGCTCAGAATCCCGAATGCGACCACGGGACCCATAGCAATCCCTATAAGCTGTGGATCCGATACGGCCCCCTGCGCATCCGTGATCAGAAAGGTCAAGCGGGTAGACTCGACATTAGCCCAGCCGGCTTGGATGCTCGCGCCAAGAATGACAAGGCCGAGCAGTCGGAACCCCAGAGCGGGGAAGAGCAACAAGACGTTCTCGATCTTGAAGCCCAAGTGGATGCACTTATGGAAGAGGAAACGAGCTGCGCCAATGATGTGAGCGAGCAGACGGGCCGGAACTTGGAGGATCCGATCCAGAAAATGGGTGAAGCGGCTGACGGTTGGAGCTTGGTCGCCAATCACGCGGCCGATGATTACGGGAAGGAAGACGACAGCGACCAGCAGGCTTGCAATTAGGCTAGTGCAGAGGGGGATCCCCATACCGCCAAACATGAGCCGAACCATCGGGTTGCCGCTCATGAAGATGATCGGCAGGAATACGACAACGGTCGTGAGCGTAGCTAGGGTGACGGGTAGTGCGATCTCGCGTGTTCCTAGGGCCGCGGCCTCTAGATCGCTCTTGCTTGTTTCACGCAAGCGCACGATGTTCTCCACAACAACGACGGCGTTATCGACGAGCATGCCGATGCCAAGCGTGATGCCGATCATGGTCAGCATGTTGAAGGAGCCTCCCGAGAAGTACTCGAAGGAGAGTGAGAGAAGGCTTGAGAACGGAATCGCGAGAGCGACGCAGAGGGTGGTGCGAAAGCGGCGCAAAAAGAGGAAGAGAATGATCGCTGCGAAGAGGCCGCCACCGAGGGCCGTCTGCTTGAGTTGATCGAGGCTTCCCTTGATCATGTCGCCTTGCACAAAGAAGGGCACGAAGTTGATCTGGCCGGCTAGTGCGGGGTCCTTCACCAGCTCTTGCATGGCTGCCCTGAAATTGTCAGAAGCCTCAACTACGTTTGCCGTGCTCTCCTTTTGAGCGATTCCAAAATAGGAGAACTTGCCGTCGACTCGACTGATCTGATCTCGCACGCTCTTTCCGCGTATGACGGTGCCGACGTCGCCGATAACGAGTCCATTACCGATCGGATAGTTCGCAATCTCCTCGGTGTCCTTAAAGCGCATATCCGAGCGCAGGATCAGCCGCGAGCCGCCATTTTCAACCTCGCCCAAGGGCTGAGCAAAGTTGTCCCTAGATAGCTGACCGATCAAGACGCCAACATTGAGATGGGCAGCCAGGATGCGGTCCTCATCTAACTCAATGCGAATCGTGTCCTGCATGACGCCGAACACTTGAAGCTTGCTGACTCCGTTAGCGGCCTCAATGCGGGGAATGATGATCTCGTCAATCAAGTAATCCTTTTCTTCCGTGCTTCCCTCGACACCAATGCTGAAGTAGGAGAGGGGGAGCGTACCACCGGACTCAGACCACATCCCAATCTGCTCAGTAGTATCTGGAAGGCTCGGCTGCGCGCGCTCCACTCGGTCCCGAGTCTCGGCCTTGGCCTGCTCCATGTCCACATCGGATTGGAATTCGATCCGAAGTCGAACCTGATCCTCAGAGGACCAACTTCGAATCCGCTTAAGGCCGTGGAGAGTGCGGAGCTCCGCCTCGACAACTCGGGCGACTTTTTCCTCGTTCTCCCGTGCACTCGCCCCGGGATTAGGAACCCAGACCATGACGGAGTCATCGGCGAATCCACCGGGCAGAAGCTGGAGAGGAATCTTCACATACGCGATCAAACCGATCACAACGAGTGTGATAAAGGCGACCAACAGCGCGACCGGTCGGTCGACGGTGAACCCAAAAAATCCACTGGCGCTAGCGTCTTGCTGTTGGTTCATAAATGGTCGGCCTCGCTAAGCGGAAACGTCGCCCAGCTCTTTGGTTGTGCTGGAGGGCGCGCGGTCCGAACCGCCGATGCGGAATCCCGCCAGCAGTCGATAGACCGTGGGGATGACCAGGAGGGTGAGAAGTGTCGAAGAGACTAAGCCAGAGATCACTGCGATCGCCATAGGTTCGCGCATCTCTGCACCCTCGCCGGAGCCGAGCTCGCCCACGATCGGAAGGCCAGCTAAAAAGCCAGTCATCGGGAGCAGGCCGAGTGCAGTCGTGGCTGTCGTCATGAGGATAGGCCGCAGTCGTGCACGACCGGCTTCGAGGATCGCCTCTTGTAAATGGAGGCCGCTCGCTCGCTTTTGGTTAATGCGATCCACAAGCACAATCGCGTTGTTCACGACAATACCCGCGAGCATGATCACCCCGATGAAGACGACCACGCTAAGTGGAGTCTCCGTAATCTCAAGGGCGTGAATGACACCAATCCCAGCGAGGGGGACGGTGAGCAAAATGACAAACGGCTGCACTAGGGACTCGAACTGGGCCGCCATTACAACGTAGACAAGGAAGATCGCGAGAAGTAGCGCGAAGCGCATGGACTCCTGTGTCTCGTCCATTTCTCGTTTTTGGCCACCCATTACCCAGCGAACACCCTTGGGCATTTCAAGGTCAAGCAGTGCGGTTTCAATCCTCGCCGACAAGCCGCCAAGGTCCAGGCCCGCTGCCTGTGCAGTGACAATGACCGCGCGCGAATTGTCCACGCGCCGAATCTCCGCCGGCCCCTGAACTAACTCAAGCTCGACGACCGAGCGAAGTGGAATAGGTGTGGGGGAGCTCGGATTGATCACGAGGTCGAGGACGTCTTCCAGGCTGGCGATAGCTGTTTCATCAGCCTGGATCCGCACATCGATCCGCTCGTCACCTTGGCTGAAGCGTGTCGAGACTTTCCCCATCAATTGGTTGCGAACCAGATTGGAGACCGCCGCCAAATCTAGGTTGTACTCGCTGGTCTTATCACGGTCGAAGCTAATCAGGGCTTCGGGATGCCCGGGCCGCAGGTTCGTGGAGACATCGTCGAGGCCAGGCACCTGGTTCAGTCTGGCTTCGACCTCGCGCCCGATGCGCGAGATCTCTGCTAAGTCGTGTCCTCGGACCTCAATGACAACAGGCGCCTCTAGTGCGAAAGGTGTGGGCCGCTGGACTTCGACCGTCTCCACCGCGGGATGGGAGAGGAGCTGCGATCGAACTTCGGTGATGATGCTCTCTTCGAGTAGTGGATCGTGAAAATCGTCGCTCAGGCGAACCGAGAGGCGCGCAGTATTTGGACCTTCGATCCGGCTCGTGAGGGTCTCTTTTTCAACACCAATCGTCAGGGCAGTACTCTCGATACCGTCGATCCTTCTCACGCTTTGATCGAGCTCCTCCATGACCTCCAAAGTGGTCGCTAGGGAGGAGCCTACGGGGAGTGTGACGTGCGCCAGGAACTCGCCCTGATGGATCTCGGGGAGCAGCTCCGTGCCCAGGCCCGGCAGGCGCTGCCACGCGTCTGCAAACAGTAGGGCCGCGCCGGCAATGACGAGGAGTGGGACGGCTAGCGCCGCTTGGAGTGCGACGGAGTAGGCCTTATCGAGAGCCGCAAAACCTAGATCGAAAAGTTTTGCAAGTGGTCGGAGTAGCAGGGCGCCGGCCTTGTAGAAAAAGCCTACGACCAAGACGACTCCTCGCATCGAGTAGGCCGTGACCCAAAGGACTGTGCGGCCCGTCAAAGCAAATACGCTGCCAATGAAAAACGCTGGCTTGAAGCTCAATCCGGCCAAGGGCGAGGTGGGTGCCGAGGCGCGAACTTCCTGCCCCAGGGCAGAGGCATCCATGAGCCAGCGGCGCGAGCAAAGCATCGGGATGAAGAGTAGCGCAACGATGAGCGAGACGAATAGGGAGGTCACGACCGTGATCGCCTGGTCGCCGAAAATCTGACCGGCGATTCCGGTTACAAAGACGATCGGTGCAAAGACAGCAACCGTGGTCAGTGTGGATGCGGTGACTGCGCCAAAGACCTCTCGAGTCCCTCGGATTGCCGCCGTGGACAAGTCGTCGCCCTCTTCGCGGCAGCGCGAGATCGACTCAAGCACGACGATCGCGTTGTCGACCAGCATGCCAACACCAAGTGCGAGCCCGCCTAGGGACATGATGTTCAGGCTGACGTCGAGCATGAACATAGGCGCGAATGTGACAACAACCGAGATCGGAATTGCGGTGCCAATCACAAAGGTGGTGGAGAGGCGTCGCAAGAAAACCCAGATGACTAGGACCGCGAATAGGGCGCCGAGGACAGCGGCTTGTTTGACGTCGTCGACAGCGCCTTCAATGAAGATGGACTGGTCCGCCAGGAGCTCCATGTCGGCCTCGTCTTGGATGCGATAGCCTAGGAAGTTGGTCGTTTGCCGGTCCATGGGGCCCGGAACCCCTCCCGCTGCTTCAATCTCTTCGAGTCTCTTGCGTTGCTCCGCACTGCCAAACAGGGTCGCTTTGACCAAGTCCGCAACGTCGATGATATTGGCACCCGCTTCGCGGAAGATGGCGATCTCCACAGACTCGGCACCACCGATCCGCGAGATGACCTCGCGCTTCTTGTGGCTGCTAATGACCTCACCTATATCGCGAATGCGCACCGTACTTCCAGAGCGAGTCGCAATCGCAAGATCGGCAATCTCCTCGACCGACTCAAACTCGTTGCGTGTGCGGACAAGGTATTCCGTCGATCCCTCCAGCAGGGAGCCGCCAGAGGCATTCAGGTTCTCCTGGGCCAAGCGCTGGTCGACTTCATCGAGACCGATGTGCAGCGCGCTTAGTCGATGCGGATCGATGCGAACGCGAATCTCTTCTTCAAGGCCACCGTGGATCTGAACCGCAGCGACGCCGTCTAGGTTCTCGATCTCGCGCTTGATGCGCTGTTCGGCAGTCCAGCGTAGGTTGATCAGGCGGTCGTCCGAAGTTCCAACATGGCTGTGTTTCTCGGGAGTCGAAACACCGATGCGCAAGATCGGATCCAAGTTGGGATCGTAACGCAAGATCAAGGGGCGCTCGGCCCCGGTGGGCAGGCGCACGCTGTCGATCGCCTGGCGAACCGTCGGGACGGCTTGTGTCATCGAAGTGCCCCACGCAAAATCGAGCGTGACGTCAGACACGCCGGCGCGACTTGTGGAGGAGGTCCTCACCAGGTCCGGCAGAGCCGCGAGAGTCTCTTGCAAACTCTCAGAAATACGCGACTCAATATCCTCGGGCGCAGCCCCGTCCCAGTTCGTGCGCACGGTCAGAGTCGGATAGCTAATCTCCGGAAGAAGGTCCATCGGCAGCTTGCCAAGTGAAACCCAACCGAACACGGCCATCGCGACCATCAACATTGTGATGGCAATCGGGCGTGTCGTTATAAACGCTATCGCACTTGCAGGGCTTTGCCTGGGCAGAGAGTCGTTAGAGCTCAAGGGGGATTTCACGCGGTCTACTCCGCGACCTCATCGGCGGGGGACTCCGTATCGGATTCGTCCCCTCCCCCGTCGATCGAAACTTCAGCGCCGTCCTTCAACTCACGACTTCCAACGGTGACCACCAGGTCTCCTGGCATGAGGGCGCCCTCCTCGGCGGGAGCGACCTCCACGTTGAGCTCGTCCGAGTATCCCTCGGCGACAAGCACGCGGCGCACCTTTCCCTCAGCGGCGACGAGTACAAACGTCTCGACACCTTCGCGACGAACAGCGCGTTTGGGGACAACAAGTGCATCGGCGTGTCGGCCCGTCTCGATGAACATGCGAAGGAGCATTCCCGGAAGGAGCTTTACGACCTCTCCCGACTCATTAGGCGTGCTCTCAGGGGAGAGCTTTGCCGTGACGCGGAATGCGCCCGAGGTGCGATCGATCGTGGGGCTCGTGCGCAGGATCTGGCCAGGGAATCGAAAGCCGGGAAGCGCTTCGGCCTCGGCGTCCAAGATGATAGACCCATCCGTTAGGAAAATGTCGAGCTCGCGCTGCGGTCTGTGAAAAACGACGCGCAGCTGATCGGGGGCGATGATGTGAAAGGCGAGGGCACCCATGGACATGTTGGCGCCGAGCTCTGCCGTTCGCATGGCGATCACGCCATTGATGGGGGAGCGCATCTCACAGCGCTCGAGCAGGCGCTCCGCGCGGTCCTTGGCGAGGCTCGCACGCTGGACTGCGGACGCGGCGGACTTGGTGTCGAGGGCACTTCGCTCTTCCGCGAGCTTGACCTGGTTTAGGTTCTCCTGCGCGCTATCGCGAGCGATGCGACCCGCCTCTAAAGCTTGGGCGGACAGGGGGTTGATCTTCTGGCCATTGGTCAGCTGCAGGTTGCGGGCGTGATCTTGCTCCGCTTGCTCTAGTTGAAGCTCGGCAGTTCGCACACGGGCCCCGGCCTCTTTCTCCGCGAGCTGACTTCGCTCGAAGGCCGCATTGGACTCGGCGAGTGCGACGACGGAATCCGCCATGCTCAGCTCTTGATCGGCCTGTTCGATACTTGCGAGCAGGTCCCCTTTGTGGACCATGTCGCCTTCTTCGAAGTGGATCGCGATGATGCGGCCGGTGGCCTCGGCGACCACATCGATTTCACTCTCCGACTCGGCGGCACCGGTCGTCTCGAGGATGCGCAGCATGTCTTGGCGAACGACAAGCTCGGTGCGGACCCGTGGAGATTCTCGCAGACGGACGGCGGATGGATCCTCAGCATTAGCCACTCCGGAAGAGTCACTGGAGGCTTCGACAGAGCAGCTTGCGAATGTGCAGGCGGCCATAGCGATGATGAGAAACGTAGGGGCTCCAAAAGTGGAGCGGCGAGGCATGGCCATAGAGAGGAGGAGGGGGAGAGAAGGAGGCGGCAAGTAGAGAGTCGGGCCGGCTAGCGGTTACACTCCAACTCATCATGCGCACACCTATGGAAGCTATCGCGGAAATCTTGTCTCAGATTGCACCGCTTGAACAGGAAGAGATGGTCTCGCTCCTCGATGCGGCAGGACGGATTCTAGCGCGGAAGGTAACTTCTGACGTGAATCTTCCCCCATTCGAAAAAAGCATGATGGATGGTTATGCCGTTCGTGCAAGTGACAGCTGCGATGGCGAGTGGAGCTTGAGAAAGATTGGCGAGTCTCGTGCGGGTGAAGCTTTCGGAGGGGCGATTGCGAAAGGCGAGTGCATCGCGATTTACACCGGTGCGGAGATGCCGTTAGGTGCGGACGCCGTTGTGATGGTGGAGCGCACGCGGGAAGTTGATGGCTCGATGCACTCGAGCGGCGCAGTTCATGAGTTCTCCAATGTCGCACACAAAGGAGAGGTCCTAGCTGAGGGTCGCAGTGTGCTCTCTGCCGGAAGGCGCCTTGACGCCGTTGATTTGGCCCTGCTGGCCGCTGTTGGCTGCGATCCCGTTCCCGTGATTCGGAGGCCGCGCCTCTCGATTTTGACAACCGGTGACGAGCTCGTGCCGGCTAGCCAGAAGCCAGGACCCGCTCAGATTCGAGAGGGCAATACGGTTTTTCTGGCTGCCGCCGCCAAAGAAATGGGAGTCGAGTTGCTGGAGATCGGCATCGTCCCGGATTCAAAAGAAAAACTCGAGGCTGCCTTTGTGCGTGCTCTCGATGCGGGGGATGCACTGATCACCACAGGCGGCGTCTCCATGGGGAAATACGACCTGGTTGGGCCATGTCTCGAGGCGATTGGAACCAGGCCCGTCCTGCACAAAGTCGCTATCAAACCCGGAAAACCCATCTGGTTTGGCATGCGTGGTGAAAAACCCGTTTTTGGCCTGCCCGGGAACCCCGTCTCGAGTTTGCTGGGATTTGAGGTCTTTGTCAGGCCAGCACTAGCCCGCCTATCTGGCGCAGCTGTCGAAGCTCAGCAGCCGCGTATCGCCATGGGGCGCTGGAACGGCGGCGCCAAGACTGCCGCAGAGCGCGAAATCAATCTTCCCGTGGCCGTTACGGTGGATTCCGACGGCGTCCCTCTGCTTTCTCCGGTCCCGTGGAAGGGCTCCGCGGATGTAGCGGGCCTCAGCAGTGCAGCTGGATTCGCCATAATTGCCGAGAATAGCGCGATCGCGCCTGGAGAGCTCATTCGGTGGCGTCCGTTCGGATGCGGCTCGGGCGCGATAGGCGGGTGGTGACAGAGGCCAGTTCCTGATAGCCTAATTCGTCATGGCTGATCAAGATGAAGTGCTTCCCAAGGCGTGGAATGCTGGCCCCGGCTCCGATTTGGCGCCTCTACCACGGTTACTGCTGCTACTCGCAAGCAGTGCCGCTCTACTGCTTAGCGGCCCGGGTATCGGGCCATTCGGCCCTTGGTCACCTCTTCTAGGGGTTTCCGGCTTGGCCCTATGGGCGCTGGCAGCGAGCCGCACAGGGCCGCGAAGGAAAACGATCGAATGGTTTGCGGGGGGCATCTATGGCGCCTCGCTTATGTCCTGGGTCGCCTACATCACACCACCTTCCGTCGCCTGGATAGGAATCGGTTGGGGGCTGTACTACATTCTAGCCGGCACCCTATTAAGGAGGATACGCCACCACTGCGGCCTTCCACTTGCCACGGCCTTAGCCTTTACGGCGGTCGAGGCTCTGCGGGCTCAGCTGCCCACTCCCTTTGGCCTCTCCTGGATCCGGGTCGGGCATTTTTCCGCAGAGTTTGAGCCCCTATTGGGCTCTGCGGCCCTGTTTGGCGTCGGTGGGGTGGGCTTTCTTCTAGCGGCACTGGGTGGTCTTTTGGCGCAATTCGCTCAGGCGCAGTCGGGCCTAGTCCCAACGCGAGTTGGGGGGCTCCCGCGACTCCGCGACACCGTCTGGGTGCTTGGTTTACTGATGTTCAGTTTGGCGTTCGGGTGGACCTCGGGCTTCGGGTTCTCTCCTGATTCTGACGATTTTGAGCCGGGCCCGAGGCTCTTGCTCGTCCAACCTGGAATCCCCCAGGAGCGAAAGCAAGAGCTCAACAGTGGAGGGGGTGGTCTAGCAGACCTCGTAAATCTGCAAACGGCGCTCACGTTGAAGGGGCTTGCGCGCGAGAGCGCTGCGGGGAGCCCCGTGGATCTTGTTTGTTGGGGCGAGTCAATGCTTCCAGGACGATTTGTCCATCCGGGTCTGCGCGCTGCTCAAGAGTCGGCAAGTGCCACAGACGCCCCTGAATGGCCTGATTGGGACCTTCCCGACGATGGCGCTGATTCCTTCGTAGCGTACTGGACCGCTCGGGAAGAGCGGCTGATCGGAGACCTGCGGGCCGGACTTTTCTTCGAGACGGTGTCCGAGGACACGCGGGGTTTAATCGAGGGCGTCGACCTGGAAAACGCTCGCGCGCTGTTTGCAAAGACGGGTTTTGCCGCCGGCGCCATCCTATATACAGAATCGGACGGCAGGGTCAGGCGCACGAATGCTGCGATGCTTTGGGATCAGCAGGGCAAGTACGCGGGTTCGGGCTGGAAGAGGCACCTCGTACCTGGGGCGGAATCTCTTCGAGGCCTAGAAAATTGGGTTTGGGCCCGAGATGCCGCACATTTATTGATGCCCTATACGCCGGATTTTCGAGGAGCGACGGAAACTGGAATTCTTGAACTTCCCGGGGAAAAGCGCACCTGGAAGATCGGCACCGCCATTTGTTTTGACAATGGCTACGAGGATGTTTTTCTCGATGGTGTCGCTCGCGGTGAGGCCGACTTCAATCTCGTGCTCAGCAATGAAGCCTGGTACCAAGAGAGCCAAGAATTCGACCAGATGATCGCCATGTCCGCTCTGTGGGCCGCCTCCTCCGGCCGTGCGATTGCTCGTGCAACGAATTCTGGAATATCGGCGGTGATCGGCCCGAGAGGGCGCGAAATCGGCCGTCTCGTATCAAACGGGAAGGACCGGGCAGTGTCTGGAACGGCGGCGTTCACCGTGCCTGTGCCCTCAAAAACCTCCGCCGAGACGAGGACGTTCTACTCATATACCTATACCTATTGGAACGCCCTCTGGCTGCTCGCTCCACTGCTCCTGTTGGCCGTTAGCGAGCTTCTCGGCGGACGCCCCTACAGGCCCTCCGGGGGCGGAACTTCCCCCGCCGAGAAATCGGAGCGATCTTCTGTAGAGTTCTGATGGTAACCGGCGGCAGAGTAGGGGATAAACAGGGTCGACGAAGGGACTCCACGGTCTGCGCTTGACCAGCGCCTGCCCCGCCCCTATATTCCGTCCTCTTCCAAACGTCGTTCCGAACTTCTTCAGAGCGACAATCCCCCCCCCTTCCGGACCCCCCGGACGCCCCAAAGTAGAATCCCCGGAGCACCATGAGCGCCATCGGACGTATTTTCCTCGTTCTGAACCTGATCCTCTCGGCCCTTTTTGTCGGATGGGCGGCTAACGCCCTCTCGACAAGCGAAGAGTACAAGAAGCAGTTAGATACAGAAGTGGCATCACATGCCACCACCCAATCTGAAGCTGACAGCATGGCCGAAGGCCTTCGCGCCGAGCTCAGCACCGCCAAAACTCGTGCCGCTTCCCTTTTGGACGAGCGCAACGATTTCTCAAATAACGCGACTCGCCTCCAGGGTGAACTGGACGCGGCCTTGGCCCGTACCGATTCTCTCGGTGGGGACGTGGCTGTGATCGGCAGCACGATCGCAGACCTCAACAGCACACTTGGCGCTATGGAAGCGGCCAAGAACAAAGCTGTTGCCGACGCAGCTCAAGCTAAGAGCAACGCCGATGACGCAACGGACGCCAAAATGGCTGCCGACAGCGCGCGCATTGATGCCGAAGATGCACTTGACTCAGCAAACGCGATGATCGCCGCTCTTGAGACAAGCCTTGCTAGCTCAAAGGCCAGCAACTCACGCCTCTCGGCAACCCTCGCAACTGCGGTGGAAGAGTACGGGATCGCTCTCGGCGAGATCACCTCTCAGCCTGAAATCAGCAGCACGGTATTGAGCGTCAAGCAGTCTGGCGATATCGCTCTTGTTGCACTCAACGTCGGTTCCGACGATGCAGTCGTCAAGGGCATGACCTTCGAGATCTGGTCAGGTGGCCAGTACAAAGGTCAGGTCCGCGTAGAGAGCGTCATGCCTGGCATGTGCTCCGCACTCGTTACCAAGGCCGTGGATAACACGTCTATCGCCGAAGGCGACCACGCCGACACCCGCCTCTAAGTTAGGCCTTTACTAAAGGAGTTATCCCATGGCAAAGACCCGCGCACGTTCTTCCCAAAGCAAAGCTACCCCGCGCCGCAATGCGCCGGCCGCAGCAGCAGTCGTTGAAGAGGCACCGTCAGGTGGCTTCGAGACAGGCATCGCCGTTCTCACCGCGATCCTGCTCGTCGCAGCATTCTTCTGTGTCGACTACCAGCTCGGCCAACATTACGGCGAAGGCCAGTTCTTCAAAGGCAACTACGCGAAAGCGAAGTAGACCAAGAGCCGGTAGCCCGACCTTTGGGGCCACAGCCACCTACTCCCACGGATGACCCGGGGGCCTCGGGAGGCGACGGTTGATCCCCAAAGTTTCGAAAACAAAAGGAGCCGCGTCCAAATCGGACGCGGCTCCTTTTTTCGTATGCCGGCGATGGCACAAGCCAAGTTATCTCAACCATATTGAGAACTCCTAGCCTAAGTCGCCTTGCGCGTAGTTACTCACTCGCTAAACTCTAGGAGTGCAGAGGTCCGCCTCCGCATCCTTCCACTGCTGCACTCTATTGCCAGGCTACCCCCCCCTCCTCATGTCCATTTTGATCAAACCGTTTGAAAACCTGCTGGGACGCTTCTCCCTGGACATGGGGATCGACCTCGGTACTGCGAACACCCTTGTTTGCGTTCGAGGACGAGGAATTATCCTAAATGAACCGAGTGTTGTCGCCGTTAGAAAGGGCACCAATGAGGTGCTCGCTAATGGAATGGCGGTTGGTAACGCAGCCAAGGCGATGCTCGGGAAGACCCCGGGCAACATCGAGGCGATTCGTCCCTTGCGTCACGGCGTGATCGCAGACTTTGAAGTCACCGAGAAGATGCTGCGTTACTTCATCACCAAGGTTCACGATGGCCGGGCGTGGGTTAAGCCCCAGGTCGTGATTGCAGTGCCCGTAGGGATTACTGCCGTCGAGCGAAGAGCTGTGATCCACTCGGCCGAACGTGCAGGCGCACGCAAGGTGCACCTCATTGACGAACCCATGGCTGCCGGTATTGGCGTGGACTTGCCCGTGCGTGAGGCGAGGGGCTCCCTCATTGTAGACATTGGTGGTGGCACTACGGAAATCGCAGTTCTCTCTTTGGGTGGCAAGGTGGTTGCGACCTCACTGCGTGTGGGCGGCGACGAGCTGGACGAGTCGATCGTCTCGCACATGCGCCGTGAGCACAATCTGCTCATTGGCGATCAAAGCGCCGAGCGCATTAAGACAACGATTGGCTCTGCATGGCCTCTCGAGCAAGAGTTATCCATGGACGTGAAGGGACGGGACTCGATCACGGGCCTTCCTCGTCGTGCTACGGTGACCTCAATCGAAATCCGTGAAGCTCTGTCGGAACCGGTTCGTTTGATCTGCGAAGAGATCCGCCGTATTTTGGAGGAGTCTCCGCCCGAAATCGCGGCCGATCTTTTCGATTCGGGAATCACGATCGTCGGTGGCGGTGCTCTCCTCTTTGGGATTGACACTGCGATCAGCCAATTCATGGGGATACCGGCCTTTGTCCCCCCTGATCCCCTCACTGCCGTAGCGCGCGGGACCGGCATATTCCTCGAGAATCTCGAGCTGTTTGGCAATGACCTTTCGTCTAGCGACGACTAAGTCGCATCCCACTCCGGTTTAACTCTGGAGTCCCCAAAGTTGGCGGTAATAATCAGGGGCCTTGAAGGCCTCACCAGTTACCTCTGCCGGAATCCTTTTGGGAGCGCTCGCGGTGCTCTCGATTCGGCCGGTCCCCGCGGTTGATCACGCGCTAAATCTAGCTTTCGCGCCCATTCGGGTCGTGGCTGACCTGGCCGCGCCTTTGGGCTGGATTCGAGCGGAGCGGTGCGCCAAGGCGAACGCCGTAATCGCGGCAAGCCAGGAACAAGACGAGGCCGAGGGTCTCGCCGTCATGCAAGAGCTTGAGTTCGACGCGATGCCTTTTCGATCTTCCCTTCGCGAAGGCCGAACATTTGTTGCGGGGCGCGTCGGTACTCGGGTGCGCGGTAAGAAAGACTCGGTGTACTTGGCGATCGACGATCTCAGCGGAATTGAAGTTGGCTATCCAGTCGTCCATGGCGACACGTATGTCGGCCGGATTGGCGCCATCGATAGTGACTCGAGCCGTGTGATTGTGGAGCTGGTGACGGGTGCAAATTTCTTCGTGGGCGCAACGGTTCGTGGGGCAAATGGAAGCCTCGATGGCGCAGATGGACGGCGTCTCGACCTCATCGTCGGTGGACTGGACAACGAGAACAAAGGCCCCGACTATCTCGCGGTGCACAATCCGAGTGTGCGGGAATTTCGGCCGGGGCTAGTCGAGGTGAGAGAGCCCGACCTATTCGCTGAGACTTCGACCCACCTAGCCGATGGCTATCTACTTGGTCGTCTGACCCAGCTGCTTGGCAAGGATGGGCCGTGGTCGATCGAGCCTCTGCGCAATTTCGAATCCGGCCTCTTTCACCTTGTGATAGTCCTTCCCGAGACCGCTTCGCGAGCTGGTGTGGAGGGGAAACCTAGCCCGTTGCGGGACGGGAACTGGCGTCAGGCGAAGCTACTCTCCCATGGTGATCCCGAGGCTGGGAGGAGCGGCATGGTTATTGGACTCGGCGAAACCCATCGCGTTCGGCCTGGCGCCGCAGTGATCGCAGGTGCTCGGTTATTGGGTCGCGTAAGCCCGACCCGTGCGGGCTCGCCTTGGACTTCCCGTGTGGACTTGCTGTCAGAGCCCGGCTTTGCGGTCAATGCGGTCGCTCGGATTGACGAGGGGGAACACGGCGGAGAGGCGCGTGTTCTGGGCCGCCTAGTTAGCCTGGGAAGGCGCGAGGGTGGCATCGCATTTCAGTGGCGCGCTGCGGTTCGCCTGGATGGGAAGTCGAGTGATGGTGCCGATCCTAGCGAGCAGGGGGTGTGGGGGACGGTCTTTACGGGAACAGGGCTCGATGATGTTCCTGGGGGATTGTACATCGGCCGAAGTCTCCTGCCGCTTAGTACGGGGTACCACGAGATTCTACTTACGGAGAGTAGTCTCCGTGGCGAGGCTGCGACCGGCACTTTGCCGTCGCGTATTTTTGCGCGTGTTGCGGCGTCTGCTACAGAGGTGTCCAAGTGATTGGAGGGCGCGAAATCGCTTGGCTCATGCTTCTTTTTTGGAGCGCGATGATCCAAGCGTCGACAGGATTCTTGGCGAGCGGCTTGATGTCGCCTCGTTGGGCACCGGATCTAGGGCTGCTGCTTTTCCTCGCCGTCGCAGCGCGCCTTGGGCGCAAGGACCTAGCGGCATCCCGTAAGCCGGTCGGTTTCTTGGGGATCCTCTTGGTAAGCGCTGCTTCTCGTCTGGCATTTTCCGTGCAGGCCGTGGCCCCTGTCCTGACCGGGCTTTTGGCCGTCCTCTTTTGGCAGAACACGCTGCGCAGAGGGTTGGATGTCGAGCGCCCCATGATCCGTATTCTTGTTGCGGGTGGCGCGAGTATGCTGTTGCTCTTTTGGTGGCATCTCGTACGAGAGGCAAACCTCATCGGCATCAGCGGAGAGGTGAGCCCCGTCGTTTGGAGCGATGTCGGTGCGTGGCGCAGTGTGCTCTTGACCTCGGCTTTAGCACCCGCTCTTATGCCCATCTTCCTGCGACTTCCCGGACTGAGTCCGTTGTGGGGGCGCGAGTGATCGGCAGCAGGAGGACAACCGCGCCGATGTTGATGATTGCGCTAGGCGCGTTGGCGTTGATTCTGCGACAAGCGCATGTGCAGCTCGACGAACACGAGATTTGGAGCGAAGAGGCGGCGCGCTTGGAGCGCTCGGGTGAGCTGTTACCGTATACGCGCGGGACAATCCGAGATGCTGGCGGAAGGCCCCTCGTGCGGGACCGAGAGGCGTATCATCTCGAATTCTCCTATCGCGAGTTTAGGCGCAGCCACCCGCTTGGCGCGGTGACCCACGCCGCGACCGTAGTCCTCTTGGAGCCGATTTCTCTTGTGACTGCCCTCGATTTCGCGGAAGAGTGGGCCGTGGCATTTTGCGAGATGACACCGGGAGAGCTCTATGGGTTTCGCACCGGCCAAGGGGTTCGAGTCGACCTGCGGGGACTGCCTGGCTGTCTTGATAGGGCGGGCGCTCTGAAATGGATTGGTGCCACAAGCGGGGATGAGGAGAGGGAGTCCATGGACCTCTCGGGCCGCGCTGGAGATCTGGGGTTTTATATTGGGCGGCTTTTACAGCTGACAAAGAATGAGAGCAAAGCGCTCCTGCGAGCGCACGAAAATGAGGTTATGGCCGGCCGCACTTACCTGCAGCTCGTTGCGGATATGCGCCGTGGCGACCGGGGCCGGGATCAATCGGCATTTATAGGCTTGGGTGAGGCAGAGGCCAGCGAGCTGGCCGAAGAACAATTGCGTGAAGAGCTACGGGCCTTCGTGCGCCATTCGATTGCGGACCTAGACACGCTTGCGGCACGGATGGGAATCGAGGGCGCACGAAACGCGAGCGAAGGGGATACTCCTGTCGTCGACTTGGTCACAGACCTCGAGTCTTGGCGTAGGTCGATCGAAAATGCCGCCGCTCGGAAGCTGTTCGAGGAGGCGGCTGGGTTTACTCCAGGTCGAATCGACGCCGAAACGTTGCTCTCGTCGTTTGAGTTGGACTGGATTGCCCTCTATATGCGATGGGATCGGCCTCGATTGGAGACTTGGGTAAGGCGTACCCGCAGCTCTTGGTTGAGCGGGTGGCGCGGTAGCTATGCTTTGCCGAGACTACTCGCCGAGTTGAGGCTTAGTGAGGACGAGGAGCCCACCGTCGAGCGCGCTTGCAACTTGTTTTCCACAATGTGGTACCGCGAAAGTGACCTGTCTCTGGCACTTGACGGGAGGCCGGTGCCGCTTGCGCAACGCGCTGGGCTCGCGGTATTTGATGAGCTCCGTGACATCTTTGTGGCCAGTGTGGGGACCGCACCAAGACCAGCAGATGAGCGACTGCCTTGGACCGCGTTTGTCACCGCCCCCGAAGGCGAAGACCAGGTGCATGGCCGTGATGGATTTGATGGCGAGCGAATGGTCGAGGCGCGAGGCGCGGCTCCCCTAGGGAGCCAATCCTGGCTAGACGTGGAGGCCCGCCTAACACTAGCTAGCCGCGAGGGAAATCCGACCACGCGCGCCAAGCGTTGGTCTCATCACATGGATCCGTCGCGTGCGGATTTCCGAAGCCGGGAAATTTTGCTTGAGCTTGCAGGGGAGGTCTGCGACGCGTGGGAGGGATCGTTCCAGGCTTTGGTGCGCGCCGCACTACTCGAAGCCCGCCAGGCGGCAATGCCAGACCAGCTGACCAAAGAGGGAGCGCTGCGGTTCAATGAAGATTCGTTAGATCGCGCATCCGATCGCGCGCGCTTCATCTTGCGCGACTATGGGATGCGGCGGAATGCACTGGAGGCACCGCCAGATCAAGAGGGCGAGTGGCCCGCCTATGAGGTGGTGCAGCTGCTCACTCGTTACCCCGATAGGTTCCCCGGGTTTGGTGTGCAGGATGCCCGCGAGCGCATTGCCTTTGTGCGCGAAGACGAGCCGGGACTGCCGGGCGTGGCACTACTTGGCAGCACCGTTTTTCTGGATGCCGAGCGTGCGCAAAGCCAGCGTGCCGACGTAAAGCGCCTAGACCAATTGCGCAAGAAGGGAAAGCGCAGCACGGAGGACACGGTCGAGCTCTACGAGCTCGTTGGGCGCGTGGAGCCACCGTCCGAAGCGCGTGGCATTTCGGGTATCGAGGGCAGCTTCAACCACTTCCTTAGCGGGCAGAATGGCTATCGCGAGCGGGTTGGTTTAGAGGAGGCCGGGAGCGAACAGACGAGCAACTTGCGCAACGTAATCCACGGCAAGGACCTCGGGCTCACCCTCAACAGCGAACTGCAGCTTGCCGCAGAGATGGTGCTGGAGCACCCCGAGATCCCGGTTCCCGCGAATGCCCCCGACAAAGTGGACGCCGCTTGGCTAGCAGATCCCGAGGGCGCGATCGTGATCATGAGGCCCAACGGTGATTTGGTCGTCGCCGCATCGGGGCCTGCTCCCTGGAGCCCCCGAGTCTCGCTCGATCGTCCATCTGTCGAGCGGTGCCTGACCATGATCGATTTCAAACCTCCGGGCTCGACCTTCAAGCCGTTCGCCGCGCTGTGGGCATTGGAAACGGGAAAGTTGGCGGCGACGGACTCCTTCCTTTGCGAGCGTGAGGTTCCCTCGGATGGTAGCAACAAATGCAGCTACAAAGGGGTTCACTGCCACACGGGTTACGGGCACGGCGATAAGGGCTTTGGGACGGTAACGCCGCTGAATATGACCGATGCGCTACACGTCTCTTGCAACGTCTACTTCGCCCACGTTGGCGAAGCGCTCTCCATCGAGGATTTTCAAGGACTGGCAGACACCTTCGGATTTGGTGAGCCTACGGGGATCTCACCGGCCGGAACGCGCGGGATTGTGGAGCACTCATTTGGTGATCTATTTACTCGTAAGTCCCTCGAGGGGGGCCGCAAGTTCGGCGAAAAAGATCGCATGCGCGCCGCGAACGGACTGAGCGTCGTTCAGATTACGCCCGTTCAACTGGCGCGTGCGACCGCGGGACTTGCGACGGGCTATCTACCTAGCGTCCGTATTGTGGATCGCGTCGGGGCACCGGGTGGAGAGAAGCCCTACTTCGGAGATGAGGCTGAGAAATTAAACTTCTCGGAGCAGAATTTTCAGGTGATCCGGGAGGCGATGAGAGGTGTCGCTAACGATCCCGCAGGAAGTGGAAACCATGCGCTCTCGCGTGGCGACCTGGGATTTGACGTGGCGATGAAAACGGGAAGTGCGGACCTGACGTCCGGAGATGGAACGGTGCGAAAGCACACATGGGTTATTGGCTGGGCGCCAGCCACGGACCCTAAAGTTATCTTCACGTTTTTCGTGCGCGACACGATGGCGACCTCGCATAACTCCTCCACGTATCTCGCTCGGCAGTTTCTTGTACGACCTGAATTTCGCAGGTGGTTGTTTGAAGAGGGGGCCGACATCGACCCCAACTTTAAACCCGGCCCCCCGCTCGCAGATTGAAGCGCGGCCACGACTTTGAATACCGCAAACGCGGGGGGAACAGGCGCCGCTCATTTTTGCTGCCCGACCTGTCGCTCGCGCGATTTGATTGGGTTGTCTTTGCGCTCGGGCTGTTCTTGCTCGGTACTGGCTTGATGTTTGTGCATGCGTGCTTTGAGGCGAACGTGGAGTACAAGCGCCTCGATTTGACGGTGGGCGACCCTTTCAGTAGCCACTTAAAGATCGTGATGATCAGCACGCCAGTATTTCTGGCTGGCTTGTACATGCGACCTGCTTGGTTGAGAGGTCAGTCGTATTTGATCTATGCCGCTGGAATATTCCTACTTGCTCTAGTGCCGCTTGTTGGTATCGAACTCAATAATGCAAAACGCTGGCTCGACACGCCCTTTGGATTCAACCTCCAACCCTCGGAGCTGATGAAAATCGCGCTTGTCTTGGCGTTGGCCCGCGCGCTCTATCGCAACCGTCTACAGACCCTTAGGAGCTGGATCCTCCCCTCGTGTATCGCGCTGTTGCCCATGGGGATGATCATGAAGCAGCCGGATCTTGGGACGTCGCTGACGATCGTTCCTGTGACCTTGGGGATGTTCTATCTCGCTGGGGCGCGGATGAGAGTCATCATGGGGCTTTGCTTGCTCGTCGCAGGGCTCGGGTTTGTTTCGTGGCAAGCGGGACTTGTGAAGGACTATCAACTGCGCCGCATCGATACGTGGTCGCGCGCGTTTGATCCCGATGTCTTGATCTCCGAGCGCAACGCAGCCGGGTTCCACACTTATCAAGCACGAGTCACCATCGGCAACGGCGGTATGGATGGGAGCGGGATCGGCAAAGGGGTCGCGAATCGGGCTGGGCACTTGCCAGCGAAGGAGTCCGATTCGATCTGGTCGGTGGTCGCAGAAGAGCTTGGGTTAGTTAACTCCTCGGCAGTTCTGATCGCCTACGCGCTGTTTGCCATGCTGCTCTTGCGAGGCGCCGGGGAGCTGCGCGACCGCTACAGTCGATTGGTCGTCGGTGGCGTCGGTTTGTATTTCGGCGCGCACTTCTTCATTCACATCGGGGTGAATACCGGACTCTTGCCGATGACTGGATTAACCTTGCCCTTGTTCTCCACCGGCGGCTCTTCGATGATCGCTAGTTTTGGAGCGTTGGGAGTTGCTCTCGGCTTGTCGGCGCGACGGGTCGCCGCCCTTGATGCCGACGCCTTTCGGTAGCGAGAAGGCGTAGCCGTTTTGTGCCTACCACCGTATGCGCGCTTCGCTAAGATGCAAACGAGCGAAGTTCATGGAAGAAACCAAGACCAAACCGGCGGCACCGTCCAGACACAGGTTGATGCGCGCCGTGGCGGCGCTTGCCCTTGGCTTCGCCTTGATCGAGTCAAGCCTCTGGCTCTTGCATTTTACCGTTGGCCAAAAGCAGCGTCAGAGCGAAGGGGGAGTGGCCGAGATCCTCTGCATCGGAGACTCGCATACCTATGGGTGGAATGTTGATGGGCCTTCGACTTGGCCCGCTAAGCTCACCGAATACTCGGGAGTTGCAACCTCAAATCGTGGTGCACCGGGGAAGAACACCGCGACATTGATCGAGGAGTTGGACGAGTATCTCGCCCTAGACAAGCCGCGACTCGTGCTGATTTTAGGTGGGCTCAACAACCCCTGGTCCCGCCCGCATGCTGGAGGCGAGGCCAACCCCCCAAACTCCGTCTCGTGGTCACGCACGGTGCGGCTGATTCAAATCCTGGTATCGCGATTCGAATCAAAAGAAGCGGGTCTCGTAGCTAAAAGGATCCGAGAGTCAGAGGCCTCCACCCCTGCCCGAGGTACGTTTACCGAGACCGAGTTGGCAGGCGATTTAACGGAGGTCCGCGTGGTTACACGCGCTGGTGACCTCGAGACCTTTGTGATTGGCGGTGGAACGCTGAGCACTCTGGAGACGCAAGTAGCCTATGACTGGATCACTCGCGATCTGGTCAGTCTGGTCGAGACCGTTCGGGAAGCAGGCGCGACGCCTGTGTTGCTGACGTACGCGTTGGAGGAGGGAGAGTACATACCCTCAGTCAACTTCACGATCCGCGAGGCCGCCGTCCAATGCGGAGCACTCTTGATCGATGTGGCGAAAGAGTTGGCACCTACGGTGAAGGAGTTCACTGCCGAGCGGCTCTTCTTTAAGGATGCTCACCCTAGGCGTGAGGGCTATGAACTCGTTGCGAGTGTGATCCGTGATGGTCTGATCCGCGCGGGACTCCTCGACGGGGAAATCAAGGGGGACCCCGGAGCACTCCTTCGTGGACATGTCCCCCCCGAACCTCGCCTGGCTCTTGTCGTAGATCCAGGGGCGGATGGAGCCCTAACCCTTGAGCTGGCCTTTGAGCCTGCGCTCTCTTACAACCTGCTTCTCTCGCGCTCTCTGGGCCCGCCGGAAGGAGAGGATTGGTTGGGCGTCCCCGTGACCATGGCCCGCGACGAGTTGTTTCGGGCTTCCGAGCGTATGAGCCAGCTAGGAGGGGACTTTAATCCCGAGGGCAGGGCGCGCCTCGAAATTACAGCAAATCTGGCGTCGGAGCTCGGGTTGTCCGAGGGCGAGATCTGGGCGAGTTTGGCGGTGCGAACCAAGGATTGGACCGTCTTGGGCGTCAGTACGCCCATTCGGCTTCGCTAGGCGAGAGAGAGAATCCGGCTTGGTTTCGCACAATTGGGGATAAATGTGGGAAATTGGGACTAATGATTTGGTCCCAAGGGAGATTCCGCACGAGGACTGGTGCAGGGGCACTGAACTTGAGATAGAGTTGAAACTCCCCCCTTGTGCGCACCCTCGACATCTTTACAGTCGCCAAACTAGTCAATGAGCACGAAGCCTCACTCTCGACACTTTCGCGTCCTCTCCCTTTTGACCGCTTGTGTTTTCGCAGCGCCAGCCTTTGGGCAGGTCGCATCCCTCCCATTCGAAGATGGCTTTGAATCTGGCTCGCTCGCACCCTATTGGTCGGTCAACATCCCCCAGGGTTTGGGATACGCCAGCGTTTCAAGTGCGGATGGGCCCGCTACCGGGAATTTTCACTTGGTGATGGCTGCCTCTACCGACTTTGTGGAGAGCACAGCCGAGGCCATCCTCGCTCTTGACCTAGAGGGTCAATCGGACATTATTCTTGAGTTCTCTCAACGCGAATATGGGGATGAGTCCGACATCGAAGACGGTGTGTTTATCAGCGATGATGGTGTCAAGTGGTTCAAGGCGGTTGACCTAGGAGCTTCCAGCACAAGCGTATATAAGGAATGGAGCCTCAGTCTTGACGATCAAGTTGCTGTGGCCGGGATGACTTTTACGAACCCTTTCTACATCAAGTTTAGCTGGAATGACGACTACAACATTCCAACCGATGGTTTTGGGTTCGACGACATACGCCTCCGTAGCGTGAACTACAAGACCCTGCAATCGATCCCCGGTAAGACCGTCAATGGCGAATTTGGTCGCAGTATGGCACCAGTCGGCGATTTTGACGGAGACGGCTTCCCTGACTTTGCGGTCGGTTATCCAGGTTGGAACGCAAATAAAGGGCGTGTCGAAATCTGTTCGGGGCTAGATGCATCGATCTTGGCGGTTGCTACCTCCGGGTCCCTTGGCGCGCGATTTGGGGAAACGATGGCCAACATCGGGGACCTAGATGGCGATGGGAAGGACGAGCTCCTCATCGGGGCCCCTTTTGCCGGCACTTTGGCCGCCGAGGGCGGGGCGGCGTTTGTCTACTCCTACGCCACGGGCTTATTCCTTCACACGATCAACGGTACGGAAGTCGGCGGCCACCTTGGGGCCAGCGTCTCTGGAGTCTCCGATCTTAACGGAGACCTCGTGCCGGACTTTCTTGTTGGAGAGCCCTTCGCGGACAACGGAGCTTCGGTGAACGTTGGCCGTGCACTCGCCTATTCGGGCCAATCAGGAGGTGTCCTGTTCAGCCGATTCGGGGTCCAGGCTAATGAAAACTTCGGAAGCTCGGTTGCCGGAACTCCAGACGTAAATGGGGATTTGATTCCGGACGTCATCGTGGGTGCCCCCGGACGCAGCTTGATCATTTTCCTGAATGATCACGTTGGAAGTGCAGATGTGCTCTCGGGCGTAAGCGGTTCCATTATCCGAACGTTCTCGGGAGACACAGCGAACGGCAAATTCGGCGCATCCGTTTTGGGCATCGCCGACGCAAACGGTGACGGACTTGGTGACGTGGCGATCGGTGCGCCTGATGCGGGCACAGGCGCCGGAATGGTGCGCATCTTCTCCCCGGATAAGTTTCAAGTTATCGATACGCTTCTAGACTCGGCCGTCAGCGGGCATTTCGGCTTCGTGCTAAATCACGTAGGTGATGTGACTGGGGACGGGCTTGAGAACTTCGCAGTCGGATCAAACTCAAGTGGCATTGGCTCAGCTACAGTTTATCGCGCTTCGGATTTGGTGAAAATCTACCGATTCGACTCACTCTTGGCTGGCACTGGATTTGGGCAGACGGTCGCTGGCGCAGGGGATATCAATAACGACGGAGTGGGTGACGTCATGATCGGAGCCCCGACCGAAGTCGTCACCGGGAAGACCAATGCCGGCTTCGTTCGCATCGTTACGACAGCCAATGCTCCCGTATTTGAGCTCGTCGACGGAGTCCATAGTACGCTCAGCGGAGACTTGGTCATCAGAGGGCAGAGCCTATTGGCTAACTTGGTTGTCGAGATTGACGGTTTGGTTTACCCCTCCGTTTATGTGTCGCCTGTCGAGGCGCGTGTTTCCGTCGGGCCCGCACTAAAAGGCGGTTACTCGGACATCAAGATTTCAACAGACCTGGGAGAGGACTCGGAAGTGGGGGGCGTACCGCGTTTTCCCGCTCTAAAGAGTGATGCCTGGCTTTCGATTGGGGGGCAGCTCAATGTCACCCTCAACAATGGTGATATCGGAAGTTTTATCCTTGCGACCTCGAATCAGATCTTCGCGGCCCCCGCGGACTTCTCGAACTTTGGTTGGTACTACGGCTTGGAGCTTGCGGGCGTCTGGATGGTCGGCGCAGGTGGCTTTGGCCCGGGCGACTTCGAGCGGAACTTCTCCTTTTCGGGACCGACGACCTCGGGCCTTATCGGGACCGACTTTTATCTGCAGGCTTGGACGGCTCAAAACAGCCTTGGGCTGGTCGGGTTCTCGAATACGACCAAGTTCACGATCGTGCCGTAGCTGAGCTTCAACAAACGTGCTACAAGCCCATCTCGCTTTCGCGATGTGGGCTTGTTGTACTTCATGCCTTTGCTTTTGGCGGGTATCCACTCTCTTATGGCTTACTCGGACTTTCGTCCCCCTTTGGGATGACAATCAAGACCATTTGGTCGTGCTTTACCGTGAAAAGCACGTTTTGGTGACGCGGGGGAGTCCGGGGGTCGCGCCACCGATTCGGTAGAAGTAATCTTGGGAATAATGGCGTCTATATGACCTCTAAATGGTCTTCAAAATGCCCTCTATGATCCATGGTAGTCTTTGTGCCCTACGATAGGTTGCTCGGATCGCTCGGGCAGCATATACTGCTCGCCCCTAACCCTTCCTCCCCTCACGGAACCTCCTTGCAGAGGTGATTAGTAACGTGCAACACAAAGCTCTTGGAATGATCGAGACCAAAGGTCTCATCGGTTCGATCGAAGCCGCAGACGCCATGGTCAAAGCGGCAAAGGTCGTGCTTTTCGGTAAAGAGAAGGCCACTGCTGGCCTTGTCACCATGTACATCTGCGGTGAAGTTGGTGCCGTCAAGGCAGCCACCGACGCTGGCGCTGCAGCAGCTCGCCGCGTTGGAGAGTTGGTCTCCGTGCACGTGATCCCGCGCCCCCATGCGCAGGTTCTCAGCATCCTCCCGGACATGACTCCGGCTAAGTCTTAAACACTCTCCCTTGATCTTGGCCCGCCGGAATCTCCACGGGGGCCCAGTCTAGTGAGCTGCGCTTTTTACTATTGGATTCCGAGCGCCACCGGCCCGAACTCCATGGGACTGCGCCTCACCCTTCAAGAGCTATGAAAGGACTCGATCCTGATCTCCGCGCCCTGCAGGAGATGCGTGACGCTGTCAACGCATCGAAGCTGGCCTGTAAATCCCTTGCTACCTGGACTCAGGAGCAAGTCGATGCGCTCTGTCGTGAGATTGTCAAGGCTGCCTCGGCCGCTGCGCACGATCTTGCGCGTATCGCCGTTGAAGAGACGGGGATCGGGCGTGTGCATTACAAGGTCCTTAAGAACATCTTCGCATCTGAGGGCATTTGGGAGTCAATCAAGGACGAGAAGACGGTCGGGATTCTTGGCACGAACGAGCAAACCGGCGTGACTGAGATCGGCACCGCGTCGGGTGTAATCGCCTGCATCGTTCCCACAACGAATCCGACGTCGACGACCATTGGGAAAGCCTTGATAGCGATCAAGGGCCGCAACGCTGCGGTGATCAGTCCACACCCGCGGGCCAAGCGCTGCATCGTTGAGACGGTCGAGGTCTTACGTCGAGCAATCGAGCGAGCCGGCGGGCCCGCGGATTTGGTAACGGTGCTCGCGAATCCGACGATCGAATCCACCGGCGCTTTGATGCGGCACAAAAACGTCGCGATGATCCTCGCGACGGGTGGCTCCGGACTTGTGCATGCGGCCTACAGCTCAGGGAAGCCCGCGTACGGCGTTGGTCCCGGGAACGTGCCGGTTTATATCGACCGATCGGCCAACATCTCCGAAGCGGCAAAGTGGATCGTCGCTAGTCAGAGCTTTGACAACGCAACTCTATGCTGCTCGGAGCAGGCCATCGTTGTCGATGCCCCTGTGCGCGAGAAACTGCTCGCCGAGCTGGTGAAGCGTGGCGCGCATCACGCGAACGATGCCGAGCGCAAACTGCTTGAGAATTACTGCAACAGGAACGGCGCTCAGAACCCCGACGTTGTCGGATTGGATCCTTGGCGCATTGCCGAGGCTTCAGGTTTTCACGTTTCGCGTTCAACCACGATTCTGTTGGCCGATCAAGATGGCGTGGGGGCTTGCTCGCCCCTCTCGATTGAAATCCTGTGCCCGCTGCTCTCTGTTCACACGGTGGACGGATGGAAAGAGGGGTGTGAGGTCTCCATGAAGATCTTGCACAATCACGGGCTGGGACATACCTGTGGTGTGTGGTCGGGGGATCGCGAGGTGATTGAGGCGTGGGCCCTGCAAAAGCCGGCCAGCCGCATCATCGTGAACGGCCCGACGAGCCAGGGTTCGGTTGGGTACAGCACGGGCTTGACTCCCTCCATGAGCTTGGGCTGCGGTCCTCTCGCGGGCAACATCACATCGGACAACATCACCGCTCGACACTTACTCAGCGTAAAGCGCCTTGCGCCCCCGACTCGCGATTGGGCGGATCGCTATGCGAAGGATATGGCACGCGCCGCCTCGCTTACCGGCGACTCCGCTCCGCGCGGCTCAGGGCTCCCCGGCGACCCCGCACTCGGCTCCGACATGGGCGGGCGCCGTGATCAGGTTTCTGCCCAGGCGTCCAACTGGAGTGGAAACGCATCGCGTGCAAGTAACCCAAATCCAGCACCTGCGGCACCCGTTGTGCATGGCACACCTGCGACTCCTAGACGCGCGCCCGTCTTTGCCGGGGGCTTAGCGGGCAGCTCGCCGCGCCCCAGCACGCAGCCGCATTTTGTCGCCCCAGCGCCCGCGCATTCAGCGAAGACGCAAACGCCAAGGTCCGGTGACCTAACAGCACCTCGTTCCGCGGGGCGACAGGTTGGCGAGGCGCTAAGCGCAAACGAAATCGCAAAGATTATGGCCACAGCGGGAGCCGGCTGCCCCATGGGGCCATGTGGCGGTTGCCCGCACTCTGACATCTCAACGGGAGCCTGCACCGCGTAGGTTTTCGTCTCGGAATTACACTCAACAACTCACTTTAGAAAGGACTGAATACTATGGATAGCCTTATCGCATTAGGTCTCATTGAGACCAAAGGAATGGTTGGCGCCATCGAAGCTGCTGACGCCATGTGCAAAGCGGCCAAGGTCACCTTGCTCGGCAAGGAGACTTCGGGTGGCGGCCTCGTCACCGTGATGGTCCGCGGCGAAGTTGGCGCGGTCAAAGCGGCAACGGACGCTGGTGCAGCAGCCGCCCGCCGTGTCGGCGAGCTCGTCTCAATCCACGTGATCCCGCGCCCCGCAGAGGATCTCGAGCGCTTCTTGCCGCCGATCCCCGAGCAGTAAATCACTGCAGAGTCCCCTTGGGACTCCGCTATGAAAAAGTCCCCTGTTCAACTGCGCGGCTTGGTCATTATTGATCAGATGCAGCCGCAATTCGCAGCGACAATCGCCGCGAATTCCGATGGCTACTTCCCGATTCCTGGGGAGACCGCCTGTTGGGTAGAGGTCTGTCCAGGAATCGCTGTGAACCGCCTGCTCGATGCCGCCCTAAAGGGCTGTGACGTGAAGCCGGGTGCGATGATTCTCGAGCGCTCTTACGGTACCTTGGAGGTTCACGGACCGGATCAGGGCCAAGTGCGCGAGGCCGGGGAGTATGTACTGAAGGCGGCAGGTCAAACAAGGGACGATGGTCTCTCTCCAGCCGTGCTCTCTTCTGAGGTTGTGAATCAGATCGATCCCCATCATGCGATGATGATCAACAAGTCGAGAAGTGGCATGTTGGTACTGGGTGGTGACACTCTGTACACGCTTGAAGTCAATCCGGCGATTTGGGTTCTACTTGCAGCGAATGAAGCGGAGAAGGCTGCGCCGATACGCATCGTGAGCCTAGAGAATAATGGCGCTGTCGGGCGCATGCAGCTCGCGGGTTCTGATGCCGCGATTGAAGAGGCCGTGCGCGCAGTACAACGCGCTTTGGAAGGTGCCCCTGGGCGCAGCAATCCCGCTGGAGAAGGAGGCGGAGCATGTTTCTAGGTAAGGTAATAGGCGAGATTTGGGCGACCCAAAAGGTAAAGGATCTCGAGGGCAAGCGCCTGCTGGTCATCGAAGCGCTCGATGATCGGCGCGATCCTTCTGCACCGAAAATCACGCCCGTGATAGCTGCAGACCCGATTGGTGCCGGAGTCGGCGAGCGAGTGATTGTCGCCTTTGGGAAAGCGGCGAGGGTCGCCCTCGGTGGAGATGGTGACTACGCCTACGAGGCCGCGGTTGTTGGCATTGTCGACGACGCAAATATTCCAGATGCGCCGGCCTCCTGGGGCTTCGGCGATAGCGACAGTCAAGGAGGCGCCTGATGCTTCTCGGAACAGTAGTCGGACAGGTTTGGTCCACACAAAAGGATGCAACCCTTGTCGGCATTCGCATGCTAATCGTGCAGCCCTTTGTTAACAGCGAAAACGGCGAGCAAAAAAGCGCAGAGACCCTAGTGGTAGCCGACCCGATAGGCGCAGGCATCGGAGAGCGCGTAATCGTAGTCTTTGGCCGCGCTGCGCGCCATGTCATCGGGCAGGGTCACGACATCGCGATTCAAACAGCCATTGCGGCAATCGTGGATGGGATGGAATTCGAGGGCGGCCGCAGTTTTGGGCCGAGCGCGGACACAGATCCCTCTCACTAACAACACCGATCCGGGAAGACCCCGGGGAATTAACTCATGACACGCAACGACTACAATCCCGCCCTTCGCGACGACGTGAACCTAGGCCCGTGCATTGGCCTACTTGAATTCGCAACGATCCCCCGTGGGATCGAAGCTGCCAACGCCATACTCTGGGAAGCTAATGTTGAGCTGATCTTTTCAGCTCCTGTTCAGCCCGGTAAGTATGTGCTGCTCTTCACGGGCAGTATCGATGATGTCAAGACGGCCATGCGCTGCGGTGAGGAGCTCGGAGGTCACGATGTCATTGACCGCTTGTTCATTCCTCAAATCCACGAACAGGTGGAAGTGGCGCTCCGCCGAACCGACGGTTATATCGACGGTAAATTGGATGCCGTGGGAATCGTTGAAACAACCACCGTTGCCTCGGCGATCCTTTCCGCTGACCTCGCCCTGAAAAAAGCGAATGTCGACCTCTTTGATCTGCGTATCGCCAACGGCTTGGGTGGTAAGAGCTACCTCTGCTTGACGGGCGAAATCTCAGATGTTCGCTCAAGTGTCACCGAAGCTGCGCGCTCGGCTAAAGAGGCCGGACGCCTGTCGCGCGAGGTCGTGATTGCGAACCCACACCCAGAGCTCTCGCGTTACCTGTAGGTCCCTCCTACTCCTAAGAAGCTTTCCCGTTGCCCTCCCCTAACCTCATTATCGAGTCCGACATGCGCGCGCTTGCGCGTGGGACTCGCCTTGTAATTGAAAAGGGCACGATCGTCACACCGGCAGCCTTGGACTGTGCCTACGAGCGCGGGATCACTCTCGATCGTCGCGCGGGTTCAGGTCAAAGTGGCTTGGCGGGCACGTCGAAATCGAAAGACTGCCTGTGGCACAAAATGCTGGGTGAACCCGGCAAATATCTCGTCGAAGTTAAGAATGGCGAGGCCGTTATCTGGCTCCTTGGAGACAGCGGACCTGTGGCCTATGGCCGCGATAGATTGGAGAACCACAACTCATGACACGCCGTTTCCTTACCGCTGAAGACGTCCGCCGCCTAATCCAGGGCGGCGGTGGCGGCGAACTTGTTGTCGACGCTGAAACCGTCGTAACTCCCCAAGCACTCGAAGTAGCCAATGCGGCTGGAGTTAAGATCAACTCTGGCGCCGGTGGAGCGTGGCAAGTGCCGCAGCCAGATCGCGGCCCGGATGCTGCAAGGGCAATGAAGACTTTGAGCCGCTTGCCCGAACCGGAAGCCGGCGCGGGCGACGGGACGGGGGTGATCCTCACCGTAATCGGTAAAAACCGACTGGGTGTGCTCGCCGAAATCACGGCCTTCCTCGCTAAGTCTGGATGTAATATCCACAAGGTGTCTCAAGAGATCGTCGAGGGTTATTTTCACTTGATCCTGACCGTCGAACTTGATGGCACAACATCTTTCGAATCACTGAAGTCCGGCATAGAGTGCCTTGGCGGAGAGGACGACTTTGTCGCTCGCGTCATGCACGAGCGCGTCTTCCGCTTCATGCACCGCGTCTAACGAGGACAACTCCGTGGCACCCTATACCGATCGCGAAATTCTCGAGCTCGTCCGCATGGTCGACCTCGAGACACTTGACGTCCGCACTACAACCCTCGGCATCAATCTACTGGATTGCGCCGACCCTGATCTCGAAAGCACGTGTGAGAAGATCTACGCTAAGGTTGTTCACCACGCCTCCAAGCTGATCGAAACCGCAAACTCTGTTGCAGCGGATTACGGCGTTCCCATTGTGAACAAGCGGATTGCCGTTACGCCGATCTCTCTGGTCGCGGCGGCCTGTGGCGCAGACAACCTTGTTCCGATTGCACGTGCGATGGACGCAGCCGCGAAGGAAGTTGGCGTTGACTTTATCGCCGGCTTCACAGCGTATGTGCACAAGGGATTCACTCGCGCTGACGAGGCACTTTTCAACTCGATTCCCGAGGCCCTTGATGTAACCGACCACGTCTGTTCATCGGTGTCCCTCGCGAGCACTAAGGCAGGCATCAACATGGATGCCACGCGCCGCTTCGCGCAGATCGTTTTAGAGACGGCGCATCGCACCGCTGACCGCGGCGGGCTGGGCGCGTGTAAGTTGGTTTGCTTTTCGAATGTGGTTGAGGACAACCCATTTGTCGCCGGAGCCCACATGGGAATCGGCGAGGCGGAGACCGTACTCTCCGTCGGTGTCAGTGGGCCGGGCGTTGTACGGGCTGCATTGGCACGCCTTTCACCTGACGACGACTTGACTGCGGTTGCCGAGACGATCAAGCGGACATCCTTCAAGATCACTCGTATTGGCGAGCTGATCGGGCGGGAAACTGCGAGACGTCTAAACACCATCTTCGGGATCGTTGACGTCTCTCTGGCTCCAACACCTGCACCCGGCGACTCGGTGGCTGATATCCTCGAGTTGATCGGAGTCGACGTGACAGGGGCGCCCGGGACAACTGCCGCCCTCGCCCTACTTACGGATGCGGTGAAGAAGGGTGGCCTGATGGCTTCGTCAAGCGTTGGCGGACTCTCTGGCGCCTTTATCCCGGTCTCTGAAGACCAAGGGATGATTGAGGCTGTGCGCAAGGGCGCCTTGTCTCTTGCGAAGCTTGAGGCGATGACCACTGTTTGTTCGGTGGGCTTGGACATGGTGGCCGTGCCGGGGGACATTCCTGAGGACATCTTGATGGGGATTATCGCGGACGAAATGGCGGTTGGCATGGTGAATAGCAAGACCACCGCATGCCGTATCATTCCAGTTCCAGGGCTAGGTCCTGGGGACACAGTGGAGTGGGGTGGCCTACTGGGGACGGGGATTGTGCAGGACCCGGGTAGGTTCGGGTGTGCAAACCTTCTTCGCCGTGGGGGAAGGATACCGGCACCGATGCAGGGTTTTCGGAACTAGAATCGGGTCCGCGGGGCTCTGGACGACGGGTTCGCTCCATTTTTTGGGCGCTCACGTATAGGGGACCTCAAGTCGACTGCTTGTGCGAGTCGACGGTATGGGTATTCCACCGGGTTCTGGTGCCCACAAGGCTCCTGGACACCCCCCCCTCCACCCCTTCATTCTGACCTTGTTCCACTCGTTCACCTTCGAGCCAAGCCCCGAATTGCCCCTAGGCGAGTCCCGCCTAGCGCAAGGCGCGGGACGCAGGGTACTCATCGTTGATGACGAGCCCGGATTGGCGGAGATGGTCTGCAGAGGGCTAGCTGGCAGCTTCGAGGCAGAAGCGGCTAGCTGTGCTGAAGAGGCGCTGGGCCTCTTGGCCAGCGGGAAAACCTACTCGGTAGTCCTCTCGGACCAAGAAATGCCAGGCATGACCGGCACCGAGCTCCTAAGGGAGATTCAACGGGAGCATCCGGAGACTGTCCGCATGCTCTTTTCTGGCTATGGTGATGTGGACACAGCGATTCGTGGGCTGCATGAGGGAGCAATCTTCCGTTTCCTTATGAAGCCCAGCTCACTTGCCGAGACTAGAGCCGCGATCGAAGCTGGCGTCCTTCGTCATCGGCGCAAAGTGACGTTTCGCATCAAGCGCGAGCGTGCTCAGTTTGCAATGGAGGCGGCCGAGGGGTTCACTGCGCTACTAGAGGAGCGGCTGGATCAGGCGCAATACGCGACCGTATTTGCACTTGCAAGATTGGCCGAAGAGCGCGATGACTGCACGGGTAAACACCTCGAGCGCGTAAGCATGTTCTGCCGTGAACTTTCGATCGGGCTTGCAGATACGGGCCACTTTCAAGATGAGATTACCTCGCGATTCGTTCGCGATATTGAGCGCTCCGCACCGCTGCACGATATTGGCAAGGTCGGGATTCCCGATTCGATTCTGCTCAAGCCTGGCAAGTTGACAGAGGAGGAGTGGGCCATCATGCGAACGCACCCCCAAATTGGTGCGGAAACGATTGCAGCGATCATGCGAACGGATCCGACCGCTAGCTTCTTACGTATGGGGTACGACGTCGCCTTATGCCATCACGAGATGTGGGACGGCTCTGGTTATGGGCAGGGACTCGTGGGCGAGGAAATTCCGCTTTCAGCACGCATCTTAAAAGTGGCCGATTGCTACGACGCCCTAACGACTTGGCGTCCCTACAAGAAACGATGGACGCACGAAGATGCCATCGCCCATGTAGTCAAGTTCGGCGGCTCAGAGTTTGATCCGATCGTAGCCGCGACACTGCGCCGGATGGGCGACCGGTTGAATTGTTTGCGACTCTCCCTATCAGACGACATCCACATAAATCTCAAAACTGTCTAGCAGTCGAACCCGCGGCTCCCAGTTTCGTGCAGTGTAGTTCCTGAAGCATTGTGATCGTCTCGTCCACCAGGGGAGCGCCGCGGACTTGGTAGGAGTAACGGCTAGCATGTGGTGAAGGGAAAGCCACGATTGCGGACGCCAAGTGGAGCCTCCCACCCTGGGGCCAAGCGCGACCAACCCCAGCGAAAGAGTTGGAAGCCTAGTCAAATTAGTGGAGACAGGCCTGTGTGCGGCATGGGGGATCGGACCCCATCAATCACACGATGGGTAGTTATCCACACGCTGTGCACCACTCCTGCCTCGGATGGGGGAGTTATCCCCAGTGGCTACCCATCCCTTGTGGTTATCCACGGGATTTCCACGGGATTTCCACATTTGGCACAATATGTAGTTGTTCTGGACGGCTAGGGCCCCAACCCCTAGTATGGGGCACATGAAGTCCCCTACGCGTATCTATCTTGTCGGCGCCCACGCGACAGGGAAAACCACCCTCGCCCGTTGGATCCGCGACCACTATGGCTTGCCCATGATTTCAGAGGTGGCGAGAGGTGTTTTGGCAGAGATGGAAGCCCAACTTGAGTCCTTGCGCACGAATCTGGAGCTGGTAAACGAGTACCAGGCCCAGGTCTTCGAACGCCAACTCGAGATGGAGGCCCTCGCGACCCGCGACATCACTCGAACGGGTGGATTCGTTTCCGACCGCGCTTTCTGCAACCTTGCCTACGCAGCCCACCACTCAACGATCCTCTCGGAGATCATGAGCGACCCGCGCCTCGCGTCCTATATGGAAAGCGTAAAGCGAGGAGTTGTCTTCTACCTCCGGCCACATAGGGATCTCGTGGTGGCAGACGGCGTACGCGCCGGTCTTGAGTGGGAGGAGGTCGTTAGGATTGACGGCATGGTGAAGTTGCTGCTCGAGATGTTTGCGGTGCCGTATGTGCCCGTTGATTGTCTCCCTATGCAGGAGCGCACCCGCCTAGTGGAGCGTGTACTGAGCTTGGCAGATGTCAAGCCGGTGGTCGGTAGCAAGACCTACCTTACTTCGCCCGGCCTTTCGATTGCGGTGGACTCCCGCAGCGAGCGGCTCTCTTCTCGTGATTTGACACCAGTCTCTTCCACCCGTCTAAGCAACGGTCATACGAATGGTGCACACAAAGAGAAAGAGCCGGCGAAAAGCGGCCACTAACGCGGGGACTTCTACCCAAAGTTGGGGCCGCCACCTGTTCTCAGGCGGCGGCCCCGCATTTTTTGCAGGGGAGCTGGTTACGCTAAGGCAAATGTTCCCCGACCGAGGCTTCCCAGTTGGGGTGTTTGCGAACGGCGGAGAGCCATGGATCACGTAGCAATCTTGCCGCGGAAGGTCTTCCATACGACGCGCTCACCCGATCGCGTTGGCCGAACTCGCCCTCGATGCTCCACTCCGTATCCCACTCTGAGGCCGCACCAAAGCGCTGTACATAGGCACCGAGTGTTTGAAGCGCGCCATCCAGATCCCCAGCTCGGGCTTGAGCAACGGCCAGATTGTGGTGGCCGGCGGCCATATCGGGATAGTCACGGGTGACCTTCTTGAGAGCTTCCAGTGCGCTCGCTAGCCCGTCCTGGTCCCCTTGTATTAGGTAGGATAAACCCAAATCCGCGTTGAGAACGGCGACATGCTGAACGATTCCATCAAACGATTCTGGCGGCACGGCATCCCCTTCTAGGGCCAAGTCCGAGAGTATGTTGAGAGTTAAGCGGCCCCAACTTCGGTCGCCGTGATGTAGTTTTTGTAGCTGCTGTTTCGCCAGGCTCGCGTTGCCGGCACGGAGCTCATACATCGCCGAAGTGAGGATCAATTCGGCCCGTTCTGGATACTTCTCTAGGCCTTCCGAGAGGGCGCTTACTAGATCCATTTCCTTGGCTCTGTCCACGGGCTTATGCGGGTCCTGGAATTTAGACAGAAGCTCGAGTACCTCGAGCTCGTAGGGAAGGTCGGCTTGTTTGATTTGGGCAGCACGAATGAGTTCGGCGATCTCCCGGCCTAGACTTCCTCCCTTTATGAAGTTCGCCACCGATTCAAAATCTTCCGGATGGTAGGAGTACTCGCTCAGCCACTCGCCGACTTGGCTTCGAACATGGGCTGTTTTTCCGGCATCGCCTAGAGCGTCATGATCTCTAGCTGAAAGAGAGGCCCAACTCTCAGATGCAGCTAGGTAATCTCCCCTGTCCAGTTGGGACTCCATTTGAGCTAAATCGAACTCGCGGCGATTGGGGTTGTTGCTGCTCTCCATCTCGGAGGTGCTGCTAGGGGGGGGGCTTGTTTGGGGAAGTGCCGAGCTCGCTAACGTCGAGCTCCCCATTGGCGCTTTGGGAATAGGCTCGGTGGGGAGGTACAACAAGGTGATCACTAAGGCGGTAAGTCCAAGCCCTACCCATCCCATAAGTGCCCGGGATACCTCCCGCTTTTCAATCGGAGGTGTTGGTGCAGCTCCTGCTACTACCAAGAGCTCATCCAATGCCAGCCCCAAATAGTAAGCACTCCGAAAACGTTTTCCAGGCTCGCGAGCTAGCCCCTTTTCTAAGAGATCTACAAGGTCAGGCCAGTCGCTGCCGACTTGGCTAAGGACTTCATCATCCCCGAGTGCTGAACCGGTAACCAAGGCGGAGAGCGAAGCGCAAAGGCCGTAGACATCTGCTCGGCGATCGATGTCATCGGCTACTCCTTGGGATTGCTCGGGGGCAGAAAAGCCCATTGTGCCCAGAGCGCGCGAGAGGAGCTCTGAATTGCTCCCTGGGGGTGAACGCAGCGAGCTGAAGTCCGTCAGTTTAGGCGTCTCGCCACTAAACATGATGTTGCAAGGTCGAACGTCCAAATGAAGGATGTCGTGTCTATTCGCCACTGATACGGCGTCGCATACCTCGCGGATAATCCGGACAGCACGCCTTGGTTCCACGGGCCCCCGCAGGTAGAGGTCTGCTGCGGAACCGTCCTCTAGCAACTCCATAGCTGTGTAGAGTCCAGGAGCACTCTTGCCGTCGGGGTGTGGGGTGAATCCACCAGAAAATACGCGCGCGATCCCTATGTGATCCAAAGATGCGATCTGTTGCAAGCTGGATTCAAAAGCCACCTTGAGTTCTTCGCTAAACGACTCGCACCGCTCGAATCGGACAGCGACCAAAGCACCACTTTGAGTATCTGTCCCTCTCCAAACAGTGCTGGTTGCACCTCTGCCAATGACGTCATGCAACAAGTATGGCCCAATCTGGGGAGGGCTATTTTGTCCTAGATTCACTCATGTACTTTTATACTTATTGCGTTTTAGCTTCAAGTGATATTCGTGACCCCTGCGGTGGAGTGTAGTTGCGGGCGTTCGCTCCGGGAAGTCGGAAGCGAACGCCCGCAGCAGGGGCCTTTTAGAGGGGCTTACTTGCCCTTCTTGCCTTCTCTCTTCTCGAGGATTCGGCGCAGGCGCTTCGCGTTGTTACCCGAATCCAGAAGGGCGACGGAGTAGAATTTGTCCTTGTCGTCTTGGCTGGTCTCAGGGTCATCCATGAGAGCCTTGGCAATCACATTGGCCTCGTCGTACAAGGCAAGCGCACGCTGGAGGTCGCGCTTAAGGTTGTAGTCGAGAACAACCGCGAGGTCATTCATGTAGTTCGGGTTCTTCGGGGCAATCTCTAGGGCCCGCTCATACGCGCGGAGGGACTCTTCGTAGAACTCATGGACCTCTTCATCGTCCGCCATCTTGCGATCGTTGCGAATAAGAATGTCCGCGTGATCGCGGAGGAAAAGCGCCCGGTCGCTCCAGTGGGCGTCACCGGGTAGATCGGCGTTGGCGAGAAGTTCCGCGAGGATTGCACCGTCAAGTTTTCGGTCCGAGTAGCAGTATTTTACAAGCCACTCGATGATAGGCAAGCTTACGGCCAAGTCGTTGCTGACCGTTGCAACGGCGGCGGTGGGGTTGGCTTTCCAGAACTCGAGCATAATGTCCGCTGCGCCATCCATATCTCCAGAGGCATAGCGCAAGTGCATCACGTAGTAATACGAGTTTGCGTACGAAGGCCACTTGCGAACCGACTCGAGCAGCTCTTCTTGGGCGATGGCGTTCATGTCCGCATTCCCATTGTAGAACCGCGCGTAGCCGAGCCACCATAAGAGTAGGGCATCGGACTGAGAGTCCTTGCCATAGCGCCTCTGGAAGGCCTTTTTACCCAGGTCAAGGCTCGCGATAAAGCCGTCTCCGAGGCTAGTCCACAGCTGGCCAAAATCAACCTGGGTAGGGTCCCATGCCATGGCTTCGCCGTAGGAGACTCCAGCGCCTCTGGAGTCCTTGAGCCACAGCTGTGCTTCCGCGAGTTTCTTCCACCCGCGTGCAAATTCGCTGGCACGGGTGCGGTCCTTCTCGACGGGGAGCGTCTCTGCGCCAAGCTGTAGGTTGGCAAGCATGTCGTTTCCCAGTTGGACGAGCTCCTCCTTTCGGGCTTCGTCATTTGAGATTTGCGAATAGCGATCGAGTTGAGCAGTTCCAAGGGCGATTCTTGCGACGGGGTCTTTCGGGTAATACTCGACAGCTTTGGTGCCTGCGGCAATCGCAGCATCGAGGTCGAAGTTACCGCGAGCAACTTTTGCGAGGATCACGTACGCGTCATCAAAACGCGGGCCGTCGTATTCCAGAGCCTGTTCGAGAAAATTCTGAGCATCAAGCAAGAAGGTGCTGACCGTACCGTCGGTAATGCCACTCGCAAGTGCCTGATCAGCCTTTATGGCAAAGGCCATTCCATAGAGATAGTTGGTATCCGCGCCTTGTTTGTCGCGGGACATTTTGTCGATCTCTTTGAGGATGTCGTTGAGAAGGCCACTGGTCATTTGTCCCCGGAGCTCCCACACTTTAGAGCGTCGGGAAAGACCATCGGCCTCGACCAACTCGGCGATTTTCGCGCGGGCAGCATCGTGGTCGCGAGCGACAAGTAGGGCACGCACCTCCGTGGCAAGCTCGTCGACTTTGTCTACCGACGTATTGTTTGTTGTCCCCAACGACGCCGGGAAAGCCGCAAAAGACTCGTTTGCCATCACTCCGCCAAACACGCTGGTGGCGACTAGAGCGAGAAGGGAAACGCGGAAAGGACTGGATTTGAAAATCGTTTTCATGAGGTGCAAAAGGGAGTGACTAGGTCACTTAGTTGGGGTGCAATTGGCACCCCAATGGACTTCGGGCATGACCTGCTCGATTGTTGCGTCGAGCTTACCCCGGGAAAAGGGGATTAGAGCTTCTGTGAGGAATGGTCTGGCGGCGGGGCCAATCTCTACGCTCTTTTCAAAGAACGGAATCGCGCCCTTGGGGTCGTGTTTGTGCAGGAGATAGAGGACGCCAAGGTTCTGGTAGGCGTCACCCCATGCCTCGGCTAGTGCCAGGCGTGCACTTGGGCTAAGCGCATCTTCGCCTGTCTGCATGGCGTCTGCAGCGAGTTGCTTTTGCCCCATATCGATTGAGCGGCGCAGAAGCTCTTCCGCGAACCCAAGCTCCTTATGTAAGTAGTAAACGGTGATCAGCGCAGTGTCATTGACGACGCGAACGTCTTCGGGAACAAGCGACGAGGCGTTGAGGTAGGCGGCATAGCTGCGCTCGAGAAGTGCGACGGCGCGTGCGGAGTCCCTGTCGGCGGCGGCGCGGAAGAGTTCGGACTCTTCGGGTGTCCCCGCGAGCTCTGGGGCAACGCCAATCAAAGCGCGCAATTCGGAGAGCTGCTCTTCGTTCTCAACCTGCCCCATGGACGCAGCGCACAAGTTGCGCGCCATCACCTCGAGCTCTACACCGGCGTCACGGCAGAAAAAGCCCGCGTTGTTCGCCCAGTTGGAGTCTTCGGGTTGGTAGGCGGACAGTGCCTCGAAAGCTTCCGCCGCGCGCTCCCATTGGCCCGCTTGGCGGTATTGATCCCCGACCCACCAGACACCATCAACTCCCGACCGCAAGTCGTTGCCTAAGGTCCACGTCAAGCCACCCGCGAAGACATCTTCCATTGAGAGGAATGTCTTCATCGCGCTGTCCAGGTCGCCTGTGTTGTAGTCGCACCACCCTTGGCCGTCGCGGGCGATCACTTCCCACCCAAGGCATGCGCCCGCCATTTCGGCATTGGCTGGATCGATGCCGCGCGCTTGGGCAAGCTCGGCTTCGGCCTGTTGCATGGAGAGGCGAGCTTCGGCCGGAGCATCGGTGACGGCCGGGATTGCAGCGCGAATCCGCTCGCGACCCAACATCAAGAGCGCGGGTGCATTTCTTGGATGGCGCTCGTTTAGAGCTTCCAAAGTGGGCAAAACCTCAGCCGCACCCGAAGCGGAAACGGCAGCAAAAAGGCGCTCCAGCAGCTCTTGATTTTCGGGCATACGATCGAGCCCACGACCGTACGTGTCGGCGGCTTGCGTGGTGTCTCCGGCCCAGGTGTAGAGATCGCCAAGTGTACGCCAGGCCCAGAGATCGTCTGGACGGTGTCCGACAAAGCGCGCGAGCGAATCTTCGGCCTCGAGGTACAGCTCGTTGGCGGATTCGCTCATCTCCGCGCCCTGTGCGCCATCCGTGCGCTCAAAGGTGAGTTGAGCGGTGAAGGCGCGGTAGGAGGCTTCGCCCCAGGCGCGCGTGATGTCGGCCTGCATGGAGGCGTCTACCTCTTCAAGTTCCATGTTGCGCCGCGCGCCTCGCGCGCAATCCAATGCGCTTTGCTGACGCCCCAGTCGCCCCGCTGCCAAGCTCGCGCCCAATAAATTCCCGGCTGTCGGCGGCAGTGCGAGGAAAGACTCATAGGAGTCGAGTAGGGCGCCCTCGACGTAGAGCGGTCCATCGCCACGTTCGATCATTCGCGATGCGAGGAGCGCAGAGCCCTTAGCCTTGACTAACAGCGCGCCCTCGTGCCGGGGCTTGACCCGCAGCGCCCGATCGATCGCGCTTAGTGCGTCTTCGGGTTCGCCCTCGGCCAAGGCCGATTGTGCGCGCGCTAGCTCATTTGTGAAGATGAGCTCTTCAAGCGCTTCAGCGGCGGTGTCGAAGTCACCCCTGCGAATCGCGGTGATCGCGACCTCTTCTACGCCTTGCAGCTCCGCCCTTTGCGTACCGCTAAACTCGGAGTTCGCGCCATGGGCGTCCGCTCTCTGTGACAAATCGACGGCGTGCAGGTCCTTGCAGCTTGTAAAAAGCATAGGGACGGCGAGGGCGAAAATGGGGAGGGAGTAAGCGGCGTGCATAGATTGGGGCGGGGTGAAGCGGATCTGTGCGCAGAATCTTAGCGCCTTCGCAGCGTTCCCAATAGCGACTCTCGTGCCACAAGCAACGTTGTCTTCCCTTAAATGCTGCTCGAACTCTCCCCGCCGGAGCTCATGGACCTTTTGACTCCATCTATTCCTTCTATAGAGACTCTTCGGGGAAGATGGCAGAATGTGAGTCGTCCGATCCCCTTGGTGGGGTGGTGGGCGCTGCAAGGCTCTCCCTAGCCCAAAGTTGTCACGTCTGCGTGACGGTGAATCGCGTGGGGGGAAATCCTCGCCCGTTTTCATGTCCCAATCCTCCAAAGGCTCCCGCCCGAGCCCAAATGTCATCGTGAGACTTCGCGCCGCTACAGCATTTTTTCTGCCGCTTTTGTTTCTCGCGTCTGCGTGTGACGATCCTTCACCTATTTTCGGAGGCTGGCCGCCACCCGGTGGAGGCACCTCCGGCAGTTTGGGGGCAGAGGCATTCTTGCCCGATGACGGCGAGTGGATTTTGCCTGGAGCCCCCGTGCTGGAACAGATGGTTCCCAGCGGAGCGGGCGCGCATACAGGTACACCGATTGTTCTGCGCTTTTCCGAGTCGATGGCTGGCGCTACGCTTAATGGCTCGCTCGTGGTCAGTCCCGTTGATGGCGGATTCCCTGTGGTTGCCAGCGTCAACCGCGTTGGAGACGGCCGCTTGGTTGTCCTGCTCCCACAGGCCGAACTTGCCGCGGATACGACATACAGCGTTCGGGTGCTTGAGTCGGCATCGATCACCGATTTGACAGGTCAGTCCTTTGGGCAAACGGGTGAGCTTGGGCAGTTCACGACGGCGGCTAGCAATCCGGCTACACCAAGCGTGTTGATGAGCTTTCCACCGACGGCCAGCCTTGGCCAGAGTGCGATTGGAGAGATCACGACAATCTTTGACCGTGCGATGAATGCATCGACCTTCACGGGCGCCGGCTACTCCGTAACCGTCGATGGAGTAGCCCCCACATTTGATCCAGCACCGTCCGCATTAGACATTTCTGGCGGTCTCTTTCCGGTTGCGGATACGCGCGTTTGGCGTTGGATCAGCCTGAATGGATCCGGCGTTCGCGAATCCTTGGGGAACAGCGCCGCGGTAGAGCTCGCGCTCTCCACGGGAGGCTCCTCTCTACTTGACACCACAGGCGGAGTGTTGCCCACCACGCTGATTTCGTTTACGACTGCGGTGGTCGCGCCGCCCCTTGGTGCGGAGATCACGTCAGCTCCAGTCGATGCAGTCGGAATCGCGAATCTGACGGAGGGGAGCGGCACAGAGCTTTCGATTCAGGTCGACTTTCTCGGCGGCTTGACCGGCGATATCGTCGGTTTATATTTGTTTGGCACCGATACCGGGGAATCCGGCAACACGGTCGCGCTAGCGCGTGAGGTCACGCTCTCCGGCGACGGCGACCTGGCGACCTTCGAGCTGGCCGATTTGGATTTGGTTTCATCGAGCAGCCCGCTCACGACACGCTTCTTAGACGGAAGCCTGGCCTTTGCGTTTCAGCTTCGTCGTGGAAGTCTGGTGACCCCTGTGATTTCGCTAGATGTTGATTCCACAACGTTTGGCATTCAGGACCCCGTTTTAGACACCGTAGCCCCGGAACTCTTGTCCGTAGATCTCGAGGGCACCCTCGGCGTTTCGCTCTACTCCGAGTTGCGCGGTCTCTCAATCTCCGGGCGCGCCTCGGAACCGATCCGAGCCGCTGAAGTCGTGACTCTCCTTGGGGACAATCTAGGATCAACTGAGGTGTTGGGGGCCCGCGCCGATGGGAGCTTCTTGACCTCTCCAGTTGCGCTTGGCGTTATCGATCCAGCTAGCCTTCCGCTTGCGTATACCCTTACGATTTTTGACTCGGCCCTCAATCCGCAGACGATTCCCAAAGCGGGCCTCTTCGAACAGCGTGGCGTTGTTGGACCCGTCGCCCTCGGCTCCGGCGCGAACATCGATGTCGAAGTCTATGATGCTGAAACGCTCGGGCCGATAACGGGAGCACGTGTCTTCACGCACGGAGATGACGGCGCGACCTATCCGGCCATAGCGAATGGCACCACCAATGTGGCCGGCGAGCTAGCGATCGCATCGAGTGCGGCGGACCCGACGATTCTTACGGTGGAGGTCGCTGGCTACGACATCTTTAGTGTTGTTGGAGTTCAATCAACTCGCCTGGCGATCCCCTTGCAGCGCACGGTGGAAAGTTTCGCGACTGTCTCTGGCTCCCTGACTTCGGCGAGCGATCTCGCGGGCCTCACTCTCTCCTCGCTGGCCCTTCGTTATGGAGACCCGCGCCGTCCGTTCTCCGCGATCCCACTGTTTGACAGCGGGGTCTGCACTAGTAATCCCTTCGGCGGGGGCGCTCTCGACTGCCCGATTGGACCCGAAACAATACGCGCTCAAAGACCGGGTGCCTTGACTCTGATCGGTGGGAATTTCTTGCTGCCAGAGGGCTCTTTCAGCGCATTTGCGGCATTACAGACGTTCCATCTCGAACTTCCGATGGGGGCAACCGTCGACGCCGGTACTCAAAGCGCCTCTCTCGCCGTCTCTCTTCTAGCGGAGCCGGGGGGGGATGTTCTCGCCTTGCCCGTCGAGCTTGCCACTCCGGTTCTAAACGCCGCTGGCGTGACGACGGTGGATCTCGGGAACCTCGTTACCGATGCCGCTGTTGTCGGCGATCCTCGCGTGCAGCTGGAGACTCTTATCGACGGCATTCCCGGCGCCATCCCCGTCGGCATGGGAGTTTCGTTCGACCAGGGCGGTAACAAGTGGAATCTGCGCACCGCTGTTCCCGGAGCCGTCGTGCCGGGCGGAACCTACGCCGGCGTGATGGACACGGACTTGTTTGTGCGCGGTGAGATTCGCGACACCACTGGTCGAATCAGCGTGCGTCGGCCTCGGATTTCAGCTCTTCCGGGGTTGCTAGTCCCGAACCAGCTCAACTTACTGGAGGTGTCCTCCGTGACCTCTCCCGCAGCGTCCTCCACGACAAGTGGACCTGACTTCACGATCGTCTTCGAGAACACGATTCTCGACGTCATTGCTCAGCCCGGCCTCTATCGGGTGACCGTGGTCGACGTGGGCGGCCGCGCTTGGACGCTCTACCTAGACGACCCTGGCAACGGAGTGGTCACCGATGTTCACCTCGTAAACATCGGCCTGAGTGGGGGAGTCCCCCTGAGCAGTGGCGCTCTGACGGCATCTGTCGAGGCCTTCTCCTGGCCAGGATTCAGCTTGGGGAGTTTCTTGTGGTCGGATTTGGAGCGGAGCTACGACAGCTACACCAAGGGCCCTTTGGTGACTTTCACGCAGCCGTAGGGGGCTGGCCCGACGAGTCTTCGATAGAGACGGGAGCTTATCGTTGAGACGCTCCATGCTGGCCAGTGGCCAGCCTCATCGAAACTGCTTGTTTGTGTCCGTGAGTTTCCCCGGCACTCATTTCGCGATTTCCCTCGAAAACGATAGGATGGCTCCCATGAAGATCATCGGTCTCCGGCATGTTGCCACTGTTCTTACCCTCTCACTAGTCGCCTCACTTGGAAGCTGTATTGCTCCCCAGGAAGACGTCGCTTTGAAGAACGATACGGGCTGGTTGCCCGGCGGTGGACTGGAGATGGTGCAACCTGCGGATATCGCCGTTGTCCCGATTGGACTGCGCACAGAGGACGCAATCGTGCCCACGGATGTGATCCGAGAGGAGTTGTATCTAGGGTTGATCGATAGGCTTTACACCCCCTTGCAGTTGGCCTGGGTGGATGCTGGGGGCGAGTCTGATGCCGTACTGAAAGTGACGATTCTGAGCTGGGACCGCAAGGACCTGGCGGCGCGCGGAGCGATTTTGGCCCGCGCTGAGGCGCGTATCCTGCGGGGAAGCGAAGTCCTGTGGGCTGTCGAGTTGACACGCGAGGTCAGTGCGAACTCCTTCGGCGGCATGGCCCGTACCAATGTGTCTATCGCCGAGGCGCGCTGCGCTGAAGTCTTCGCCGGCGAGGTGCTGGCGTTGCTTCCGATGCGGGACGCCCTCGCGGCGCAGTAAGTACCAACGAATGGCGGTTTCCGCACACCTGAGGGCACTTTCATAATCAAATTGCTTGACCACCGGCCCAGGAACGCTATCCTGTTCGCGCCTTTCTGGTCCCGGCGCTAGCCGCAGGAAGCACCCCCTCCTGGATTGTCTGGGGGACGGGCAAGTGAAAGCATTACTACATTTAGAAGGATAGCCACATGGCCATTGCTGCAGAGCGCAAGCTCGAAATCGTTAAGGAGTTTGCGAACTCCGAAGGTGACAACGGATCTTCCGAAGTGCAAATCGCACTGCTCACCGAGAACATCAAAAACATGACCGCGCACCTCCGCATCCATAAGAAGGATCACGGTTCACGCCGCGGTCTTCTCGCCATGGTTGCGCGTCGCGCCAAGCTTTTGAAGTACCTCAAAAACAACAGCCACGACAGCTTCCGTTCCATCGTCACTAAGTTGAGCCTTCGGGCTCGCTAGAGAACGAAGACGATGTTGGCAAGTGAGCGCAATCCACTCCATGTAGAAGTGGACTGCGCTCACTTTGCATTAGCTAGGTAGTAGAGAGATGCGAAGCGCTCGTCGGAGCGCGTTTCGCACTGCTACCAATGGGACAGGATAGTCCCAAGCCAGGCTCCGAGCCGCGACTATTCTGGTTGCTTCGCACTGCGTGTTGCAGAGCCAAAGAAAGAAAGACGAAAAACAAGATAGACGAAAATGACATTCAACAAAGTGCGCGTCGAAGCGATAATCGGCGGCAAAAATATCTCTTTGGAGACCGGGCAGATTGCCCGCCAAGCACACGGCTCCGTCCTCGTGACCATGGGCCAGACCGAAGTCTTCTCAGGCACGGTTCAGGGCCCCCTGAAAGCCGAGCTTGACTTCTTCCCGCTGACCGTGGACTACCGCGAGCAGACCCAAGCTGCCGGTAAGATTCCGGGCGGCTTCTTCAAGCGCGAGGGCCGTCCAACGACGAAAGAGATCCTCACGATGCGCCTCACAGACCGCTCGATTCGCCCGATGTTCCCCGACAACTTCCGCCGTGAAGTTCAGGTTTACGGTCGCGCATTTGGTTATGACGGCGAGAACAACGCTGACGTCCTTTCGATGGTCGGCTGCTTCGCTTCGCTTGGCATATCGAACATCCCATTCGAATTTGAAATGGGCGCCGTTCGCGTCGGCATGGTCGAAGGCGAGCTGATCGCATTCCCGACCGAAGAGCAGCGTAAAGTGAGCGACCTCGACCTTGTCCTGGCCGGTACATCCGAAGCGATCTGCATGGTTGAGTCCAGCGCTAAGCAACTCTCGGAAGAGCAGATGCTTGACGCACTTGAGTTCGGACACAAGGTCATCGGCGAGCTGTGCGCCTTGGTCGCAGAGTTCAAGGAAAAGGCTGGCAAAGACAAGGACGCTTTCGTGGCACCTGTCGCCGATCCCGCCCTTGTAGACGCCATCAATGGCTATAAAGACGCCCTGGCTGACGTGCTTCGCACCGAAGGCAAGAAGGCTGGCGAAGTGGCCAAGAGCGAACTTCGCGCCTCGGTCATCGCTACGCTAACTGCTGGCATGGAAGCTGGCGACGCGCTCAACGCAAAGACCAAAGAGATCAAGAACGTGTACCACGATCTTGAAAACCTGGTCTCTCGCGAAGCCGTTATCGGTGGCCGTCGTTCGGACGGTCGTGGCCCGACGGATATCCGTCAGATCACCGTCAACCCCGACATCATCACCCGCAACCACGGCTCGGTCCTCTTCACCCGCGGTGAAACCCAAGCTCTGGTCAGCACGACCCTCGGTACCCCCGAGGACGAGATGATCATTGACGGCATCGACGAGGAGTACCGCAAGTCCTTCTACCTGCACTATTCCTTCCCGAGCTACAGCGTTGGCGAGACGGGCCGCATGATGGGCCCAGGACGTCGCGAGATCGGCCACGGTATGCTCGCTGAGCGCGCGCTCACCCCCGTCGTTCCCGACAACGCCAAGTTCCCGTACACGATCCGTATCGTGTCCGAGATCACCGAAAGTAACGGATCCTCATCGATGGCTTCGGTCTGTGGTGGTTGCCTATCCATGATGCTTGCCGGCGTGCCGATCGCACAACCGGTCGCGGGTATCGCCATGGGCCTTGTCAAAGAGGGCGACGACTACGTTGTGCTCAGCGACATCCTTGGCTCCGAAGATCACTTCGGCGACATGGACTTCAAGGTTGCCGGTACCGGTCTTGGTATCACCGCCCTGCAGATGGACATCAAGGTCAAAGGCCTTTCGCGCAAAATCTTGGAAGAGGCGCTTGCCCAGGCAAACGCCGGCCGCAAGCACATCCTTCGTGAGATGCTTGCTATTGTCGATCGTCCCCGCGCCGAGGTTTCAACCCTTGCGCCGACGTTTGCCGTGCTCAAGATTCCCGCCGAGAAGATCGGCTTCCTGATCGGCCCGGGTGGCAAGAACATCCGCGCGATGCAAGAGGAGTACAAGGCACGTATCTCGATCATGGACGAAGAGGGCAACATCAAGGTGTTCGGCTCGGACGGCGATAAAGTGCGCAAGTGCGCAGCAGCCATCTCCGGCATGTGCGAGTCTCCCGCCATCGGGTCCCGCTACACGGGCGTCGTCAAGGCGACCCGCGACTTTGGCGCATTCATCGAGATCCTTCCGGGTGTCGAGGGCTTGTGCCACATCTCCGAACTAGCCGAGGGCTTCGTCGACAAAGTCGAAGACGTCGTTTCGCCTGGTGACGAGGTCGAAGTCGTCGTGATCAACGTCGACGACCGCGGCAAGATCAAGCTGAGCCACAAGCAAACCTTGGCCGCAGCTGAGTAGTCCGAAGCGCTAGGCCCAAAGGGCCAAAACGAAAATAGACTCGGCCCCGCCCGACTGCGCAAGCAGTGGGGCGGGGCCGAGTTGTTACTAATGCGAGTTGGGCAGCGGGGTAGCAAATCGATGGAGGTTCGATACCGCGAGACTGCCGCTCTCTGGCGTTTGGAAGCCTTCGGTCCGCGGGGCACTTGGAGCAGTTCAGACGGTAACGCATACCGCCGTAGGGAGCACACGACCTGGAGGATAGGATTGTGCAATTCGGCTCGCCGGGCTCTGCCGGGTTTTGAGGAAGACCGAACGCTGGATTTACTTAAATTCTCGTGGCCTAACCTCTTGAAAATAAACGACTTAGTGATTTTGTCCTGTTGGGGCATAAGGCCCAAGGGCATAAGAACGATAGATCCTTCGCTAACCAAGCTCGCATGACGTCTTATAGTAGGTTAGATCGAACTGTGACTGCTCCCCTGTAAAACGCTTCGAATCCCCTTGTTATCCCCTTGCGGACTCTGTCCGTGCCCTTTTCCAGCTGTCCTCTACCCCCCAGGGTGCGTCTGGTCGAGAAATCATCCCCGAACCGAGCCATTCCTATAGTGAAGAACCCTCGAATCGTAATAAAGGCGGCCGCTATTGGCGCACTCGTGACGCTTGCGGCATTCGCAAGTCCCGGTGCAGGCATGCCCGCTTTGGATGTTGCTCTTCCCAGCGACGAGTACTCATCCGATAGCACCTCACAAGACTGGGTTGTTGTCCAAAGCGACAACATCTGTGGTCTGAAGAAAGCTCGGCAGCTGTCCAACCCAGGCAAGGTTGACTTCCAGTCTCTTTTCGACTCGACAGACGAGGCGAAGAAGATGAAAAGGGACGGCATCGACGAGAGCTCCCCTGAAGGGAGTCAGCTCAAAGCGGCAGCTTTCGAGAGCATCCGCAAGGCAAGCGTCACCGTAATGAACGACCGCTCGTTGTGCAGTGTCTGGAAGAAGATCTCCAATAAAAAGGGGACAGCCATCACCGACGTCACCGAAAGCGTTCGCGCTCTTCTGTAACTCGCCTCCGTGTTTGGCCGGGAACGGGCTCCGGATTTCCGTGTAATCCTTGAACGGCCTACGCGGAAATTCCAGCAGTTACGCCCATCGCGTTTGAGTCGCGTTCCCAATGATGGTATGTAGAGCGGTTATGTCGAGTCCCCTTGGAAGAATCTCAGTTCGAATCGCTAGCGTTGCGGCCTTCGCAATTGCGATCACAGGTTGTGTCTCGACGGACAAGGAGGGCGGCGATCAGGCGCGTGACTTCTGGAGCTTCTTTGAGACTGGAGAGCTTGGGGGCAAGGGCGGACCGGATTCCCCCTACGACCTAAGGAACGCGGAGAGTGTGCCCAACCTCCTCGGGAACAATAGTAACGGCGGAGTGTTCCCGAAGATCACTTCGGTGCCGCCCCCCGTGGCGGTCAATTGGTACACCGAGTTTGGCGATCAGATCATGGTCCGTGAAGCCGCGGATCCTATTACTGGCGAAGTCATGACTTACGTCTCCAAGCCCTTCCGCCTGCCGCTCGGTCGCGCTCAGAAGGTGCTCGACCTGATGAAGTACTACGGCGAGTTCACATTGAGCGTGCTAAAAGACTCGGTGGACGAAGCTCCGACGGTGCCGCCGGCAGAGGGTGAAGTCGAAGCTTGGGTCCTTGCTGGATGGGACATGGAAAACTACGGCGACTTGCGCAAGTGGCCTCCAGTCAGCATAGCTCCCACGCCAATCGGCGACAGGTTGCTCATCACCTGTCAAGCGGACCTGATGTACGAGGTTGAAGATTTCATCAACCTGTTCATGGCGGATGTCCCGCAGATTGAGATCGAAGCCAAAATCATCGAAGTCAATGAGACCGACGAGCTTTACGTTGGAATCTCACCTAACGGCTCCAATCCGATATTTGGCTTTCCCGATAACGCTTTCGTCGACAGCTTGGACTACTCATTTCCAAGCGCGGCAACAGCAAGTGAAGCGCTCCTAACCGTTTCGGGTATCCACGACGGACTCTCCTTCAACGCAGTTCTGGAGGCCGTCGCCGCACTCGAAAACGTGTCGGTTGACTCTCGCCCCAAAATCGCAGTGCGCGAGGGCGGCGTCGCCATGATCGAAGCAACCGAGGAGGTCCCTTATTACGGATTCTCCGGTCTTAGCGGCTCGTCGAGTAACTTCAATGCGACCCTCAGCTTCAAAGAGGTCGGCATCAAGCTGTACGTCTCGCCACGCATCGTTGGCTCCAAGACGATCTCGCTATTTGTCGAGGTGGAGTCTTCCACCGAAAGCGGTAGTCTAGTCACCTTCGTCACCGACAGCGGCGGCACCCTCTCGACACCAAAGATCACCAAGCAGATTGCCAAAACTACCGTCTATCTCGAGCCTGGTCAGGCGGTGATTATCGGTGGTCTTACCACGGAGAAGACGGTCGAGACCCAGCGCAAGATCCCGATACTCGGCGATATTCCGTTCTTGGGACGACTGTTCCGGGCGGATGGCACACGAAAGGTCCGTAGCCATACGCTGTTTTACATCTCACCACGTATCCTGCAGGGCATCGACCGCAGCTACAAACTGTAGCCACTTCCCGAACGGCCTTTTGGAATAACACGGCGCGGCGGTCGTCCCTCTTCCCATGCGGATTCTCCACACAGCTTCTCCGGGCGTAGCACGTCCTCAGTCTCGGCAACGGGGTGCGGCATTGATGCTCGCCATGCTGGTGCTATTTGTGCTGATCATGATCGTCTTTCAGATCAGCATGACCGCCGGTACGGACCGCCGGGTAGCGAGCAACGATCTGTACCTGACAAAGATCGATAGGGCTATCGAATCCGCCATGCTAAAGGTCTTCGAGGACCTGAAAGAGGACGCTGCGGCTGGCGCAGAGGCCGACGCTTCGGCCTCCAGCGGCGGTGGCCTCCCTGGCGTCGGAGGCGCAAGCGGAGACGCCGGTGCAGGTGCACCAGCTGGCGCAACCGACTCGAAAGAGGATTCCTGGGGCCGCGCCCAGCAGACTGAAATCAACGGAATTTCGCTTCGCATCTTGGTGCAGGACGAAGATAGCAAGCTGAACGTCCTGACGATGCTGACCGAAGACGACGACGAGGCGGAAAAGGCATTCCAGCGGGTTGTTCGCGTTTTGGATTTGTGCCGCGAGACAACAGAGCAAGATATCGACGAGGGCACTGCGCGAGAGATGGCCGAGGCCATGCTCGAGTTCCTTCAAAACCGAGACTCCGCCACCATTCCGCAGCCTTCGCTTCTGACCGATGAAGACGAGTCCTCCGAGGGTGCTATGCCCCTCTCTCTGCGCGAGTTCTTGGTTCTCGACCCGTTCGAAGAGAAGCACTTTCGCGACTATCGGGATGCAGAAGGTGTCGTCGTGCACTCCATCGCATCCTTCTTGACGGTTTCGACATCACTCACCACCTACGAGGAGTTCCGAACGGACCTAGAGGAGAAGAGTAAAACGACGGGGGCCGCCGTAGGAAATGCCGACTCCGGTGGGACGGGAAGTGGAGGATCGTCCACAGGAAGTACCGCGGGAAGTGGCTCCACGGCAGCGAGCGGTGCATCGAATGCAGGCGGTTCTGACGTCCCCAGCCTAGGCCCAGGAGACGCCGGTGGCGGATTGAGTAATGGCGTGGCGGGTGTGGCGGTGAATGTCAACACGGCGCCAAGCGCAGTGCTTCACGCCCTCATGGATCGCAATGAAATCTCGTGGCCGTTCCTGGACGAAATCCTTGTCTATCGGAATGAAGAAGAGGAAGAGGATGCCAGCGAAGAGGATGTCGATCCCGTTTACGACGAGTATGGACAGGAGGTTATCGTACGGCAGATTTTCGATAGCCTAGACGAGCTCAAAGAGGTCGATAGTTGGGACTCCAACGAGCCTGGATATCGAGACGAGTTTCTCTCGCACCTGACCGTTGAAAGCGGCGTGTTTTCCATCTATATCACCGGCCGTTTTTCGACGCGAGCTAACGGCGCCGAGGATAGCTATGGCATGAGTCGCGAGGAGCGCGAAGCTGCGGAAGAGCTCGGGACCGACCTGACGCGCACAGTGCGCTGCACAGTCTGGCGATACAAAGACGGTGAAGAATATGTCCTCGTGCCTCTCGAGCGCTGGGAGGTTCTCGACTACCGCCCCTTTGAGGTTCTCGACTTCCCCGACGAAGAGCGTTGAGCGACAACCTTCGCGTTCTTGTCTTCCATCACCTCTTTGCCTCGGTTTGCGAGGAGATGGGAGAGGCGCTTCTGCGCTCGGCATTCTCGGCCAACATCAAAGAGCGTCGCGACTTCTCCTGCGCTCTCTTTGACGCTGCGGGGAACATGATCGCCCAAGCCGCGCACCTTCCCGTGCACCTCGGGTCCACTCCGCTCTCGGTGCGCGCGGCGATGAAGCTCGGGCCATTTGGACGTGGGGACACCGTCGTTCTCAATGATCCGTTTGCAGGGGGTACACACCTGCCGGACATTACCCTTGTGACTCCCGTCTTTCTCGGGAGCAGCGAGACGCCCGACTTTTTTGTCGCAGGCCGTGCGCACCACGCAGATGTTGGTGGCACGCACCCGGGTTCCATGGGGCCCAGTAAGGATATCCACGGGGAAGGCCTGCGGATCCCGCCCCTATTTCTTACAAGAAGTGACGTTGTCAACGACACCTTTCTCCTGCTTGTTCGCGCGAATATGCGCGTGCCCGATGAGCGCGAGGGGGACCTCATGGCGCAACTCTCTGCGAACAGAGTCGGTGCAAGGCGCTTGACCGAATTGGCGGACAAACACGGTCGCGAAGAGCTATTGCACCAGGCGGGAGGGCTGCTCGAATGGACGGCCGCACTATTGGAGAGCGCACTTGGCGAGCTGGTCGGAAAAACCGGTCAGCTAAAGCTTCGCTTTCGGGACGAGCTCGAACTTCCCGATGGAGAATCCATTCCCCTTGGCGTGGAGGTGCGCATCAAACGAAAGGCGTCCAAGCACCATATCACGTTCGATTTGACCTCGATTGTTGAGGCCATCCCCGGATCTGCTAACGCGCCTCGTGCAGTGACTCTCTCGGCTGTGTTTTACGTCTTGCGGCTTTTATTACCCGTTGGGACGCCAACGAATGACGGCATCCTCTCGCAAGTTGAGGTGCTCACGACGCCGGGAAGCTTTGTGGATGCGAGTTACCCGTCTGCGGTTTCAGCTGGCAATGTAGAGACCAGTCAACGATTGGTGGACTTGTTGCTTGGCGCGTTTAGCACGGCTCGAGGTTTGCGCGGTCGGATCCCCGCGGCATCTGCAGGGACGATGAGCAACTTGACATTCGGTTCTGTCGATGGCGGAAAGGGCGGCCAAAGGAGGGCTTTTGCGCACTACGAAACGATTGCGGGAGGGGCCGGTGCCTCGGCCAAGGGCCCCGGTGCACACGTCGTCCAAACTCACATGACCAATACGCGCAATACTCCTATCGAGGCGCTTGAGGTGCACGAACCTGTTCGCATTGTGAAGTACACGGTTAGGCGTAGGTCGGGGGGCAAGGGGGCGCACGCGGGCGGAGATGGCCTCATCCGTCGGTTGAAGTTCTTGGTGCCGGCGCGCTTGTCGTGGGTCTCTCAGCGCGGCCACCGCGGGCCATGGGGGCTTGCGGGGGGGCAGGCTGGTCAGACGGGCGGCGCTCGTTTGTTCCGAGGTGGAAAAGGGCGCGCAGAACGACTTGGCATTCAGGCTAGCATGGAAGTCGCCGCATCGGACGAAGTCGAACTTCAAACTCCCGGCGGCGGCGGCTACGGGAATTAGCTCCCGCTTTTTAACCAGAATCGGCTCGACAAAACACGGTCTAGGGAAGGGTTAGGGCAACTCCGTGATCCCACACCTCGCATCGGGCGGTTTTCCCTTGTGCCCGGCGCTCCACCTTAGGAAAATCCCCACTTACTCCCGGACCTTAGGGGTAGATTTGGTTTCAAGCGGGGCTTGGAGCCGACCCGAGGTCGCTGGGTACGAGCGGTCTCTTACCCCCAATAGAGATGCCTTCCGAATGTGTTTTCGGTGCCCAATGGGGCGACGAAGGAAAGGGTAAAATCATTGATCGCCTTGCTGTTGGTGCCGATTATGTCGTGCGCTATCAAGGCGGTGCCAACGCAGGCCATACAGTCGTCGTTGGTGACGAGAAGTTTGTGCTTCACTTGATCCCCTCTGGAATCCTACACCCCGGCAAAGTGAATGTGGTTGGCAACGGCGTTGCCCTCGACCCCCAAGCACTCCTGTCGGAACTCGATGGCTTGTTGGAGCGTGGGGTGAAAGTCAACGGTGACAACTTACGCATCTCCGCCTCTGCTCACGTCATTTTCGATCACCACCGCGTGATGGACTCCCTGTCGGAGAAGTGGAAGGGCGACGGCCGTATCGGAACGACGGGACGAGGAATCGGTCCGTGCTATTCGGATAAGGCCGCGCGAACAGGTGTGCGCATCGGGGACTTGTTGGAGGCCGAGCGACTTGCTCCGCGCCTGAAGGCAGCTCTTGCGGAGAAGAATGCTTGGATCGTTGACCTGCACAAGCAAGCCGGCATCGACTTCGATGAGCAGCTCGAGCGTTTCCTTGCCCTCGGCGAGAGGTTGCGTCCATTTGTCGGCGATGTCGGCGGCGAAATTCGCCGTGCGCATAAGGCGGGCAAGACCATCCTCTTCGAAGGCGCTCAAGGGGCACTACTGGATATTGACCACGGCACGTATCCCTACGTTACGTCGTCGAACACAGGTACGGCTGGTATCGCCGCCGGCGCCGGTTTTCCAGCGAATCAAATCGGCGGAGCCTATGGTATTGCAAAGGCGTACTGCACCCGCGTGGGGGAAGGGCCTTTTCCTACCGAAGATCATGGCGACGGCGGGTATAAGCTTCGCAAAGAGGGCAACGAGTACGGTGCGACGACGGGTCGCCCTCGCCGTTGTGGTTGGTTTGATGCGACGGCGACCCAGTTCACCTGTGAGATCAACGGTGCAACGGGTTTGATCGTGACAAACCTCGACGTGCTGAGTGCGTTTGACACCTTGCGTATTGGCGTTTCCTACTCTTCAAATGGCGTAAACCTCGATGGGTATCCAGCCGGGCTTATCGACCTAGAGGAGATCGAGGTCGAATACGAGGATCACGAGGGCTGGGGTGAGGACATCACCATGGTCCGCAAGTGGGAGGACCTACCTGCGAAGGCAAAAGCCTACGTCGAGCGCCTCGAAGAGCTTGTTGGTACACCCATTGTGATGCTTTCGGTCGGTCCAGAGCGCGATCAGATCATTCCACGCGGGCTCGAGGCCTAAGCTTGGCGAAGCTCGTGTGCAAAGAGCGCTCCGATTTCGGAGATGACTTCCCAGAGCACATTGCCATCATTATGGATGGTAATGGACGCTGGGCGAAATCCCAGGGGTGGAAGCGCGTGCGCGGGCACCAAGAGGGTGTGAACTCCGTGAGAGCGATCACGACAGAGTGCGCTCGTTTGGGGGTGAAGAGCCTCACTCTCTATGCGTTCTCGGTGGAGAACTGGAAGCGGCCGAAGGCCGAAGTTTCCTTTTTGATGAAGCTACTGAGAAGCTTCCTGGTGGACGAACGTCCGACCTTGATGGAAAACAACATTCGTCTCATCGGAATCGGACGCCTTGAAGATCTGCCTGACGAGTCGCTCGCCGAGCTGCGCGAGACCGAGCTGATGACGGCGGGGCACGACGGCATGAAACTTCGCCTCGCACTTTCCTATGGGAGTCGCTCCGAGCTCGCCGACGCGGCGCGCGCTTTGGCGGAAGACGTCGTGGCGGGCAAGCTCGCTCCCAAGGATATTCACGACGAAACTTTGCGTGACTACCTCTACGATCCGACAACGGCGGATCCCGATCTTGTGATCCGGACCGCTGGCGAAATGCGCCTGTCGAACTTCTTGTTGTGGCAGGCCTCGTACTCGGAACTTTATGTTGCTCCGATGGGCTGGCCCGAATTCCGCGAGCCGGAACTCCATGCGGCACTCGAGTCCTACGGTGGGCGCACGCGGAAATACGGCGGGCTGGTGTCTGACCTCCCACCGGAACAGCCCTCCCCTTCCCAGGGTCGCTAAGGGTGTCGAAGAAGGCTAAAATCATTCGCCGAACAGTTTGGGGAGGCGGGCTCGCCCTCGCCCTTGGTCTCGCACTTTGGGCAACAGGGGAGAGTGAAAGCGGAGCACCTCTCGCGGCGATCGCGGGAGCCTTCGGATTGCTCGGCTGCTACGAGCTTGCCTCGATGGGGGCCCTACGCGGCTTTCGAATCCAGACACCTCTGCTAGCGGCCGGTGTGATCACGCTCTTGGTTTCTCTAGAGGCGGGCGGGTTGCTTCCCTCGCTGCTCGAGCAGCCGATCCGTGACAACGTGTCCCCGCACCTTGCTCTTGTGCTGTTAGGAGTTCCCGCTACTCTCGCGCTCTTGCCGCGCGGACCAAGCCCGATTCCGCTCCCGATTCGCCTTGTTGCGGCAGCCGGCCTCTCCTTATGGGTGGGCTATGCATTCGGCTGCATGCACCATCTGTGGAGCATCGTTGGTCAATCCGCTTTTGTCTGTCTTCTCATCTTGTCCAAAATCGGAGACATCGCGGGCTACTACGTCGGGAGTGCGATTGGAAAATCGCATCCGTTCCGAGGGATTAGTCCGGGCAAGACAACAGCGGGTTGTGTGGCCTCGCTACTTGTCACGATCGCCGCGACCGTCGGAATGCAAAGGGTGGGCTGGATGGCCCCCCAGGCGGATGCGCTGTGGGCCGTTGTCGTCTTCGGAGCGGCGATTAACGTGGCCGCGCAAGCCGGTGACCTATTCGAGAGTTGGATAAAACGCCGCTCTGGAGTCAAGGATTCTGGAACATGGTTTGGTCCTTCCGGCGGTGTTTTAGACCTTGTGGACAGCCTGCTGTTTACCATACCTGTAGCCCTCATTGCCTGGCCGCTGCTAACTGGCACCGGTTAGACGATAGGCTTTATCTCGCGCAACTTCGCGCTCGCCACCTCTACCCCTAAAGCAAGCCAAGTATTTTGATCGAAGTTACTATTCCTCTACGCACGAGTGACGAGGCTGTTCTTGTCCTCGGTCCCTACGATCGTCACGCCAAGCTCCTTCGCCAGGCGCTAGCGATTGAGATTTTCGTTCGCGGCAGTAATCTGCGGCTTAAGGGGCCCGAGGAGAAAGTTGAGCTCGCGCAGCAGCGTATTGAGCACCTGCTCGGCAAGTTTAGGAAGGGGCGCGAGCTGCAGTCCGCCGAGATCGAACAGATTTTGTTGGGCCCGACGTCCGCGGAAACCGAAGCGGCTTGGGCGCCTCGATCCGATGCCAAGGGCGGGACTGAGCCGGCTGGTATCCCACGCGGGCGTATGGAGCGCGCGCACCCCATGATTCACGCACGAGTTCGACCTGTGGAGCCGCGCGGCCAGAATCAGCGTCGTTACTTCGACCAGATGGAGAAGGACACCCTTACCTTTGGCCTTGGCGCCGCGGGTACGGGTAAGACGTATTTGGCGGTGGCCGGTGCGTTGCGAGCGCTGCGTCGCGGCGAGGTTCGGCGCCTCATCATTACGCGCCCAGTTGTCGAAGCGGGGGAGCGGCTTGGCTTCCTGCCCGGCGACCTGCAGGCGAAACTCGATCCCTATATGCGACCGATTTACGACGCGCTTGGCGAACTCTTAAAGTTCGAAGACGTGACGGGTTTGATCGAAGCCGGAGTGATCGAGATTGCACCACTCGCCTACATGCGCGGTCGAACGCTCTCCAACGCATTTGTCATCTTGGACGAGGCGCAAAACGCATCACCGATGCAGATGAAGATGTTCCTGACGCGGCTTGGAGAGGGCTCTCGAATGGTAGTCACGGGCGACCCGACACAGAACGACTTGGAGCGTGGGCGACCCAGCGGGTTGCTGGACGCGGTGCAGCGCTTGCGCGGATATGAAGGTATCGGCGTGACGGAATTCACGGGGAAGGACATCGTCCGGCACCCACTTGTGGAGGCCATTGTGAATGCCTATGAGAGGCCTGTTCCACGTGATTCCGGCCAGGAAGCGGATGGTGTGAGGGACGCCTCGTCGTGAGTGTCTTCGATCGCTTTTTTCACCCGTTCCGCAGTCGAAACCGCCGCACTCTGAGGCGCGTCTCTCTGCAGCGCGTAAAGACGGGCGCCCGCGGGAGAAAGCGAGCACCGTTCGCAAATACGGGTGAGAAGGTTGCCATTGCCCTGATCTTTGGCCTGTCCGTGATTGCGCTGATTGGGCTCGGTGCGAACCTGCCCCTTGGGGCGTGGATTGGGCTCGGGGCGCTGGTGCTGGTCTCCGAAGCATTCTTCGTGATGTACGCTGTGGATTTTAGACCTGGCGCACTAACGTCGGTTTCAAAAGTAGGGGCCTTGGCACTCTTCATGGCACTGCCTCTAGTCGCGATGCAGTTGATGCGACTGGTCGGAAACATCACCGACATCACCTGGGTACCGATGGCGCTGTTTGCCCTGCCGATGGCACTCGTTTGGGGGCGGGCGTTCGCGCTGGAGTGCACCCTTTTTGCCGGTGGCCTGCTGGGGTTGGCGCTTCTTTTAAGGCCGGAAAGTGGAGGCTCCGCCGGCCTTGCGATCTGCATGTCGGGCGCGCTAGTCTCCTGCTTGATCAGCGATGGACTACGGCGGCGCTCATCTCTAGTGCGAGTTGGCCTTACCATCGGGATGGTTCAGCTCTTGGTCGCCGGAGCATTCCACTTGCTAGGCGTGGGAACCTTGGAGTTATTAACGGAAGTGCGCCTTGTAGCGCTTCTTGTTTTGGAGGGGATTGCGATCGGCCTACTGACCTCTGCCGTTCTCCCCGCTGTCGAAGCGCTGTTCGGTGTGACCACGGACATCAGCTTGCTGGAGCTAGGGAACACCCACGAACAGCCACTTTTGCGAAAGCTCTTGCTCGAGGCTCCGGGCACATTCCACCACTCTTACATCGTCGGGTTGATCTCAGAGGCGGCGACGGAGGCGGTCTCCGGAAATGCGCTGCTCGCACGTGTTGGCGCTCTCTATCACGATGTGGGGAAGCTGAACAAGCCGGACTACTTTGCGGAGAACTCGCCCAATGCTCGCGGCAAACATAAGGACCTCTCTCCCGAGATGAGCATGCTAATCATCTCTGCGCACACACGGGATGGCGTAGAGATTGGCTCCTATTACAACCTTCCGCCACAGGTGCTCGCCTTCATGGAAGAGCACCACGGCACTTGTTGTATCGACTATTTCTTTCACCGCGCGAAGGACCTCCGCGGGGAAGACGCCGTGAACGAAGACGACTTCCGCTATCCCGGGCGCAAGCCGCAAAGTGTTGAACCGGCGATTGTCATGATCGCCGATGCAGTCGAGGCTATCAGCCGCCAGATGGGGGACCCGACTCCTGTTCGTCTGACCGAGATGGTGCACGAGGTCGCGATGAAGCGCTTGATGGATCGTCAATTCGACGAGTGTGGCATGACCCTAAAAGACCTAGCGGCGATTGAGGCGGCCTGCGTTCAGGTGCTGACAGGCATCTACCATACCCGCCCGACCTTCCCCAAAGGGCGGCCTCACCCCCTAGATCTCTCGCAGCCCCAAGCGCGTCGCGGGAAAGAGGGCGGAACTCCCAAGATTGCGAACTCCACTAGCAAGAGCTAGTCATGGCTATCGAGATTTATTGGGAGACGGCCTCAAGGCCACTAGAGGATAAGGCCGTTTGCGAAGCCGCGGAGGCGGCCATGCGCCATGGTGGCCGAGAGGGTAGTCGACTTAGTATTGTTTTTATCAACGATGCCGAGATGGTGCGAATCCACGACGAATATTTGGGTGATCCAACGCCTACAGACGTGATTACCTTCGACTTAAGCGAGCAAAATGACGAGCCGGGAGACCTGCCTGCAGAGCTCGCAGCTCTTCTGGCAGAGGCGCCCGTCGGGGAGCTGTTTGTAGGGGTCGAAATGGCCCAAAAAGTAGCGCGCGAACGCGGTGTTAGCGAAGCGCGAGAGCTCGCGCTCTATGTCGTTCACGGCGCGCTACATTTGTGCGGTTTCGACGATCACGATCCCGAAGAAAGGGCAGCTATGCGCGTCGCCGAGAGTCTCGTCATGGCAGAGCTCGGTTACGAAGAGGACAGTGCTCCTCACGAGCGCGAGTAGGGCGCATGGCGCTTTCATCTGGTTGGAGCGCGCCCCATTTTTCGGTGTGCTCTAAGTGAGCTTGTCCTCGATTCACGGGGCAACACGCGGACCGAGGGACGCGCCGCCGCGATTTTTTAGCAAAAAATGAGCGCTGGCGGATTTTAATTATCCGCAATGCGCATTCTCTAAGACTGGCTCTATTTTGCAAATGGAAGCCCTCTGCGACTACTTGCGTTCTTAGGGGCTTAGAGACTGCAAGCGTGCTCAGGACAAGTCGGAAACACGGACTTGCACAATCGATTCGCTTTCCGACACTTGAAGTCTTGCAGACGTCCGTTTTCGTGCGTTTGGTTCCATGCAAAGCACTCAAGTAGAACTCACAGGCGACACCGAAGCCGAGCGCACTCCTCTAACTGGAGTGAAGCGGTTACGCGCGCTTCGCATGAAGCGCGGCCTGGTCGCGCAGATTGAGCTGGCCTCGCAAGGGCCTCTTGAGCTGTGGAAGGTTTACATTGAGGCCCCCGGGATTGAGTCTCGGAACGACCTTGTTGTGGCCTATCAGAAACTCGTCGGCGAGGTCGTCTCGCGCTTCGCAAGAAGGCTCCCGCCAACGATTGATCGAGGTGATCTTGACACGGCCGCAAATGTCGGATTGATCCGCGCAATTGTCGGCTTTGACCCCATGCGGGGAGTGCGCTTCGAGTCGTATTGCGAACGGCGCTTGAAAGGGGCGCTGCTAGACGAGCTCCGGACACAAGATTGGCTCCCAAGACCATGGCGACAGCGGGTTGAAGGGCATAAACGTGCTCGTGCCCGCTTACAAGCGGACTTGGGTCGCAAGCCAACGGATAGTGAAGTGGCCGCGGAGCTTGAGCTCTCTCTTGGCGATTACGAGCGACTCTTTGGGAATGGACTTCCGGGAGCGCCCACCGGTTCGATGCCGATGGGGGATGGCGAGGAGAACTCTCCCAAGGGAATCGATGTGGTCGCCGACCGGTTTGTCGAGCCCGCTGAGCGATTGAGCTCGGAGGAGATTCTGACTCTTGTCGCACAGAAACTTTCCGAGGCGGAATACCGCCTAGTCTACCTGCGCTACTGGGAAGAGCTACCGATGCGCGAGATTGGTCAGCTCCTAGGCTTGTCGGAATCTCGCGTCTGCAAGATTCACACGAAGCTTCTCGAAGGGTTGAAGGATCGCTTTCGAGTCGGCATGCTCGAAAGATAAGTCGGGGCAAAAAAAACGGGCGCGCGAGTTTCCTCACGCGCCCTTACCTTTGCCGACACCGCAAGCGGTGCCTCGCTATACATCAGACCGGAGTCGGATGCTTTCCCCATCGCGAAGCTCGGCTTCCCCAAGCCGAACAGAGGGCAAAGGTGGCAGCACCGGGAAAAGTCCCCACTCTACCTGGTGCCAATTTTCCCCCCGTGATGAGTTGCAGCGACCAGTTCCCATGATGGTCCTTGCGCAACTCAATCCTCCTCTCAGGATGCCGATGTGGAGTTCCCCAACCCTCATCGGCCAATAGACCCGCTCCCGGGGGGAAGGAGCGGGTGTTTTTTACCGCGCTTTCGACGAGAAGCTCGCCTTGCAAAGCGCGGTGAAAGGGGCGGACAGAGACACTCGTAGAAACGAAGCTTGGCTCGGCGAATCGTCTTGTGTTGAGACGCGCTCGCTCGGAGCTGTTTGTTTTGCTGTTGCTTCTGGTGTACATCGCTTTTTTGTCCGCCGGGCGTCATCCATTGCCATCAACCGGGGAGAGGGAACCCTGCCGGGGCCCTCCGAGCGAACTCGGAAGGACCCCTGCATGGGAGGAAGCGTTGCTACCACCCGGGCCGTCAATCCAGTTAGGGGCTTGCACCCTTGTGCCCCTTGGATGACGACCCTGGCGGTACCAGGGACGACGACTTTCGGTAACTAGGCTGCCCAAAAGGGCCCTTGGTTTTGCGTCCCAACCTTGCGGTTGGTTTGCCTTTGTCGTGTCATCGTCGGGAGCACAAGAAAACTACCCCCGTTTGAGGAAGGTGCAAATCGAACGCCCCAGATTCTCTATTCCGAGATGCGGGAACGGACGGAAGCCTAGTGGTACCAGAGGTTTGTGCTAGTCTATAAACGTGGCAAGGCTCTCAAAGATTCTAACGGAGCACCTAATGCAGCCCCGCTGTAGCGGGATTCTGAAAGGTGAAGGTGCGGTTCAAGGGCGCGGCGAGAACCCCGCTTGCGGAGATGTCCTTGTGCTCTCCTTGGACTTGGATCCGGTTACAGGCACCCTGCTGGCCGCATTTCAGGCTCGCGGTTGCTCCGCGGTGATCGCCGTGGCCTCGCTAGTTGCGGAGTGCGTTGTTGGCATGAGTCCCCAGCGGGCCCGTCTCCTACCGATAAAGGACCTCGTGGATGAGGCGGGTGGTTTAGATCGACTTCAGACCCACGCCATCCGAGTTGCCGAGCGGGCCTTGAGGTCCGCGCTCGACCAACTGATAAGCCCGTGAAACGGGCTCGATTTCCGCAGCAAGGGCCGCACAAATGCCTGTGCAGCTGAAGCCCTAGGTGCCTTTAGAGAGGGGCCGCGATCCTTGGGGTGACTTAGCCAGCCCCGGAGAGCCCCGCGATCTTGGACGTCAGCGCAACCAAAATCGTGGAGCTAGGTCGGATCAAGCACCTAGGGAGGGGAGCAAACACGCGAGGCCGGTCGGGGAGGATTTCCTCCGTCGGCCTAGTCCTCGTCTCCCTCGTCGTGCTCGCCAGCTTCGTCGCCCTCATCGCGGTTTCCACCAGGCTTGCCCCAGGCATGCAAGAGCTCCATCTCTTCAGGTGTGAACTTGGCCTCGGGATGCAGCGGCATGTAGAACCAAAGCGGCATCTCGCCACTTTCGATCTCCTCCCAGCACTCCTCTTTTTTGTGAGCCTGCTTCTTGGCGGAGTACTTGGACCACTCCGAGAAGTTCAGGTGCTTGCGGCCGCCTGACACATCGTCGGCGGCGAGCCAGGATAACGGAGCAACCTTGGTATACCACGGCCACGTCGTTTCATTCGAGTGGCACTCGTAACAGGCGCGCTGCAAGAGTGTGACAACTTCAGGCGGCGCATCCGGCGTTTCACGCTGCTCGGGGTTGCTGCGCACAGTGGGAATGAACTGAATGACGAGGCCTAGGACGACCACGCCGATCACAACTTTTTTCAGGCGAGGATTCATGACCCTATTTAAGCTGAACGAGCTCCAAATCGAGATGACAGCCTCTCCATATTGAAAAGACTTTTGGAGTTAGCCGACTAAAGGGCGCGAACGGCACGCCAAATCGCTGCAACGCCACCAAGGACCTCGTCGAAGTGGTCCAACGCGATGATGTTCGCGGCATCCGACGGCGACTGAGAGGGAACGGGGTGAACCTCGAAGAAGAGTCCGTCCACACGACCTGTGGCGACGGCAGCGCGCGCGAGAGCAGGCGCAAGATAGCGATCGCCGCCGGTCTTGCCCCCCTCGCCAGGGCGCTGCACAGAGTGCGTTGCGTCAAAAACTACGGGCGCACCAAAAGATGCCAAGTCTTCAAAGCCGCTCATGTCAACGACCAGTCTGCCGTAGCCGAAGCTGGCGCCTCGCTCGCAGACCATCACATCGGGGTTGCCAGCGGCGCGAACTTTTGCGACCGGGTGTTCCATATCCCACGGAGCTAAGAACTGGCCTTTCTTGATGTTGATTGCGCAGCCGGTTTCGGCTGCGGCGACCAATAGGTCTGTTTGGCGACAGAGAAAGGCGGGGATTTGCAAGACGTCAACAACTTTGCCGACCTCGGCGCACTGCTCGGGAAGGTGAACATCCGTAACGACGGGCAGCCCCGTTTCCTCGCGAACGGCTGCGAGGATTGCGAGGCCTTCACTTTGGCCGGGACCTCGGAAAGCGCCCGAGCTCGTGCGGTTCGCCTTGTCAAAACTTGCCTTGAAGATCATGCGAACCCCGTGTTTGTCGCCAATCTCAGCGATCCTGCGAGCGATCGCAAGAGCGGCCTCTTTGGTCTCGAGAACACAGGGCCCAGCGAAGACAAAAAGTCCCTCGTCTGAACCGACTGCGCTTCCAGCGATGAGCGCCTGTCGCGTAGGAAGAAGGCGTTCGGGGCGGTCACTCGATGCGGATGCAGTCATGGCAATAATTTTAGGGCTCGGTTAGGAGCGCGGAACAAGAATGGCTTGGCGACGACCCGTGACTTCGAACTCGAACGGGGTGAATCCGCCCGGGTCGCCATCCACATGATACGGGAACGGCGAGGTGCTTGAGATTTGGATTTTCTTTGCGCGAACCCTGGTGCATGGCCCGCCTGGCAAATGGGCGATGGCACCGCGGATTGCAGACCGCATCAGCTCGCGCCGGTTTCCCTTGCGCCAAAGGTAGAGCTCCCAAAAGCCGTCGTCTGATTGTGTTGCTGGGTCCAGCTTGAGGATGCCGCCGTAGTTGATGATGTTGGCGATCATAATCTGACCGTAAGTGCCCTCCAGAGCCGCCCCATCAACGGTGACTGTCAGGGCGGGGGGGCGAAAAGTCGCAACAGCTCGGGCCACATGGGGGATGTAGGACAGCTTGCTGATAGGACCTTGGCGGGCGGCGTCAAGCCTGTGAACCACTTCGGCGTCAAACCCAGCGCCAATGGCCAAAAACGAGGTGATCTTAGGACCACCCTCGCTGCCGATCTGGGCGATGTCGAGCTCGCGAGTTACGCCTCCGCGAATCATCTCCACGATACCGGGGATCTTCTTGGGTAACTTGAAGTCGATTGCGAGTACGTTTGCGGTTCCCATTGGCATCGTGGCAACGGGGGGGCATAAGCGCAGCTCATCGCCATCTTGGTGGAGCCCATTGAGGATCTCTCTCAAGGTGCCGTCGCCCCCAATCGAAACGATTAAGTCGCACTCTGGAGCGCGCTCCGCGGCGAACCTACAGGCGTCCCCAGAGCCCCTTGTCAGCTTGAGCTCCGACCTCAGTCCTGCAGCAAGCAAAGCTTCTTGCAGCCCTTGGGCCGCACGCTCTCCTCGCCCGGCACCGGCGATGGGGTTTGCGACCAGAAGTGCGTGTTGAAAGGGGAGCGGCATAGAGGGAGGATAGCGAATACCTGGGCAATTCGGTTGTTAGAAGGAAGGGGGCCAGGATCCGTGATTGCTACAGTATGACAATGAAAACCGCCATTCGCGCCATGCTCTTCGCTCTCGCCGCTCCGTTTTCTTTTGCCGCAGCACAGGAGCAGCCGCCAATCATTACTCCGGCGCAAGAGTTGACACTCCTTGCCCGCGATTACAGCCAGGCGGACCTGGACCGCATGGGGAGAGCGGCGTTCGAAGCGGTGATCTCCGTCGCGCCTACAAAACTCAAAAGTGTGGGGTTCCGCTTTGTTGAGATCTCTGAGATGCGCGACGTGCTTCGCGAAGAGCTCTTGCCACAGATGCTCGTTCAGGTTGAAGACAAGGAGTCTGCGGAAAGCTCAGCCCGAACGACTGCCGATGTCATGGCGAATGCGGTGATCGCGAAGTTCGCTACAGGGACAGGCGAAGTGCTTGTTGTCCGCGACAACCTATTTGAGTTGGCGGGGCTCCTCAAGATGGAGGAGCTTGCCTCCAAAGAAGTGATGGACGCCGTTCTTTGCCATGAAGTCGCCCACGCCTTGGATAACCATCACCATCCGTTTAGGAGGCTATTCGCCACCGTAAAGGATACAAACGGACTTCATGCGATGAATGCGCTCATCGAGGGACACGCGCAGTTTGTCGCGAGGAGAGCGTGCGCGAAGGTTGGAAACCTTCGGGGCTTCAAGCTGTTTACGTCCTCGATTGATTTTTTGCCAGAGACTGAGGATGCGGGTGCAGAGTATATGGGACGGATTGCCGTTGCTCAGTTTTCGTTCGCGTACAAAGACGGCGAGAGGTTCATCGCGGCACTTGTCAAAGCGAAGGGGGCTGGGGTTATCAAGCAGGTCTTTGATGCACCTCCCGAAGACTCGATCTTGATCTCCGAACCAAGCTGGTATTTAGATCCAACGCTGCGGCCAGAGCAGCCCTATGACTTTGAGCGGACGTTAGGTCGGTTCGAGAGCACTCTTGACAAACAGACGCCTGATTTCTGGACCATGACAAAGGTGGAGCTGCTCGGCCCGCAAATTAGCGCCGCGTTTTCAGTCTTGCCCAAAGAGCGCTACGAAGAGGCCGTCAAAGATATCCTGGAGTGTCGCGTATTGATTGCACAGAACCCCCGTGGAGATGGAGCCATGATTAGCGCCGGGTTGTTCGCTCTGCCGACGGGCCCCAAGGCGGAATACATCTTGGAACTTGAGCTCGCGATGATCGAAGCAAAGCGCGCCCAGCTTCCCAACGGGGTCCGTATCGAGGACAGCCTGGTGGAAGAGCTTTTGCTCACGGACACAGCGCAGTTCGAAGGGGTTTGGGTCGACCAGATCATCTTAGTGGGAGACAAAGAGATCACTAACTTCGCTGTCCTTGGCCGGCGTGGGCAAGCTGTAGTTGAGTTGAATTTTATCGGCTTTCCCATAAGCAGAAAAGATGCGGTTTCAATGGCTGAACAGCTCCTGCAGGCCCCCGCTGGAAAAGTGAAAGGTGAAGTTGAAATCGGCGATTCCGATAAGCCGGACGACGCTAAATAGATTTTGCAAAAAAAGAAGTGCATCGTTTTTGGTGCGACTGGATTCTTGGGTCCACATGTTTTGCGCGAGCTTGCAGGGACCCCCTGTCTAGCAGTCGGCAGGCAGGAGCCCGCTCAAGAGCTGTCGTTTGGCGCATCGTTTGCATCTGCAGACGGTGTGGCGACGCAGGCGGGATGCGACCTTACCTACGGCGCAAAGGCGGTGGTGTTTCTAGCGGCTGTCTCCTCTATGGGCGAAGCGGAGAGAGACCCCGCTAGAGCCTTCCGCTTGAACGCTGAGTGGCCAGCCGAGGTTGCCTCCTACTGCTCCTCGGCAGAGGTCCCCTTTTTATATGTCTCTACGGACCTCGTTTTTGGAGGGCGGCCGCCAAGCCGCGGGCAACGCTACACCGAGTCCGATACTCCGAGTCCCGTCGGAGTGTATGGTGAATCCAAGTTGAGGGGCGAGCAGCTCGTGATGGCCGCTAACCCAGAAGCGCTAATCGTTCGGTTGCCGCTTCTCTTCGGGGGGTCGTTTGGGCGAGGGCTTGGTCCAGAGGACGGTTTGATTGCGGCGGTCAAAGCAGGCGAGCGGCCGTTGCTATTTTCGGATGAGTGGCGCACTGCCCTCGATGTGAGGGATGCTGCGCGGGCGCTTGTGTTTCTCAGCGAGAATCCAGAGCGCAGGGGCACTCTACATGTGGCCGGGGAGGAGCGCTTGACACGTGCCGACCTGGGGCTTCGGCTTTTGATCCGAGGCGGGCTAAGTGAGGCGGCCGCGCGCTCCTCCGTTCGCATTGCTACCCAGACCGACGCGGGGCTCGAGGGCAAGCGAGCGAAGGACGCCAGTTTGGATTCGGGAGCTGCTCGTGCGCTCTTCGAGGGGAACGGGCTCGAACTCGAAGTCGAGTCGCTCGTGCCACTTTCGGACGGATAAGGCCCGAGTTCACGCCTCTTTATCAAGAGAGTGCACCCGGGGACTTGACCGCCTCCTGCCCGGCTTGTGACATAGCCGCACTATGGAACTGCCCAAAGAACTACCGAGCCGCTACGACCCCTCTCTTTACGAGAATACGATCTATTCCGAGTGGGAGGCCAGCGGGGATTTCGCACCTCCTCCGCTTGTTGAGGGTGAGCCGAAGCGGGAGACCTTTACGGTCGCGATTCCGCCTCCGAACGTGACCGGCGTCCTGCACATGGGGCACGCGCTTGACGGCACGATCCAGGACATCGCCGTGCGCTTCAAGCGCATGAGCGGCTTCGACACATTGTGGATTCCGGGCACGGATCACGCGGGGATCGCAACCCAAGCTGTCGTTGAAAAGAAGATCTACAAGGAGACCGGCCAGACCCGCGAAGACATGGGGCGCGAGGCGTTTCTTGCTGAGATCTGGAAGTGGAAAGAGGAGAACGGCTCCACAATCTTGAATCAGTTCAAGGCGCTTGGATGCTCGGCCGATTGGTCACGCACCGCGTTCACTCTTGATCCCGGGATGGTGATCGCCGTGCGCACGGCGTTCGTGCGCCTATGGAATCGGGAGCTGGTGTACAAAGGCGCGCGTATTGTGAACTGGGACTGTGCTTTGAAGACGGCCGTGTCGGACGACGAGGTCGAGATGGAGCCGCGCAAGGGCAAGATGTGGTACATCCGCTACGCACTGGCGGATTCGAAGGAGTTCCTCACCGTTGCAACCACGCGACCCGAGACCTTACTCGGTGACACAGGCGTTGCCGTGCACCCCACGGACGAGCGCTTTAGGCACCTCGTTGGACAGGAGGTGATCGTGCCCTTTGTGAACCGCAAGATCCCGATCATCGCGGACGACTCGGTGGACCCCAAGCTGGGTACCGGCTGTGTGAAGGTGACTCCCGGTCACGACTTGGCGGACTACGAGCGCGGTGCGCGCCACGGCCTACCAATCATCTTGTTGCTCGACAAAGACGGGACGATGAACGAGAACGCGGGGCCCTTTCAGGGTAAGAGCCGTGAGCTCGCGCGCAAGGAAATCGTCGCGCAGCTTGAGGAGATGGGGCAGCTCGATCGCGTCGAGGACATCACGCACAGCCAGCCCATTTCGGATCGCTCCAAGACGGTCATCGAACCGCTTGTCAGCGAGCAGTGGTTTGTGAAGATGGAGGATCTGGCGAGGCCAGCCATCGACTCGATCGACCGCGGTAGCCTGAAGTTCCGCCCCGAGCGCTGGACGAAAGTGTATTTGGATTGGCTGAACAACGTGCAGGATTGGTGCATAAGCCGACAGCTATGGTGGGGTCACCGGATTCCGGTTTGGTATGACGAGGACGGAGTTCCCTGCGCATCCGTAGTCGATCTCGAGCTCGGCTCGGTGCACCCGACGACAGGCAAGCCGATCGTCAGCCAGGATCCCGACGTGCTCGATACGTGGGCCTCATCCTGGTTGTGGCCGTTTGCGACACTCGGTTGGCCCGAGCAAACCGAGGACCTTGCACGCTTCTATCCCACCCAGTTTCTAGCGACAGCGCGCGACATCATCTATCTATGGGTCGCGCGTATGGTGATGGCTGGTCACGCCTTGCTCGAGGAGCTTCCCGAGGATCAGCGTACTCCCTTTGGAACCTGCTTCATTCACGCGACCGTTCTCGACGGCGCGGGCAAGCGTATGTCGAAGAGCGCCGGCAACGGTATCGACCCCTTGGAGATGATCGCCCAATACGGGGCTGATGCCGTGCGCTTCAGCCTGATTAGCCTCACCCGGGAAGGCCAGGACGTGAAGCTGTCCGAGAACCGCTTTGACGATGGCCGCCGCTTCACCAACAAGCTATGGAACGCCTCGCGATTTGTCTGTGCCAACTTGGCCGGAGAGCGGGGCGCGGGAACCTCCGCCGAAGCAGCTACGTTCGAAGATCGCTGGATCCTGTCGCGCTTGGCCGCTGTTCGTGAAGAGGTCACGAGTGACCTGAACGAGTACAACTTCAACGACGCAGTCACGAAGTTGTACCGCTTCTGCTGGAATGACTTCTGCGACTGGTACCTAGAGCTGGCGAAGGCGCGCTTTACGGCCGAGGGCGGGGATGCGAAGGACGGCGAGGTCGTTCGCGGCACGCTGACGCGCGTGTTGGGTGACCTCTTGAAGATGCTGCACCCGTTCATCCCATTTCAGACAGAGACACTGTGGCAAGTGCTGCACGACGCACTCGGTTTGAAGGCCGAACACCAGTTGATGACGACGGCTTGGCCACTGGGCGAAGGCATCGCGGTGGACGCGGATGCCGAGTCGCGGATGGACCTGTTGCAAGAGCTTGTGCGCGCTTTGCGCAACATTCGATCCGTTACGATGGTGGGTGAGAAGAAGCGCTTGGATGCGATCGTCATCGCCCCCCAAGCGAAGGATCGCGCTATTCTGAACGAGCTGAAGGACGCCGCCATCGGAATCGGATTCTTGGCGAGCCTGCGTATTGAAGAGTCCGCCGAACGCCCTCCGGCCTCTGCGGTTGGCGTCGCGGGTGGCCTCGAGGTCTTCGTGCCCCTTGGCGACGATGTCGACATGGGGAAACTTCGCGAGGCGCTCGACCAGCGGTTGACAAAAACTAAGAAGCTGGCTGAAGGCACGGAGCGCAAGCTGGGCAACGCGAAGTTCGTCGAGCGCGCAGACCCCGAGATTGTCGAGGCCGAGCGCGCGCGTCTAATTGAGCTAGGTCATGAAGTTGCCCTACTCGAGCGGAACCTAGCGGGGCTGACGGCTTAGCACCTCGGAAGACCTAATCGCACTAGGCATCCCTGCGAAACACAGAGGCGGGTCCGAGAGAAACACTTGCTTCTCTCGGACCCGCCCTTGCGTTTGTCAGCAACCTGGCCGCTGACTCTGACTTACTTGCGCCAGTCGCCGTTTACTGCACCAGGTGCAACCAGGACAGGGATTTCGAAGCGGAAGCCCTTGCTAGCCCTCTTTGGGACGAAGACCTGGAAGACCAAGCTTTCGCCCGCCTTGGAGCCGAACTTGATGGCGTCCTCTGGAGTGATCGTAGAGACCGCGACATGGCCTTGGACCATCGTCTTATCCTCGGGCGCTGAGCATCGGGTGGAGCCGACGATCTCGCCTGAAGTGTTGCGGAAGATCACGGTGTCTTCCATCACGTCGAATGGAAACTGCGGTTCCTCTTCCGCGGGAGCTTCGATCGCCTTGCCTTCCTCGTCCTGTTCCGCTTCCTGCTTACGCACTTCACCACCGGCGCGCCACGACAGGGTGTAGGTGCCGGGATCAAGAGCGGGCTCGAGAAGAGGGACTGTCGTTGAGAAGGCGCCAATCTCGATAGGGGCGTCTTTACTGCGCTCCTTCATTAGGATCACGCTGGGGACTTCGGCCTTCTCGACGGGAATGAACGCGATACAGCTATAGCCGGAGATCACACTGTAGCCAGGTGCTTTGGAGGTACCCGCCTCGAACGTCCACTTGTCGATGGCCGTGACTTGTTTGGCATTGTAGACCGTATCTACGGGACGACGCGAGGTCGGCAGGTCATTGCGCAGGATGTTCTCAGCGACGTCGAGGCCGGGGATGACACTGGCTGTACAGCGCATGCCAAGGCCCTGGGTCGACTGGCCGCGGTCGGTGCCACGACGTACAGTGACTCGCGCTGCGATCGAGGGCATTTGGAAGCTTCCACTCGACCCGATTTGTTTGCTGGCATCCCAATCGGGGATAAGTTTTTCTTTGCCGGAGCTCAGCTTGACCTCTAATGCCTTGAAATCTTGGAAGGCGATGAAGGGAGACCTTGTCCACTCCCATACGTTGCCGACCAAGTCGAAAACGGGCGCACTTCCCTCTTCACCTCTCTCTTTATCCTTATCGATGAAGCGCCCTCGGCTGTCGTGCCAGGCCGCGCCATTGGGGTAGGTGCCGACCGGCGTTGTCTTGCCAATGTTGGCTTCAATCGTGTTCGCAAAACCCGACTTCCAGTCGTCGCCCCATGGGTAGCGCCAGCCCGTGTCGCCACGTGCGGCTATTTGGAACTCGGCTTCGGAAATCAAGCGCAGTCCAGCCCAACGGGCGTAGGCTTCCGCGCGCTCATAGCTGATGTATACGACGGGGTGGCTTTCCAGACCTTTTGGAGTGCCCCACTCGGCATCTTTCCAGTTGTCCTTCCACCACTTCTTGCTATCGAATGCATCAAACTTCGGTAGGGGGAGGCCAGCTTCGCGGGCATCCTTCTTTGCCTTTCCGGTCTCCGTCGCGTAGGCCAAACCTGCGGCTCCGATCACGGCCTCACCCCAAAGCTCTGGGGGTTCCGTTCCTGTAGCATCAATGAACTTTGCGAACTGCTCATTGGTGACCTCCGTCGGCATGATGTAGAAGTCCTCGATGTTCATCGACTCTGGAGGACATTCAGCGGCGAGCGGACGCTGGTCGGTCTTTTCGATCAAGGCCTTGATGTACTTGGCATCAGCGCCGATGTCGTAGCGACCCCCCGCGATGAGGACCATCCCCGGAGGAGCGAGGTCTTGGCTACAGGATGGCGCAGAGAGTACGGAGAGAAGCAGGAGAGTAGTTACTGACACAAAAACATCCTTGAGGTTTCATGGCTCGGCCGCTGGGGAGTCTCGCCGGAGGGCGAGCAAGAGGAGACCGAGATTTTTTGGAGCTCCGCTGCGTATGTGTGGAAGACGCAGTAGACAGGGCGGAAGCTATGTCTGTCGGAGCTGGGCAATAATTTAGGAGGCGGAAGATAGTAGCGAGCCTTTTGAGACTCGCAAGGTGCCAAGTCGCTCCAAGTGCTCTCAATTTGTAGAGACTTGGCGTAGCCCTTAACCCCGTTTCGGGAGGCGGCTAGCGGACTGTGCTAGATCTCCTACCCATGCTAACGCTTCCGGCAACCCTAAATCTGTAGGCAGTTTCCGCCTCGAACGGCCCTAACATCAGTAGACTTACGCGCTCTATGCAGCATGAACAGACAGGTCAAGACCCTCAAAGGCGTGTATTTCACGTCGAACACAATAACGCCGGTAATCGGTTGGACCGTGAGATCACGAGTACTTTGGGGGAGCTTCCCCGTGAGCGCTACAAAGAGCTGATCCTGGACGGACACGTTCAGATTGATGGTGTTGTCGTCGATCGACCCGCATTTAAGGTCGAGGGTGGCACCAAAATCGCGGTGGAGATCATCTCTAGAGATCGAACTCGGCCCGGTTCGACGGGTGGAATCAACTATGCGGTGATTCACGAAGAGGAGACATTCCTCGTCGTTTACAAGCCTGCTGGGATGGTTGTGCACCCCTCGGAGACTGTTCGCGGCGGAACGCTCTCAGAGTGCCTGGCTGAAAAGTACCCAGGACTTCCAACACCACAAGGTGAGGACCGCCCGGGGATCGTGCACCGATTGGACTCTGAAACCAGTGGCGTGCTTGTGATTGCGCGCACGGAAGAGGCTGGCATCGAGCTTAAGCGCCAGTTCGCCAAACGCGAGGTCAAGAAGGTCTACTGCGCGATTGTCTATGGCGAGCCGCGTTTCGATTCGGACTGGATTGATCAACCCCTCGGTAGGGGGCGCCAGTCCGAGCGCATCTCGGTTGTACCCGTAAATGAAGGCGGCCGCGAGGCGACCACCTTCTATCGTACGCTCGAGCGCCTCGGTCGCGCGTCTTTTGTCGAGTGCGAGCCAAGGACTGGACGGACGCACCAGATTCGCGTGCACTTCGAATACCTTGGCCATCCGGTCGTGGGAGATCGACTCTATCGGGGAAAGCGTGTCTTGCGACTGGCGGGCGGCAAGTTCAAAGTGGAGCGCCACCTGCTTCACGCCTACCAGCTAGAGTTCAACCACCCCGTCACGGGCGACCGAGTTCATTTCGAAGCGCCCCTGCCAGAAGACATGCAAGAGACCCTTGACCTGCTTCGCTTGGAAGCCGGGACCAAGGCTTAGGGCGCTGCCCTTAGATCGGGCGAGTTACTTCACGCGAATAGTGAGCTTGCGGGTGGAGCGGCCAGTTAGGGAGACCGGTTTGGTCACAGCCAGATCGCCCATGGTCGCGATCACTTTGTATTTACCCGGCGGCAGAGGCCCGACGTTGCGGGTCGTCGTGGAGAAATCTTCGGTCAACATCTTCTCCAAGTCGTTCATGCCAAATTGCCCGGCATAATCCAATCCGCCCGAGTCGCGCACTTCGATATTTGCGATCACCGGGTTGCCCTCGGCGTCCACACAGGTGATGCGCAAGATCGTAGCCGGCTCTAAATTGAGCTCGATGGTTGTGGCCTCCCCGGAGCGGACCTCGGCCGTGACACCCGCCGGAGTCGAGAGGAGCTCCGCGTGCGCACTCACAAAGTAGCGCCCGGGAGCGACTCCGCCATAGGTAAACTCGCCACTTGCCGAGCTCGTTTGCATCGAGATGCGCTCCAGCAGATTGCCGTCTTTGTCCCTTACAAAAAGGGACGCACCGGCAACCGGAGCTCCAGACTCATCGAGAATACGACCCGTGATGGAGCCCGCTTCATTGAGCTCAAAGTCGACCCCACCGGTGATGGAGCCCTCGCTGACACTGACGTGATCTCGCACAACACGTCCGTAGTCACTCTCCGAGCTAAAAGCAGAGGTTAGAGGCCTACCACCGGCCCCAACGGTGTATTTCCCTTTCTGCAGGTGAGGTAACTTGTACTCCCCATCTTCGTCCGTTGTCGACTCGGTGTACTTGCCACCGCTCATCGTTCCCGTGGTCGCTCCGCCGTCGGTGTAGAGGGACACGCGAACGTTTGCCAGTGCATTGCCCGACTTATCCGTTACGCGCCCAGTGATCGCGCCGGCGGGTAGATCCAGCTTGACGTGGTGCGCCTCGCCACTCGGTATGACTTCGATAAACTCGACGCTGTCCTGCCCGACTCCACCCGTGGGTGTGCTTTGGACCGTGACGACATAGGTTCCCGATCTCTCAAGGTCCAACTCGAACTTGCCGGCACCGTCGATAACGCCCATTCTCATCGAGCCTAGCATGCCCTCTCCCTCGGGAATGAAAATCACAAGCCCACCAGCGACCTCTTCACCAGGATTCACCTCTCCGGTGATGTGCACGGGGTCTTTTGGAGCTGCTCCAAGTACGACGTGTGTGGTCTCGCCATCGGCAACTTCCACCATGGCCATTTTGAGCCCGGCGAGCAGCGCGGCCTGGTCGCCATCAAGTGAGCCTTCGATCGCAATCACTTGCCACGAGCCTGGCTCGAGGTGCTCGACACGGAACTCGCCGTTGGCATCCGCGGTGTTCACGTTTTGGTCGCGGCCACCCGTGCGCTGGATTTGGATGAGCGCGCCTTCGCCCGGCTCTCCGTCCTTGGCCAGAAACTGACCTGTAATCGTGCCACCAACTCGCATCGTAATGGTCACATCTTCACGGACCTCGTCGGGTGCAAGCGAAAGCTGAACGGCTTCGGCCTTGGCCCAGCTGGATGCCGTAGTTCCCAGTGCGAGATCTCCAGCGGGTAGGCCCAGCAGCTCGAAAATGCCCTCCTCGTCCGCCAAGCCCACAATCGAAGGTCCGGCGCCGATCATGTTGAGGATCGTGTCGCGGGAGCCCTGTTGCCAAGTGACCATAGCACCCGGAACGGGGTCGCCGGCTGGCGTGATGACCTTGCCGCGAACCGCTGCCCCCCCAGCTAGCATGATTGCGAACTCGGCATCTCCAGCCCCCGGGCGATCAGCATCGAAAGGCCCGGCAGCTCCGAATCCATCCGAGCGAATGTAGATGTTCCAGCTCCCGCTTTTGACACCCAGAATCTCGAACCGTCCCTCTGGGTCTTCCACGTGCTCCTCACGGCGCTGCCCCGCCATCAGTCCCCCCAAGCTGGCGGCCCGCAAGCTAAATTGATAGTCCGTGACGGGCTTGCCGGCGGAGTCCGTGACCGTTCCGCGCATTGGTGTGAGCTGCTGCATCTGCAGCTTGAGATCCGTCGTTCCGGGTTGAATCCCCGGGACACTCGCATAGAGCCATACGTCTTGCTCGACTTCGGCCTCGACCTGGAAGGGGCCTTTCCCCAATCCCGAGATCCGGAAGCGCCCCTGGCTATCCGAACTCGCCTCGCCCGTTGCACCGCTTTTGGAGTTCATAGCATTGAGCCCATTTAAAGCGGCGGGATCAAACGTTAGCGTGATGTTTGCGCTCTCAAAGGGCTTGCCATCGGGCCCGACGACGACTCCGGCCACGGACGCACCTTCAGAGAGAGTGAGGCGAATCCCGGCCCGCTCTTCACCGGGACCGAGCTCTAGGCGCTCGGAATCGGGAGGCAAATAGCCCTCCCTCTCAGCAAGCAGACGAACGAGCCCCGGCGGCAGGCCCCCGACGACAAACGCGCCGTCCGCTCCCGTTTCGGTTTCGCGCGTACCGGCTTGCGCCAAGAAGTCGGTCGCCTCGCCGGGAACCGCTCGGACTTTGGTTCCGGCGACGGGCGAGCCAGCCTCGTCGACAACGACCCCGGAGACCGTGGCCCCGGGCTGCATGGAGACGTCGATGATCAAGTGCTCACCGGCTGCAATCGCGAGGCCGCCCTGGGTGTGCTGGGGGTATGTCTCGAGGTCTAGATAGAGTCCGAAGCCCGGGGTGGGGGGCATCCCGAAGATGTCGAAGTGACCTGTGCCATCGATACTGGAATTGCGAGCGAACGCTTTAGCGCTCTCGGCGGCGTTGGCGTTGATGCCCGCTCTGAGGTCCATTCCCACGTTGACGGTCCCTTGGCTCCACTCGGCCTCGGTGAAATGATCGGGTGCAGGCAGCACCACGTCACCGGAAAGCCAAGCGCCAAGGCGTGGGGAAAAGCGCGGCTCCACCGGACTGTCGCTCTGCCTGTCGATCCTCAGAACAGAGCTGTCGATCAAGTAGCGCGCGCTAAGTCGGAGCTCGTAGGTGCTTATCCCCGCGGGTTCCATGTACTCGAAGCTGCCGTCCGCCGCCACCGGGACTTCATAGGACTTGAGGTCGGTGGACCTAGTCGGTGCCACGTCTTGAGGTTCGCCCACTTGGCCGGTCTCGTCACGGTCGGGGGCCAAGTCGAGGGCCAAGCTGGTGGCTTGCCCCACGGGCGCGATCGCCACTACAGCGAGCTCGTCTACTGGGGTTCCAGCGGGCATGACCACTAGGCCCGCGCGCAGCTTGGCACCCCGCTCTCGCGTCCAAGCGGGGCGATCATCTCCAGCGACCTGGAGGCGCACTCCAGCGTCGCTGCGTGGCTCTGCGGCGGGCTCCGTGTCGCCGGGGTTGCCATTCAGCGCTGGGGCGGATTTCTCGAGCTCCGTGGGCTGAGAGGGGGGGGCGGACGGCCCCAGCGAATCTGTCTTGAGCTCACCCGCCGTGAAGAAAAGGAAGTACGAGCCAAGCACAAGGATTGCCACGGCTAGAAACAGGAGAGAGAGGTTTTTCATCGTTCGGGAGGAGGTGCGTGAGCGGGGTCTTACGGCGGGCTCCTACGCGGCCCTCGGCGGGGCATTCGATCTCATTGGGATCTACTGGCTTCCCCGGGCATATTAGCGGTTAGAATCTTCGCCCCCACGGCGCGCCATCCCCCCCGCGCCGGACGTACCGATCATGACGAATTCCCAAGATTCCAGTCCGCGCAGTGCCTCCGGCGAAGCGAGCGGATTCGAAAAGGACAGCGGCCCCGCCGCATGGCAAGAGCGCACTTTTGAGCCCATGCGGTCGAAGCGGCCCGAGCGCAAGGCGAACTTCGAGACACCCTCGGGAAACCATCTCGACCCAATCTACGGAGACGCACCCGATGGCGGTTGGCCCGGCGAGTATCCGTACACGCGCGGGATCCAGCCGACGATGTATCGCGGTCGCTTTTGGACGATGCGGCAGTACGCTGGGTTCTCGAGTGCGGTAGAGACGAATAACCGCTTTCGCATGTTGCTCGACAGTGGGCAAACGGGGCTCTCCACAGCGTTCGACTTGCCGACCCAGATCGGCTACGACTCGGACCACCCTTTGGCTGAGCCGGAAGTTGGCCAAGTGGGGGTGCCGGTCAACAGCCTCCGAGACGTCGAGCGCCTGTTCAAGGAGATTCCTTTGGACGAGGTGTCCGTCTCGATGACGATCAATGCAACCGCGCCCGTATTACTTGGCATGGTTGTCGCCTTGGCGAAACGCCGGGGCATCGACCCCGCGAGGCTGCGCGGGACTGTGCAGAATGACATCCTTAAAGAGTACGCCGCGCGGGGCAACTACCGCTTCCCGGTCACGCCGTCTCTGCGGATGACTACCGATTTGATGGCCTATTGTCAGGCCAACGTGCCGCTGTGGAACACCATTTCGATCTCGGGCTATCACATCCGCGAAGCGGGCTCTACGGCCGCCCAAGAGTTGGCATTTACCTTGGCGAATGGCAAGACGTATGTGAAGGCAGCGATCGATGCGGGCCTAGATGTTGATGTTTTCGCGCCTAGGCTCTCCTTCTTTTTCAACGCCCACAACAACCTATTTGAAGAGGTCGCCAAGTTCCGCGCCGCGCGCCGCATGTGGGCCCGCATCATGCGCGAAGAATTCGGCGCAAAGAATCCCAAGTCGTGGATGTTGCGGTTCCACACCCAGACCGCGGGCTCGATGCTTACGAGCCAACAGGTGGACAACAACGTTGTGCGCGTGACGGTGCAAGCCCTGGCTGCTGTCCTTGGCGGCACACAATCTCTACACACGAACTCGCGCGACGAAGCACTCTCACTTCCCGGTGAAGAGTCGGCGCGCCTGGCCCTGCGCACGCAGCAGGTGCTCGCAAATGAGTGCGGCATAACCGATGTCATCGACCCGCTTGGCGGCGCGCCCTTCATAGAGCACCTTACGGATGAGCTCGAGGCGACCGCAAACATTCTGATCGCCGACGTCGAAGCGCGTGGGGGCTCCGTGGCCGCGATCGAGGATGGCTTTATGCAACGCGAGATCCACCGCAGCGCCATGGATTGGCAGCGCGCGGTCGAATCGGGAGATCAAGTTGTTATCGGTGTCAACGCATTCCAGATCGACGAGCCCCGCCCGACGATCTTTAGGCCCGACTCCTCTGCCAAAGATCAGGTCCTCAGCGACCTCGCGGATGTACGCAGGGAGCGCGACGCGGCCCGTGTCGAGGGTACACTGCGCTCTTTGGGAGAAACCGCGCGCGGCAAGGGCAACCTGATGGACTCCATTGTCGATTGTGTGGACTCCTACGTTACGATTGGCGAGGTCTGCCACGTGCTCGAAGGTGTCTTTGGGAAATACAAGGCCCCAAGCGTTCTCTAGTCCTCGCTCCAAACCACAGCTCCGAGCCCGAAATGATCCCTCCCTCTGAACTACAAGGCCACGTCGTCGCTTTGCACCACGTCGCAATCGCAGTTCGCGAGATCGCCAGTGTTGCGCCATTTTACGCGAAGTCCCTCGGGCTAGAGACGATCGGCGAGCCGGAGTTTGTTGCGGAGCAAAAGGTGAACATCCTGATTCTCGTCGCGGGCGGGCAGCGCATCGAGCTCGTTGAGCCCGCCTCACCCGATTCCCCAATCAGTCGTTTCGTCGAGAAGCGCGAAGGGTTGCATCACCTCGCATGGGAAGTCAACGACCTGGAAGCCGTCCTCTCCCGCCTCAAAGAGCAGGGCGTTTCGCTCATCGACGAAACGCCGCGCAACGGTGCACACAACACACGAATCGCTTTCTTGCACCCCGCCTCTTGTGGCGGCGTGTTGACCGAACTTGTCGAAGTTCCCAACTCGGCCAGTCACTAAAACTTCCTCCAAATGAGTAGTCAAACTCCCACCGAGCGCTTGCACGCGCTTCGCGAAAAGTCACTGGAAGCCGGCGGTCAGCGCCGCATCGACAATCAGCACAAGAAAGGCAAGTTGACCGCGCGCGAGCGAATCGACTTCCTTGTGGACGAGGGCTCGTTCGTTGAGCTCGATCGTTTTGTAGCGCACCGCTGCACCGATTTCGGCATGGAAGAGCAAGAGATCCTTGGCGACGGTGTCATCACCGGGCACGCCTTGATCAAGGGGCGCCCCGTCTATCTCTACAGCCAAGATTTCACCGTCTTCGGTGGCTCCCTTTCCGAAACGTACGCGGAGAAGGTCTGCAAGATCATGGACATGGCGATGAAGGTCGGCGTGCCCATTATCGGTCTGAATGATTCTGGTGGTGCGCGTATTCAAGAGGGCGTGCGCAGCTTAGGCGGGTACGCCGAGATCTTCTGGCGCAACACGCGCGCCTCGGGAGTTGTTCCTCAGATATCAGCGATCCTTGGTCCGTGCGCTGGTGGTGCCGTGTATAGCCCGGCCATCACCGACTTCATCGCGATGGTCGAGGAGACCTCTTACATGCACATCACCGGCCCCGATGTGGTGAAGACGGTAACCCATGAAGTGGTGACCTCAGAGGACCTCGGAGGTGCTGCCGTGCACTCATCGATATCCGGTGTCGCGCACTTCACCTCAGTGGATGACCGCGCTTGCATGCAGTTGATTCGCAAGATGCTGACGTACCTGCCACTCAACAACGCAGAGATGCCGCCATTCGTGGCATCCGATGATCCCAGCGATCGCGTCTCGCATGAGCTCGACACGTTGATTCCCGACGACCCCACGAAGCCATACGACATTCACGAGGTGATCACACGCGTTGTGGATGAGGGCTCCTTTTTTGAGGTTCATGCCGCTTATGCCAGGAACATCGTTGTCGGCTTTGCGCGGCTCGGCGGACATGTCGTTGGTGTCGTCGCCAACCAACCTGCTGTCCTTGCTGGTTGCCTGGACATTGAAGCCTCTCTCAAGGCGGCGCGTTTTGTTCGGTTCTGCGACGCCTTCAATATTCCCTTGATCGTTTTCGAAGACGTGCCCGGATTCCTGCCAGGCACCGACCAAGAGCACCGCGGCATCATCAACCACGGCGCGAAATTGCTGTACGCATTCGCAGAAGCAACTGTTCCCAAGTTGACAGTGATCACCCGCAAGGCCTACGGGGGCGCTTACTGCGTTATGAATAGCAAGCACCTGCGTGCGGACCTTAACGTCGCGTGGCCGGGCGCAATGATCGCTGTAATGGGTGCCGAGGGTGCCGCGAAAATTATCCACCGCGGGGACATTTCGGGAGCTGAAGACCAAGAGGCGGAGCTCGTAAAGCGCACAGACGAATACGAGGAGAAGTTCAACAACCCGTACCGCGCTGCGCGCCGTGGGTTTGTGGATGACGTCATTGAGCCCAACACTACACGCCCCTATCTCATCCGTGCGCTCGAGCTGTTCCGCAGCAAGAACGAACCTGGACCTGTGCGCAAGCACGGCAACATCCCACTCTAGTCGCGACCTAGGAGTTCCAAAATGTTCCAACGAATTCTAATCGCAAACCGTGGCGAGATCGCCCTGCGCGTAATCCGGACCGCCCGCGAGCAAGGCATTGAGACCGTCGCTGTCTATTCCGAGGCAGACGCCTGCGCGCTTCACACTCGGCTTGCGGATCAGGCGATTGCCCTGGGCGGGCACCTGCCATCGGAGTCCTACCTCGACATGGACAAGATCCTTGCCGCCGCTAAGAAAACCGGCGCTGAAGCGATTCATCCTGGCTACGGGTTTTTGGCGGAAAACGCCACCTTTGCACGACGTGTGGTCGAGGCTGGCTTGACCTGGATCGGGCCGCCACCGGATGCTATCTCTCAGATGGGGGATAAGATCGTCAGTCGCCAAATCATGAAGGCGGCAAATGTCCCCATGGTGCCAGGTATGACCGAACCTGCAGCCGACGCCAAGGTAGCGCGGGCCGCAGCAGACGAGATGGGCTATCCCGTGATGCTCAAAGCGGCAGCCGGAGGTGGAGGCAAGGGCATACGTATCGTCCACGAGCCGAGCGAGATCGAAAGTGCCTTCCGGACCGCTTCTGGTGAGGCTCTTGCCGGATTCGGCGATGGCCGGATGTACGTCGAGCGCTACCTCGTAAACACGCGCCACATCGAAATCCAAGTGATGTTTGATGCCCATGGCAACGGTGTTCACTTTGGCGAGCGCGAGTGCTCCATGCAGCGCCGCCACCAGAAACTTGTTGAGGAGTGCCCCTCACCTGCCGTCTCAGAGGCGATGCGTGAGGCGATGGGTGCAGCCGCTTTGCGGGCCGGCGCAGCGGTGAACTACGAAGGTGCTGGCACGGTTGAGTTCTTGGCGTCTGGCGAGGAGTTCTTTTTCTTGGAAATGAATACGCGCCTCCAAGTGGAACACCCGGTGACGGAGATGGTCACTGGCGTGGACTTGGTTTGGGAGCAGCTGCGTGTCGCGGCTGGCGAAGAGCTTGGCTACGGCCAAGATGCCATTCAAATGACAGGGCACTCGATCGAAGTTCGATTGAACGCCGAAGACCCCAGCAACAATTTCCTGCCTTCGGTTGGCACGGTGGGGAACATTCGTATCCCCGGGGGCCCCTGGGTGCGCTTTGATTCGGGCATCTATCCGAACATGGAGGTCGGCCTAAATTACGACCCCATGCTCGGGAAGCTGATCGTGTGGGCACCGGATCGCAAACAGGCGATTGCGCGGATGCGCCGGTCTCTGGAGGAGCTCAACATCGGCGGCGTGCGAACGAGTGCGGTCGCAGGGCTTGCGGTGATGAACGACGCGGGATTTCAAGCCGGCGAGTTTCACACACAGTACCTAGAGAACATGAACATGACGGAGCCCGCAGGCGAGCGCGACAAGGTTGTTGCTGCCGCAACGGCCATGCGGCGCTGGAAGCAGGCGAATCGATCCGCCCTAGCACCTCGTGACGCCGACCGCTTAGGATGGATCGCGCGTGGCCGCGTTGGCGCGTCGGTTTACCCTCACATTGCAGGCAGTACGGCCGGCTTTACCCGCGAAGGAACCCGCTCATGAAGTACTTTGTCAATGTGAATGGTCGCCCCATTGAAGTCGAGATTGTGGATCGTGCGGGTCGTTTGAATGTCTCGATCGGTGGCGAGCTTGTCGACTTCAGCTACGAGGAGGTCGACAAGGAAGGCCAAGTGGCGCTCGTCATGGACGAGCGAGGTTATGCGGTCTCTGTTGCAGGGAAAGACAACGACTATCACGTCACTCTAGCTGGCCACGCGTATGCCGTTGAGATCGAGGACGAGCGCGAGCGCGCAGCTCACGCCGCGGAACGCGAGCGCAGTAAGGGCGGTGGGGTGATCAAATCCGTGATGCCCGGTGTCGTGGTTGAGCTGTGCGTTGCGGTAGGCGACGTCGTTGAGGCGGGCCAATCACTACTCATTCTTGAGGCGATGAAGATGCAGAATGAAATCAAAGCGCCCAGCGAAGGGCGAGTGAAGCGCATCTTCTGCAAGGCCGGCGAGGCCGTAAGTGCTGGGGCCAAGTTGTTCGAGCTCGAAGCGCTCGAAGAGTAAGGGCTACGGATGCAGCTCGGCTAGAGATTCGCTCGGCGCAAACTGAGCGATGGCTCCCTCTACGATCATGCTCAATTCTTGTTTTGTCGCACCGGACTTCCAAGTCAGGCCTAAGCCCATCGCGGTATTCGAGATTTGGAGTGCCAAAGAGTGCACATCCAGATTCGGGTCGATGTCGAATCTCGCAGCGGAACGAGCGAGTGCATTCTCGATTGAGGTGATGAGGGACGCTCGGAATTTTTGCGCAATCCTCATTACGCTTTCATTGCTATTGGAAAGCTCGAGGATTGCATTCATCAGGAAGCAACCGCATCGAGGCTCCTGCGAGGCGAGGTTCTCGAGTAGGCCTCGTAAAAAGGCCACAACCTGCGCGGAACCGGCGTCTTTACGGTTCAATCCAGCCAGAGCCGTGAGCTGAATCTCATCTTCGTAAAGTGCAAGAGTGCGAAGGAAAAGAGTGCTCTTGTCTCCGAAGGTGTTGTACAGGCTCTGGCGTCCGATCTTCATCGTGTCGACCAGGTTCTGCATGCTTGTAGCTTCAATACCTTGGATCCAGAAGAGGTCCTTCGCAACTTGGAGGGCGGAGGCTTCGTCGAAATTTCTTGGGCGAGGTGTCATAGTGACTATGATTGTCAGCCATGAATTCCCTCCTTGCGAGGAATGGGGGGTGCCGAAAATAGGGCAGGCACAAGAAAATAGCATTCATTCCCATAGTTGGGAATAAATTGGGTGAAACCCCTCGGGAATGGGACAGGGGCGAGTCCCCCGGGACTGTTGCGTCTATAGAGATCCGCCCCTCTCGCGCCAAGTGAGCTCGAGAGGGGCGGACCTAGGATGGAAAGCGCTTGGGTTACTTGCCGGCCATTTGGTCCCGAGTACGCTGGATATTCGCCTTGAATTCCGCAGGGAGGTCGAGCGTAAGCGCCTCTTCCAGATGCATCATCGCCTCGTCGATTCGGCTCATCTTCGCGAGCGCATTTGACAGGACTCCGATAGCGCCGGCCTTGTCCATGTCGGTGGTTGCTCGAGTGATCGCAAGCTCTGACATCTCGATTGCACCTGGGAAATTGCCCCAGCCGAAGCGGTGTTTCGCGAGCCCTAGGGTCGCCGCGTAGGTGGCGTCAGGGGCTGCATACGAGGCCAGCATCGCCGCGTATTGTGCGCCGTCGGGGAAGTTCGGATAAGCCGTCGCGAGGTGCGCGGCCAAGGTGGATGCGCCTCCAATGTCATCCCAACCTGCGGCCCAATCAGAGGCGAGTGCCAAGGTCCACATATCCTCGCCACCGGCTAGGGTGTGCCACTCATCGACGACGCTGGTAACCTCGTCGAAGTGCCCAGCAAGTGTCAGCCACTGAAGGTAAGTGCGACGAGCCGTAAGGAGCTGCTGGAGGTCGACGGGAGTACCGTCCTCTGCGACAAGCTCTTTGCAAGCCGCGCTGATGTTTTCGATGGCCTTACTGGACTCACCTGTTTCCATGTAAGCCTTGGCGAGCCAAGTCCGCAAGATGGGAGTCGAGCGGAACTGCAGCATCTCCTCTGCCAACGGGATGAGGTCGGGAAAGTGCCCAACTGTGAACATGATGTTGGCGAGTGTATAGCGCGCGGCGTAAGTGGTCTCGTTAGCGGTGGTGTAGCCGCTGAGAGCGATTTTTAGCTCCGTTTCGATTTCCAAGAACGTCGTGTCGCGCTCCAAAGGGTCCGTGGGCATCGTGTCCAGAGTTGCTTGTGACCACGTCCAGCGCGTCCGGAAGATCTGCTCGGCGTTCATGTTCTTGACACGTGCTTTAGCATCTTCGATCGTGGTTATCGCTTTCAGCGGATCCGCCAGAAGCTCCGCGTCTGCGCGTTGCAATAGGAACTCGACCAGCTCGGTGCCATTGAAGGCATCGGTCAGCCTGCTGTTGGAGTCGTAGAGGGCAAGGGCTTCGGCAGTGCGGCCAGTCTTGCGAAGAAGCTCGCCATAATAGCGGACGGCAAGACCTGTTGGTTCGAGGGCTAGGCTGGCCTTGTAGTCCTCTTCTGCCTCGGCGACTCGCTTCAAGTTCAGGAGCGTCCGAGCCCGCATCGTGCGAAGGATTGGGCTGTCGTAACCCTTAGAGAGAAGAGAGTCGAGCCAGTCCAGGTTCTCCTGTACTTGATTGACAGCATCGTTGTAGACGCGCAGGTTTGTGATGGCGACGATCAATTCGGTCGTTCCGCCAGGCGTACCGTCGGCCTCGGGGATGTATTTCCAGTTGAGGGCGTCGAGTTGGATCTCGAGAGATCTGCTGTAGTGCTTGATGGCCTCGACGTATTTGAGGTCCTGATCAAGAGAAAATCCAAGGCGGGTTTCCGCTGCGGAGTAGCTCGGGAAGATCTCGATTGCCTTCTTGTACTTGGTCGCGGCCGTTCCGAATAGGTCGGACGCCTCGAACTCTAGACCTGCGTAGTAGGCGGCCTTCGCGCTGTTTGGCGCGTCAGCTTGGATCTGCGCAAAAAACTTGGGCGCCGACGTCCATGCGTCTGCGCGGGCGTAAGTCCATGTGCCGCCCAGCAGAGCGAGCACGAGTCCAGCGGCAAGGCCCGGCTTCGAAAAACGCGCCAGGAAGATGGCGATCACAATCATCAAGAGCGCTGATGGGAAGTAAAGCAGCCGCTCGGCGAAGATCGTTCCGATGGGGAAGAGGATGTTGGAGCTGAGCAGGAGGGAGGCCAGCAGGGCAAGCCAGAGGCCAGCGCGAAGGCCGCACCTCTTCGCCAAACCAAAAGCCGCAGCGATGGAGCCAAGCAGCACGAGGATGGCGATCAAGTTCCACAGAGAGAAGGCGCTATAGACTTTGATCTGCCCCATGGAGTAGTCGGCGCTGAAACCAAAGAGCTCGCCTAGGCCGGCTTGGTGATCGCCCCGGAACGGGTTGAGCCCGAGCATGACGGGGATCGAAGCCACAAGAAGGCGAAAACCATTCCCAACGCGATCCAGGCCACTTGCCGCGATGAGTGGGTTGTCCACGTGTTGGGCGACACTGAAGTCTGGGGCGAGCCCGCCAACGATGGAGACACGAAGAGCGAGGATGATCGCAAGCACAGCGACAACGGCGCCGAGCGCAGGGAGCTTCTTGAGGGCAAAGCCGAAGTCCAAGCCGCTCTTTTCCGGGTTTCGACCGGCGTCGACAAGGAAGAAGAGAACGGGGAGCATAAACGCGCTCTCCTTGGAAAGAGCGGCCAACGCGATAAACGCTAGGCTACCGGCGAGCATCGGGATGTTCTTTAAGGGGGAAGGCCCAGCTTTGAGCCAACAAGCCCATGCTCCGAAACTGAAAGCTGCGGCCATGAGCTCCGCGATACCCGCGATGTCAAAAATGGCCTCGCCATGAACGGGAAGCGTGGCGAACAGCGCGGCTGCGATAAAGGCGATGTGGTTGTTCTTTGTGAGCTCAAACGTGAGCGAGAAGAGCATCATCGTCGCGAGCACGTGAAAGGCGAGCACTAGAATGTGGAAGGGCAGGCCAGCGCTTTTGGGGTCCGCCTCGTTGTAGTATCCCGCGAGGGAGCTGCCGACGCCGAGCACAAACAGGGGCACGGGCCGCCACAACTTTTGCTCGGGGTTGAGCTGTCCCCACCAGGGGGCGGTCAACGTGTCGCTCAAGTCCGCTGTTCCATTGTGCAGGCCGACTAAGGTCTCGTGACCCGTCACCAATTTGAAGCCATCGCCAACCAGCTTGGCGCCGACAACATCACTGCGGCCTGAAACCTCGGGGCCGCTCGAGCCAAACAGGTACGGCGTCATGAAGAAGAGCAGCGCTAGAACGATCGCTCCGATCATGAGGTCGTATCGCATTGCTGGAGCTTCGAGTTCGCTCGCAGACCCTCCAGAGCTCAAATTGGTTTCGGGCTTGGAGCTTTTGGCGAGCTCAGGCTCTTGGTTGGAGGCTTTTTGGGGCAAGTTGCTCATCAGAGGTAGCCGGGAGGGAGAGTCTCGGCGGAGGACTTGTGGAATAGGACTTGGGAGGGTGCAGGTCGCGTAAGTGTGGCCCGCTGGGGGGCTTCAGGCTGAAATCGATGCTCGAATTCTGCCCTGCGCGGCCGCTTAGGTCTTGAATGACCTATTTAATTACTCTTAGGGGGGCAGCAGAGTACGGCTTTTGAACCTTAGTGTGAGCGCGGATTCGAGCTATGCGGCTGAATCCGGAGCCTTCGGGCCGGGCAAATGCGCTTCGAGAGCAGCTTTGGTCCGCTTTGAGATCACTCCGATCACCACGAATGCGGCGAGGATTCCAAGGCCGAGCATGGTGTATTCCAATGGGCCGCGTTCGTGCTCCGCGCTTCCTCGCGCGATGTCGCCAACGGTGCTGCCGATGTAACAAGTGAGCAGTGTCTGGGGTGCGACCGCGATGGTGGTCGCCAATGCGTGCCGCCAGGAAGAGCTGCGGGTTGCGCCAAGGGCGTACCCAACCAGCGCAAAGGGGAGCAGCGGCGAGAGGCGCACCAGAACAATCATGCCAAAGGACGATTCGTCCAGGACCGAATCGAGTGCTGCGAGTAGGGGGCGTGTTTCCTTCTGGCGCTCGACGAAACCGCGTGCGAGCGTGCGCCCCGCCAAAAAACAGGCCATCGCGCCCAGATTTGCCCCGACCATGATGCCCAGAAAAGACGGCCATAGACCGAATGCAACCGCCATGCCGTAGGCTAAAAGTGTCGAGGCCGGCAGCATAAACAAGCAGATCGGAACAAAGAGCAAGCCAACGAGTAGCGCGCCTGACCATCCGGCCTTTGCACCCCAATTCGTTAGGGAATCCACCCATTCACCGAGGGGCAACAAAAACGCACCTGCGATGCCAGCTAGGACAAGTAACAGCACGCCACCGACCACTCGGGGGGTGTGGGCATTGCGGGCCCCTTCTGTTTTCGAGGGGAGATTCGTGTCGGGACTCATGGTTTTGGTCGGCGCTTATCTTACTGCGTGCGAGGTCCCAAAACGGAAAAGGCCCCAAGACTTCCGCTGCGGGAAGGCATGGGGCCATTTGAGCTTCCGCTTTGGGTTACGCCAAGAGTTCGCGGACGGCTTTTTCTACAGCGCCTGCGTGAATCCCAAGGTTGGTGAGAACCAAATCGCCAGGTGCGGAGGCGCCGAAGCGGTCGATGCCGACGGCTCTGCCAGCGCCTCCGAGCCAGCGCTCCCAACCGAAAGTCGTACCGGCCTCGACCGACACGCGCGCACTGACCGCAGGCGGGAGAACCTGATCACGCCAAGCTTGCGGCTGAGCGGCAAAGAGCTCCCAACTTGGCATCGAGACCACACGAACTCCGATGCCCGCTTCGACTAGATTCGCTTGGGCTTCGAGCGCACAACCGACCTCGCTACCCGACGCAATGATGATGGCATGGGTGCCGAGCGCCTCGGGCGCGTCCTTCAAGATGTAGGCGCCCCGCGCGAGGTCGGCTGCCGGGCCCATGTTCGTGCGGTCCAAGGTCGCCATCTTTTGGCGACTAAAGACAAGTACGGTGGGGCCGTTGCGTCGAGCGACGGCGCCGCGCCAGGCCTCGGTCGCCTCGTTGGCGTCGCCGGGCCGAACAACGGTCAACCCGGGAATCGCGCGTAGGCTCGCGAGGTGTTCGACGGGTTGGTGCGTGGGGCCGTCCTCGCCAACGGCGACCGAGTCGTGGGTGAATACAAAGATCGCTCCGAGTTTGTTCATGGCCGCCAAGCGAATGGCGGGGCGCATGTAGTCGGCGAACACAAAAAACGTTCCGGTGAAGTTCACTAGGCCGCCGTGGTAGGCGATGCCGTTGGCGATCGCGCCCATGGCGTGCTCGCGGACGCCGTACCGGATGTTGCGGCCGGTGGGGTTTTGGGTGGAGAAGTCGCCGGCGCCGTTGATTGCGGTTTTGGTGGAGCAGGACAGGTCGGCATCGCCACCGAGGAAGGGGCCGAGTCCGGCGCCGATGGCCTGGAGCACGACGTGTGCGGACTCGCGCGTGGCCATGCCGGGCCCCGCCTCGAAGGTGGGCAGATCCGCGTCCCAGCCGAAGGGTAACTCGCCCGCGGCCATGGCATCCCACTCGCCGGCCAGCCCGGGGTTCGCAGAGCGCCACGCCTTGAAGGTCTGCTGCCAAGCGGTGTTCTGCGAGGCGCCTCGCACACCTGCGGCCCGCCATTCGGCGATGGCCTCCGGCGCAACTTCGAACGCGCCACCGGAAGCTCCGAGGGCGGCTTTCGTCAGCGCGAGCTCGTCGTCACCAAGTGGCGAACCGTGGCAGGATGCCGTGCCGGCCTTGTTGGGGGAGCCGAAGCCGATGGTGGTTTTGACCTCAATCAAAGTCGGCCGCGGGTCGCTTTGGGCCGCTCCAAGAGCGGCTTCGATCCCCTCGAAATCCGTGTCGCCATCTTCAATGCGAACGACATGCCAGCCGCAAGCCTCAAAACGTGGCGCCACGTTTTCGGTGAACGAGAGGTTGAGGGGGCCGTCCAGTGTGATGTCGTTGGAGTCGTAGAGGACGGTTAGCTTGCCAAGGCCGAGCTTGCCAGCGAGCGAGGCCGCTTCGTAGGCGATGCCCTCCATCAAGTCGCCATCACCGACCATCGCGTAGGTCCGGTGGTCAACCACGGTGTGCTCTCCGCGATTGTAGCGGCCCGCGAGGTAGGCCTCGGCGACCGCCATTCCCACCGCGTTGGTGACGCCTTGGCCGAGTGGCCCCGTCGTGCACTCGACGCCGGGAGTCTCGCCGAACTCCGGGTGGCCGGGAGTGCTACTGCCCCACTGCCGGAAGCTCTTGAGGTCATCCAAGCTGACCTCAAATCCCGAGAGGTGAAGGAGCGCATAGAGCAAGGAGCTGCCGTGGCCCGCGGAGAGCACAAAACGATCGCGATCCGGCCAGGCCGGATCGGAGGCGTCGAATTTCAAAACCTTGCGCCATAGAACCTGCGCCATGGGAGCCGCACCGAGTGGCAGCCCAGGGTGACCTGAGTTCGCCTTCTGGATCATGTCGATAGCAAGAGTGCGGATCGCGTTGGTGCAGGCAAGATCAGGAGTCGTCACGTTGGTTGTCATAGCGCGCAGAGGGTAGTTGCGTGGTGCAAAGTGGGGGAGAGCCGGATTCTAACCTTCGCCTCTAGCTCAAAGAAGCGCGGCGGCGTCAATCAAACCTATAGTTTGAAGGCCCATCGCTAAACCACGACTTAGGCGCACTCTTCGGCTCCTCGGGGCCATGATCCTTGGAGCCCTTCGGATTTGGAGCCAAGGATGCGCTGCCCAAAATCAGGCGCGGCGCTGAGTTGGATGGACCTAAGAATACGAACGCTCCGGCCTCTCTCGATTAGATGGAGGGGCTGAGCGCCGATTCGATTGCAAGTTTGCCAGCTAGCCGATCGCGCTTGCAACCACGCGGTGCTCGAGTTCGGTGTCGGGGTCATCCAGCCGGGCTAGGGCTCTGGAGGCACCAACTAGGCGCCTCCTTGCGGAGAGCCTTACGAGGTCGACGAGGTCCGCCTTGTTTTGATCGTCCTGCTCCAAGGCGATTTCGGCCGTCGCTTTCGCTAGCACGGCGAAGGCCGTGTACAGGCTAACCGCAGTTTCGGACAGGCGCGCTTGGGTGGATTGATCGGCCAAAAGGGCGCGGGCATTTTTCTTCGCGAGCTCGGAGGTCTTGGCTCCTAGCTGGGCCGCAATAGCGAGGGCGCGTTCGGCCTCTGCGCGCAGCTCGACTGCGAAGTCTTCTGGCACAGCGGAAGGCCCGTGCTCACTCTGCTCTTCGCGGAAGAGCGGGCGCAGGCCCTGCCCAGCGATTAGGGTGCGCAGGATCTGGTTTGTGCCTTCAAAAATCAAGTTGATCCGAGCGTCGCGAACGATGCGTTCGAAAGGGTATTCGCGCATGAACCCCATGCCGCCCGCTACCTGCAAGGCGTCGTTGGCTAGGGTCCATAAGCGTTCGGTTGCAAAGATTTTGCAGCACGCGCTCTCGAGTAGGTAGTCCGATTCACCGCGGTCGATTAGGCCGGCCGCGAGGTGAGTGCCGGCTTCCATGGCGTAGACGTCGGCCCGCATACCCGCGAGCATCTCCTGAACCAGGCCAAACTCGGCGATCTGTTTTCCGAACTGGACTCGCTCTGTCGCCTGCGTGAACGCTAGGCCGGTGGCGAGTTTGGCTTGGCCAATACAGCATGCTGCCAAGCCATGGCGCCCCGTGTTGAGAGTGTTGAGCGCGATCTTGAAGCCCGCCCCTTGTGCGCCAATCAAGTCCCCAGCGGGCACGATGACTTCGTCAAAGGAGACCTCGCAAGTCGACGAACCGCAAAGGCCCATCTTGTTCTCCTCGGCGCTCACCGTGACTCCGTCCGCAGCGGCCCGAACATAAAAGCACGAGATGGGGCGCTCGAGTAGGGGAGCGGTCGGAAAGGCGGGGTCGGGCGTGCGGGCGAAGACAGCGAAAACATTGGCGAAACTCGCATTGGTGATCATGGCCTTGGTGCCGCTGAGCTTCCAACTTCCATCCTCTTGGAGCTCCGCATACGAGCGCAATCCACCGGCATCACTCCCCGCTCCAGCCTCGGTTAATGCAAAGGAGCCAATCGTCTCGCCGTTGGCGAATGTGGGAAGCCAGCGCGCCTTCTGTTCGTCCGTGCCAAACAGGAGAACGGGTTTCATGCAGAGCCCCATGTGCCCGCCAATCACAGTGACGGTCGAGGCGCAGCGATTTGCGACCACCTCCATCACACGACTGTAGGTGTATTGCCCCATACCGATGCCCCCGTGCTCCTCGGGAACGATGAGCCCGAGCAGGCCTAGCTCCGAGAGCCCGTCGATGACCTCCTTCGGGATCGTCTTGTTGGTGTCGATCGCTGCGGGGTCGATTGCGTCCGCTGCCCAAGAGGAGACCATGGCAACGATCTCCTCGGTTGTCTCTCGCGTTTCGGCATCCGGTACTGGAAAGGGAAGGAAGCTAGCGGCGGGAGTTTTGCCGAGAAACAGGCTGCGGACCAGGCTATTGCTCGAAACAGAGGGGGCTGACATGTTGTGGAGGGACTAAGCGTGAAAGGTGTTGCCGCGTTCGGCGAGGGAGCGAAGGAGTGGCGCTGGAGTAAATCGCGCCGCACCTCCTTTGCGCTCGGCGACGACGGGGATGGTCATAAGGAGCTCTAGGCGCTCCAAGATCCCCGCGACGCCACGAGCGTCGGCGTAGGCCAACAGGCCTCCGCGGAAAGGCGCGAATCCCATGCCAAAAATAGTCGCAAGATCGAGCTCGCTCGCGGACGCGGCAACTCGTTCCTCGAGCGCGCGCGCACCCTCGTTGACCATCGCTAGGATCAGACGATCCACGATGTCGTTGTGGGACATCGCCACTGCATGGGTTGACTTTGGAGAGGGCAAACGGGGGTTGAGACCGATCGATTTCGGACGTCCCTCCTTCCCCTTTTCATAGCGAAAAATACCGGCTCCAGTCTTCTTGCCAAGGTCACCCGAGTCGAGCAGTGGCTTCAGGAACTGGTTCGCTGTCATGCGCTCGCCATAGCCGCGCTCCATCGAGTTACCCGCGTGACCAGCAATGTCCAAACCGACCTCGTCAAGCAGCTCAAAAGGCCCCATGGGCATGCCGAACTGCTGCATGGCCCGATCAATTCGCTCAGGGGATGCGCCCTCCTCGAGAAGGCAAACGGCTTCGTCCAGATAGGGGGCGAGAAGGCGGTTGACCAGGAAGCCGGGCACGTCGCGTACCACAACTGGAGTCTTGCCGAGGCTCAGGGCGAGCTGTGCAATGCGCCGCACCGTCTCGTCTGTGGTTTTAGTTCCCCGCACGATCTCAACCAGCGGCATACGGCGCACGGGATTAAAGAAGTGCATACCGACGACGCGGCCAGGATTGGGCAGGTCGCGCGCCATCTCGTCCACGGAGAGGGACGAGGTGTTGGTGGCGAGAATGGCGTCAGGTCCCATCAGCTGGGCGAGCTCGCCAAGTACCGCGTGCTTTACGGCCATGACCTCCGCGACGGCCTCGATGACAATCTCGCAGCGCCCAAAGCCACTCGTTCCGGTGGTCACTTCCAAGCGGTCGATAGCAGCATCCGCCTGATGGCCTTGCAGCTGGCGGCGCAGCCGTTTCTTGTTGATTGCGGAGTGGTGTTCTCGAACGGCTCCGTCGAGCGCGTCGCGGGAGAGATCGCGAAGGCGCATATCTAGGCCTTTCTCCGCCATCAGGCTGGCGATGGCTCCGCCCATGATGCCCGCGCCGACGACCGCGCCGCGGGTGAAACTTGCGGCTTTTTGGCCGTCGGCATCCTTGGCTAGGCCCTTGGCAAACTCGGTCATCTCATAGATGCCGATAAGCGCTTTTGTGATCGGGTTGGTGGCGAGTGTGGAGTTGACGCGCCGCTCCTCCATCAGAGCGTCCTCGAGGTGCTGTCTCGGAGAGCGCAGCACAAGGTCGAGCGCAATACTCGCCGCGGGGTAGTGGCCACCGGTTGCCTTGAGAATACCCTTCGCTGCTTGGCGCTCGATTACCGCGAGTGCCAACGGATTTTTGTCGATCAGCCAGGACCACTTGCCGCGCTGCTTGCGCTTACATTTTTCCCGGCCCATAGCGATATCGGCGGCGACCCGATCGAGATATTCGGCGGGAGTTACGCGATCGACCATGCCCATCTTTAGGGCTGCGTGATAGCGGACGAGCTTACCGGCGACAATCACGCCAAGAGCAGCCGGGACTCCGACCCTGCGTGGCAACCGAGCGCAGCCACCCCAGCCGGGAACGATTCCCAGCTGCACTTCGGGCAAGCCAATACGCGTTTTGTCGTCGCGGGTGAGCACGATCCGATCGCATGCGAGAGCGATCTCACAAGCGCCCCCGGGGATCGGGCCTCCGATGGCAGCGACAACCATCAAGGCCCCGCCACCGCCTCTCGACAGCTTGAAGATGCGCTGGAAAAGGGCTTGGCCAAACGCGATGTAGCGTTGGACAGCCTCTGGAGTTTCGAGTTTGCCGATCGCCTCGAGGTCGGCGCCACCTGCAAAGGTGAGGGGGTTCGCTCCCGAGATGATTAGGCCCCGGAGGGAGCCCTCTCGTTCGACTTCAGCAATCGCGGCCTCCAGGTCGAGAAGCATCGGGACATCGAAGACGGCTAGCTTGCGATGGGGCGGATCGAGAACCAGGCGAATGAGGCCGGGCTCGGGTCGCTCGAGCCGAATGGACTCACCGGGTGCAGGTGCGTTCGCGGGAATGGGGACGCCGGCGAGGGGGTTCTGTAGTTCCGTGTTCATGAGGAGCACCTCTCGAGGAGGACGGCGCCGCCCTGGCCGCCGCCGATGCAGAGGGTTGCGAGGCCGAGCTCGTGATCTCCCGCCGCGAGCTCAAGCGCGGTGGTGAGCAAGAGTCGGGTCCCGGTGGCGCCAACTGGGTGGCCGATAGCAATCGCGCCTCCGTTGGGGTTGAGTTTACTCAGGGGGACTTCACCCATTGCCGAGCCAAGTCCAAGATGTTTTTGCGCGAAGGCTTTGGAGCCGAACGCCTTTTGACAGGCCAGGACCTGGACCGCGAACGCCTCGTTCAGCTCGATCGTTCCGATGTCGGCAAGGGTGACGCCGGTGCCTTCTAGGCAGCGGGCTGTAGAGAATACGGGACCTAGGCCCATGCGCGAGGGGTCGCAGCCGGCCCATGCGAAGGACTTGATCTTGGCGAGCGCCTTGAGACCGAGTTGGTCCGCGCGCTCCCTTGTGGTGACAATCAATGCGGCCGCGCCGTCCGTAATCCCGCAGGCGTTCCCCACGGTCACAACGCCGTCCGGTTTTTCAAAGTAGGGTCGTAGTTTGCCGAGTGCCTCTACGCTTTGGCCATCGCGAATCGAATCGTCCGCGAGGAGTGCCTTTTGCGTTTTGGAGGCGCCTTGCGGGAAGTAGGGCATAAGCTCCTCGGAGAAGCGGCCCGCGTTGCGAGCTGCCGCGGCGCGCGTGTGACTCTCCGTTGCATAGGTGTCGGCATCATCTCTGGATAGACCAAAATCGCGCGCCAAGAGCTCGGCGGTGCTACCCATGATCAAGTCGGTGGTCGGGTCGGTGAGACCCTCAACCAGTGCGATGCGAGGCGCCAACATCGAGGGGCGCCAGGAGGCGATTGCCCCCAATCTCGCGCCCGCGGACCTAGCAAAGGCAAGGCGACCGAAGAAGTCCGTCGCCTTTTGGTTGAAGAGAAGCGGGTAGGCGCTCATGGTCTCCACGCCGAGGCAAAGAAAGGTTTGGCCTCGGCCCGCCATGATCTGGGTGGCCGCCGACGTGACGGCCTGCATGCCACTCGCGCAGTTTCGAGCCACCGTGTAGGCCGGCGTCGCTTGGGGAAGCCCGGCGCGCAGCGCAATCACACGAGCGAGGTTGGCTTGGTCATGAGGTTGCCCCACGCAGCCCGCAATGACCTCGTCAAAGATTTCGGGAGTAAGTCCCGTACGAGCCATTAGTTCGCGGGTGAGTGCCGCGCCCATATGGGCCGCATCCTCGCGCTTATAGGCACCTCCGGCACGGGCTTGGGGTAATCGCAAGCCTGCGGCGAGCACGATTTCGGGTTGAGTCGACATGGCGTCTTAGACGGTGGGCAGCTCGTCCGGATCCTTGGAGAGGTCTCCATGCCAAAGATCGAAGTTGAGCTTTTGGTCGAAAAAGGTCCGCGCCAATGGAGCAGCGGGGAATCCTCATATAGCAGTGAAACGCGGAACGCCTCCAGAGTCCATCACTTGGCAAGCTTTTCCTACGAATAGAATCGTCGAAAAGGGTCAAAAGCTAAATGGGGAAGGCTGCTATATGGCAACATTTGGGTGCCGTGGACAATGAGTCCCCCAAAGCGCTAGATGAAGGAGTAGGCAAAGCAGGGCCCTTCTGATTTCAGTAGATGGCCGAGCTGGCTAGGCAAGGATATTTATGGAAGAAAAAGAGAGAGGCGCGCGCCTTGAAGACCAGGCGAAACACCGGCATTTTGAGTCAGGTCGCAGAGGACGTCCACGGACGGTGCTCGTGCTTGGCGGCGGAGGGATGCGAGGGATGGCGCACGTCGGCGTGCTACGCGCGCTGCGCGAGCTCGGGATCGAGTATGACGCAATCGTTGCAACAAGCATCGGGTCGCTCGTCGGGGGCCTCGCCGCAAGTGGCGCGATGGACGACGAGATCGAGCATATCGTTACCGCCGTTCAAAAGGGCGACTACTTCAAGCTGAACTTCCTCAAGTTCCTCCTGAAGGGCACGCGGACGCCTTCGATGTACAGCGGTGATACTTTCCGCGACAACCTGAAGGAGATCATGCCACCTGGAAGCACCGAGCCGGGCAGCGTCGCTCGCACTCGCATTCCGTTCTATTGCAACTCGATTTGCCTTGAGACGGGGGGCTCCGTATTTTGGGGGACGCGCGGTTCCGACGACGTCTCGCTCGTGGACGCGGTGTACTCCTCATGCGCTCTACCTGGAATTTTTGAGCCCTTCCAGCGCAACGAGAAACATTACATGGATGGGGGGATCGTGGACGCGTTGCCGCTGCGTTTTGCGAAGACACTCTCGCCCGACCTGATCATCGCCGTGGACCTTACCGTCAAGGCCACCTTCAAGGACCCCAACTACAAGAACCGCGCGACCAGCACCATGTTGCGCGCGTTTGAGATAGCGGAGGAGGTCGTTGTAGAGCAGATGTTGCACATGCATGCCGACCACAAGACTGCTCTGATTCAACCGAAAGTCGGGCACTTGCAACGATTTGATTTTGATGACGTCGCCGCTGTGATCAAGTTGGGAGAAGACGAGGCGCGCCGCGTTTTGACCTCCCACGCGGCTACACGTCACTTAGTAACCACTGAGCTTATTCCTGGTTTGGCATGTCCTGTGCAGGTGCGCGACTATGTAACGATTCGTATCGATGCGGATAGCTGTGTGGGCTGCGGACTGTGCGAGATGGTTTGCGAGACCGACGCGTTCTCGGCACACGGTGAAAAGGCGACCGTTCGCAAGCGCCATAACTACGAGTGCACTCGCGATCACTCTTGCGCGCGCAACTGTCCAACGGGCGCAATCCACTTGGGCAACTTATAGAGCGAAGCGAGGCCCGCCACGCGCAGTCCGCGCCGCCTCTGGTGAGTTGGTGGGCCATCAGTCCGGGTTCAAGCGTGTGTCAAGCCTCGTGGATAAGCCTCAAGGTCGGCTTGAACGTGGGTCCATCGGTGAGCGCTTCCCCCAGACACTCGTTGGTGTTCCTCCCTCATCGATACGAACCTCTCGAAAGGTCATTCCACACTTGGCGAGGACGTTTTGAGACACCCGATGGGAGGGATCTACGGTGGCGATGATTTCGCTAAGGCCGTGCTCGAGTCGGCCGTAATCGAGGAGTGCGCGGCCTGCTTCTGTAGCGATCCCCATCCCCCAGAATTCGCTCAGATAGGCGTATTTGAGCTCGGGCTCCCTCTGCTTGCAGGGATGGACAAGCCCGGCGAAGCCGACGATCTGACTGCTCTCACGCAGCACGACGGCAAACATCCCGTACCCCCGCGTCTGGTAATTCGAAAGTGTGATTTCGATCCAGCGTTTGCAATCCTCTGCTGAGATTGCCGTGCCATCTCCGACGTAACGCATAGCGGAGAGGTCCCCGTACACGGCCATCATCGAGTCGAAGTCATCGTGACGAATTTTTCGAAGCCGCAAGCGCTCAGTCTCTGCTATGGAATCGATTCGAGTCATCCGCCCAGCTGATCAGACATAAAGAGAGAGTCCAATACTGGTCACTAGCCAATAGAAGATACCCAAGGGGATGCCAACGCGGAGGTAGTCCGAATAGCGATAGCCGCCAGGACCTAGCACGATGAGGTTGACTTGATGTCCGAGGGGGGTAGCGAAGGCGTTCGAGCCAGCAAAGAGAACGGCCAACAAGAACGGTAGGGGGTCCTCTACGCCCTGAGAGGCCGCCATGGAGAGGGCGATCGGTGTGAGCAGGACCGACACCGCATAGGGGGAGACGAACTGATTCAAGACCGCTCCAGCAAGTAGCAGCCCCGACAATATTCCGGCCGTGCCAAACCCAGCCATCAATCCAACGATTGCCCTTGCGATTTGATCGGAGAGGCCAGTCACCTGCATGGCCGAGCCAAGCGCGAGAGCACCAACGATAAAGATGAGGATGGGCCAACCAATACAGCGATATGCGCGACGCGTATTTATACAGCGCGTGGCGACCATGGCGATCGCGCCAGCCAAGACGACGAGTGGAATGGGAAACAGGCCAGAGAGCGAGGGAATGGTGCCAAGCAGAAACATGCAGACGACGGCGCCCGTGACCCAGAGGGCCCGCTTTCCGTGTTTCTCGAGGTGGGCTTCTTCCTCGGACATTCCCGCGATGCGATAGAAGTCTTGAGAGCGCTCTATACGCGCCTCGGAGGATTCTGGCCCACATACAAGAAGCACATCACCGGCTCGCAGGTGCATGTTGGAGGCTAGGTCTTTGTAGTGGTGGCCGCCTCGCAAGACGGCAACGGTCAGAACGCCAAAGTCGCGCCACAGGTGAAGACTCCCCAATCGGATTCCGATCAACGAGCTCGAAGGTGCAAGTACAAGCTCATAGAGCTTCATCGAGCGCGGATCAAAGCGTGTGTCGCCGAGCAGCTCAAGCCCCAGGCTACGCTGCAATTCGAGCAGGCGTTTAATCTTCCCGCGCAACAAGACGGTGTCGTTCTCTTGCACGACAGAGTCCCTAAAGGGCGGCCATAGAATGACCTCGTCGCGGACAAGCATGAGCGGCTTCGTGCCGTCAGCTTCGAAGCTGTCGCGGATGGAGCTGCCAACCAAGGGGGATGCCGGGCCCACATGAAGTTCCGTGACGAACTCTCTCATGGGCGTAGCCGCAAGGCTGGAGGTGAGTGAGCTCCTGTGGGGTAGAAGGGTCCGTGTGAGGACGATCGTAAGAGGGACGCCAAGGATGCATAACACCAAGGCGATCGGAGTCATGTCGAATAGGCCGATGGGGTGTGCGCCGTAGGCCTCAGCTGTACCGCTTGTAAGGAGGTTTGTTGTGGAGCCGACAAGGGTGAGGGTTCCGCCTAGAATCGAGGAGAACGCCATTGGCAACAAGAGCCGCGATACGCTTATGTCAAGGCGGCGTGCAAGTTCGATCGACAAAGGCAAGAAGACAAGGACGACCGCTGTGTTGCTCGCGATTCCGCTCATGATCGCACTTACCCCGCAGAGCCCTAGCGTGAGTCGTAACTCACTCCCGTCGCTGACGCGAAACAGGTATTGAGCAATAAAACTAAGAGCGCCGGTAAAGGCGAGGCCTTCACCTATCACATATAGGCCCGCGAGTGTGACAACGGCGTGATTACCAAAGCCGGCAAGCGCCTCGTCCAGCCCAAGGCATTGTGAGCCTACGAGCACCAGAATTAGGGCTATACCAACCAAGTCTAAACTTGCACGCCCGCTGATGAGCAAGACAAGCGAGGCGACGGCTACGATGGCAACAAAGATGGCTTCCGCGGGCATTTTCAAATCGTACCCCGAAATGCGCGAGGGGGCACACTTGTTAGTTTTCGATCACTCGAAGCTTGATTCGATTTGGATCGATAGTTCTCCGCTTTAGAGAGGCGGAGTCTTCGATGGTTACGCGTGTGCGCCGGCCTTCTCCCTCTACCTTTAGAACTCGGGCGAGTCCGTGTTGGCCGATGCGAACCCAATTCCCACGGCGGAACGGCGCTGGAGCTGGGTCCTTTAGGGGGTGCATTGACGAAGGGGGTGGCAATGCATGAATGATTTTGGATGCAGACATCTCCCTCCGAATCCAAGTGTCGGCCCCCAAGCAAGAGCTGCATGTACCGCACGGCAGGTCCGGCACCTCCAAGTCAAAGTGTTCGGCCATACCCGCACGCAGGCAGCGCTCTTCCGAGTTAGCGAGCATCGCCAACTTCAAAAGCCCGCGCAGGTCGCCATCGAGCTTCTCCGTAGATCCCACAAACACTGGTAGATCACTTGGCATGAACGCTGGATTCACACGCAGGTCGTGGCGCTCAAAGCTCCCCTCGATAGCACCAATGACCTCCAGCCATCGAAGTGAGATCCCCGCTCGATTATCCCGGCGGTTTTTCAGCAACAGCTCCGAGGTGAGGTCGTCCATGTCCTTTGTGGCCACCCTCTCTCCCCAACTCTCAAGTACACTCCATACGCTAAATACGAACTCGCGATCCGGGTTGGCCCAGCGTATGAATTCCTGTTGAAGCGCTAGGTCCTCGGGAAAGAACAGAGTCTCGCAGAATGATGGCTTTCCGTCCCGACCCGCACGACCGACCTCTTGAGTCCAGGCCTCGATCGTGCGCGGCACTTGGGCGTGCAGCACGAACCGGATGTCGGCCTTGTCCACGCCCATTCCGAACGCGTTGGTAGCGAGGATGATCGTCGGGTTCTCCTCGCTCGACGCCATGAAGCGCTCCTGCATCGCGCGGCGCTCCTCAGGGGAGAGCTTTCCGTGATAGACAAGACTGGGGATCCCCAGACGAGCTAGCTCGTCGTGGAGCTCCTCGAGATCGCGGATGAGGGTGGAATAGACGATTCCGGGTCCCTGGAGGGATTGAATCCGTTTTGCTAAGTGGGGGAGCTTCTCCTCTGCAAGGAAGATCTTCTCGAATCCAAGGAACAGGTTTTCGCGCTCGATTCCGGTTCGAACGACCAGCGGATTCACCAAGTCGAGGGCGGTGGAGATATCGTTTGCAACACGCTCTGTTGCCGTCGCAGTTAGGGCCATAGTCGGCGGATTCCCCAGGCGCTTGCGGTACAGGCCAACACGCGAATAGTCCGGTCGGAAATCGTGACCCCACTGGCTGATACAGTGCGCCTCATCCACCGCAAGGAGTGCAATGTGGAGCCGTGATTCGACTGCCATAAAGGACGGCGACCGGAAGCGCTCCGGGGTGATGAAGAGTAGGTCAAGGTCGCCGCTTACCGCAGCTTCAAGCCTCTGCCTTCTCTTTTTTGAGCTCACCGAGGAGTTTACGTAGGCGGCACGAATACCTCGCTTCTGCAGGGCGTCCACCTGATCTTTCATCAGGGCGATGAGCGGGCTGATCACCAAGACCAGACCGTCCAAGCACAATGCCGGCAGCTGATAGAGGAGGGACTTTCCCGCGCCCGTTGGCATGGTGACGAGTACGTCGCGGCCGCTGAGAACGGCGTCAATCACCTCGGCTTGGTGAGGCCTAAAGCTGGTCAAGCCGAAGCTCGACTTCAATACAGTGAGGGGATCCTTGTGGGGAGCTGGCTGCGAGTCCATTTACCGTAATTCGATAGCGAGGCGATCAATAGCAAGTTTTGCGTCGTTCTCGCTGAGGTGATCGAAGTTGTCACTGATCTCTTCGAACAAGGCGCGCGCCTCGGTCTCGGTGGCTTGACCACTGGCGACGCGATGGACTCGCCAAGCGTGGTGCAGTTCCACTGCGCCGCTACTAAACAAGAGCGCTAGTCCGGCAATAGGCATAAACTCGCCAATGAGCGCAACCACGCCTGCGAGCGCTAACTTTGCGGCCGGGTGTTTGCGCTGTTCGAGGTTACTTTGGATCTCCTCAATAGCGACGTCGACTGCCGAGTGAACTTCGTCCGGAGTTGGGGGCTCGTGCAGTACTGAGTGCAGGGGCAATCGGCGGTGCTCGCGAGGACCGCGTGCAGACCTAGTTGTGGGCTCGCCACTCGTGAGGTAGAGCGCACCTGCTTCATGGCTGACCTTGATCAGGCGCGGATCGTCTGGAAGTCCCGTCCAGGAAAAACGAATCCCGCTCGGTTCCGCGCTGTCTAGAACACCGCTGTAAAAACCGATCAAGCACTCATGGTCAACGCCAGGGCGGTTGATGGTTAGGGTGCTAACGACAAGGATGCTCTCGGGGGACTGTCCTGGGTTGCGCCAAGAGTGCTCTCCCACATCAAGCATTGCCTTGCGTGCTTGCATACGAGAATTGATGACCGCGGCTATCGCAGCGCGATCAAATGGCGGGACGACCGTCGGGTCGCAAAGTAGTCCAAGCCGGTCGAGCCCCTCGCTCCCAAACAAGAGGTCCATCTCCTTGGTGAACGGCTTACTGGCGCCATCAAGTAGACAGCAGATCGCCCCGCAGGAGAAAGTTGTCGCAAGCTCGCGGTCGAGTAGGCCGTACTCGCGCTTGTCACCATGTTCGATGTAACCCACATGGGAGCTCACTTTGATGACGACTAAGGAGTCTTCCGTTCCCTCGGCAGCAAAGTGGTTGGCGGCGAGGGGAGCGGAGCCCCACTCGTAGCGTGCCCCCAAGTTCGCGGTGCGCATAGGGGCACGGCGCGAGTAAGGACCGCCGCTGAGCTCGCGAACGACGGTATTGACGAACTCGTCCGCACTCTCTTTCTCACGCTCGTCTGAGCACGTGATGTGAAGGGTTGCTACTCGTTTTGATTTAGAGGTGCGAGCGGCCGCAACAATCGCGTGACTGACGGCACCAAGACGCTGCTCGCGTCCAATCAAACGCTCGAGCTCGTTTGTGGGAAGCAGCGGGGCGAAGGGGTGGGTTGTCTCGGGTGGGGAGGATGCCATTAGATTATTATAGCCACCTGTCCCCGGAGAGTTCCATGCGCCAGCTAATCGCCGCTCGAGTCGTCCGTTCGCTTCAATCGACCGTGATTGCCCTCGAGTCGCCGGACGTCTTCATCCGAAAATCCGCCGGGTGTCTCTTTTCGTGGAATCGAATCGATCTGAATCGAAGGACGATGGGGACCACGAGTAGGCTCGTGAAATTCCGCATCGGCCGCCTGGTCGCCATCGCGGAAGCTGCCGGGTGCGCTCTTACTAGAAAATGGGTTCCTAAATCCGGCATCACTCGGGCCACCCTGTGCAAACGGCCCGGCTTGCCCGCCAAACTGAAACATGCGGCCTAAAGGATTCGAATCTTCGGACAGGTGGCGGAGGCGGACCATGATGAGCTCGCGGCCGCCCATGATCCAAATGAAGATGGCTATAAACGCGAGTCCGAGCCCGGTGTTCGGGATAACGATTGCCGCGCCAAACATGAGAAAGGCGAGATAGCGTCCAATGCGGACCGCGGTCTCGGTGGCCTGCAGGTAACCCATTTTCTTGACAAGCAGCGCGCGCAAAACGCGCCCACCATCAAGTGGAAAGGCCGGCAAGAGATTGAACAAACCGATCGCTGTATTAAAGGCGACCCAAAGCCAAATCAGGCTCCAAATCAAAGCGGCGCTTTGTTCGGCGGGGGCCGAGGTCAGGGGCAGGCCCATGATCAAAAGTAAAGCAGCCCCGGGAAGCGCGAGCAAGAAATTCGTCCCTGGTCCCGCGAGTGCTATTGCGAGCTCTTGCTCCGGCAGCTCCGGAACGATACTCATCTGCGCCAACCCACCAAAGGGGAAGAGCGTAATGTTGATGACCTCAACGCCGTAGCGCTGGGCGACAACGGCGTGCCCCAGCTCGTGCAACATAACGATGCAGAGTAGGACGGCTAGCCCGACCACTCCACCTAGGCCTTTGACAATGCCCACAAAGAGGGCGAGCCAAAGGACCGTGTTGTGCATGCGCAACGGGATTCCAAAAAGTTGGCCGAGAGAGTAGTAGGATCGATTCACAGGGTATGGGGGCCGACTGGCGGTGCGTAGTCTAGTACCTGTTCGAGCTTTGGTCCCGATTCAGCGCTGAAGTTTTCGCCTCGAGTGGCCGAGATATGGTCAATAGTTGTGGATGAGATCCGAGCTAAATCACGCGGCGACCT